>JAWLDH010000008.1:0-244956 GCA_041686745.1 Rhodospirillaceae bacterium | reverse complement strand
GCTGGTGTTCGAGCCGATCGCCGCCCGCCTGGACGCCCTGATGCCGGTCAAGCAGGCCCCGGACATGAGCCGCTTCCTGCTGTCGCCCATGCCGGGCCTGCTGGTCGCCGTCAAGGTGGTCGAGGGCCAGGAGGTCAAGGCCGGCGAAATGCTCGCCGTGGTCGAGGCCATGAAGATGGAAAACGTCCTGCGCTGCGAACGCGACGCCACCGTCAAGAAGGTCCACACCGCCGCCGGCGCCAGCCTGGCCGTCGACCAGATCATCATCGAGTTCGAATAAAAACGACCAAAACGAACCGGACGCGAACGCCGCGTCGGGTTCGGGCGTTAACACAGCCGGGGCCTGGAAACAGGCTCCGGCATTTTTTATGCCCGAAGAGCCCGAGAGAAAGACCCGAGGGAGAGCTGACCATGTCGAGCGAAGGCCTTCATGCGCCGCGCGAGCGCCTGTCGCGCAAGACCCTGCACCACCACCACGCCATCGTGTCGTTGATGGAGGAACTCGATGCCGTGGACTGGTACCGCCAGCGGGCCGAGGACTGCGACGACGACGCCCTGCGCGACATCCTCTTGCACAACATGCGCGAGGAGATGGAGCACGCCTGCATGGTCATTGAATGGCTGCGCCGCAACGACCCCGATTGGGCCGAACAGATCAAGACCTACCTGTTCACCGACGCTCCGATCACCGAGATCGAGGAAGTCGCGGAGGGCGAGGCCGGGGGCGAAGAGGGCGGGAAACCGCCGACCTCAGGCTTCACCATTGGCAAACCCAAAAAGTAGGAGCGGTGCAATGGACTATCTGAACCGCGGACAGGCACCGTTCGGCAGCGAACTGTGGGACGAGATCGACAAGGCCGCCGTCAAGGCGGCGTCCGACCAGTTGACCGCGCGCCGGTTCCTCGATGTCGATGGCCCGTTCGGGCCGGGCATGACCTCCATCGAACTGGGCAACGACGGGTTCTGCCGTCAGCCGGGCAGCGACGAGGCGGCGCAGATCGTCGGCCGGGCCGTCTCGGTCCCGATGATCCGCAAGACCTTCAAGCTGAGCATCCGCCGTGTCGCCGGGGTGCTCGACAACGGCCATCCGCTCGACACCGGCCCGGTCGAGGATGCCGCCGAGGCGGTGGCGGCGCGCGAGGAGGAACTGATCTATTCCGGCCAGCCCGACTTCGGCATCCCCGGCCTGCTGACCGCCGAGGGCCGGGCCGAGGTCGCCGGCGGCGACTGGTCGGGCGTTGACCGGGCGCTGGAAGACGTCCTGAGCGCCGTCACCCGCCTGGACGACGCCGGCAAGCGCGGTCCCTATGCCCTGGCCCTGGAACCGGCCCTCTACAACGGCCTGTTCCGGCGCTACCCGGGCACCGACATGCTGCAACTGGAGCACCTCAAGCGCCTGTGCACCCTGGGCATCTTCAAGGCCCCGATCAAGGGCGGCGCCCTTGTGGACGCGCGGGTCGGCGCGGTGCTCGTCGGCCAGGACCTGCGGGCCGGCTACATCGGCCAGGACGGCGTGCACTACGACCTGTTCCTGAGCCAGAGCCTGGTTTTGCGCCTGGACGACCCGGAAGCCATATGCACAATAGTGCCGACCTAACAACGGCAGGCGCTTCCCAATGACCGACCCGGCTTCCCACCAGACCGTCCTCGTCCGCATCACCGGCCGGGTGCAGGGGGTGTGGTATCGGGGGTGGACGGTCGATCAGGCGCGGGCGCGCGGCTTGGCGGGGTGGGTGCGCAACCGGGCCGACGGGTCGGTGGAGGCGCTGTTCCATGGCCCGGCGGAGGCGGTGGCCGACATGGTCGCGGCCTGCCGCCAGGGGCCGGCCGCCGCCTCGGTTTCCGACGTCCGGGTGGAGCCTTCCCGGGAGGCTCCCGGCGACGGTTTCGAGCAGCGTCCGACCGCTTGAAGCCCCCTTTCCAGGGTTGACAATTTGCACTAAATCTTGGGCCGCCGGTTCAAATCGGCGGCGAAACCTGTTATAACCGCGCCTTCCTGATCACTGACACAGGGTTTTCCCTTATGGTTCATGATATGGCTTCTGGTCCCAAGGTCTGCGTCATCGGCGTGACCGGGGCCGTCGGGCAAGAGATGGTGAACGTGCTGCACGACCGCGCGTTCCCGCTGAGCGAGCTGCGCCTTTTCGCTTCCGCACGCAGCGCCGGCAAGACCATCGACACTCCCTACGGCACCAAGACCATCGAGGCCTTCTCCGTGGACGCCGCCGCCGAGTGCGACATCGCGCTGATGGCCGTGTCCGGGGATTTCGCCAAGGAATACGCGCCGCAGCTGGCCGAGCGCGGGGTCACCGTGATCGACAACTCGTCGGCCTTCCGCTACGACGCCGACAAGCCGCTGATCGTGCCCGAGATCAATCCCGAGGCCATCGGCGACGCGCGCATCATCTCCAACCCCAACTGCACCACGGCGATCCTCGCGGTGGCCCTGTGGCCGCTGCACAAGGAATTCGGCGTCAAGAAGGTCATCGTGTCGACCTATCAGGCCGCCTCCGGCGCCGGGGCCGAGGGCATGAAGGAACTCGAGGACGAGGCGCGGGCCTTCCTGTCGACCGGCAAGGCCGGCAACGCCGTGTTCGCCCACCCGCTGCCGTTCAACCTGATCCCGCACATCGACGCGTTCCAGGACAACGGCTACACCAAGGAAGAAATGAAAGTCACCTGGGAGAGCCGCAAGATCATGGGCCTGCCGGACCTGGCCCTGTCGTGCACCGCGGTGCGCATTCCGACCTCGCGCGCCCATGCCGAAAGCGCGGTGATCGAAACCGAAAAGCCGGTCAACCCGGCTGCCGCCCGCGCGGTGCTGTCCAAGGCTCCGGGCGTCAAGGTGGTCGATGATCCGGCCGCCAAGGCCTACCCGATGCCGCTCAACGCCTCGGGTCAGTACGACGTCGAGGTCGGCCGCATCCGCCAGAACCTGGTGTTCGGCGACCACGGCCTGGAGTTCTTCGTGTGCGGCGACCAGTTGCTGAAGGGCGCCGCCCTCAACGCCGTGCAGATCGCCGAGGTGGTGATCGCCCAGCGTCAGGGGCTGCGCAAGACCGCCTGATCACGCTCAATCCGGAAAGCGGCCGTCTCTGAAAAGGGGCGGCCGCTTTTTCGTGCCTGAAGGGCCACAATCGCGCCGCCCGACCTTCTCCGCCGCAGCCAAATCGCGCACACTGCAAGGGCACCGCTTTGGTGCGCGGAGTGCTTGGCGTGGATGTGATCGAAGTGCTGCCCGGCGTCGCCTGGGTGGAAGTTCCCGAAGCCGACCTGCGGGTGCTGTGCGGCGCCCCGGCAGACGCCGTGAAGCATCTGATGAAGCGGGGCCTCATCCGCAACGTCGAGCGGGCCGGCGTGATGGCGGAAACCGGCCCCAACGCGGTGCTGCTGTCGGACCTGTCCTCGCAGGGCGGCGAGTTGTGCAATCTTGGCGAATTCCCGGTCCTGCAGATGTTGTACCGCCAGGGCATGATGCTGCCCGGCCATCCCAACAACACCGGCCGGCGGCCCATGGTGATCGGGCGCCGTGACCAGTTGCGGGCGCAGATGGAATACATCCACCGCGGCAACTACGGCCTGACCTCGGTCGAGGAACTGGTTGCCGCCGGGGTGCCGCCGGACACCGCCGCCGAGTGGATGCGGATCAAGCTGCGCTTCGCCTTCGGGGCCATCCGCCGGCCCGAGGACCTGCTCGACCTGCGGGAGCTGGAGGAGGGCGCCACGGACCTCGCGCCCGGCGTGACGGTGCGGCGCATCGACGTCAACGTGTTCGAGTTCCGCCACGGCGACCAGACCGCCACGGTGGACCTCAACCTGCCGCTCGGCGCGACCTACGAGGCGCCCTACCGCCTGGGCTACCGCCATCTGCGGCGGGAATACTTCAGCGTGGTGCACTCGGGCGAGGGGGACGGCTGGGACGTCAACCGCCCGACCATGGGCAGCATCCTGATGTTCCAGGGCCGCATCTTCCTGATCGACGCCGGGCCGAACCTGGGCACCGTCCTTGAGGCGCTCGGCATCGGCGTCCACGAGATCGACGGCATCTTCCACACCCATTGCCACGATGATCATTTCTCGGGCCTGACGACGCTGGTGCGGGCCGACCACCGGGTGCGGTACTTCGCGACTCCGGCGGTGCGGGCCACGGTGGCGCGCAAGCTGGGCGCCCTGATGGGCATTTCCGAGGGCGAGTTCGGCGATTTCTTCGAGGTCCACGACCTGGAGTGGGACGTCTGGAACGACGTGGACGGCCTGGAGGTGCTGCCGCTGTTCTCGCCCCATCCGGTGGAAACCTCGGTGTTCCAGTTCCGCACCCTGTGGGAGGCCGGGACCGTCACCTATGCCCACTACGCCGACATCGTCAGCCTGCGGGTTCTCATCCAGATGGTCAACGATGACCCGGCCGTTCCGGGCATCTCCGCCGCCCTGGCCGAGTCGGTGCGCCAGACCTATCAGGAGCCGGCCACCCTGAAGAAGGTGGACATCGGCGGCGGCCTCATCCACGGCGAGGCGCAGGATTTCGTCGGCGATCCGTCGGACCGCCTGATCCTGGCCCATACGGCGCGCGCCCTCAACTGGGCGGAGAAGGAGATCGGGTCGGGGGCGCCGTTCGGCACCGTCGATGTGCTCATCCCCGCGCAGCAGGACACCACCCTGGCGCGGGCCCGCGACTACCTGCGCAGCCGGTTCCCGCAGGTGCCCGAGTGCGACCTCAACATCCTGCTCAATCATCGCCTGCACACCATCAATCCCGACAGCCTGCTGGTCCGCGAGGGGCAGGCGAGCGACGTGGTCCATCTTGTCCTGACCGGCACCGTGGAGGCCCTGGGCGCCGGGGCCGAGAAGGGGGCCACCCTGGGCGCCGGCGCCATGATCGGACAACTGGCCGCCCTGACCGGGCTGCCGGCCGGGGAAACCGTCCGCGCGGTCAGCTTCGTCACCGCCCTGTGCGTGCCGGCCGGACTGTACCGGGCGTTCGTGGCCCGCAACGGCCTGCGCGAGGAGATCGAGCACGCGGCGGAAATCCGCATGCTGCTCAACCGCACCTGGGTGTTCGGCGAAAACCTGTCGGCGGTGGTCGAGAACCGCATCGTGTCGGCCGCCGTGGAAGTCGGCGTCGCGCGCGGCGACGACGTTCCGTCGGACGGCAAGGACGTCCTGTATATCGTTCGCCACGGCCTTGTGCAGATGCGCCTGAACGGCGACGCGGTCGAAGGCATCGGCCCGGCCGAGGTGTTCACCGGCAGCCGCATCATGGTCGGGGCCGCCCCGCCGTGCCGCTACGTCGCGGCCGAGGATACCGTGCTGCTGGCCGTGCCGGGGGAACTGGTGCGCGGCATTCCGGTGGTCCGCTGGAAGCTGCTGGAAATCGCCGGGCGGCGCATGAACCGGCTGTTCGCGCCGCGCGAGGACGGCCCGCCTTTTCCGTGGCTGGCCGAGTATGGCATAGGCGTGCCCGCCATGGACAAGCAGCACCGGCAACTGTTCGAGATGGCCAGCACGGTGCTGATCCACCAGCAGGCCGGCGAGGCCGCCATGGCCCTGGACGCCCTGGACACCTTGATCGAGTTCGCCCGCGAGCATTTCGTGGACGAGGAGAAGCTGCTGTTCGCCACCGGCTTCCCCGGCGCGGGGGAGCACGAGGCCGTCCACGCCTATCTGATGTGCGACGTCTATCGCGTGCGCGACCAGTTCAGGGCGCGCGGCCATGTGGCACCGGAGCCGTTCCGGCGGTTCTTCCGCGACTGGATCGTGCAGCACATCTTCCGCGAGGACAGCCGCTATGCCGTCTTCCTGACCGACCAGCGGAACTATATTTCATAGGGCATTTGGTCCGCTGACGCGGAGGGCTGCCGCCAGCCTGGAGCTACGCTCCAGACCTCCCTTGTTTTTTTGAAGAAATAAAAGGGGTTTGGGGCTTGCCCCAAGCGGGACCGGGCAGCAGCCCGTCCGCGTCAGCGGACGCGCCTGTGTGGAATCACCCGCGCTGGGCCAGGGCGAGGCCCATTCCGGCGGCGACCAGGGCGGACCCGCTGATGCGGTTGAGGATGCGCTGGCCGCGGACGCTGGAAAAGAACTTGCCGGCCCCGGCGCCGCCGGCGGCATAGATGGCCAGCGCCCCGACCTCCAGGACCAGGAAGGTGGCGCCCATGATGAGCAACTGTTCGGCCACCGGCTGGCCGGGGGTCAGGAACTGCGGGAAGAAGGCCGTGAAGATCAGCATGGCCTTGGGGTTGGAGATGGCGACCAGGAATTCCCGCGTCGCCAGGGTGCGCAGGCTGGCCTCGGACGCGGGGTAGTGCGCCTGCACGACCTCCTGCACGGCGTCATTGGCGCGCGGCGCGGGGCTGGTGCGCCACAGGCGGACGCCGAGATAGACCAGATACACCGCGCCGACCCACTTCAGCACGGTGAAGGCGACCTCGGACGTGGCGATCAGGGCGCCCAGGCCGACGATGGTCAGGCCGACCAGGATGGCGAAGGCCGGAATGCGGCCCAGCCCGGCCAGCACCGACCGGCCGAGCCCGAACCGCGCCCCGTTGTTCATGGCCAGCAGGTTGTTGGGTCCGGGCGCCATGTTCATCAGGAACACCGCCGGGATGAACACCAGCCACATCTCAAACGACACAGGCGCCTCCTGATTTCATCGGTCCGGATCTCATGGGCCCCGCCGCGTCCGGCCCGAACACCTCGTCAAAGGTCGCCATGAGCGCGCTGTCGACCTCCTCCATGGTGACGTGGATTCCCAGATCCCACAGGCTGGTCACGCCGTGCTCGCGGATGCCGCAGGGCACGATGCCGGAAAACAGCGACAGGTCCGGCTCGACGTTCAGGGCGATGCCGTGGAAGGTCACCCAGCGGCGCACCCTGACCCCGATGGCGGCGATCTTGTCCTCGCGCTTGAAGCCGCCGGGCGCCTTGCGCTCGACCCAGATGCCGACCCGGTCGGCGCGCCGCTCGCCCTTGACGTTGAAGCGGTCGAGGGCGCGGATCAGCCACTCCTCCAGGGCGTGGACGTAGCACCGCACGTCGGGGTTCCGCGCCTTGAGGTCGAGCATCACGTAGGCCACCCGCTGGCCCGGCCCGTGGTAGGTGTACTGGCCGCCGCGCCCGGCCTCGAACACCGGAATGGCGCCAGGGTTGAGCAGGTCCTCGGCGCGGGCGCTGGTCCCGGCGGTGTAGAGGGACGGGTGCTCCAGAAGCCACACCTGTTCGGCCGCGCTGCCGTCGCGAATAGCCGCAACACGGGCATCCATGGCGGCCAGGGCTTCCGGATAAGGTACCGGATCATCCGCGATCAGCCATTCAGGAGCAGAAAGGTGCGAATTCATAAGAAGTCCTCTTGATCACCGTGACCCATTTTGCTATGTCACTGGCTCCCCGAAGGCAAGGGGGTCCTTCAACGGACCAGGCCTAAAGGGGCCGGCGGCTTTACCAGGGCCGACGGCGTTTTCAAAATCGTGCGGTCGTGGCGGAACTGGTAGACGCGCAGCGTTGAGGTCGCTGTGGCCGAAAGGCCGTGGAAGTTCGAGTCTTCTCGACCGCACCATTTTGGGAATGTCGATCCTTACGGGGTCGGCCGTTACGTGAAGGGGTCCGTTGCGGCAGGCAGCGGGCCTTTTTCGTATCAAGACGGTGTTACAATTTTGGGACCACCGCGCAGGGAGGGAGCCGATGAGCGATCACGAGACCCTCAAGCCCGTCCGCGGCCCCCTTCATGGCGAAGACGCCTTCGCCCTGAACCCGGAGTTCGTCGAGGACGTGGTGGCCGCCCTTGAGGACGGCCGCGACGATTATGTGCGCGATCAGGTCCTGACGCTGCACTACGCCGACGCCGCCGACCTCATCGACCAGCTTCCGCGCGAGCCGCGCGAACGGCTGCTCGATCTCATGCGGCCGGGCTTCAATCCCGAGATCCTGCCCGAGCTGGACGACCGCATCCGCGACGAGGTGCTGGAGCGCTACGGCTACGCCGACTTCGCCAGCCTGGTGGCCGAACTCGAGTCGGACGACGCGGTCTACCTGGTCGACCAGCTCGACGAGGCCGAGCGCGCCCACGTCCTGGCCCGCCTGCCGGCCGAAGAACGCACCATCATTGAACAGGGCCTGGCGTTCCCGGAATACACCGCCGGCCGCCTGATGCAGCGCGAACTGGTGGCGGTGCCGGCCTACTGGACGGTTGGCGAGACCATCGACTACCTGCGTGCCAACGCCAGCCTGCCCGATGACTTCTATGTCCTGTTCGTGGTCGATCCGCGCCACCGCCCGCAAGGCATCGTGCGGCTGTCGGCCCTGCTGCGGTCGCCGCGCGCCACCCGCCTGCAAGGGCTGGTGACCGAAGAGGACATGGTGGTGATGAACGTCACCATGGACCAGGAGGAAGTCGCCTACCTGTTCCGCCAGCGCGACCTTTTGTCGTCGCCGGTGGTCGATGCCTCGGGGCGGCTGGTCGGCCGCATCACCATCGACGACGTGGTCGACGTCATCGACGAGGAAGCCGAGGACGACATGCTGAAGATGGCAAAGGTGGGCGAGGCCGACCTTTACGCCTCGGCCTTCTCGACGTCCGGGCGCCGCATCCGCTGGCTGGCCATCACCCTGCTCAACACCATCCTGGCATCGTTCGTGATCTCGCGGTTCGAGGCGACGCTGGAACAGATCGTCGCCCTCGCCATCCTCATGCCCATCGTCGCGGCCATGGGTGGCAACGCCGGAATGCAGGTGGTCACCGTCATGGTGCGCGCCCTGGCAACCAAGGAACTGGGGCCGGGCAACATGAGCCGCGTGATCGGCAAGGAGCTGGCGGTCGGCGCCATCAACGGCGTCGTGTTCGCCGCCGTTCTGGGCACCGTCGCGTTCCTGTGGTTCGGGCGCCTGGACCTCGGCATCGTGCTGTCGGCGGCGATGATCTTCAACATGGTGTGGGCCGGCATGGCCGGAACGCTCATTCCGCTGACCCTGGCCAAGATGAAGATCGACCCGGCCCTGGCCGCCGGGCCTTTCCTGACCACGACGACCGATGTCCTGGGCTTCTTCGCGTTCCTTGGCCTCGCCACGCTGTTCCTGATTTGACGGACCTTACGGGGCGCCTGGGGCGTTGACCGTACAGGCCGGCGGATCGTCCGCCGCCTGAACCGGATATCCCAACCGCTTTAAAAGGGGGCGCCCGCCCGTGGGCTTCCAGTCCATGGACCCATCCGCCGGAACACAGGGCCATCCGCTGCCGCCATCCGGCACGCATGAGGGCGGCCCGCCCTTTGTCGTCAGCATCGTCATCGTCAGCCTGATCGCCTTTGGCGCCGGCGCATTCTTCGTCACCCAGTGGGAGTCGATGCCGCGCGTGCTGCGCCTGCTGGTGCTGGTCGGCAGTTTCGTCGCCGCCTATGGCGGGGCGTGGCTGGTGTTGCGCCGGCCGGGCCTGCTGCCCGAGGTCGGCCATGCCCTGGTGCTGGCCGGCGTGGCGCTGTTCGGGCCGGCCCTGATGATTACCGCGCAGATGTTTTCCGCCGTTGGCCGGTTGCCCGATGCGGTGGCGGTGTGGGCCGCCGTGGCGGTGCTCGCCGCGGCCCTGGTGCCTTCGCGGCCGCCCCTGTGGCTGGCGCTGTTCCTGATCTTCGGCTGGAGCTTCCTGGAGACGGCGGCCTTCGAGGCGGCCTTCCACTTCCCCTTCCTGGGCGCCTGGGCGGTGTGCGTGGGCGTCGCCCTGTGGCGCGGCTGGCGCACCGAGGCGCGCGTCGCGGCGGGCCTGCTGACCGTGTGGTACGGCCTGGCGGGGCTGGGCATGGCGGTCAACTCGCCGTGGCCGGCCAGCGTCGTCGCCGCGATGTTCGTGCTGCCGCCGGCCGCCCTGTGGGGGCTGGCGTCGGCCGCCGAGGCACGGTGGTTGCCGGGTGGCATGGTGGCCCGTCACAGCGCCCTGATCGGCCTGCTTGGTGCCCTGGTGGCGCTGGGTCTGGCCCGTCCGCTGGGCATCGCGCCGCCGTCCGACTGGATCCTGCCGGCCATGCTGGGGGTGGGCGCGGTGGCGGTCGGCCTGGGCGCGCAACTGAGCGTTTGCGGCCCGTCGCGGGACATGGTGCTGATCGTCGCGGCGGTGGGATTGGCCGTGGCCCGTCCGTGGCTGCCCGGCCTGCCGCACCTGATCGGCGTGGCGCCCCCGGCCGCCTGGGTGGTGCCCTTGCTGACAATGATGCTGACCCTGGGTTTCGCGGTGTGGGGGGCGGTGGCCGGCCAGCGGTTCGTGACCGGGGCGGCGGCCATGGCGACCGCCGTTCAGGCCGTCGCCTGGGCGATGACACCATGAGCGCGCAGCGCTCGAACCGGGGCGCCCTGAGCGCGCAGCGCTCGAACGGGGACCCCATGAGCGCGCAGCGCTCGAACGGGGACGCCATGAGCGCGCAGCGCTCGAACGGGGACGCCATCAGCGCGCCGGTGCCGGTGCCGGCGCCGCGCCGCCGGTCGCTCGGCGTCGTCCTGGCCGGGTTGTGCGTGCTCCAGATCGCGCTGCTGCTGATCGTCGTGGGGCGGCAGCTGCACACCGTGGCGACCGGGCAGGCGGTGGTCCTCGACTCCGCGCCGGTTGCCCCGCTGCCGCTGTTTCGGGGCGGCGACGTGCCGCTGCGCTACGGATTTTCCGACATTCCGGTCAGCCTGCTGCCCACGGCGCGGCCGCCGCGCCCCGGAGACCGCCTTTGGGTCGTCCTCAGTTCGGCCGGGCCGGATGGCTCCACCGTGCCGTGGCGCCTGGAACGGGTCCTGGCCGCGCCGCCGGGCGATGATCCGGGGCCGCGCCGGCTGCTGTTGCGAGGCTACGTGCGGGCCGCGCCGGACCACGGCGGCACCATCGTCTGTCCGCTGCGGGGCGGCGAGTGCCGCGTGTGGGTGGATTTCGGCCTGGAACGCTTCCCGGTGCCCGATGCCGAGGCCACCCGCTGGGAGGATTGGCGCAGCAGCGAACGGATTTCCGTCGTCGCGCGGGTGACCGGCGGCGGCAACGCCGTGGTCACCGGCCTGCTGCTGGGCGACCATCTGGTGCGCCGCGACGTGCTGGACTGGCTGGGCGGTGCCGAAGGCCCCAGCGAAGTGCCCCGCCCAAAAGGGCCGGCCCCAAGGAGTGCCGGGGGTTCCTGAAAACCCCATGCCCCTGGACACCACGTTTACGTTTACGTAAACTGGAACTCATGAGCACAGAGCGCACCTACGGCATATCCGAACTGGCCCAGGAATTCGGGATCACCGCGCGGGCCATCCGTTTTTATGAGGACAAGGGCCTCATGACCCCGCTGCGGGACGGCCAGCGCCGCGTCTACAGCGGCCGCGACCGCATTCGGCTGATGCTGATCCTGCGCGGCAAGCGGCTGGGCTTCTCCCTGCGCGAGATCCAGGACATCCTGGACCTCTACCACGCCGAACGCGGCGAGGTCGGGCAGTTGCGCTACTTCATCGCCAAGATGCAGGAACGCCGCGACAGCCTGATGCGCCAGCGCGAAGACATCGACCTGACCCTTCAGGAACTCGACCGCCTGGAGGCCGACTGCCAGGCGTTGTTGGTCAAGGCGGAGGCCTGAGGGACTCCTGTCCGACAGGCTGCTGAAAAGCCCTTTCCGACGCCCCCCGACCGTCGCACCCGCGCAGGCGGGTGCCCAGGGGGTATTGGACGGAGGTCTGCAAAACTGTATTCTTGCAGCAGGTTAATGCTCTATGGAGTCCGTGACTCCTGGGTTCCCGCCTGCGCGGGAACGACGAACCCGGGGTCGTGTTTTCCAGCAGCTTGGTAAAGCTTACTTGAAGCTCAGGAACTGGCCGATGCTGCCGTCGAGGATGTCGGAGTTGGCGATCAGCTGACCGATTTCGGCCTCGCCCTTGATCGAGCCGCGCTTCTTCATTTCCTCGATGTCGACCTTCAGACCGGCCAGGGCCTTGACGCCCTCGGGCGTCTGCAGGGCGCCGTCGAAGAACTTGCGGCCGAGGCCGGGCTTGGAGAACAGGCCTTCGAGGACGTGCAGGACCTCGCCGAAGCTGGTCGGGTTGTCGCCGACCATGCCCAGCGCGCGCATGATGTCGGAGTTCATGTATTCCAGGAAGCGTTCGCAGAACAGGCGCACCTCGTCGATGCGGTCCTTGCGGTCGACCTTGTCGGTGGTGCGGATGCGCGAGATCAGGGCGCCGAAGGCTTCGAGGATTTCCGGCGGCTCGGACACCAGGGTATTGAAGAAACCGCCCAGGATGAGGCGGGCGGCGGCAAGGTCTGTCTCGAACCGCTGGCCCTTGAGTTCGCCCAGGCCGCGGCCGGCGCGCTCCTCGTTGAGGCGGTCGGTGACGTCGCGCACTTCCCAGCGGCCCAGCACGGCCATGGCCTCGGGGCTGTGGACGGCGGCGATGGCGTCGCCCAGGTCGCGGATCTGCTCGACGCAATTGAAGCTGCTGCCGATGGCCTTGATGATCTCGGCATCCCAGTCGGCGATGTTCTTGAAGCCCGCACCCAGGGTCTGGCGCAGCGCCCGAAGGTGATAGGATTTCAGGGTCGCCAGGGCATAGAGCTTTTCAGCGTCGATCTTCGACAGGATCGGCCCGGCCTCGTGCCCCAGGCCCATCACCAGTTCGGTCAGCGACAATTGCTGGAAGTGGGCCAGGACGCGCATCTTGGGCAGGGCGTCGGGGTCGTTCACCATGCCCATCAGGCGGCGCTGCGACTTCGGGTTCTTGCGGAAGATGCGGGTCAGGGCGATGTCGATGAAGTGCATCTCGGCCTGCTCGACGGTCAGGCCGCACGCCCCCATGTAGGTGCGGGCCTTTTCCGTCGGGACCGTCTTGCCGGTCGGATCGACCAGCCGGATGAAGTTGGACTTCCAGGCCGACACGAACAGGCGCAGGGCGCGTTCGATCTTCTCGTCGTCGGTCACGGCCTTGGCGAACGGCACCCCCTGGAGGGCCTTTTGATCGGCCGGCAGGGCCTTGTCTTCAAGCTTCTGGAGGATCGGATAGATCTGCTGCGCCACCCGGTTCAGGCGCGCCATGCGCTGCCCGCTCAGGCGGTTGGACGTGCCGCGCAGCATGCGGTTGAGCGGCGGCGGGATCATGCGAAGCAACGGGCCATCGCCCTCGGCGTCGCCGACGACAAGCACCGGCGTGGTGATGGTGGCCCTGATTTCGTTCATGCCTTTGCGCGCGCCCGCTTTCTTTAGAATTTCTCGGCAAACCCTGCGCCACATGGCGCGGGAAATCAAGGCCTACCCACTTCGGCGGGCCGGCCCGGCGTCCAGGGGGGACGGAATAGGCCTTCCGGCGTGTTGACGTTTACGTAAACGGAAACTACTGTAGCGCACCACGGAGGAAACGGAGCGGTCGCCCCTTTCGCAGGGCAGAGCCGCGCATAACAACGAAGGACGCGACCCATGACCTTTCCCAGCCTGAATTTCGACCTGGGCGAATCGGCCGACATGATCCGCGAGTCCGTGCGCCGCTTTGCGCAGGACGAGATTGCGCCGCGCGCCGCCGCCATCGACCACGAAAACGAATTCCCCAACGACCTGTGGCGCAAGTTCGGCGACCTGGGCGTGCTCGGCATCACGGTCGAGGAAGAGTACGGCGGGGCCGGGCTGGGCTATCTGGAACACGTCGTGGCGATGGAAGAGATCAGCCGCGCCTCGGCGTCGGTGGGGCTCAGCTATGGCGCCCACTCCAACCTGTGCGTCAACCAGATCCGCCGCAACGGCACGGCCGAGCAGAAGACCAAGTACCTGCCCAAGCTGATTTCCGGCGAAAACATCGGCGCCCTGGCGATGTCCGAGCCCGGTGCCGGGTCCGACGTGGTGTCCATGCGCACCCGCGCCGACAAGAAGGGCGACCGCTACATCATCAACGGCAACAAGATGTGGATCACCAACGGCCCCGACGCCCACACGCTGGTCGTCTACGCCAAGACCGATCCGGCCGCCGGCCCCAAGGGCATCACCGCGTTCATCATCGAAAAGGGCATGAAGGGCTTTTCCACCGCCCAGAAGCTCGACAAGCTGGGGATGCGCGGCTCCAACACCTGCGAACTGGTGTTCGAGGATTGCGAAGTGCCCGAGGAAAACATCCTCGGCCAACTCAACGGCGGCGTCCGCGTGCTGATGAGCGGCCTGGACTACGAGCGCGCCGTGCTGGCCGCCGGCCCGACCGGCATCATGCTGGCCTGCATGGACGTGGTCATGCCCTACATCCACGACCGCAAGCAGTTCGGCCAGGCCATCGGCGAATTCCAGCTCATGCAGGGCAAGATCGCCGACATGTACACGACGATGAACGCCACCCGCGCCTATGTCTTCGCCGTCGCCAAGGCCTGCGACCGTGGCGAAACCACCCGTCAGGACGCCGCCGGCGTTATCCTGTACGCTGCCGAAAAGGCCACCTGGATGGCGCTCGAGGCGCTCCAGACCCTGGGCGGCAACGGCTACATCAACGAATACCCGACCGGCCGCCTGGTCCGCGATGCCAAACTGTATGAGATCGGCGCCGGAACATCCGAGATCCGCCGCATGTTGATCGGTCGTGAACTGTTCAATCAGACGGCGTGAGCCCGATGGCGGTATAGTGGCCGAGGTCGTGACCCCAGGACAGGAAAGCAGATGAAGCCGTCCGTCGCCCTTGATCTGAAACGTGCCGCCGTGCGGGAGGCCGCCGGTCGTTTCCGCGCGGCCAACCCGCGTGTGTTCGGCTCGGCCCTGCATGGGACGGATCGGGACGGCAGCGACCTGGATCTGCTGGTGGACGCGCTGCCCGGCGCCACGCTGTTCGACCTGGGCGGCTTGCAGGTGGAGTTGGAAGAGATGCTGGGGGTGCGCGTTGACGTGCTCACCCCCGGCGACTTGGCGCCGACTGTGCGTGCAGAAGTCTTGGCGGAGGCGCGACCGGTATGAATGGGTTAGGAATCGCTGAGCATGACGAGAAATTGATGCTTCACGCGTACGATAACGCGATGATCTATCTCGCTCGGCTTGCTGGGTACGCAAGAATGCAGCGCCTAAAGGGTGATCTAGACATTTCCAGTCAAGTCAGGCTGTCCGCTTTGGATGATCTTCTTTATTTGTGTCTTAATGCGAGGCGCTTCCTTGAAATATCAGGTCAAACAAAATGTGCGCAGTTGGCAAATGTTTCAGGTGTTCCGTGCAGTCTAGTCTATTCTGAGGCACCTCTTCACATTGATGTTCATAATATGTCTGTATGGGATATCATAAACTCTGTCCTGCACAGTAGGCATGTTGAATTGTTTCTTAGTAAAATTGAGTTGGAGGCGGTTGAAACGAATTTTTCTGACTTTTTGAGAAATTTGGATTTGAGCAGGCTTGGGTCAGAGCCGAATGAAATGTACTTCGCGGTTCGGTCTGACAAGAAAAAGGGTTTTTTTGTACTTTATAAATTCTTGGAGAAGCTATCTGCGGACGTGCTTGCGCCAGCCGTAGACCAAATAGAAGTGAATGGCGTCAGCGTTCGAAAAAGCGACCGCACCAACTAAAATAACAACAGGAGACCTCCCCATGACCACCAATTCCGATCCCGTCGTCATTGTCGGTGGCGCCCGTACCCCCATGGGCGGGTTCCAGGGCGAGCTGGCGTCGGTCAAGGCGCCCGACCTGGGCGCGCTGGCCATCCGTGAAGCCCTGGTCCGCGCCGGTGTGAAGCCCGAGGACGTGGACGAGGTCATCATGGGCGTGGTGCTGCCGGCCGGCATGGGCCAGGCTCCGGCCCGCCAAGCCTCGCGCTTCGCCGGCATTCCCGACGACAAGGGCTGCACCACCATCAACAAGATGTGCGGCTCGGGCATGAAGGCGGCGATGTTCGCCCACGACGCCATCCTCGCCGGGTCGAACAGCATCATGGTGGCCGGCGGCATGGAGAGCATGACCAACGCCCCCTACATCCTCGACCGCGCCCGCAACGGCTATCGCATGGGCCACGGGCAGGTGTGGGACCACATGTTCCTCGACGGCCTGGAAGACGCCTATGACAAGGGCCGCCTGATGGGCACCTTCGCCGAGGACACCGCCGAGGCCTATCAGTTCACCCGCGAGGCCCAGGACAACTTCGCCATCGAAAGCCTCAAGCGCGCCCAGCGGGCGACCGAGGACGGCACGGCGGCCAAGGAAATCATTCCGGTGACCATCAAGGGCCGCAAGGGCGACGAGGTGTTCTCCACCGACGAGCAGCCGCGCAAGGCCAACCTGGACAAGATCCCGACCCTCAAGCCCGCCTTCCGCAAGGACGGCACGGTGACGGCGGCCAACTCGTCCTCGATCTCCGACGGTGCCGCCGCCCTGGTGCTGATGCGCCGCTCCGAAGCGGAAAAGCGCGGCCTGACGCCGCTGGCCACCATCCTCGGCCACACCACCGAGGCCCGCGAGCCGCGCTGGTTCACCACCGCCCCGGTCGGCGCCATGCAGAAGCTTCTGGGCAAGACCGGCTGGAACGTCGCCGACGTCGATCTGTGGGAGATCAACGAGGCCTTCGCCGTGGTCGCCATGGCCGCCATGAAGGACCTCGACCTGCCGCACGACAAGGTCAACGTCCACGGCGGGGCGTGCGCGCTGGGCCATCCGGTCGGCGCCTCGGGCGCCCGCATCATGGTGTCGCTCATCAATTCCTTGCAGAAGTACGGCCTCAAGCGCGGCGTCGCGTCGCTGTGCATCGGCGGCGGCGAAGCGACCGCCATCGCCCTGGAACTGTGCGAGTAGGGAGGTCCCATGCGGAGCGTTCTCGTCACCGGCGCCAATCGCGGTCTTGGTCTTGAATTCGTCCGCCAGTACGCGGCCGACGGCTGGCGGGTCATTGCCGCCTGCCGCCGCCCGGACGAGGCGGGCGAGCTGAACGCCCTGGCCGGGGAGACCGTCACCGTGGAGGGTCTCGACGTCGGCGACGAGGCCTCCATCGCCGCACTCAGGGCGCACGTGGGCTCGCAGCCGCTCGATGTCCTGGTCAACAATGCCGGGGTGTACGGCGAACGGTCGGTGCAGGTGCTGGGCACCCTGGAGTCCGACGAATGGATGCGCGTCCTGCGCATCAACGTCATCGGCCCGGCCCTGCTGACCCAGGCGCTGGCCGACAACCTCGCCGCCGGGTCGGCGCACGGCGGCCGGCCGGCGGTGGTGGCGTCGGTCACCTCCAAGATGGGGTCGGTGGCCGAGAACACCTCCGGCGGAAGCTATGCCTACCGCTCGTCCAAGGCGGCGCTCAATGCGGCGATGCGCAGCATGGCGATCGACATGTCCGGGCGCGGCGTGCTCGGCGTGCTGCTGCATCCGGGCTGGGTGCGCACCGCCATGGGTGGACCGAACGGCCTGATCGACCCGCCGGAAAGCGTGGCCGGGATGCGGGCGGTCATCGACGGCCTGACGCCCGAAAAGAGCGGCGGGTTCTATGACTACGCGGGGCAGTCGGTGTCCTGGTGACGGTCTGATACTTCGGCATATGGGAGGACCTATGTTTCTCGACGAACAGCAGCGCATGGTGCGGGATACCGCCCGCGCTTTCGCCCGCGAACAGCTTGCCCCCCATGCCGAGGCCTGGGACCGCGCGCACACCTATCCGGCCGACGCCGTGGCCGCGCTGGGCGAGCTTGGTTTCCTGGGCATGGTGGTGCCCGAGGAGTGGGGCGGCGCCGGCATGGACAACGTGTCCTATGCCCTGGCGCTGGAAGAGGTGGCGGCCGGGTGCGGCGCCGTCTCGACCATCATGAGCGTGCACAACTCGGTCGGCTGCATGCCCATCCTGAAATTCGGCACCGACGCCCAGAAGGAGCGCTTCCTGCGCCCGCTGGCCGAGGGCAAGGTGATCGGCGCGTTCTGCCTGACCGAGCCGCAGGCCGGGTCCGACGCCGCCGCGCTCAAGACCCGCGCGGTGCGCGACGGCGACGACTGGGTGCTCAACGGCACCAAGATGTTCATCACCTCGGGCAAGCACGCCGGGGTCGCCATCGTGTTCGCCGTGACCGACCCGGCGGCCGGCAAGAAGGGCATTTCGGCCTTCATCGTGCCGACCGACACCCCCGGTTATCAGGTGGTGCGCATCGAGGACAAGCTCGGCCAGAACGCCTCGGACACCTGCCAGATCGCCTTCGAGGACATGCGCCTGTCGGCCGACCTGATGCTCGGCAAGGAAGGGGAGGGCTACAAGATCGCCCTCGCCAACCTCGAGGGCGGGCGCATCGGCATCGCGTCGCAGTCGGTCGGCATGGCCCGCGCCGCCTACGAGGCCGCGCGCGAGTACGCCAAGGACCGCCAGACCTTCGGCAAGCCGATCATCCAGCATCAGGCGGTGCAGTTCCGGCTGGCCGACATGAAGGTGCGCATCGAAGCCGCCCGCCATCTGGTGCTGGAGGCCGCGCGCCTGCGCGACGCCGGCGAACCGTGCCTGACCGAGGCCTGCATGGCCAAGCTGTTCGCCTCCGAAATGGCCGAGAAGGTGTGCTCCGACGCCATCCAGACTCTGGGCGGCTACGGCTATCTTGCGGACTTCCCGGTCGAGCGGATCTATCGTGACGTCCGGGTGTGCCAGATCTATGAAGGCACGTCCGACGTCCAGCGCATGGTTATTGCGCGCGCCATCATGCAAGAGGATTGATCCCAGTGGCCGACCAGAAAAAGAAGATCAACGGCAAGGGCGCTCCGGCAGCCCAGCCGGCGAAGAAGGACCCGGTGGAGTTCTGGTTCGACTTCTCCAGCCCCTATGCCTACATCGCCTCCACCCTCATCGACGACATCGCCGACGAGTATGGCCGCACCGTCACGTGGCGCCCGTTCCTGCTGGGCGTGGTGTTCAAGGAGACGGGCAACGCCTCGCTCATCAGCCAGCCGCTGAAGGGCGCCTATTCCCGCCACGACCTGGAGCGCACGGCGCGCTTCTTCGAGGTTCCGTTCAAGCTGCCCGACCCGTTCCCGGTGGCGACGCAGGCGACGGCGCGGGCTTTCTACTGGCTGGATCGGCAGGACCCGGATCTGGCCAAGGATTTCGCCGCCAGTTGTCTGCACTCCTTCTTCGCCGAGGGCCATGACATTTCCAAGCCCGAGGTGATCGCCGACGTTGCCAAGGCTTTGGGCGCCGACTCCGAGGCCCTGCTGGAGGCCATCCAGACCCCGGACGTCAAGGCGCTGCTCAAGGACGCCACCGACGCGGCCATCGCCAAGGGTGTCTGCGGCGCTCCGTTCTTCTTCGTCGATGGCGAACCGTTCTGGGGCGCCGACCGCCTGTGGATGGTCGAGGAATGGCTGGAAAGCGGCGGTTGGTAAGCTTGCGTAACACCTAAAAAAGAACACCTGGGGAGGACCTTCCACATGCCGCTGACCAAGGGATACAAGCAGCTTCTCGACGAGGCCTACGGGCAGATCGAGACGGTGCCGGTCGAGGACGCGATGGCGTTGCTCGGCGACGAGTCCGTGCTGTTCGTGGACATCCGCGACGTGCGCGAACTGCATCGCACCGGCACCATCCCCGGCGCCTTCCACGCGCCGCGCGGCATGCTGGAGTTCTGGGTCGATCCGGAAAGCCCGTACTACAAGGACGTCTTCGGGACCGGGAAGAAGTTCGTGTTCTTCTGCGCCTCGGCCTGGCGGTCAGCCCTGGCCACCAAGGCGCTGCAGGACATGGGCCTCGGCCCGGTCGCCCACCTCGAGGGCGGCTTCACCAAGTGGAAGGACAGCGGCGCGCCCGTCCAGGAACCCGAAGAGCGGAAGTCCTAAAAATGACCGTCCTCAAATCCTCCATCAGCCCGCGGTCCGAGGACTTCCGGGACAACGCCGGCCACATGCAGGGCCTGGTCGACGACCTCAAGGCCCAGGTGTCCAAGGTCAAGCTCGGCGGCGGCGACAAGGCCCGCGACAAGCATCTGGCGCGCGGCAAGCTGCTGCCCCGCGACCGCGTGCGCGGGCTGCTCGATGTCGGGTCGCCGTTCCTGGAGTTCTCCCAGCTTGCCGCCCATGGCATGTATGACGGCGACGACGTGCCGGCCGCCGGGGTCATCACCGGCATCGGCCGGGTGTCGGGCCAGGAATGCGTGATCGTCGCCAACGACGCCACGGTCAAGGGCGGCACCTACTACCCCATGACCGTGAAAAAGCACCTGCGCGCCCAGGAAATCGCCAAGGAAAACAACCTGCCGTGCGTCTACCTGGTGGACTCCGGCGGGGCGTTCCTGCCGCGCCAGGACGAGGTGTTCCCCGACCGCGACCACTTCGGCCGCATCTTCTACAACCAGGCCAACCTGTCGGCCGCCGGCATCCCGCAGATCGCCGTGGTGATGGGAAGCTGCACGGCCGGCGGCGCCTATGTGCCCGCCATGTGCGACGAGAGCGTCATCGTGCGCAACCAGGGCACCATCTTCCTGGGCGGCCCGCCGCTGGTGAAGGCCGCCACCGGTGAAGTCGTGACCGCCGAGGATCTGGGCGGCGCCGACGTCCACTGCAAGATCTCGGGCGTGACCGACCACTATGCCCAGGACGACACGCACGCCCTGTCCATCGCGCGGCGCATCGTCGGCGACCTCAACCGGGTGAAGCGCCCGCAGGTCGACATCGCCACGCCCGAGGACCCGCTGTACGACCCGGCGGAAATCTATGGCGTCGTGCCCCGGGACACCCGCAAGCCGTTCGACGTGCGCGAGATCATCGCCCGTCTGGTCGATGGTTCCCGGTTCGACGAGTTCAAGGCCCTGTACGGCACCCAGCTTGTGACCGGCTTCGCCCGCATCTGGGGCTATCCGGTCGGCATCGTCGCCAACAACGGCATCCTGTTCGGCGAGAGCGCCCAGAAGGGCGCCCACTTCGTCGAGCTGTGCAACCAGCGCGGCATCCCGCTGGTGTTCCTCCAGAACATCACCGGCTTCATGGTCGGCCGCAAGTACGAGAGCGGCGGCATCGCCAAGGACGGCGCCAAGATGGTCATGGCGGTGTCCAACGCCGCGGTGCCCAAGTTCACCGTCATCATCGGCGGCAGCTTCGGGGCCGGGAACTACGGCATGTGCGGCCGGGCCTTCGCGCCGCGCTTCCTGTGGATGTGGCCGAACAGCCGGATCTCGGTGATGGGCGGCGAGCAGGCGGCGAGCGTGCTGGCCACCGTGCGGCGTGATGCCGTCGAAGCGCGGGGCGGCAGCGTCTCGGCCGAGGACGAGGAAGCCTTCAAGGCCCCCATCCGCGACCAGTACGAAACCCAGGGCCACCCGTACTATGCCTCGGCCCGCCTGTGGGACGACGGCGTGATCGACCCGGCGGAAACCCGCACCACCCTGGCGCTGGGCCTGTCGGCCGCGCTCAACGCGCCGATCGGCAAGACCGAGTACGGCGTGTTCCGGATGTAGGGAGGGACGATGACATGACCAGCGACATCCTTCTCGAACACGTTGACGAGCGCGGCGTGTGCACGGTCACCATGAACCGGCCGGACGTCCACAACGCCTTTGACGACGTGCTCATCGGCCGTCTGGAACGCACCTTCCGGGGGTTCGAGCATCGCCCGGAGGTCCGCGTCGTGGTGCTGGCCGGCAACGGCCGCAGTTTCTCCGCCGGGGCCGACCTCAACTGGATGAAGCGCATGGCGGGCTACACCCGCCAGCAGAACTTCGACGACGCCATGGGTCTTGCGACCATGCTGGAGGCCATCTACCGCTGCCCCAAGCCGACCATCGCCCACGTCCACGGCGCGGCGTTCGGCGGCGGGGTCGGTCTGGTGGCCGCCTGCGACATCGCCATTGGCTCGGCCAAGGCCAGCTTCGCCCTGACCGAGGTCAAGCTCGGCCTCATCCCGGCGACCATCGCGCCGTACGTGGTCGAGGCCATCGGCGCGCGGGCCTGCCGCCGCTACTTCCAGACCGCCGAACGGTTCACCGCCCTTGAGGCCTGCCGCCTGGGCCTGCTCCACGAGGTCTGCGACGAGGACCACCTCGACGCCAAGCGCGACGAAATCATCGCCGCCCTGCTGCTCGGCGGCCCCAACGCCCAGGCCGCCGCGCGCGATTTGATCGGCGCCGTGGCCCACAAGCCCGTGGACGACGCCATGCTGGCCGACACGGCAGCACGGATTGCCGACATCCGGGTGAGCGACGAGGGGCAGGAGGGCTTGCAGGCGTTTTTGGAGAAGAGGGGGGCGTCGTGGGCCAAGTAACTTCTTTGGAGGAAGCGGGAACTGTCGCGCACAATCCGTGGAATGGATTAATTAACCTTTCCACTTCCGCTATATTAGCGACGCCTTCTATACTTCTTCTTGGAGTTGATATACTCGCAACAGTCATGATGCTTATTGCGCTGTTGGCCGCCATGATAAGGCTAAGAGAGCGCGTCTCGGTGACAGACTCGGCCTTTATAGCGGGTATGTTCTCAGTGTTCATGTGGATGGTTTATCTGTTTGGTGGGCATAATCCTAAGGGTCTTACTCTAGACTTCCATCCGGTGACTGTTGTTTCAGCTACTATTGTTGCATTTCATGTAATTATTGGTAGTCTAAATTCTGAAAACACAGAGGTAAAAAAGTTTGCTGAAATTATTGGAATTTCCTTGCTTGTGCAGCTTTTTCTGCTTGTTGCTCTTTTCGGCTATGAAAATGTCGTTGATGAGCCGTTATTTATTTACTTATACGCCGCGGCTTTAATGTTGACGGTCGGTTCATCAATGATAGGGTTTTCTGTTACATGGGTATCGGATTCTGTTTTTAGGTTTAGGAAGACTTCTGTTGTGACTCCATTTGCAGTTTCAGCGCTCGTTATTTTCCTGTTTTTGTTGGGCGTACAATTTGTTATGGTAGTGGAGGTAATGTTTGGTGTCCCTGTGTGGGAGAATGGGCCATTCTATTGTAAGTACACAGCAATTTGTCCGGAAAATAGGTTGTTGGCGTCTCTGTCGTCTGCCACGGGCGTAACTTTCAGTCCATATTTTCCTAAATCAGGCCAACAGATGGCATTCGCGTCTCTACAGTCGTTCTGGGGATTCGTCTGGGCCATATTTGCGCTGTCTATAGCGGTCCGACGATTCGGGCTCTTTGATGCCTCCGGAAGCAGGGAAGAAAAAGATGTTCAATAAAATCCTCATCGCCAACCGGGGCGAGATTGCGTGCCGGGTCATCAAGACGGCGCGGCGCATGGGCATCAAGACGGTGGCCGTGTATTCCGAGGCTGACCGGGACGCCCTGCATGTGCGGATGGCGGACGAGGCCTTCCTGCTCGGCCCGGCACCCGCTGGCGAAAGCTATCTGGTCATCGACAAGGTGATCGATGCCTGTGTCCGCTCGGGCGCGCAAGCCGTCCATCCGGGCTATGGCTTCCTGTCCGAAAACGCCAAGTTCGCCGAGGCCTGTCAGGCCAACGGCGTGGTGTTCATCGGGCCGCCCATTCCGGCCATCCACTCGATGGGCTCCAAGTCCGAGTCCAAGCGCATCATGGAGGCGGCCGGGGTGCCGCTGGTGCCGGGCTATCATGGCGCCGACCAGGATGACGCCGTGCTGACGTCTGAGGCCAACCGCATCGGATATCCGGTGCTGGTCAAGGCCTCGGCCGGCGGTGGCGGCAAGGGCATGCGCGTGGTGGAACGGGCCGAGGATCTGGCCGTTGCCATCGCCGGAGCGCGCCGCGAGGCCAAGGCCGCGTTCAGCGACGACAGCCTGCTCATCGAAAAGTACCTGTCCCATCCGCGCCATGTGGAAATGCAGGTTTTCGGCGACACCCACGGCAACTACGTGCACCTGTTTGAGCGGGATTGCTCCCTGCAGCGCCGCCACCAGAAGGTCATCGAGGAAGCCCCGGCGCCCGCCCTGCCGGCCGACGTGCGCGCCAAGCTGGGCGCGGCGGCGATTGCTGCGGCCCGCGCCGTGGACTACGTCGGGGCCGGAACGGTCGAGTTCCTGTATCAGGACGGCGCCTTCTACTTCATCGAAATGAACACCCGCCTGCAGGTCGAGCATCCCGTCACCGAGATGATCACCGGCCAGGATCTGGTGGAATGGCAGCTTCGCGTGGCGTCCGGCGGCACCCTGCCGTGCGCCCAGGAGGATCTGGCCGTGCGCGGTCACGCCTTCGAGGCCCGCGTCTATGCCGAGGACCCGCAGAAGGACTTCCTGCCCGCCACCGGCCGCCTGCGCCACCTCCGCCCGCCGGCCGAGACCGCCGGGGTGCGGGTCGATACCGGCGTTGTGCAGGGTGACGAGGTGTCCATCCACTACGACCCGATGATCGCCAAGCTGGTGGTGTGGGACCATGACCGGTCCTCGGCGTTGCGCCGGCTGCGCACGGCGCTGGAGGCCTACCAGGTGGTCGGCGTCGCCACCAACCTCGCGTTCCTGAGCGCGGTCGCGGCCCATCCGGCGTTCGAGGATGCCGAGATTTCCACCAAGTTCATCGACACCCACCGCGCCGTCCTCATCCCCGAGGTCCAGTCGGCCGGGGCCGAGACGTTGGCCTTTGCGGCGCTCGACACCCTGCTGCGCCGCGAGGACGAGGCCAAGGCGGCGGCCGTCCGTTCGGCCGATCCGTTCTCGCCCTGGAACACCACGGGCGGCTGGCGCCTGAACGACGACAACCACCACGACCTGGTGTTCAAGGACGGCGAGGCGTCGCACACGGTGGTCGTCCATTACCGCAAGGGCGGCATCTGGCACCTCGACCTGCCGGGCCGCGACGCGCCGGTCGAGGCGCGGGCCGAACGCGACGCCCACGGCGACCTGATCGCCAGCCTGGACGGCGTGCGCCGCCGGGCCACGGTGGTGCGGCTGGGCTGGGATCTGGTCATCATCGCCGAGGGCCGCCAGCACCGCCTGATCCTTGACGACCCGGCCGCCCACGCCGGCGAAGGCGAGGGCGCGGCGGGCAGCCTGACCGCGCCGATGCCCGGCAAGGTCATCCAGGTCCTGGCCGAAATCGGTCAGTCCGTGGAGCAGGGCACGCCGCTGATGGTGCTGGAAGCCATGAAGATGGAACACACCATCAAGGCGCCCGGCGCCGGCACCGTCTCGGCCATCCACTACGGCCCAGGCGATCAGGTCGCCGACGGGGCGGAACTGCTGGTCATTGATGCCGAAGGTTGATCGTCTTGGCGGTGTGGTGTTGAGTAGCTCATAAGGAACCACAGAGGTACAGAGGCACCGAGAAGGCATGGAGGTTTCTGCGTAGATGCCTCCAACGGCGCATGACCTCGCTGTCTCTGTGTCTCTGTGGTTCATTCCTTTGTCCGAGGTCTTATAGGGAGTCCTCCCCATGGCCCTGCCGTCGAAAGTGAAGATCGTCGAGGTCGGGCCGCGCGACGGCCTCCAGAACGAGCCCGGCATCGTGCCGACCCAGGCCAAGGTGGCGCTGATCGACGCGTTGTGCAGTGCCGGCCTGCGGGTGGTCGAGGCGGGCAGCTTCGTGTCGCCCAAGTGGGTGCCGCAGATGGCCGACACGCCCCAGGTTCTGGCCCGCATCGCCCACCTCAAGGGCGTGGTGCACCCGGTCCTGGTGCCCAACATGAAGGGCATGGAGGCGGCCGAGAAGGCCCACGCCGAAACCGGCGGCATCGAGGAAATCGCCATCTTCGGCGCGGCCTCGGAAAAGTTTTCGCAAAAGAACATCAACTGCTCCATCGCCGAAAGCCTGGAACGGTTTCAGCCCGTGGTGGCGCGGGCCAAGGACCTGGGCTGGAACGTGCGCGGCTATGTGTCCTGCGTGCTCGGCTGCCCCTACGAGGGCGAGATCGACCCGCGCGCCGCCGCCCGCGTCGCCCGTGCCCTGTGGGACATGGGCTGTTACGAGGTTTCGCTCGGCGACACGGTCGGCACCGGCACGCCGCTGAAGGCCAAGGCCATGGTCGAGGCGGTGGCGGCCGAAGTGCCGGTCGAGCATCTGGCCGTCCATTTCCACGATACCTACGGGCAGGCGCTGGCCAACGTGCTGGCCGTGCTCGACCTGGGCGTGGCGACCGTCGATGCGTCGGTGGCCGGGCTGGGCGGTTGCCCCTATGCCAAGGGCGCATCGGGCAACGTGGCGACCGAGGACGTGGTCTACATGCTCAACGGCATGGGCATCGACACCGGTATTGATCTGGACCTGCTGGCGCAGGCCGGGTGGGGCATCAGCGAATACCTGGGCCGGGAGCCGTCGTCAAAGGTCTCGCGCGCCCTGAAGGCCAAGCGGGGGATTCTGGGCTGACATGACTGCACTGATGCGCCCGCCGGTCCTGCTGGCCGGGCTGGCGGCCGCGGGGGCGGTGGTTCTCGTGCTGGCCGGACAGGCCGGGTTGATCGACGGCGGCCTCGCGCGGGCCGGCGCGGTGGTGGTGTTCGCCCTCGCGCTGTGGGTGACCGGCGCGCTGCCCGAACCGGTCACCGCCATCGGGTTCTTTCTGCTTGCCGTGCTGCTGGCCGTGAGCCCGCCGGCGGTGGTGTTCTCGGGCTTTGCCTCGACCGCGTTCTGGCTGGTGTTCGGCGGGCTGCTGGTCGGCATGTCGGTCAAGCGCACCGGTCTTGGGGAGCGCATGGCCCATGCCCTGGTGTCGCGCATCGGCGGGTCGTATCTGGCCCTGTGCATCGGCATCGCCGCGGTCGGCATGGCGCTGGGCTTCCTGATGCCGTCGAGCATGGGCCGCGTGGTCCTGCTGCTGCCGGTGATCCTGTCGCTGGCCGACCATCTGGGCCTGGAGCAGGGCGGGCGCGGCCGGGCCGGGCTGGTGCTGCTGACCGGCACCGTGGGCTTCATGCCGACGGCGGGGATCCTGCCGGCCGTGGTGCCCAACATGGTCATGGTCGGCGCCGCCGAGACGCTTTATGGCGTCACCTTCCAGTATTTTCCGTGGCTGATCGCCCACATGCCGACCACCGGGCTGCTCAAGCTGGTCCTCATCATCGGCCTGATCTGGGCGCTGTTCCGCGAAACCCCCAAGCGCCCGCCGCCGGTCGAGCATCCCGGCCCCTTCAGTGCCGACGAACGGCGGCTGGCCGTCATCCTGGGCGTCGCCCTGGTGTTCTGGGCGACCGACGCGGTGCACGGCATTTCGCCGGCCTGGGTGGCCCTGGCGGCCGGTCTGGCCTGCCTGCTGCCGCCCCGGGCGCTGGTGCCGATGCCGTCCTTCAACGAGAAATTCAACCACGCCGCCCTGCTGCACATTGCCGGCCTGCTCGGCCTGGGGGCGGTGGTGGCCGACAGCGGATTGGGCGCGGCGACGGGCGGCTGGCTGATGACCGTCCTGCCGCTCAGCCCCGAAGCGCCGGCGACCTCGTTCGCCGCGCTGTCGGGCCTGACCGCGCTGCTGGGGGCGGTGGCGACCATTCCGGGCGTGCCGGCGGTGATGACGCCGCTGGCCGAGTCCCTGGCCCAGGCCAGCGGCCTGCCGCTGCTGACCGTTCTTCACATCCAGGTCGTCGGATATACGACGGTCCTGCTGCCCTACCAGGTGCCGCCGCTGATCGTGGCCATGCAGATGGGCGGCGTCGGCCTGCGCCAGGCCGCAGTGTTCACCCTGGCGCTGGCCGGGCTTTCGGTGGTCGTCGCGTGGCCGCTGACGTATGTATGGTGGCGAATTATCGGGATCATGCCGGGCTAGTTTTTCGCGCAGTTGAAGCGCGCCCCGTGAGGCCGTAGAATGCCCGGGATTTTACAGGGGGTTTTGGAAGGGGTTTTCCGTGATCGGCTTTGAGGGACGGCGGCTGAACGTCCTTATCGTAGAGGACAACATCAACTTCCGGCGCCTGCTGCGCACCATCCTGACGTCCATCCACGTCCACGACGTGATGGAGTCCGAGGACGGCGACAGCGCGCTCGATCTTCTGCGCACGTATCCTGCCGATCTGGTGCTGCTGGACTGGAAGATGGAGCCCATGGACGGCCTGGCCTTCATGCGCCGCCTGCGGCAGGGGCCGGACAGCCCCAATCCCAACGTGCCTGTCATCATGGTCAGCGGATACACCGACGCCGCCCTCATCGCCCAGGCGCGCGACGTCGGGGTCAACGAGTTCCTGGCCAAGCCGATCTCGGCCAAGTCCCTGATGACGCGGGTGATCGCGGTGATCGACACGCCGCGGCCATTCGTGAAGTCGGGCGGTTACTACGGACCGGACCGGCGCCGCAAGCAGGTGCCGCTGAAGCAGCCCGAGCGCAGGAACCGGTCATAAGGCCCGATACGAATTACTACTTTTGCCACCAGAGAGAAACACTGTATACCTGAAGAGCCGGGAGTCTCCGGGTGCCGCCTGACAGGCGGTGCGCAAGACGCCGTCGGGGATGCAGTGGAAGAGGAGCCGAATGAGCGGGTACAACCTGGAGAGGCTTAACTTCCTGGTCGTGGATGACAACAAGCACATGCGTGCGCTGGTCAAGACGATCCTGCACGCGCTGGGCTCGAAGAACGTTCACGAGGCGGCCGATGGCGCGGACGCCTTCAAGGAACTTCGCCACTTTCCGGCCGACATCATCATCTGCGACTGGAACATGTCGCCGCTTGACGGCCTGGATTTCGTGCGACTGGTCCGCACCGGCAAGGACAGCCCGAACCCTTTCGTGCCCATCGTCATGTTGACCGGGCATACGGAAATGCACCGCGTCATCGAAGCCCGTGACGCCGGCGTCCACGAGTTCCTGGCCAAGCCGATCTCGGCCAAGGGCCTGTACTCGCGCCTGCGCTCGATCATCGAAAAGCCGCGACCGTTCGTGCGGGCCGGAATGTACTTCGGGCCGGACCGGCGCCGCCGCCAGATCGACTGGAAGGGCACCGAGCGGCGCAAGGCCATGCTGGAAGCCAAGCGGGCCGCCGCCGAGGCCCCGCCCGAGGAGGCCGGCGGCCTCAGCCAGGCCGAGGTCGAGGCCCTGCTGGGCGGCTGATCGCTGCTGCACGCAACGGCGTTTTAGGGGACGGAAGAGATCATGAGCGCTGACGGTAAGCCGCAGTTCATTCAGCCGCCGAACCATGTCAAGGACAAGGTCAGCGTCACGTCCAACGGCATCGATCTCGACACGCTGGAGAAGGCGGAGCAGCTCATCGCCGGCATGCAGGACAGCTACCTGGAATGGGTCGACGAGGATCTGCGCAAGCTGCAGGCCCTGGAGGCCCAGCTTGATGGTGCCGCCGCGCCGCGCGTCCAGGTGTTCAAGGACATCTTTTCCATCGCCCACGACGTCAAGGGCCAGGGCGGAAGCTTCGACTACCCGCTGATGACGATGATCGGCAACCACCTGTGCCGCTACATCGAGCGGCTGGGCGACGCCGAGCCGTCGGACAAGAACGTCGAGGTGGTCAAGGTCCACATCGCCGCGCTGCGCCTGGTCATCGGCCAACGCATGAGCGGCGACGGCGGTAAGATGGGCGACAATCTCATCCGCGGCCTGGAAGCCGCGATCAACAAGACCACGGCCGCCAAGTAAGGTCCCTTGATCGGCCGAGGCGTCCAAAAAAGCGGATGCCTGTGATGATCGTCACATCGGACGCAGGGGGTGCCCGTCATACTTTGGGTGTCACGTCGAGGGGAGGTTCGCCATGTTCGACCGTTTCGAAGTGGCGTTGTACAACGCCGAAGTCCGTCGCCTCGTTTACGAGGGCACACACCACCGAGATTTGGCAGATTCCTGGAGCTCGACCCACTTCGTCGAGATCCGCGCGACCTCCGCCCTTGAAGCGCGCCGCAAGATCGAGCAGCGCTACCCCCGAGATCGCGGCTTCGTCATCGAAGCCGTGAACCAGGCCTGACCTCCCCCGGCAGGCAACCCCCGACCGGGCGCCCCTTCATCCCCCGACGAATCCCCGGGGCGCCCGGTCACCCCTTTGAAATCCACCCCCTCTGAACACCTTTCTCCGCCGCCCAAGGTCCTGAACCTGCGGGCGGCGCTGCGCGTTGGCTTCATTCGGCGCTCGCGGCTACCTCTCCCGGCGTAGAGAATCCTGGTGGAGGGCATGTTTTTGTTCTGCAATACTCGCCGGAGGAACAAGACAAAGCCGCCCAGGTCAAGGGTGCCGACTTCGGGAATTCATCCCGGGCCAAGAAAAGATGGAGGATGTCCATGCCTGGTGATCATGCCGACCCACTGCACCGACCGCGCGGCGGCTGCGAACGATTCGCGGTCCACATCTACAACAGCGACGTACGCCAGACGGTGAAGGAAAACCGTCCCCACCACATCCTCAGCGAACGGTGGGCCGAGGAACAGACCCACGAAGTCGTCGCCAAGGATGAACGCCAGGCCCGCGCCATGGCCGAACAGCGCTTCCCGGCGGCGCAGGGCTTCGTCATCACGACGGTGAGCCGCGCCTACGTCTAGCGCCGTTTGCATTTAACCTGACGCGCGTTGGTCCGCTACCGCGGATGGCTGCCGCCAGCCTGGAGCTACGCTCCAGACCTCCCTTGTCCTTAAATAAGAAAAGGGGTTTGGGGCTTGCCCCAAGCGGGTTTGGGCGGCAGCCCAAGATGCAAGACAACAGGCCGTGGACCACATCAAAAGCAAACCGCTCTAGCGCCGCGCAAGGAAGTGAAGCGGGGAATCACAGAGGACACAGAGGAAGGCGCAGTAGGCACCGAGAGTGCGGAGGTGCGCCGCAGGCGGTCATCCATCTAGAAGGATTGATGCGCTACGCGCCGCTGTTTGCTCCGAACCCTCTGTGTCCCTGTGCCTCTGTGGTGAGCCCCTTCACTTCACGCGGCAGCGTCACAACTCCCGCAAATCCTTGCGGCGGATCTTACCGGTCGGGGTCATCGGCAGGGACTCGACGAAGGCCACCTGCCGGGGGTAGGCGTGGGCGGCCATGCGGCGCTTCACGAAGGCCTGGATGTCGGCCGCCAATTCCGGGCTCGCCTCCTGGCCGTCCTGCAGCACCACGAAGGCCTTGACCGCCTCGGTGCGGACGGGATCGGGCACGCCGATGACGGCGGCCATGGCGACCGCCGGGTGCTTCATCAACGCATCTTCGACCTCACCGGGGCCGATGCGATAGCCGGCCGAGGTGATGACGTCGTCATCGCGGCCGAGGAACCAGAAATACCCGTCGTCGTCCTGGCGCCCCATGTCGCCGGTCAGCAGCCAGTCGCCGATGAACTTGTCGGCCGTGGCGGCGGGATTGTTCCAGTAGCCCAGGAACATCACCGGGTCCGGGCGGTGCACGGCGATGCGCCCGACCTCGCCGGCCGGCAGGCGTTGCCCGGCGTCGTCGATGATCGCCACGTCGTGGCCGGGGATGGCGCGGCCCATGGCGCCCGGACGGACCTCCATGAGGCCGGAGCAGTTGCCGACCACCAGGTTGCACTCGGTCTGGCCATAGAATTCGTTGATGGTCACGCCGAAGGTGGCGCGGCCCCAGTCCAGCAGTTCAGCCCCCAGCGTCTCGCCGCCCGACCCGATGGAGCGCAGGGCGGTGCGCGGCGGGTTGGGCACCTGGCGCATCAGCTTCAGCGCGGTCGGCGGCATGAACACGTTGCGCACGCCGTGGCGGTTCATCAGGGCGAAGGCCTCCTCGGGGTCGAACTTGCGGGCACGGTGGGCCAGCACCGGCACGCCGTGGTGCAGGGACGGCAGCAGCACGTCGAACAGCCCGCCAATCCACGCCCAGTCGGCCGGGGTCCAGAACAGGTCGCCGGGCTGGGGAAACATCTCCTGCGGCATCTCGACGCCCGGCAGGTGGCCGAGCAGGACGCGGTGGGCGTGCAGGGCGCCCTTGGGCTTCCCGGTGGTGCCCGAGGTATAGATGATGACCGCCGGATCGTCGGCCGCCGTGTCGACCGGCGTGAACGACGCCCCGGCCGTGCCCAGGGCGTCCCAGAAGTCCACGGTGCCGGTGCCGCCGCCGACGCATAGAACGGTCGGTCTGACATCGAGCGCGAGCACGCGCTCGCGGTTGGCGGTGTCGGTGACCAGGACCTTGGCCCCGGAATCCCCCAGCCGGTAGGTCAGGGCGTCCTCGCCGAACAGGGTGAACAGCGGCACGGCGACGGCGCCCAGCTTGTAGGCGGCGATATGGGCGATGGCCGTTTCGACCGACTGCGGGAGCAGGATGGCCACCCGGTCGCCGCGCTCGACCCCCAGGCCGCGCAGGGCCAGGGCGCAGCGGTCCGAGGCGTCCTTGAGGGCACCGAAGGTATGGCGCCGCACGCTGCCGTCGGCCTCCTCGACGATCAGGGCGACGCGGTCGGGATCGACGGCGGCATGGCGGTCGCAGACGTCGGTTCCGATGTTGTAGCGGGCCGGGACCTTCCAGCGGAAGGCGGCCGCGCCCTCCTCATAGGACGTCATGGGGTCGAGCATTGTGGTCCTCCCGAACGGCCTCTTGATTAAGGCACTGGATTGGTTGGTCTTTGCTGGGATACGGTACGGCGAGACCCTCACCACATCAACAAGGGAACACCGCCGATGCCGCTTCCTCCGTCGCTCGATGGCCGCCTTCGCCTGCCGGTGGTGGCGGCGCCCATGTTCCTGTGCTCGGGGCCGGAACTGGTGGTTGCCTGCTGCCGATCCGGCATCCTGGGCACGTTCCCGGCGCTGAACCAACGCTCGACCGAGGGCTTCGAGGACTGGCTGAACACCATCGAAAGCCAGATTGGCCCGGCCGATGCGCCCTTCGCGGTCAACCTGATCGTCCACCGCAGCAACGAGCGCCTGGACGCCGACCTTCAGGTGGTGGTGCGCCATCAGGTGCCGGTGGTCATCACCTCGCTGGGCGCGGTGCCGGACGTGGTCGAGGCGGTGCACTCCTACGGCGGCCTCGTGTTCCACGACGTGACCACCCGCCGCCACGCCGAAAAGGCTGTCGAGGCCGGGGTGGACGGCCTGATCCTGGTGTGCGCCGGGGCGGGCGGCCATGCCGGCACGCTCAGCCCCTTCGCCCTGCTGCCCGAGGTGCGGTCGTTCTTCGACGGCACCATCCTGCTGGCCGGCGGCCTGACGCGCGGCGAGCATGTGGTGGCGGCGCTGGCCATGGGGGCGGACCTCGCCTACATGGGCACCCGCTTCCTGGCCACCGAGGAATGCCTTGCCGCGCCCGCCTACAAGGCCATGGTGACCGAGGCGCGGGCGGCCGACATCCTCTATACGCCGGCCCTGTCCGGGGTTCCGGCCAGCTACCTGCGCCAGAGCCTGCTGGCCGCCGGGGTGGATCCGGCGACGCTGGCCGCCAAAAGCAAGGATGCCCTCAACCTCGACCCCGCGACGCGGGTGTGGCGCGACATCTGGTCGGCCGGGCAGGGGGTGGGGGCGATCTCGGACGTGCCGACCACCGCCGCGCTGGTCGACCGCCTGGAGCAGGAGTATTCCGCCGCGCTCGACCGCATGGTCCTGCTGGCCCAGGGCCTGGAGGAGGCGTGAGCATGTTTCTGCCAGATGTGCTTGCCGGCCGCACGGTGGCCATCGCCGGTCCGGCCGGTCCGCTGGCCGAAGCGGTGGCCGATGCCGCCGGGCGGGCCGGGGCGGCCGTCGCCCTGTGCGGCCAGGACACCGAAAGCCTCGACGAACTGGCCTGGGATCTGGCGGAGCGCCGCGACTCGGCGGTCGATATCGTCGCCTGGGACGGGACCGACCCCGGTGCCGGATTGCGCGACGCCCTTGCTGCGGCAGGGCGTGGCGAGGCAGGCGGGGGCGAGGCCGCGCTGGTGCTGCTCGGCGGGGCCGGGTGGGACGCGGCGGCAGCGGCGGCATGGCAGGGCTGTGGCCCGGTGGTGGTCATCGCCCCCGGCGGCGAGGCACCGGATGCGCCCGGCCCGGCGACCGTGCTGGTCGCTCCGGCCAGTGCCTCGGTCGATCATCTGGCCGCCTGGGCCGTCTTCCTGCTGAGCCCGGCGGGGGCGGGCGGTGGCGGACAGATCATTCGGCTTGGGGACCCTCCGGCGGCCGTTTACTGACGGTTTACAATTTGTTACCCCCGGTTCGTGCGCACGGTCTTGGCGCACCGTATGGTTCGGGTAGGATGGCGCCATTCGGTTCCCCGAATACTGTGGGGGAGGGCACCGCAAGGCTTGCCGCGCGGTTCGGAGTCGGCGATGGGGGCATCGGCCGGGTCCGGGAAAGTCTCTCTGAGACGAATGGCTCTCCTCCGCACTTTTTTCTGTCCTGCACTCCGTCCGGATCTGCCGCACCGGCTGCTCTTGCAGCCGAAGCTGCTGCTGCGCCGTTGTCCTTCGGGACCGGTCTCAGCCGGCCCTGCGGATGGGGAGACGGATGTGTTGCGCCCCTTGAGTACCGGGTTGTGGGTGGTGGAGCGCAGCTTTCGGCGTTTCGGATTGCCCCTGCGGTCGCGGATGACGGTCGTCCGTCTGGATGACGGGCGCTTGTGGCTGCACTCCCCGATCGAGCCGCACCCCCGCCTCGTCCGCAAGTTGGGCACCCTCGGCCCGGTGTGCGACATCGTCGCCCCCAACCACTTTCACCACCTGTGGGCCGACGCCTGGCGGGCCGAAAAGCCCGAGGCGCGGCTGCTGGCGCCCCCCGGTCTGGTCAGCAAGCGCCCGCGCATGCAGATCGACGAGGTCCTGGGCGAGGATCCGCCGCAGCGCTGGCACGGCTGCATCAGCATGATCAACCTCGAGGGCGCGCCGCAACTGGGGGAGATCATCTTTCTGCACCGGCCGTCGCGGTCCCTCGTCCTGACCGATCTGGTCAGCAACGTCGGCCCGATGGACCCCTGGGCGCTGCGCCTTTGGATGCGCCTCAACGGGGTCTACGGCCAGCCGGGGACGGCCCGCGCCGTGCGCCTGCTGGTCCGCGAACGCCGAGCCGCGCGTGACACGCTGCGCCACGTCCTGCGCTGGGAATTCGACCGCGTGGTGGTCGGCCACGGCGAGGTCATCGAAGCGGGCCCCAACGGCTCGGCCAAGGACACGCTGCGCCGTGCCCTGGACTGGCTGGGGCTGGAGGCGTAGCGCTGGACGTGAAGCGGGGTAACACCGAGGACACCGAGGAGGCACGGAGGTCACCGAGAGGGTGGAGCAGCGCCGCAGGCAATACTTCCACGCTGGCGATTTGATGCGCTGCGCGCGGCCATGAGCACCGAACTCTCTGTGTCCTCTGTGCCCTCTGTGTCCTCGGTGTTGAACCTTCACTTTCCCGCAGCGCCTACTCCAGCTCCACCGAGTCTTCGAGCGGCTGGTAGGCCTCCATGCCTTCGAGCATCACGCCATCGAAGCCGAGTTCCATGAGGCCGGCGAAGGCCTCGCCGATCAGGGCGCGCCATGCCGGGTGCCAGTACTGCACGGCGTGGACGCCCGGCCGGTCGGGCAGTTCCTCGCCCAGCCACACCGGTTCGCCCGGTTTCCAGTCGCGCTTCCAGTACCAGCGGGTGTCGGACGCCTCGCTGACGTGCAGGCGGGCCAGGACCAGCCGCCGGGAGCCGAGGTGCTTGGTCTTGAGGTCGGCGACCTCGGCGTTGGTCACCGGCTCGCGGTCGCGGTGGAAGGGGTCGATGACCAGGACATCGTGGTTGGTCCGGCGCAGGGCGATCAGCCAGTCCTGCTTGGTGGCGTAGGCATCGTTGCGATCGACCACCAGCACGTTGCGGGCCTTGGCGAGGCTGGTCACGTTGTCGGAGTTCTCGCCGAACGGGGCGCCGGCGGGAATGCGCCCGACCGGGCCGTCTCCGCCATCGACGTGGGGCAGCAGGCCGGCCTTGCGGGCGGCCACATAGGCGTTGCGCGCGGCCTCGGTGCTGCCGCAGTGATCGACCACGAAGCCGACCAGCGCGCTGTCGCGGATGAGGTCCATGTAGCCCGCGCTGGCGGTCACCGGGTCGGAGCAGAACTGGCCGTCGAGGACCACGCCGTCGATGGACTGGTTGAAGCGGCGCATCAGCGTGCCGGCCGGGGTGAGGCGGACGGCCTCGTTGCCCTCGGCCACCAGGGCCTGGAGCTTGGCCTCCCACGGGCTGTGGATGAGCAGGCCGAGGCCCTGGCGGATGACGATGGCGAAGCTGCGGCTGCGTCCCTTGCCGTAGTCGCTCAGGGTCTCCACCGTCTCGCGCAGGCCGGCCCGGAAGTTGGGAACCAGCATGGGATCGTCAGGCCCCTTGGGCATCTGCACCGGGCTGGTCAGCGACGGCATGGGGGGAACCGGCTGAGGGGCCTGCTGGGCGCTGGCGGGCACGGCCAGGGCGGTCAACAGGGCCAGGGCGGCCAGTGAAGCGTTGCGCAGAGTCCGCTGGGCCATGCTCATTCCATCCCCATGTTCATTCCATCCCCATTCAATCCACCCAGTGCGCCACATGCTCGGCCAGCGCCAGGGACGACGTCAGGCCGGGAGACTCTATGCCGTAAAGGGTAAACAGTCCGTCTACGCCGGTTTCGGACGGGCGGTGCAGGATGAAGTCGGCCGCCGTGGCATCGCCGGGGGCCTGGATTTTGGGCCGCACGCCGCTGTAGGCCGGCTGCAGCGCGCCGTCGGGCAGGCCGGGCCAATAGCGCCGGATGGCGGCGTAGAAGGCGTCGCCGCGCGCCGGGTCCACGGCATAGGGCAGGTGCGCCGGGTCGAACGTCCGGGCGTCGGGGGAGGGCAGCCATTCGACGTCGGGGCCGAACCGGCCGCGTCCGGCCATGTCCACCGTGTAGTGGACGCCCAGCCCGGCGGCGACCGGCATGGGATAGACCAGGCGGCGGAAGGGCGGCGGCGCGGCGAGTTCGAAGTAGCTGCCCTTGGCCAGGTGCAGGGGCGGCACGGCGGCGGCATTGGCCCCCTCGATGGACAGGCTCAGGCGCTGCGCCCCCAATCCGGCGGCATTGATGACCGTGCGGCACACAAGGTCCATCGGCTGCGCGCCGCCGCAGAACAGGCGGACGCCGCCATCCTCGGCCGCGCCGCCCAGCACCGGGGTGTTGAGGGCGAGCATGGCGCCATGCTCCTCCGCCACGCCCAGGTAGGACAGCATCAGGGCGTGGCTGTCGACGATGCCGGTGGCGGGCGACAGCAGGGCGGCGACGCAGGATACCTGCGGTTCCAGGGCGCGCGCCTGGTCCCCGTCGAGGACCTCCAGCGCAACGCCGTTGGCGGCCGCCTTGGCGCGCAGGCCGTCCAGGGCGGCGGCCTCGGCGGCATCGGTGGCGACGATCAGCTTGCCGACCCGCCGGGTGGGGACGCCGTGGGTGGCGCACCAGGCATACAGCGCCTCGCGCCCGGTGACGCACAGACGGGCCTTGAGGCTGCCGGCCGGGTAATAGATGCCGGCGTGGATGACTTCGGAATTGCGCGAACTGGTGCCTGTGCCGATGGCGCCGGCGGCCTCCAGAATAACCACCTCGCGGCCCCGGCGGGCCAGTTCGGCGGCCAGGGCGAGCCCCACCACGCCCGCCCCGACGATGGCGATATCGACGGAGGCGGACGCGCCTGTCGTCACGTCTTGGCCTTCTCGACGTGGCCGGTCTTCAGGGAGGTGAAGATGCCTTCGCAGACCATGCTCAGGTTCTCGTGGTTCTTGGCGCTGCCGCTGTCGGCCGGCGCGTCGGGCTGGTAATTGTAGTTGTTGTTGAACTTGGCGGGAAGCTGGTTCCAGATCGGCTTGCGGTCGGGATCGGACAGGTAGGTTTCCAGCTCCTTGGGCGGAAAGCGGTCCTTGGCCAGGGTCAGCAGGTCGCGGGTCAGGATGCGGTTCTGGATCTGGCCCAGGATGGTCGCGATCTCGGGCGGCATGGCGCGGCACGACGGTCCGAGCACCGCGACGATGTAGTCCGGGCAGTTCAGGGCGTTGCGCAGGGTGATCGGGTCGCGCACCACCGCCCATACCTCGTCGCGGAAGATGGTGGTCAGCCGCCGCAGCGATCCCTCCGCCCCCGAGCCCATGGTCTTGAGGATTTCAAGGCAGTCGAGGTTGCGGGTCAGCAGCAGGTCGAACACCCGCCGCTCGTCCTTCAGGGCGGCGGCACGGCGCGCCGCCGCTTCGGCCGGGTCCTCGCCGGGGGCTGCGCGGCGGTTGGTGGACGGCTGGATGCCTTGCAGCGCCTCGGCATGGGCACGGGAATAGCCGCGCGCCATGGACACGTCCTCGGACCGCACCGTCAGGGCGGTTTCCATTTCCTTGGGCGTGCGGAAGAACTGGATCAGTTCGTCATAGGCCTGGGCCTGGCGGGTGGACAGGCGGGCGTACAGCGGCACCAGACGGAACTGCCAGTCGTGTTCCAGGTGGGGCTTGAGCGCCTCGTAAAGGCCGAAACCCTCGTAGTCGGCGCGGAAGTCCTCGGGATCGAACACCTTGGGCTTGGCGGTCAGTTCCTTGAGGCCGACCGAAAGGCGGCCGCTCAGGGTGGCGCGTTTCTTTTCCTGCTGCGCCTTCCAGCGGCGCTGTTCCTCGCGCGCCCGCGCCGCCGCCCAGTCCTTTTCCAGGCGCTGGAAGTACAGGCGGGCGGCGCCGTACAGGTGGGACTGCATCACTTCGTTGAAGGTGCGGCCGCACGGGGCGATCGGCTCGTCCCGCGCCTGCACGGGCTGCCGCGTTTCGGCGTTCAGGAACAGGTCGGCGAACTTGGCCTCGCCGCGCAGTTCCCAGGCGGCGTTGAGCAGCAGCGGAATGTACGCCGGCTGAAACCGCAGCACGTCATCGACGTCGTCCAGGCCGTCAAGCTGCTTGAGCAGGTCGGAGCGGTCGGACCGGCCGAGAAGCTGCCGCAGCAGGTTGTAGCCAAGCTGGCAGCGTTCCCGTTGGTTCGGAATGCGACGCTCGCGGCCGTTCGGTGTCTTTGCCACGGGACCCCCCCGTTTGTGTGGCGGGCTCAGGAGCCCAGGTTCAGCAGTGCCGGTGCGCGTTCGATGATCTCGTTGAGGATGCGTTCGGCCCGGTGGTGCTGGCGGCGCAGCGTGTCGGTGATGCGCCCCTCGTAGCGCGGGTCGGCCAGAAGCTTGTGGGCGTCGTACAGCGTCTTGATCTCGCGCACGAAGATCTCGCGCGACCCGATGGGCAGGAATTCCCGCCGCGACAGCGAATCCAGGAAGTACAGCGAGCAGCTCAACAGCATCGACCAGATGTTGATGGTCAGTTCGTCGAACCGGCTGCTGAGCTTGGCCTTGTCCTGCCCGGTGTACTCGTCCAGGCGGCGCTCGATGACGATGGAGAAGGCCCAGCATTCCGAGGACAGGTCGCGGCTGCGCACATAGTCGGCAAAGCTGAGGTCGGCCGAATCGGGGTCGAGGCCGTCGGCCGCCAGGGCCACCGTCTCGCCCAACTGACGGATGCGCTTTTCCAGGATGATGAGGAACTTCTCGATCTCTTCGCGTTCATGCGACTTTGCGGCCATGATGTTACCCCCCCGAGGTGGACCGTGAGGCGGCGCGCAGGGCAATCGCCCCGAACGGCAGCAGCATGGCCAGCGCCAGGGCCAGCTTGACCAGCAGGTCGCCGGCCGCCAGCGTCACCCACGGAACGCCGGTGCCGATGAACGCCAGACTGAAGAACAGGCCGGTGTCGACGCCCGACCCGACGACCGAGGAGGCCAGCGGCGGCTGCCACCAGGCCCGCGCGCGCAGGCGGTCGAACACGTGGATGTCGAGAAGCTGCGCGGCCAGGAACGCAATGCCCGAGGCCGCGGCGATGCGCGGCGTGGCGAGCATCGCCGACAGCACCACGGCCACCGCGAACCCCACCTGCACCACGCGCCGGGCGCTGGCCGCGCCAAGGGTGCGGTTGGTCAGGTCGGTGACCAGGAAGGCGACGGGATATGTCAGGGCGCCCCAGGTCAGCCAGTCGTTGATCGGGTGCTGGACCAGGATGTTGGACGCCACGATGACCACGATCATCGCCGCAGTGGGCAGCAGCAGGGGTGTCATCGGCGTGTCCCGGAACGGATTCGGGTATGGTGCAAAGCACAATTCCGCTTCATACAGCACATTGCGTCAAGGTTTCAACTGCCCCGGGGTTTCGGTGTGGTTTCGTTGTGACGTGGACCTGCCCCTTGCGCGCCTGTAGACTGCGCGCAACTCCTTGTAAATTCCATGGTGCGCAATGCCCAAAGACGCTGTTCCAGTAATCGGTACCCTTCCGTCGGTCTGTCCGCACGACTGCCCGAGTGCCTGCGCCCTCGACGTCGAGCTGACGGCGCCGGATCGCATCGGCCGGGTGCGTGGCGCGGCGCAGCCTTATACCGACGGCGTCGTCTGCGCCAAGGTTGCCCGCTATGCCGAGCGTGTCCACCATCCCGACCGTCTGACCCGGCCCCTGCTGCGCATCGGCGCCAAGGGCGAGGGCAAGTTCGTGCCGGTGTCCTGGGACGAGGCCCTGGACCGCGTGGCCGAGGGCTTCACCGCCGCCGCCGCGCGGCACGGTGCGCAGACCGTGTGGCCGTACTTCTACGCCGGCACCATGGGGCTGGTCGCCCGCGACGGCATCGAACGCCTGCGCCACGTCATGGGCTATTCCCGCCAGCGCAAGACCATCTGCTCGGCCCTGTCCAGCGCCGGGTGGGACGCCGGTGTCGGCGCGCGCTTCGGGACCGACCCACGGGAGATGGCGTTGTCCGACCTCATCGTGGTGTGGGGCGCCAACCCGGTGGCCACCCAGGTCCACGTCATGAACTGGGTCGCCAAGGCCCGCAAGGCGCGCGGCGCCAAGCTGGTGGTGGTCGACCCCTATCGCACGGCGACGGCCGAGAAGGCCGACCTGCACCTGATGCTGCGGCCGGGCACCGACGGCGCCCTGGCCTGCGGCGTGATGCATGTCCTGTTCAAGGAGGGCATGGCCGACCGCGCCTGGATGGCCCGCTACACCGACGATCCGGCCGGCCTGGAAGCCCACCTGCAGACCCGCACCCCAGCCTGGGCGGCGGCCATCACCGGCCTGTCCGAAGAGCAGATTGTCGCGTTCGCGCGCCTGTACGGCGGCACCAAGCGCAGCTTCCTGCGCGCCGGCTATGGCTTCACGCGGTCGCGCAACGGGTCGGCCAGCATGCACGCCGCGTCCTGCCTGCCGTCCGTCACCGGGGCGTGGGCGCATGAGGGCGGCGGGGCGCTGTACTCGGCCTCGGGCGGGTTCGGCATCGACAAGACGCTGATCGAGGGCCTGGACGCCCTGGACCCCGCGACGCGGGTGATCGACATGAGCCAGATCGGCCGCGCCCTGACCGGCGATGCCGAGGCGCTGTCGGGCGGGCCGCCGGTCACCGCCATGCTGATCCAGAACTCCAATCCGGCGGTGGTCGCCCCGGAAAGCCTCCTGGTCCGCCAGGGGCTGGCGCGCGAGAACCTGTTCCTGTGCGTCCACGAACAGTTCCTGACCGAGACGGCGGCCTATGCCGACGTGGTCCTGCCGGCCACCACGTTTCTGGAGCACGACGACCTCTATCTGGCCGGGGCGCATCCGTTCCTGCAGGTGCATCGCGCCGTCATCCCGCCGCAGGCCGAGGCGCGCAGCAACCACGACGTCATTTCCGCCCTGGCCGACCGCCTGGGCGCCCGCCACGAAGGCTTCACGCTGTCGGCGTGGGAACTGATCGACCGGACCCTGAAGACGTCTGGCTACGACGGGGCCGACGCCGCGCTGGCCGCGCGCTGGATCGACCGCGGTCCGCAAGGGGCGGCCAAGCGGTTCGCCGACGGCTTCCCGCAGCCCGACGGCAAGTTCCACTTCCGCGCCGACTGGGCGCGCATTGGCCTGGATGACGGCCGCCTGCCGACCTTCCCGGACTTCGCCCCGATCATCGAAGAGGCCGACGCCGAACATCCGTTCCGGCTGGTCACCGCGCCGGCCCGCAATTTCCTCAACACCAGCTTTACCGAGACCCCGACCAGCCGCGCCCAGGAGGGCCGGCCCACCGCGCTCATCCATCCCGAGGACTGCGCCGCCCTGGGTCTGGCCGAGGGCGACACCGTGCGGCTTGGCAACCGGCGGGGCTCCGTGGTCGTCCACGCGCGGCCGTTCGACGGCCTGCAGCGCGGCGTGGTGGTGGTGGAAAGCATCTGGCCCAACAGTGCCTTCATCGAAGGTATCGGCATCAACGCGCTGGTCGGCGCCGACGCGCCCGCCCCGGCCGGCGGCGCGGTGTTCCACGACACCGCCGTGTGGCTGCGGCCCGCGCAGAAGGACATCTGAAGAATGGACGACACCAAGCCGGGGTCCGCGCCCCCTGGATCAGCACATGTCATCGTGATCGGCAACGAGAAGGGCGGCTCCGGCAAGTCCACCGTGGCCATGCACCTGATCATCAGCCTGCTGCGCGGCGGCCTGCGGGTCGGCACCATCGACCTGGACGCCCGTCAGGCGACCCTGACGCGCTACATCGAGAACCGCGCCGCCTATGCCAAGGTGTACGGCCTGACCCTGCCGATGCCCGAACACTTCCCCATCCCGCCGACCGGCAACCAGGCGCTGGACGAGGGCAAGCTGTCCGACATCATGACCCACCTGCGGGGGCACTGCGACACCATCGTGATCGACACGCCGGGCAGCGACCATTATCTGTCGCGGGCCGGGCACTCGTTCGCCGACACCCTGATAACGCCGCTCAATGACAGCTTCATCGACCTCGACGTGCTCGGCCGGGTGGATGCCGAGACGATGAAGATCAAGGGCCCCAGCCACTACGCCGAAATGGTGTGGGAGATCAAGAAGCGGCGGGCCGTGCGCGACGGCGGCTCGATCGCCTGGGTCGTCCTGCGCAACCGCCTGTCCCACGTCAGCGCCCGCAACAAGCAGGTGATGGAAAAGCTCATCAAGGATCTGGCCGACCGCATCGGGTTCTATCAGATCCAGGGCCTGGGCGAGCGCGTCATCTATCGCGAACTGTTCCTGACCGGCCTGACCCTGCTCGACCTCAACAAGGACGGCGTGAAGGTGGAAATGTCCATGTCCCACGTCGCGGCCCGCCAGGAACTCCGCCAGTTGCTCGACGCCATCGGCAAGGCGCACGAAAAAGTGAGGGCTGCTTAAGAGTTGGTGGCACGGCACGGTGGGCGGGCTTATCTCTGGGTAAGGGAATGACCTGGGAGACGTCATGAACGAAAAGCCTGTCGACCGCGCCCGCCAGACCACACCGGAGGTGCGCTCTTCGCGCACGGGGCCGGAGGTGCGGTCCTCGCGCACGGAGATCGACCAGTTCCTAGACAAGGTGCAGAGCCTGCCGCAAGCGGCGGCGGCCAAGTCCACCGGGCCGGGGCGGCTGATGTTCGCGCTGGACGCCACGGCGTCGCGCCAGCCAGCCTGGAACCGCGCCATGAACATCCAGACCGAGATGTTCCAGGAGGCCGCCGCGCTGGGCGGGCTGTCCATGCAGGTGGCGTTCTATCGCGGCCTGTCCGAGTTTCGCGCCAGCCCGTGGACCACCAATCCCGACGCCCTGCTGCGCGCCATGACCAAGGTGCGCTGCCAGGCCGGGTTCACCCAGATCGAACGGGTGCTGCGCCACGCCACCCGGCAGGCCAGGCAGGAGCGCGTCAACGCCCTGGTGTTCGTCGGCGACAGCTTCGAGGAGGACCTCGACCCGGTCACCGGGGCGGCGGGCGAACTCGGGCTTTTGGGCGTGCCGGCGTTCATGTTCCACGAAGGCCGCGACTCCGAGGCCGGCGAGGTGTTTGCCCACGTCGCGCGGCTGACCGGCGGGGCCTGCTGCCGCTTCGATGCCAACAGCCCCGACCAGTTGCGCCAGTTGCTGCGCGCCGTGGCGGCGTTCGCGGCCGGCGGGCGCGGCGCCCTGGAACGTCTTGCGGCGCGGGAGGGCGGCATGGCACGCTTGCTGCTGCCCGATCTGCGCGGCGGGTAGGAGAACAGTCGAGTGCTCTACGCCTTCATTGCCGGGTTCGGCCTGCTGTTCGCCTTGGCGCTGATGATCCGGTGGTTCAGCAATGCCGAGCCCAAGGAGGTGCTGCGGGTCCTGAAATGGGCGGCCTTCGGCGTGCTGGTGCTCGCCTTCCTGCTGCTGCTGGTGACCGGACGCATGGGCTGGGCGCTGGCGGCTGGCGCGGCGCTGCTGCCGTGGGGTGCCCGGCTGATGCGCCTGCTGATGTTCGGGCACATGGCGCGGCGCGCCTTTTCCGGGCTGGGCGGCAATCCGTTCCGCGGCATGGGGAGCGACGGGGGCGGCGGCGGTCGCGGCGGCGCATCGACGGTATCGAGCCGCTATGTGGAAATGACCCTCGACCACGCCAACGGGCGCATGGACGGCCGCGTGCTGGACGGGCCGCTGGCCGGCCGCCAGTTGAGCGCGCTGTCCGAGGCCGAGGCGCTGGACCTGTGGCGGCAGGCGCGCGATGACGCCGACTCGCAACGCCTGCTGGAGGCGTGGCTCGACCGGGTCTACCCCGAATGGCGCGATGGCGGTGGAGACTCGGAGCCCGGCGAAGGGCGTAAGGCTTCCTCATCCGGAACCATGACACGCGATGAAGCATTGGACGTGTTGGGACTGGACGGCGGAGCGAGCGCCGACGACATCCGCGCCGCCTATCGCCGGCTGATGGCGCGGGCTCACCCCGACCAAGGCGGGTCCACATGGATGGCGGCCAAGCTCAATGAAGCGCGGGCCGTTCTTCTTGGGTCCTCCAAATAATGCAACCCTCCGGCGCGCAGGCTGCGGTTGCCTGCACTCGGGGAGCATGGCACAAGTTTCATTGGAGTTATAAGGACTCCGCCGGTCGGTCCCCTGTCCGAGTTGTTTCAGCGTCCGAACCGTTTCAGCGTCCAAGAGGTTTTCATGACCCGTCGTGTCCGCAAGGCCGTCTTTCCCGTCGCCGGTATGGGAACGCGCTTCCTGCCCGCTACCAAGCTGGTTGCCAAGGAAATGCTCCCCGTCGTCGACAAGCCGCTTATCCAGTACGCGGTTGAAGAGGCCGCAAAAGCCGGTATCGAGTATTTCATCTTTGTTACTGGCCGCGGCAAGGCCATCCTGGTTGACCACTTCGACCACGCGCCGGAACTCGAAGCGCTGCTGCGCGACCGCGGCAAGCATGAACCCCTGGACGAACTTCTGGGCGGCCTGCCCAAGCCCGGCACCATCCTGGCGACGCGCCAGCAGGAACCGCTGGGCCTGGGCCATGCCGTGTGGTGCGCCCGCGCCTTCGTCGGCGATGAACCGTTTGCCGTCATCCTGCCCGATGACCTGGTGCTGGCCGACCGGCCGTGCATCGGCCAGTTGATCGACGCCTACAACGAGGTTGGCGGCAACGTCGTGGCGGTCGAGGAAGTGCCCCGCGACCAGACCAACAAGTACGGCATCCTCGACCTCGAAGGTGCGCCCGGCAAGCTGTGCAAGGCGCGCGGGCTGGTCGAAAAGCCCGATCCGGCCAATGCGCCGTCGACCATGGCGATCATCGGGCGCTACGTGCTCGACGGCAAGGTGATGGAAGAGCTCGGCCGCACCAAGCCGGGGTCGGGCGGTGAAATCCAGCTCACCGACGCCATGAACGCCACCATCAAGGACGTGCCGTTCCACGGCCTCCAGTTCGATGGCCAGCGCTTCGACTGCGGCGACAAGGTCGGCTTCCTGAAGGCCAACATGTGCTTTGCCCTGGAGCGCCCGGAGATGCGCGACAAGGTCGCCGAGGCCATTCGGGATATTGCCGCCACGCTCAAGTAGTTCGTTTCCAGGGGAAATAGGGGGTTTACCATGACGGCCGTCGCCACCATTCGTACCGTGGACACCACGCCCTTCGACGGGCAGAAGCCGGGAACGTCCGGCCTGCGCAAGAAGGTCAAGGCGTTCGCCCAGCCGCACTACCTGGAGAACTTCGTCCAGTCGATCTTCGACAGCCTGGACGGGTTCGCGGGGCAGGCCCTGGTGGTCGGTGGCGACGGCCGTTACTACAACCGCACCGCCGTGCAGGTCATCCTCAAGATGGCCGCCGCCGCCGGCTTCGGCCGCGTCCTGGTCGGGCAGGGCGGCATCCTGTCCACTCCGGCGGCGTCCTGCGTCATCCGCAAGCGCAAGGCGTTCGGCGGCATCATCCTGTCGGCCAGCCACAACCCCGGCGGTCCCGACGAGGACTTCGGCATCAAGTACAACATCGGGGCCGGCGGCCCGGCGCCCGAAGCGGTGACCGAGGCCATCCATGCCCGCACCAAGACCATCGCGCAGTACCACATCCTCGACGCCGCCGACGTCGATTTGGATGCGCTGGGCGAAAGCCGCCTGGGCGACATGGTGGTGGAGGTCATCGACCCGGTGGCCGACTACGCCGCGCTGATGGAAACCCTGTTCGACTTCGCCGCCATCCGCCGCCTGTTCGAGGGCGGCTTCCGGATGCGCTTTGATGCCATGGGCGCCGTCACCGGCCCCTATGCCACGGAAATCCTGGAGCGCCGCCTGGGCGCCGCGCCCGGAACCGTCATCAACGGCACGCCGCTGGAGGACTTCGGCGGCCATCACCCCGACCCCAATCTGGTCCACGCCAAGGAACTGGTCGATGAACTGTTCGGGCCGGATGCGCCGGACCTCGGCGCGGCGTCCGATGGCGACGGCGACCGCAACATGATCCTCGGCCGCAACTTCTACGTCACGCCGTCCGACAGCCTGGCCGTTCTGTCCGAGCACGCCACCGTCTGTCCCGGCTATGCCGGTGGCCTGAAGGGCATCGCGCGGTCCATGCCGACCAGCCGGGCGCCCGACCGCGTGGCCGCCGCGCTGGGCATCCCGTGCTGGGAAACCCCGACCGGCTGGAAGTTCTTCGGCACCCTGCTCGATGCCGGCAAGGCCACCCTGTGCGGCGAGGAAAGCTTCGGCACCGGGTCCGACCATGTGCGCGAGAAGGACGGCCTGTGGGCCGTGCTGATGTGGCTGAACGTCGTGGCCGCCACCGGCAAGTCCGTCGAAACCCTGGTGCGCGATCATTGGGCGCGGTTCGGCCGCACCGTCTATTCCCGCCACGACTACGAGGGCGTGGACAGCGACGCCGCCAACGGTCTGGTCGAGCATCTGCGCGCCATCGGCCCCGGCCTGGCCGGCACGGTGATCGGCCCCTACACCGTCCAGGCCCTCGACGATTTCGCCTACACCGACCCGGTGGATGGCTCGGTTTCCACCCATCAAGGCATACGCCTGATGTTCACCGACGGGTCGCGGGCGGTGTTCCGTCTTTCGGGTACGGGAACCTCGGGGGCCACATTGCGTGTTTACCTCGAACAGTACGAGCCCGACCCGGCCCGTCACGATATCGACACCCAGGAGGCGCTGGCGCCCCTGATCGCCGTTGCGGGCGAGGTGGCCGAGATTGCAGCGCGCACGGGCCGGGCGGAACCGACTGTCATCACGTAAGGGTTAGGACCATCATGACCGACGCTCCCCACGCCTTCCACCCCTCCATCCTGCGCGCTTACGACGTGCGGGGCATCGTCGGAGAGACGTTGTTTCCGGCCGATGCCTATGCCCTCGGGCGGGCGCTGGGGACGATCGCGGTGGAAGCGGGGGGGCGGCTGGCCTGTGTCGGGCGGGATGGCCGCCTGTCGTCGCCGGACATCGAAGCCCAGGTGGTCGCGGGCCTCGCCGACTGCGGGCTTGAGGTCGTGCGGGTCGGTCTCGGCCCGACGCCGATGCTCTATCTGGCGCAGAAGCTGATGGGGGCAGATGCGGCGATCATGGTGACGGGGTCGCACAACCCGCCCAACCACAACGGCTTCAAGATCATGCGGGCCGGCAAGCCGTTCTTTGGCGACGATATCCTGCGCCTGGGCGTCATCGCCGCCGACGGCGCCTGGGCCAAGGGAAAGGGCTCCGTGCGCGATGAACCGATGCTGGACCGCTACGTCGCCCGCGTGGTGCAGGACTGGGACGGCGGCGACCGTGCCCTGACCGTGGTGTGGGACGCTGGCAACGGCGCGGCCGGCGAGGCCATGGTGAAGATCGCCGCTCAGCTTCCGGGCCGCCACGTCCTGCTCAACGAAGTGATCGACGGCACCTTTCCGGCCCACCACCCCGACCCCACCATGCCCGAAACGCTGGAGCAACTGGCCGCTGCCGTGGCCGCCGAGAAGGCCGATCTGGGCATCGCCTTCGACGGCGACGGCGACCGCCTGGGCGTGATCGACGGCTCCGGGCGCATCCTGTGGGGCGACCAGATTCTCGCCCTGCTGGCCGAGGACGTGCTGCGCACCCACCCCGGCGCCACCATCATCGCCGACGTCAAGGCCAGCCAGATGCTGTTCGACGAGGTCGCGCGCCTGGGCGGCAACGCCCTGATGTGGATGACCGGGCACTCGCTGATCAAGACCAAGATGGCCGAAACCGGTGCCCCCCTGGCCGGGGAAATGAGCGGCCATATCTTCTTCGCCGATCACTACTACGGGTTCGACGACGCGCTCTACGCCGCCGTCCGCTTCCTGGGGCTGGTCGCCCGGCTGCCCGGCTCGCTGGCCGAGCGCGCCGCCCGGCTGCCCGAAATGATCAACACTCCCGAACTGCGCTTCGACTGCCCCGACGACGAAAAGTTCGCCGTCATCGAAGGCGTCAAGAAGCGCCTGCGCGACCAAGGGGCCGACGTGTCCGAGGTGGACGGCGTGCGCGTGCGCACCGAAGACGGCTGGTGGCTGCTGCGCGCCTCGAACACCCAGGCCGTCCTGGTGGCCCGCGCCGAAGCCTCTGACGAGGCCGGCCTCGCCCGTGTCCGGCAACAGCTCACCGCCGCGCTGGAAGCCTGCGGGCTGGCTCTGCCGGCGTAGGGTGGCGGGTGGCGGGGTGGGATGTCGGGCTGCCGCCCGAACCCACTCGGGGACAAGTCCCCGAACCCCTTATTTTCTTCAAGAAAAGAGGGAGGTCTGGAGCGTAGCTCCAGGCTGGCGGCAGCCATCCGCGACAGCGGACAAATGCAAAAAAGGCGCCCCCTGCGGAGCGCCTTTTTTATCGGTTGTCCCGGTCCCTCAGTGGGTGGGTCGCGCGTTCACGCGGATGAGGGCGACGTCGATGTCGTCGGGCGGCACCACCACGCAGTTGGTGTCGATGGAGCGCAGGCGGGAGCAGGCGGCGCGGGCGTCGTTTTCGCTGGTCAGGCCGAGGACGCGGGCGCGGTAGATCATGCCGCCATCGCCTTCAAGGGGGGTCACGGCAGCGTGGCTTTCCGGCGCGGCACCCTGGAGCATGCGGGCGGCGCGGGCGGCCTGTTCGCTGGCCGAGGTGAAGGCGGAGAATGCGCCGACCTGGACGCCCCAGGTGCTGATCGCCTGGGTCGCCATCGGCACGGTGAGGGCGGCCGTGGCCGTGGTGGCGGCTGTGGTCGCAGTGCCGAGGACAGGCTTGGCGGCCGGGATGATGCTGACGACGTCGGCCGGATCGTCGGGCGGCAGGGCGTCGGTGGGGTTTTCGGCGATGCTGGCCAGCAGGCGCTCGGACGTCGGGTCGGGCTTGCGGCCGGGAGTGGGCAGCGACGCCATCATGGTGGCGGTCTGGAACCCGTTGTCGAGCAGGGTCATCATGTGGCGGTCGCGCCAGCCGGACGTCTTGCCGCCGAACACCACACCCACCAGATTGCGTCCGTTGCGCCGGGCCGAGGTCGCCACGTTGAACCCGGAGGCGTTGATGTACCCGGTTTTCAGGCCATCAGCGCCTTCGTACTTGCGCAGCACGTGGTTATGGCTGCGAATGGTCTGCCCGGCCCACTGGAAGCTGGTGATGCCAAAGAAGTGGTAGTGCTGCGGGTGGTCGCGACGCAGGGCGATGGACAGCGTCGCCATGTCGCGCGCCGTCGACAATTGCGCGGAGTTGGGCAGGCCCGAGGCGTTGCGGAAGGTGGTGTTTTTCATGCCCAGCCCGTGGGCGCGCTTGGTCATCATGGAGGCGAAATTGACCTCCGACCCGCCCAGGAATTCCGCCACCACGACGGCGACGTCGTTGGCCGAGCGGGTGACCAGGGCCTTGATGGCGTCTTCAACGGCGATGGTGTCGCCCTGCCTCAGCCCGAGCTTGGTCGGCGGCTGGCCGGTCGCGCGGGCCGACACCGGCAGGCGGGTCTTGAGGTTGGCCTTGCCCTTTTCCATGGCTTCGAAGAGCATGTAAAGGGTCATCATTTTGGTCAGCGACGCCGGGTGCTTCCGGGTGTCGGCGTTGCGCGCGTACAGCACCCGGCCGGACTCCACGTCGATCACGATGGAGGCGTAACGGGCCAGTGCCGGCGAGGCGGTCGCCGCCATCAACACCACGGAGAGGAGTGCGACAAGCACGCCCAATCCAAAGGAGGAGCCGGGAAACCTGGGGCGGATTGGTGCGAAACGCTCAGTCACGTCGGGCATCTTTCGGCTTTGTGGGCGGCTTTTCGAGGCAGCCCCTACAATAGATAAAAGGAGATTCCGTGTCTATCGGAGTATCGAGTCGCCGTGATCGTGGCCGTGATGTGGCGCGAGTGAGGCAGGTTTCGGCGGGATGGGGTCGCAGGATCCTGGCCGCTGCCGTCGGCGGGCTGGCTTTGGCGGCCTGCGGGATGGGGGATATGTCCGGCGGCTTGTCGGATATCGAGACTCCGGTGTCGCGCCAGCTCAACTGGTTCGGCTTCCTGGACGGCGCCGACATCCGGCGGGCCTGCGGGCCGGGCAGCGACGACCGGGCGCGCATGGTTTTCAATGGCCGCTACCTGGATCAGGTGCGGGCCTATGAACTGCGCCAGCAGGGCGGCGCGCCGGTGCTGGAGACGCACATCTTCAGCCCGTTGCAGATAAACCAGCCGTTCGGCGTCGAGGCGGTGGGCGACGTGCTGAGCGGCCGGCCGGCGGCCGAACGCCTCGGCCAGGCCGGGGCGGAAACCCTGTGGGCGGCGCTGGCCGAAAGCGGGGCCTTCGCGCCGCCGCCACAGGGCCTGTGGCTGGACAGCGAGGATTTCTACTGGGTGGTGAGCGGGTGCCGCGACGGGGCCGGGTTCTTCCACGCCTGGCGTCATCCGTCGCCGGGCTTCGCCGATCTGACCTTCCCCGAGGTGATCCGGCGCTATGAGCGGTCCGACGTCGCCTGGCCGCGCCTGGACATGCCGCGCGACCTGTGGCGGCAGAACGACATCCGCGAGGGCGAACGGCCGCACTTCCGTCTGGAGGTCGGGCGCGACGGGATCCGCCGGTGATGGGGGCGGTGATGGGGGCGGTGAGGGGGGCGGTGATGGGGCGGTGAGGGGGTCGTGCCGCTTTCGGCGTAGACGCCTGCCCCTTCTGTGCAAGACCTCATCCCGTCGTATAGGGCACTCGCCCCCTGCCTCCGGCGTTCCTATATGGAAGTCATCGAACGCGATGATCGAACGCGATGAAGGAAAGATGGCCCCGGCCCGCCACCACTGTTTCCAATCCCGGCGCCGGGGCAACGGATGCGATTATTTCAGTGACGTCTTTGCATATGGCCTGCGCGCCCATAAACTCGGCGGAACGGAAATCCCGTTGGGTAATCGGCAGGAATGACATGAGCGACTTCGACGACGACGACGACCGTACCTCCGGCCCTGGCATCGCCACCCGGACTCGGCCCAAGACCAAAAAGCCGTCGATGTACAAGGTCTTGATGCTGAACGACGATTACACTCCGATGGAGTTCGTCGTTCACGTCCTGGAGCGGTTCTTCTCCAAGAGCCGCGACGAGGCGACGCAGATCATGCTGCATGTGCATCAGCGGGGCGTGGGCGTCTGTGGCGTCTTCACCTACGAGGTGGCTGAGACGAAGGTTACCCAGGTCATGGACCTGGCGCGCCAGCAACAACATCCGTTGCAGTGCACCATCGAGAAGGATTGACGCCGGAGGTTCTACTGCCTGGAAAGCGTTGCAACCCGGTAGGGGCACCCGGCCGTTAGGCTAGTGAAGATCGAGCGAAGGGTAACGGTTGATGCTGTCCCGCAACCTGGAAAAGACGCTCCACAAGGCCCTCGCCCTGGCTGGCGAGCGCACTCACGAATACGTGACGTTGGAGCACTTGCTACTGGCCCTCACACAAGACGCCGACGCCATGGCGGTGATGCGGGCCTGCGGCGTTGACCTCGACAAACTGGCGCACGAGGTCACGCAATTCATCAATTCAGAGCTTCAAGGGCTGATCGCGCCGGGTGGCGCCGATCCGACGCCCACGGCCGGCTTTCAGCGCGTGGTCCAGCGCGCTGCCATCCACGTACAGTCCTCGGGCCGTGAGGAGGTCACAGGAGCCAACATCCTGGTGGCGCTGTTCTCCGAACGGGAAAGCCACGCCGTGTACTTCCTGCGCCAGCAGGACATGACGCGGCTCGATGCCGTGAACTACATCAGCCATGGCATCGCCAAGCGGCCGGGCCACTCCGGAGCCCGCACGGTTCATGGCGCCGACGAAGGTTCGGCCGAGGAGGACGTGGTGAAGAAGGGGCAGGAAGCACTTGACGCCTACTGCGTGAACCTCAACCGCAAGGCGGCCGAAGGCAAGATCGACCCGCTCATCGGCCGCGAGCTCGAGGTTGAACGCACCATCCAGATCCTGTGCCGGCGGTCGAAGAACAACCCGCTGTACGTGGGCGACCCCGGTGTCGGCAAGACCGCCATCGCCGAAGGGCTGGCCCGCCGCATCGTCAAGGGCGAGGTGCCCGACGTGCTCAAGCCGGCGGTGATCTTTGCCCTCGACATGGGCGCCCTGCTGGCCGGCACGCGGTATCGCGGCGACTTCGAGGAACGCCTCAAGGCGGTCATGAAGGAGCTGGAGGCGATGCCCGACGCCGTCCTGTTCATCGACGAGATCCACACCGTGATCGGTGCGGGGGCGACGTCGGGCGGGTCCATGGACGCCTCGAACCTGCTCAAGCCGGCGTTGGCCTCCGGGGCCATCCGGTGCATCGGATCGACGACGTACAAGGAATTCCGCGGGCACTTCGAGAAGGACCGCGCGCTGGTCCGCCGTTTCCAGAAGATCGACGTCAACGAACCGTCGGTCGAGGACGCGGTCAAGATCCTGCGCGGCCTGAAGCCCTACTACGAGAAGCACCACAACGTCCGCTACACCGCCGAGTCCCTGCGGTCCGCCGTGGAGCTCTCGCACCGCTACATCGGTGACCGCAAGCTGCCCGACAAGGCCATCGACATCATCGACGAGGTCGGGGCGGCCCGCATGCTGCTGCCCGAAAGCAAGCGGCGCAAGACCGTCACGGTCAAGGACGTCGAGGACGTGGTCGCCAAGATCGCCCGCATCCCGCCCAAGTCGGTGTCGTCCGACGACCGCGAGGCGCTGGCCAACCTGGAACGCGACCTCAAGACCATGGTGTTCGGTCAGAACAAGGCCATCGACGCCCTGTCGTCGGCCATCAAGCTGGCCCGTGCCGGCCTGCGCGATGCCGAAAAGCCGATTGGCTGCTACCTGTTCTCCGGCCCCACCGGCGTCGGCAAGACCGAGGTGGCCAAGCAGCTCTCCCGGTCGCTGGGCATCGAACTCCTGCGCTTCGACATGTCGGAGTACATGGAGCGCCACACGGTGTCCCGCCTGATCGGCGCCCCGCCGGGTTACGTGGGGTTTGACCAGGGTGGCCTGCTGACCGACGGCGTGGACCAGCATCCGCACTGCGTGCTGCTGCTCGACGAAATCGAGAAGGCCCATCCGGACCTGTTCAACATCCTGCTGCAGGTCATGGACCACGGCAAGCTGACCGACCACAACGGCAAGACGGTGGACTTCCGCAACGTCATCCTCATCATGACGACCAACGCGGGAGCCCAGGAACTGGCCAAGAACACCATCGGCTTCCTCCGCGACGAACGCGAAGGCGACGATACCGAGGCCATCGAGCGCATGTTCTCGCCCGAGTTCCGCAACCGTCTCGACGCCACCATCCCGTTCGGCAACCTGCCCATGGACGTGGTCGAAAAGGTGGTCGACAAGTTCGTCATGGAACTCGAAGTCCAGCTCAGCGACCGCGACGTGTCCATCGAACTGACCCCCGAAGCCCGCCGTTGGCTGGCCCGGAAGGGTTACGACAAATCCATGGGGGCACGGCCGCTGGCCCGCGTCATCCAGGAAACCATCAAGAAGCCGCTGGCCGAGGAACTGTTGTTCGGCAAGCTGGTCGGCGGCGGCACCGTGGCCGTGCGCATCGACGACGACAAGGTGGTCTTCGACATCACCGCGGCGTCCGGCAAGAAAGGCGGCGGCTCGTCCAGCCGACGCAAGGAACCGGAATACGTCTGACCCAATCCCAGGCGTGCGTGACGAAAGGCGGTCCCCGAGAGGGGGCCGCTTTTTCGTTGTCGGTAAGGTGGGCTGCCGCCCACCCCCGCTTGGGGCAAGCCCCAAACCCCATTTTTTCTTCGAGAAAACAAAGAGGTCTGGAGCTTGCTCCAGCCGGGTTCGGGCGGGAGCCCGTCCGCGGCAGCGGAAGCTTCACCCCGCCGGATGCAGATGCTCCACCATGAACCCGTCGCCCAATCTTTCGGCCACGATGCTGCGGTGGCAGGTGGCGGGGTCGCTTTCCATGCACATCAGGGCCACGCGGCGCTCGGAGGCGAGGGCGCGCAGGGCGGCGAGGGCGTCCTGGGCTTCGGGTGTCTGGAGCTGGGTGTCATAGACCTGGTGCATCGTGGCGGTGTCGCCGCGTTTGGCGGCATCGCGGCCTTCCTTGGGGGTGCCCAGGGGGCGCAGGTGGCGGTAGGCGATGCCGGCCTCCTCCAGCGCGGCGGCCAGGGCCGACTTGGCGAACGGCCGATTGCGGGAGGACGCCACGGCGCGGACGTCGACCAGGTCCTCCACCCCCGCCGCCTTCAGGGTCTGCAAGAAGGCGTCGATGGTGCTGCCGGAATAGCCGATGGTGAACAGGATGGCGCTGGTCATCGCCCCCGCCCCCGGCCCCGCCGTTCATCGGCCAGGGCCTGCATGCGCTCCTTCCAGGTGGCGGCGTCGGGCTTCAGGGGGCGGTCGCGCGGGCAGGGACGGGGGCTGGTGCGGACTTTCCTGACGCGCAGGTCGAGCGCGGCAATCAGCGCCGTGTCGTCCGGGGTCACCGCGCGCGCCGCCTCCAGCGCCTGAAGGCGCAGGGCGCGGGCGACACCGGGCAGGGCGGCTTCGTCCTCCACCAGATCGGCGAGGTCGGCCAGGGCGGCGGGGCGCTCGGCCGGCGGAAGGCTGTCGATGGCGGCGCGGCGGTCGCGGATGAGGGCTTGTGCGTCGGTCATGGCGGCATCCTGTTGCGTCGGGGCGCGGCGTCTCCCATTCTTGCCCCCTTGTGCGGTATCAGGAGGAAGCCCCCCATGTTGCAGGATTGCCTCGCCGGAGTGAAGGTCCTCGACCTCAGCCAGTACATTCCCGGCCCGTTCGCCACGCTGCTGCTGGCTGATATGGGGGCCGAGGTGGTCAAGGTCGAGCCGCCGCAGGGCGATCCCATGGCGGTCTTTGAACCTCGTGATGCCGACGGGGTGTCGCCCTATTACAAGGCCGTCAACGCCGGCAAGACCATCGTGCGGCTGGACCTCAAGACGCCCGAGGGCCAGGCGGCGTTCGCCCATCTGGCGGCGCGGGCCGATGTCCTGCTGGAGAGCTTCCGGCCGGGAGTCATGGACCGCCTGGGGTTCGGGCGAGATCGGCTGCAGGCGCTCAATCCGGGGCTGGTCCACTGCGCGCTGTCGGGGTTCGGGCAGACCGGGCCGTGGAGGCTGCGGGCCGGGCACGACATCACGTATATGGCCCTGGCCGGCGTGCTCGGCCTGAACGGGCCGGCCGACCAGCCGCCGCACATGCCGTTTCCGCCCGTCGCCGACCACGTCAGCGCGCTGGTGGCGGTGAACGCCGTGCTGGGCGCCCTGCTGCGCAAGGGGCGGACGGGGGAGGGGGCGGTGCTCGACGTGTCGATCTTCGAGTCGGCGCTGCACCTCAACTATCAGGCCCTGCTGCTGGCGGTGCGCAACGGCGGCCCGGACCGCGAGGGTGACCTGCTGAACGGCGGCGTGGCCTGCTACCGCGCCTATCGGTGCGCCGACGGCGGGTTCCTGGCCGTGGGCGCGCTGGAACCCAAGTTCTGGGAGGCCTTCTGCATGGCCGTCGGGCGCTCGGACTGGGTGGCGCGCCACGGCGAGCCGATGCCCCAGACCGCGCTGACGGCAGAGGTGGCGATCCATCTGGCCGCCCACCCGCTGGCCCACTGGACGGCGGTGCTGGACGGGGTGGACTGTTGCGTGGAGCCGGTGCTCAGCCCGGCCGAAGCGCTCGACCAGCCGCATGTTCGGGAGCGCGCCCTGGCCACCCGGGGCGCCGGCGGGCTCGATCTGCGCTTCCCGGCCTGGGCCGGAGGGCGGCCGTCCACGCCACGCCTCGACAGCCGGCGGGCGACGGCCGAGGATATTGTCGCGGCATGGACGTGATGGCGCGTGCGGCCCTACTTTCGGTCGGTCTGCGGGGCCGGTGCCGGGGTCTTCGGTGTGCTGGCGGTGTCGTTCATCGCAGTCTGCAGCGTGCCGGAATCGGCCGACTGGTGGCCTGCGCAGCCGGCATACGCCGTCCCGGCAAAGGCCAGACTGCCTGCAACGGCAAGGGCTGCGATGGGGAGGCGGGAAAACGCGGTCATGATCAGTCTCCTCGGAAGGTTCTGCTCAGGCGTCGAAGACCGACTGTAGCAGTGGGTCATGGGGGGTGCAACGACGCTGGCGTATAAACCTGAATGGAGTCGCGGGCCCGGACGGCCTGCGGAGCCTTTTGGCGGCGTCCGGGATGGTTCTTGTGGCCCAGGATGCAGGCCGTTTTGGCAGCGTTTATGCGGCGTTATGCCCTGCTCTGCCCTGCCTATCTGTTATCCTGGTTGACTTACGCCGTAGGGTTGCGCTTGAATAGGCCTGTCGAGCTGAAGAGAGGCCTATCGTGAACATTGAAAAAGATCCCGATCCGATTGACGTGCACGTCGGTGGTCGTATGCAGTTACGCCGGACGCTCATGGGCATGACCCAGGAGCAACTGGCAAAGTCCATCGGAGTGTCATTCCAGCAGGTCCAGAAGTACGAACGTGGCCTCAATCGCCTGAGTGCAAGCCGTCTGTTTGACGTTTGCCAGGCGCTGGGCGTCTCAATCACGTATTTCTTCGAGGATGTGCCCGAAGACGTGCTGCGGTCGCGCAAGCGCAACGCCGAAGTCACGGAACCGGCCGCCCTCGGGGGTGTGCGCCGCACATCCAGCGATTTGATGGCCAAGACCGAGTCGCTGGAGCTTGTCCGGTCGTACTGGCACATGCCGACCAACCAGCGCGAAAAGGTTCGCGCGCTGATCGACACGTTGGCCCGTTCCAACAAGCCTTGAAGACCAGCGCGGTAGACACCCGCGCACGAAGGTGCTGACGCATAGAAGCCGGCCGCGCAGTTGCGGCCGGTTTTTCTGTGGGCTCGCCTGACACTGGTTCAGGCCGAACCGGTCACGCAAGCAGAAAGCGCCCAGGCAGGAGGCGCCGCCGGGTTCGGCCCGGACGAGCCGAGCCTATTGTCTTCATGCCCCTGCAGGCCACAAGGGCCCACGGTGTGATGTTGCGGGCCGGAAAGCCCGCGGGCAACGGTGGCGGCGGTGTGCTCACAGTGTCGAGCTGAGAGAAGCGTGCCCCCACGTCGCCGCATCCCCGGCGGTCTCCAGGGAAAAATCTACTCCATTTTTGTGGTTGACGGGCCTCTCTGAAATGAGGGGGCAGCGTAGAAACATCGTATACCTATAATATGTGTGAGGCGCGCGATGGCCTCGGTTCTGCTTCCATGCCGATGGGGCAGGTGAGTCGTTATTCATATGTACGCGTGCAAAGATGCGCGGCCCCGAAACCCAGGCTTCCTGACATCGCCCCTTCCGGCGTCGTTTCAGGGGGCGAACGACAGACGAGGGTGGGCGCCATGACGATGATGACTCAGGTTGACCGGGACAGCACAGGCCACAACGGACTGGAAATGCGCGTCCATCGGCTGCGCGCCCTCCGCGCGATGCTGGCCTTTGCCGCCCAGGAGGCTCAGGCCCTGGGCGAGGACTCGCTGTCCGGCGCCATCGAACACGCCCTCGACACGGCGGAACTCGCCGTCTCGACCGACATCGGCCGGCCCTACACCCACGACGCCTGAGCCGGCGCCTGGCGGGACCCCATAGATAAGGGGCGAAGCCGCCCTAAGGCGTCTCGCTCCCGGACAAGGTGGCGGTCAGCGCGGCCAGGGTTGCCGTGTCGATGTGCCCGCGCAGGGCGTCGAGGTGGCGGCGCGCGGTCACCAGATCCTTGCGCCGTACGGCCAGCCGGACCAGGGCCATGTGGGCGGCCGGGGCGTGCGGCTGGTGGTGCAGGGCACGGCGCGCGGCGTCCGCGGCATCCTCCAGGCGGCCGGCGGTTTCCAGTTCCACGGCGAGTGCGGCCAGCACCCCCGGATCGTCGGGCGTGTCGGCGGCGGCCTGTTCCAGCCGGGCCAGCAGATCGGCATCCTCCTCGGTCGGTTCGGGCAGGGCGGTCCGGCCGGTCTGGGCGCGGGCATGACCCGGCTCGCGCATGAGGGCGGCGGCGTAGGCCCGTTCCGCCTGGGTCAGCGATCCCAGCGCCCGATAGCAATCCCCCACCGCAGCGAACACGTCGGCATCGCCGGCAAGGTGCCGGGCGGCGCCCATCAGGGCGTTCAGCGCTTCCTGCGGCCGTCCGGCGTGGAGCAACGTCTCGCCAAGCTGCCGCGAGGCTTGGGTGAAGGCCGGCTGAGCCTCCACGGCGCGCGTCAGGACCGCAAGCGCCTCGTCCAGGCGGCCCTGGGTGCGCAGGGCGACGCCAAGATCGGTCAGCACGGCCGGTTCGCCCGGCCGGTTGGCCAGCGCGGCGCGCAGGTGACGTTCGGCCGCCGCGCCGTCGCCCAGATGATGCGACACCAGGCCCAGCAGATGCATGGCGTCGGCCTGGCGCGGGTCGTGGCGCAGGGCGTCCTCCAGGGCGGCACGGGCATCCTCGAGCCGGCCGACGCGCAAGGCCTCGATGCCGCGCTCCACTGCCGCGGCGCCGGCCTGGGTCGGGGTGTGGCCAGAGCCGGTTGCTTTGCCCGTCGCGTCATTCGCCATGGTCTGTCCTCGCATCATGATCCGTTCTCCGGCATACCCCGGCGCCCCCGCTCGCCGCAACCCCCGGCCGGGTAGGGTTACCGCCTGTGGATTAGGCCGGGCGCACCGTGGACCCGGCGGGCAGGGCACCCGATCATGGTCGGGACGTTCAACCCGCGCCTTGCCAAAGGAGCCATCATGATTCGCGCCGCGCTTGGGGCCGCCGTGGGACTCCTCGCCCTGACCGTCGCCATGGTGACGCTGTCGCCCGAGGACGCACCGCCGGTCGCCTACCACAGCCTGGAGCGCGATATCGTCCGGGTGACCTTGCAGGGAGAGAAACTGGCCGGGCAGGGGGATTCCTGCCTGCAGGCGATGCGCGCCGGCGAGCCCGACGCCGTCGGTCAGTGCCGGGGCTTCCTGGCCGATGCCGGGGCATGGTCGCGGCCGCTCGACGCGGTCGGGCGCCGGCTGGCCGAACTCAACGACCGCCTGGGTGACGACGCGCTGATCGCGGTGGGCGCCTCGGGCGGGCAGGCCATCGACACGCTGGCCGCGCTCGCCGCCGTGACCGCCCGCCTCGGCGACCAGGTCGAACAGGTCGACGCCTGGATGAGCCAGACCGCCCAGGCCGCCGAACTCGCCGCCGCCGTTCGGCCTGAGGCGCGTTAGCCAGAAAGCGGCGGGCTGCCGCCCCTTATTTCTTCGAAAAGCAAGGAGGTCTGGAGCCTGCTCCAGCCGGGTTCGGGCGGGAGCCCGTCAGCCACAGCAGACCTCCACGGGTGGACTTAAATCACCCGGTTCCTCGGGCTCGCCGAATGTTCCTTCAGCTTGCCGCCGGTTTCGGCCGAGATTTCCTCAAGCAGGACGTCGTAGCCCCACAGGTCGGCGAGGTGGCCGAGGACGCGTTGTGCGTCGGCTTCCTCCAGCGTGATGCTGTCGAGGACGCGGTGTTGCAGGCGCAGGCGGCGGTCGCCTTCCAGGTCCACGTCGATCACCTGGATGTCGGGGTCGAGCCAGGCCACGTCGTACTGACGGGCCAGGGCGCGGCGCAGGCGGCGGTATCCGCGCTCGTCGTGGATGGCGTCCACGCGGATGCGCGGCTGGGCGGCGTCGTCGATGATGTGGAACAGGCGGAAGTCGCGCATCACCTTGGGGCTGAGGAACTGGAGGATGAAGCTTTCATCGCGGTAGTTGGCCCACACGTCGCGCAGGACCGCCATATGGTCGGGGGTGCCGGCGATGTCGGGGAACCAGGCGCGATCCTCGTCGGTCGGGTCCAGGCAGATGCGCTCGATGTCCTCCATGATGGCGTACCCCAGGGCATAGGGGTTGAGGCCGCTGTAGCGCGGATCATCGAACTCCGGCTGGAAGATCACGTTGGTGTGCGAATGCATGACCTCCATCCACGCCCCGTCACTGATTCGGCCCTCGTCGTGCAGGCGGCGCATGATGCGGTGGTGGCAATAGGTGGCACAGCCCTCGTTCATCACCTTGGTCTGCATCTGCGGATAGAAGTACTGGGCGATCTGGCGGACGATGCGCAGCAACTCGCGCTGCCAGCCGGCCAAGCGCGGCGCGGTCTTTTCCAGGAAATACAGGATGTTCTCCTGGGGAAGCTGCAACAGCGCGCGGCGGCGGTCGGACGAGGTCGGGCTGCTGAGCTGCACGTCGCCGCCCGGCACGGTGCGCCACAGGTCGTTGAAGATGCGTTCCTGGTTGGCGTGGCGCTCGCGCTCGCGCTGTTCCTCGGACCGCAGGTCGGCGACCTTGGTGCGCGGGTAGCGGAAGATGCCGTGGGTGCGCAGGGCGTGGGCGGCGTCGAGCACCCGCTCGACCGCGCGGTGGCCGTGCTTTTCCTCGCAGTCGGCGATGTACTTCTGGGCGAAGTCGAGGTAGCCCAGGATGGCGTCGGCATCGGTCCACTGGCGGAACAGATAGTTGTTCTTGAAGAAGTGGTTGTGGCCGAACCCGGCGTGGGCGATCACCAACGCCTGCATGGTGGTGGAGTTCTCCTCCATGATGTAGCTGATGCAGGGATTGGAGTTGATGACGATCTCATAGGCCAGCCCGCGCATGCCCTTGCGGTACATCATTTCGTGCTGGACGAAGTGTTTCCCGAACGACCAGTGCTTGTAGTACAGCGGCATGCCGTTGGAGGCGTAGGCGTCGAGCATCTGTTCGGCGGTGATGACCTCGATGCGGTTGGGGTAGACGTCCAGGCCCATGTCGCCGACGGCGATGCGTTCGATCGCGTCGTGGACCTGCTGAATGGTGTCGAAGTTCCAGTCGGCGCCCGCATAGAGCAGCCGGTCGTCGGTCGTCAGCGTCATGGCGTGGGGCTCCCTTCGCTGGCGCGGCGGAACAACTCGCGGAACACCGGAAAGATTTCGCGGCGGTGGCGGACCTGGCGCATGACCATGGGCCCGCCGCGGTCGGCGATGGTGCGGTAGGTGCGCCACAGGTCGCTTTCGCGATCCCGCGACCCCAGGCCGAAGGGCTCCGGGCCACCGTCGCTGCGGCCGACCTCGATGTAGGCGTAGTACTGGCACAGCGGCAGGATGGTGTCGGCCAGAAGCTGCGCGGCGCGGCGGTTGTCGCTGGTGGTGTTGTCGCCGTCCGACGCCTGGGCGCAATAGATGTTCCAGTCGCCGGCCGGATAGCGCGCCCGGACCACCTTCAGCATTTCGTCCAGCGCCGTCGAGACCACCGTGCCGCCGGTCTGCGGGTCGTGGAAGAAGGTGTCCTCGTCGACTTCCTGGGCGATGTGGGTGTGGCGGATGAACACCACCTCGACCCGTTCATAGCGCCGCTTCAGGAACAGGTGCAGCAGCATGAAGAAGCGCTTGGCGAGGTCCTTCATGGACTCGCTCATGGACCCGGACACGTCCATCAGGCAGAACATGACCGCCTGGGCGACCGGCTTGGGCACCTGCTGGAAGCGCCGATACCGGACGTCCAGCGGATCGATGTAGGGGATCTGGCGGCTCATGCGCAGCTTGTCGGCCAGGGTGGCGCGCAAGGCGGTCAGGCGCTGGGGATCGCGCCCGCTGCGCTCCAGGGCCTCGATCTCCTCGTACAGGCTGCGGATCTCGGCGCCCTTGGGGCGCTTGAGGGCCAGGCGGCGGGCCATGCTGTTGCGCATGGTCCGGGTCAGCGCCAGATTGGCCGGCGACCCCGACACCGAGTAGCCGGCCCGCAACGGCACCATCTGGTCGCTGGCCGCGGTGCGCTGCTTGATCATGTCGGGCAGTTCGAGATCTTCGAGGAACAGGTCGATGAACTCGTCGCGCGACAGCACGAAGCGGAAATCGTCCTCGCCGCCGCCATCGGGGCTGCCCTCGTTGCCCCGCCCGCCGCCGCCGGGGGGCCGGGGGATGGTGTCGCCCTCGACGAAGTCCTTGTTGCCGGGCAACACGCCCGACCGGATGCCGGTGCTCGACGACCGCCGGAACGACGGCTCGCGCACCCCTTCCCGGGGGATGGACAGTTCGCCACCCTGCTCCAGGTCCTGGACCCCGCGCCGGGCGGAGCTTTCGCGCACCGCCTGGCGGACCTGCGCCTTGACCCGGCGCAGGAACCGCTGGCGGTTTGTCAGGCTCTTGCCCTTGGGATTGAGCCGCCGATCTATGATGTGCATGGAAAGGCCCCCCCGCCGGTCACCCGGCCTGCTTGACCCGCATGTACCACTCCACCAGCCTGCGCACCTGGCGCTCGGTGTAGCCGCGGGCGATCATGCGCTCGACGAAGTCGGCGTGTTTCTTCTCGGTGTCGCTGTCCTTCTTTGAACCGAAGCTGATGACCGGCAACAGTTCCTCGGCCTGACTGAACATGCGGCGCTCGATGACGTCGCGGATCTTCTCGTAGCTCGACCACGACGGATTGCGCCCGCCGTTGGCGGCCCTTGAGCGCAAGGTGAACTTCACGATCTCGTTGCGGAAGTCCTTGGGGTTGGCGATGCCGGCCGGCTTTTCGATCTTGCTGAGTTCCTGGTCGATCAGTCCGCGATCAAGAAGTTGCCCGGTGTCGCTGTCCTTGAAGTCCAGATCCTCGACCCAGGCGTCGGCGTATTCGACGTAGCGGTCGAACAGGTTCTGGCCATAGTCGTGGTAGCTTTCCAGGTAGGCCTTCTGGATTTCGTGGCCGATGAACTCGGCGTAGCGCGGCCCCAGCTCGCCCTTGATGAACTCGATGTAGCGGTTCTCGGTTTCCTCGGGCAGTTGTTCCTGACGGATGGCGTTTTCCAGCACATACATCAGGTGAACCGGGTCGGCGGCCACTTCGATGGTGTCGTGGTTGAAGGTGGCGGCCAGGACCTTGAAGGCAAAGCGCGTGGACACGCCGTTCATGCCTTCGTCCACGCCGGCGGCATCGCGGTATTCCTGAAGCGTCTTGGCCTTGGGATCGACCTCCTTCAGGCTTTCGCCGTCGTAGACCCGCATCTTGGCGAACAGGTTGGAGTTCTCGTGCTCGCGCAGCCGCGACAGGACGGAGAACCGGGCCAGCATTTCCAGGGTGGCCGGCGCGCACGGGGCGGCCGACAGTTCCGAGGTCTGGATGAGCTTGCCGTAGATCTTCTGTTCCTCGGTGGCGCGCAGGCAGTAGGGCACCTTGATGACGTAGATGCGGTCGATGAACGCTTCGTTGTTCTTGTTGTTCTTGAAGGTCCGCCACTCGGCCTCGTTGGAGTGCGCCATGACGATGCCCGAGAACGGGATGGCCCCGATGTTCTCGGTGCCCACGTAGTTGCGTTCCTGGGTGGCGGTCAGCAGGGGGTGCAGCATCTTGATGGGCGCCTTGAACATCTCGACGAATTCCAGCAGCCCCTGGTTGGCGCGGTTCAGGCCGCCGGAGTAGCTGTAGGCGTCGGGGTCGTTCTGGGCGTGCAGTTCCAGGCGCCGGATGTCGACCTTGCCGACCAGGGCCGAGACGTCCTGGTTGTTGTCGTCGCCCGGTTCGGTCTTGGCCAGCGCCACCTGGCGCAGCCGCGACGGGTACATGCGGACCACCTTGAACTTGCTGATGTCGCCGCCGAACTCGTCCAGCCGCTTGATGCACCACGGACTCATCGGGCCGGTCAGGCGGCGGCGCGGGATGCCGAAGCGTTCCTCCAGCGCGGCGCCCATGGTGTCGGGCTCGAACAGGCCGAGCGGGCTTTCGAACACCGGGCTGACCTCGTCGCCGGCCTTGAGGACGTAGATCGGATGGACCTCCATCAGGGCCTTGAGCTTTTCGGCCAGCGACGACTTGCCGCCGCCGACGGGACCCAGCAGGTAGAGGATCTGCTTGCGTTCCTCCAGCCCTTGCGCGGCGTGGCGGAAGAAGCCGACGATGCGCTCGATCGTCTCCTCCATGCCGAAGAAGTCGGAGAACGCGGGATAGACCTTGATGGTCCGGTTCATGAAGATGCGGCCAAGCCGCGGGTCATCCTTGGACGTGTCGATGGTCTGCGGCTCGCCGATGGCGGCCAGGATGCGTTCGGCCGCGCTGGCATAGGCCATCGGGTCGTTGCGACACAGGTCCAGGTACTCGGCCAGTGACATCTCGGTTTCGCGGCGACTGTCGTAAGTCTTGGCGAAAGATGTCAGGAAGTCGTCGACAAGAACCATGAGCCCTCCGTGGACGGGGATCGGCCGTGTCAGCTGTTCGCGGCGGCACGCGCCAGGAAACCCCTGCTGTTTTGTCGTTCAAGAACGGTGGATCAGGCTGCGGTTGAACCCCGCTCCGGCCCGTATCCCGACCTTCGCGTCCGGCTGCGTCATCCATCCACCGTCGGCCACGGCAAAACTACCGATGCCTTCTGATCAACGCTTCAAGAGGATGGGCTGCACCAAAAAATCCCGGACGCAAAAGGGTCATCCCTTCCGAAGTGGGATGGCCGGGAGCCAAAAGCAAGCGCGCCGGAACGGGTTCTTTCGGGCGTGTGGCTGGGGCGTGTGGCTGGGCAGAAACATGGGCTGCCCGCAAGGCGGCCTGATGATGCTGTCCGGCAGAAAGCAACAGGTCAATTTGCGCTTTTGCGCGAATGTTGCCTTTTTTGGGCCAAAGTCGCGCTATAAGTTCTTCTTTGTCGGACGGCATGGTGCCGCCGCTATGGGGTTCTCGAAATCATGAAGACTTTGGGGAAGGCGCTGCTGGTCGGCGCGGGTATGTTGTGGGCTTCTGCCGCCGTCGCCGGCGATCAGGATTTCACCCTGGTCAACGCCACGGGCTACCAGATCGACTACGTTTACGTCTCGTCGTCCAACACCAACGACTGGGAAGAAGACGTCATGGGCCGTGATGCCCTGGCCGATGGCGAAGCCGTTGACATCGAGTTCTCCGGCGGCACCCGTGGCTGCAAGTTCGACCTCAAGGCCGTCTACAACGACAGCGAAGAAGCCGTCTGGACGGGCTTCGACCTGTGCTCGGTGAGCAAGATCACCCTGCACTACAACAGCAACACCGGTGCCACCACCGCCGTGTACGAATAAGACTGTTGCGCTGGCGGGGCAACCCGCCGGCTCCTGTCGCCCCCGCCCGCGACCTGCCTGGGACCTGCTCCCTGCGCCGGCGCGGGCGGTGGTTTTTGTGGGGTCGGGCCGTGAGGCTTCGGGCAAAGGAAAACCCCCGCCGGTTGCCCGGCGGGGGTCGTCTGACGCGGTTCTGCTAAACGGAGAGGATTAGCAGGAGTAGTACATTTTATACTCAACCGGGTGCGGGCAGTGTTCGAAGTTGTACACTTCTTCCCACTTCAGCGCGATGTAGCCGTCGATCATGTCCTGGGTGAACACGTCGCCCTTCTTGAGGAAGTCGTTGTCGGCCCGCAGGCTTTCCAGGGCTTCACGCAGCGAGGCGCAGACGGTCGGCACGCCGGCCAGCTCTTCGGCCGGCAGGTCGTACAGGTTCTTGTCCATCGGGTCGCCGGGGTGGATCTTGTTCTCGATGCCGTCGAGGCCGGCCATCATCATGGCGGCGAAGGCCAGGTAGGGGTTGGCGGTCGGGTCCGGGAAGCGGACTTCGACGCGCTTGCCCTTGGGGCTGGCGACATACGGGATGCGGCAGGAGGCGGAACGGTTGCGGGCCGAGTAGGCCAGCAGCACGGGGGCCTCGAAGCCGGGGATCAGGCGCTTGTAGGAGTTGGTCGACGGGTTGGTGAAGGCGTTCAGGGCCTTCGCGTGCTTGATCACGCCGCCGATGTAGTACAGCGCGGTCTCCGACAGGTCGGCGTAGCCGGACCCGGCGAACAGCGGCTTGCCTTCCTTCCACAGCGACATGTGGACGTGCATGCCCGACCCGTTGTCACCCATCAGGGGCTTGGGCATGAAGGTCGCGGTCTTGCCGTAGCTGTGGGCGACCATGTGCACGACGTACTTGTAGATCTGCATCCAGTCGGCGGCCTGCATCATGGTGCCGAACTTGGCGCCCAGCTCATGCTGCGACGGGGCGACTTCGTGGTGATGCTTTTCCATGGGCAGGCCCATTTCCATCATCACGGAGACCATCTCGGCGCGCAGGTCGGTGCCGCTGTCGACCGGGGGAACCGGGAAGTAGCCGCCCTTGACGTTCGGACGGTGGGCCCAGTTGCCTTCGTCGAGCATCTTGCCGCTGCTCCACGGGGCTTCCTCGGAGTCGAGCTCGAAGGACACCTTGTTCATCTCGACGGAGTAGCGCACGTCGTCGAACACGAAGAACTCGGCTTCCGGACCGAAGTAGGCGGTGTCGGCGACGCCGGTCGACTGCAGGTGGGTCAGGGCCTTCTTGGCGATGGACCGCGGGTCACGCTCGTACATCTGGCCGGTGGCCGGGTCCACGATGTCGCAGAAGATGATCAGCTGCGGCTGCGCGGTGAACGGGTCCATGACGGCGGTCGACAGGTCGGGCATGAGGATCATGTCGGACTCGTTGATTTCCTTCCATCCGGCGATGGAGGAGCCGTCGAACATCACGCCTTCCGTCAGGAGGTCTTCATCGACCGTCGAGACGTGCTGGGCGGTGTGCTGCCACTTGCCCTTGGGGTCGGTGAAGCGGAAGTCGACGTACTTGACGTCGTTTTCCTTAATCATGTCGAGAACTGTTTTGACGTCGGACATGGTCCCTGATTCCCGTGTTGTATGGCCGTTGGAGGCGTGGTGATGGCGTGCCGGGTGCGGCCAAGGCCGTCCGGGTGGCGGTAAGCGTCAGACGGCGTCGGTTCCCCGTTCGCCGGTGCGGATGCGGATGACTTCCTCAACCGCGGAGATGAAGATCTTGCCGTCGCCGATGCGCCCGGTGTGGGCCGCCTGGGTGATGGCCTCTACGGCACGTTCGACCAGGCTGTCGTCGAGCACCAGTTCGATCTTGACCTTGGGCAGGAAGTCCACGACGTACTCGGCCCCGCGGTACAGCTCGGTGTGTCCCTTTTGACGCCCGAAGCCCTTGGCCTCGGTCACCGTGATGCCTTGCAGGCCGACCTCGTGCAGCGCCTCCTTGACCTCGTCGAGCTTGAACGGCTTGATGATCGCTTCGATCTTCTTCATGCGACGGGTTTCTCTTCCCTTCTCCGCCCGGTTCCGCAGGCAGCGGTTCCGGACCGTGATTGGTTTCCGGCTCTCCTCTATCACGCAGCGTGCCAAATCGGCAATGTGATTAAACTGCCGCAAGTGCTACGCCGGAGGAGATTTTTCAGGCGGGGCGGTGCCTTATATTTGCGCACTTTGGCTAAATTACGGGCACTGTTCCTGGGATGTGCGCCGGCCGGCCTTTATGCTATGCCTTCAGGAGGCACATAAAGAACCAGGGAGCTTGCCGTGAAGCCGGCCAATGCGGTGCTGTCGTCCTATGGCACGACCATTTTCGAGGTCATGTCGCGCCTCGCCCAGGAGCATGGCGCGGTCAACCTGGGGCAGGGCGCGCCCGAGGGGCTGGAGCCGCCCGACGTGATGGCGGCCGCGGCGCGGGCCATGGTCGAGGGGCCGCACCAGTATCCGTCCATGTGGGGCATCCCGGACTTGCGGCAGGCCATCGCCGCCCATGAAAAGGCCTATTGGGGCCAGGATGTCGACTGGCAGGCCGAGGTCATGGTCACCTCGGGCGCCACCGAGGCGCTGGCGTCGTGCCTGTTCGGCCTGATCGAGCCGGGCGACGAGGTGGTGCTGATCGAGCCGCTGTACGACAGCTATCTGCCGATCATCCGGCGGGCCGGCGGCATTCCGCGCCTGGTGCGCCTCAATCCGCCGGACTGGACCCTGCCGCGCGACGAACTGGCGGCGGCGTTTTCCGACAAGACCAAGCTCATCCTGCTCAACACCCCGCAGAACCCCTGCGCCAAGGTGTTCACCCGCGACGAACTGGACTTCATTGCCGGGCTGGTCGAGGCCCACGATGCCTATGCCGTGTGCGACGAGGTGTACGAGCACCTGACCTTCGACGGCCGTCCCCACATCCCGCTGATGACCCTGCCGGGCATGCGCGAGCGGTGCCTGCGCATCGGGTCGTTCGGCAAGGTGTTCTCGCTGACCAACTGGAAGGTCGGCTACATCATCGCCGGGCCTGCCCTGATGGGGGCGGTGGCCAAGGCCCACCAGTTCCTGAACTTCACCACGCCGATCAGCCAGCAGGCGGGTTTTGCCTGGGGTCTCACGCACCGCGACGACTATGTGCGCAGCCTGCCGGGTATTCTTGAGGGGCGGCGCGACCGGCTGGCCGACGGGCTGCGGGCGATCGGCTTCGCCCCGCTGACCGCGGCCGGGACTTATTTTTTGAGCGTCGACGTCTCGCCCCTGGGGGTCAACGAGGACGACGCCACGTTCTGCCGCCGCCTTACCACCGAGGCCGGGGTGGCCGCCGTGCCGCTGTCGGCCTTTTACCAGGATCGGGAAGGGCTGCCCCGCCCGTCGCAGACCATCCGCTTTTGTTTTGCCAAGACGGACGACGCCATCGCCGAGGCCCTCGCCCGCCTGGAACGTTACTTCGGGAGATAGTGCCAGCCGCGACTCGTCTTTCCTATTTGAGGGGCGGTCCCTATGTGAAGAGCGGCTGGATTTTGATGCGGGAAACGGCGCCCCATGTTCTTCGACTTTCTGGAAGGCTTCAGTTACGGACTGTTCCTGTCCTGTTTCCCGTGGTTCATCCTGGGAATGGTCGAGCCGCGCCTTGCCGTGCCGACCGAACCGCCGCGCCGCTGGCAGGTCGTGGTGCGGTACTGGTTCCTGGTGCCGTTCCTGGCCTTCGTGCTGTGGCTGACCTCGCTGCCCGGCGGCCTGTGGAGCCCCAGCCTGATCGGCTGGCTGGCCGGTCTGGCGGCGATTGCCGTCGAGGTGCCGGTGGAGCGCGGCATCCGCGGCTGGCTGGCCGCGCGCAAGGCCGCCCGCGAGAATAGCCGCCGCCTGGCCGCTGAAGTCGTCGCCCGCGCCGCCCTGGAGCGCGAACAGCGCGAGGCCGGGGTGATCGACCTCGACCCGGCCCACCCTCCGGCCGAGGCCGATGACGTGGTCCTGGCCCTGTGCGAGGGCAAGCGCCGCCTGCTGGAGGCCCGCCGGCCCGATCTGGCCGGGCAGGCCGACCGCCTGTATGCGCGTTATGCCCACGTCCTTGATGTCCTGAGCGGCAAGTTCGACGCCCGCGAGCTGACCTTCGAACGGTCGCGCGGGCTGGTCGCCGAGGTGGCCCTCAGCGCCGTGGACAACCTGACGGCCATGGCGTCGCTGGCCCGTGGCGTGGCCGGGGTGGACGCCGGGTTCGTGCGCCGCCGCCTGGAGCGCGACGGTCCCCGCCTGGGCGCCGAGGAGCGCGAGGCCCTGCGCCGCCGCCTCGATCTGGTGGACGACACCGAACGCCGGGTGCGCGACCTGGCATCGCGCAACGAAGCCGCCCTGACCGCCCTGGACGACGCCGCCGTGGCCGTGGCGCGGGTCGAAACCGAACAGGCCCAGGCTTCGGTGGAGGCCGACACGGCGCTCCAGGACCTGCGCCGCTTCATCGACAAGGCCGACATGTACGGCCGCAACACCGCCGCTGTCAAAGTGCCGCCCTCAAGGAGTAGCAGTTCATGACCGAACGCAAGGCGCCGTCCAAATCGGCAGGCCTGAGCCTGTCCCTGCCGGTGGACGACATCGCCGCCGAGATCAACGAGGCACCGGCCCAACCTGCCGCAAAGCCCGAGGATCCCGAACTGGCGGCCATGGCCGAGGCCTTCGTGCAGGAGGTGCTGACCGCAGAACCGGCCACCGCGCCAACCGGTGGCGTGCATCGCCAGCGCGAGGCGGTCGATGGCATGGGGGCGGAAATCCAGAAGCAGGCGGCCTATCGCAGCTCGATGCTTCAGGGCTCCATCCGCACCCTGGCCCATCAGGGCGACGAGGGCGGGCCGGTGGCCAAGGCGCTGGTCGACCTGCGCGGCCGCATGGTCGACCTCGACCCCAACCGCCAGAACCTGAAGGGTGGACCGCTGAGCCGGGCGCTGTCGTTCATCCCCGGTGTCGGCAACCGGCTGCAACGCTACTTCCACAAGTTCGAGACCGCCCAGGAGGCGCTCGACGCCATCCTCAAGGACCTGCAGGCCGGGCGCGACATGTTGCGCCGGGACAACCTGACCCTGGCCGACGACCAGGACGCCCTGCGCCAGGTGCTGGGGCGCCTGCGCCGCCAGATCGACCTCGGCCGGCTGATCGACAACCGGCTCATCACGGCGGCCGAGGGGATGGCCGTGGACGACCCGCACCGTGCCTTCATCGAGGAGGAACTGGTCTTCCCCCTGCGCCAGCGCATCGTCGATCTGCAACAGCAGCTTGCGGTCAGCCAGCAGGGGGTGCTGGCCCTGGAAGTGGTCATCCGCAACAACCGCGAGCTTATCCGCGGCGTGGACCGCGCCATCAACGTCACCGTGTCGGCCCTCAACGTGGCGGTCACGGTGGCCCTGGCGCTGGCCAACCAGCGGCTGGTGCTCGACCGGGTCGAGGCCGTCAACACCACCACGTCCGAGATGATCGCCGGCACGGCCAAGGCCCTGCGTAGCCAGGGTGTCGAAATCCAGAACCGCGCGGCGTCCACCGTGCTCGACATGGGCAAGCTCGAGGAAGCCTTTGCCGATGTGCTGGGCGCCATTGAGGAAGTGTCGCGCTACAGGCGGGATGCGCTGCCCAAACTCGATGCCCAGATCGACCGCCTCGAAGACCTTGCCGCCAAAGGAAACGAGGCCGTTGCCCGCCTGGAGCGGGGTAATGCGGCCCACCCGGAAAGCAGGGTCTGAATTCTTCTTGACGGGACCCTTTGGGCAGGGGTAGAAACGCGACCTCGCCCCAGGGTGAGCCCCTCAGTGGCGGGTATAGCTCAGTTGGTTAGAGCGCCTGGTTGTGGTCCAGGAGGTCGTCGGTTCGAACCCGTCTACTCGCCCCATCCTCCGCCCCCTTAGGCGGAGCAAACAAAAAGGCCCGTGCCTCAGGCGCGGGCCTTTTTCGTTGTCCGGTGTCCGCCGATGGAAGGCCCCTCAGCCTTCCAGTTCGCCGTATTGCAGGCGTTGGCCGCCGGACGGCGCGGCCGGGACGGCTGCCGGCGCGGGGGGCGGGGGCGCCGGGCGGGCAGGGGGCGCCTCGTCGGGGGCGGAAGCGGTGGAGGAGGGCGTGGGCGCCGGGTCGGCCTGATCGGCGCGGTCCTTGTCGCGCAGGGCACGGCCGAGGGCGGCGCGGCGGGACAGGTCGCCCTTGATGGCGACGACATCGCTTTCCAGCGTCTTGAGGCGGCGGCGCATGTCGGTCAGGGCCGTCTGCGTCGCTGCTTTTTCATCGCGGCCGGCGACGGTGAGGTCCTGGAGGGTCTTCTGCAGGCGGTCCTCGATTTCCTTGATGCGGCGGTCGTTGTCCTGCTGCACGCTGTCGCGCAGCTTGCCGGTGTCGTCGCCCAGTTCCTTGCGCAGGGCCTTGCCGCGGCGGTCCAGTTCGCCTTCCATCCGGGCGATGGCGCTCTCGACGTCGTTCCGCAGTTCGACCTTGATCTGGTAGGCGTTCTTGACCAGCGAGGAGACATAGGACATCAGCCCCACGCCCATGATGAGCACCAGGGCGATAACGATGGTGATGACCGCGACCGCTCCGAAACCCATGGGATGGGGACCTCCCTACGCCCTGAAGAAAGTGAGGAATACTGTCCTTCATCCCTGCAGCGGATGCAAGGCCGCCGCTTGCCTGCGGCCCGGCCGTGCCTCATGTTGGAAGCGGAACACCGCGTCGTCCCCCTTGGAGCCTTGATGTCCATGGATCAATCCGCCTCTGCCCGCCGCCGCAGCGCCGCCGCGGCCGCCGGTGCGCCCGACACCACCCCGCCGACCACCACGGACGAGCTGATCGCCTGGATCACCGCCCGTGGCATGACCGAGGTGGAGTGCCTGGTGCCCGACATGGCCGGCGTGCCGCGCGGCAAGATCCTGCCGGCCCACAAGTTCATCGGCGGCCTGAACGCGCGCGGCCTGCGCCTGCCGGAGTCGCTGTTCATCCAGTCGGTGACCGGCGACTACCCCGAAGAAGACATCATGCCCGACATCGACCAGGACATGTACCTGCGGCCCGATCCGTCGTCCATTCGCGTGGTGCCGTGGTACGACGAGCCGACCGCGCAGGTCATCAACGACTGCTATTACCGCGACGGCAGCCCGGTCGACATGGCGCCGCGCCACGTCCTGCGCCGGGTGCTCGACCTCTATGCCGCAAAGGGCTGGCGGCCGGTGGTGGCGCCCGAGCTTGAGTTCTATCTGGTCAAGGTCAACACCGACCCCGACTATCCCCTGGAGCCGCCGATCGGCCGGTCGGGGCGGCCCGAGATCGGCCGCCAGGCCTTTGGAATCGACGCGGTCAACGAGTTCGACCCGCTGTTCGAGGACGTCTACGACTACGCCGAGGCGCAGGGCCTGGACGTCGACACCCTGCACCACGAGGGCGGCGCGGCGCAGATGGAGATCAACTTCGAGCACGGCGACGCCCTGTCGCTGGCCGACCAGGTGTTCCTGTTCAAGCGCACGCTGCACCAGACCGCCCTGCGCCACAATGTCTATGCCACGTTCATGGCCAAGCCCCTGGAAGGCCAGCCGGGCAGTGCCATGCACCTGCATCAGTCGGTGGCCGACGTCGAGACCGGCCGCAATCTGTTCGCCACCCCCGAGGGCGAGGAAAGCGAGCTGTTCCGCTGGCACATCGGCGGCCTTCAGAAGTACCTGCCGCAGGCCATGCTGCTGCTCGCCCCCAACGTCAACAGCTACCGCCGGCTGGTGAAGAACTTCTCGGCCCCGATCAACATGCACTGGGGGCACGACAACCGCACCGTCGGCCTGCGCGTCCCGGTGTCCGAGCCGGCCAACATGCGCATCGAGAACCGGCTGTCCGGGGCCGATGCCAACCCCTATCTGGCCATCGCGGCGTCGCTGGTGTGCGGCTACCTGGGCATGATCGAAAAGGTCGAGCCGACCAAGCCGATCACCGGGTCGGGCTACACCAAGGCCCACGCCCTGCCCAAGCACCTGCCCGACGCCATAGAGCGGTTCCAGCACGCCCGCCGTTTGCATGACGTGCTGGGCGACATGTTCTGCAAGGCGTTCGCCGCCGTGAAGGGGGCGGAGTGGGACGCCTATCAGGACGTCATCAGTTCGTGGGAACGCGAGTTCCTGCTGCTGAACGTCTAGGTCGATGAGTACACCGGACGACACAAGCGCCCGCATGGCGACCACGTTCTCGGCCGCCGGGCACTTCTTCAACCACCTGTTCGAGCCGGTGTTCTTCGTCGTCGTCCTGGTCCTGCCCGAGGTGTTCGGCATTTCCTACGAGACGGCGCTGACCCTGATCGTCGGCGGCAAGATCCTGCTCGGCGTCCTGGCGCCGCCGGCCGGCTGGCTGGGCGACCGCTGGAGCGCCACCGGCATGATGGCGGTGTACTTCCTGGGCATGGGCAGCGCCGGCCTGTGGGTCGGCCTGTCGCGCGGCCCGTGGGAAATGGCCGCCGCGCTGACGCTGCTCGGGGTGTTCGCCTCGATCTACCATCCGGTCGGCATCGCCTGGCTGGTCCGCAACGCCCGCAGCCGGGGCAAGGCGCTGGGCCTGAACGGCGTGTTCGGCAGCCTGGGACCGGCGGTGGCCGGGGTGGGGGCCGGGGCGATGATCGAATGGGTGGGCTGGCGCGCCGCCTTCATCGTGCCGGCGCTGGCGATGATTGCCGTCGGGGTGGTGTTCGTGGTGCTGCTGCGGCGCGGCGTCATCGTCGAGACCAAGACCGACGCCGTCGTCGACCCGCCGCCGGTCAGGGGCGAGGCGGTGCGCGCCTATTCCGTCCTGGTGCTGGGCATGCTGTTCGGCGGGCTGATCTATCAGGCCACCCAGGCCAGCCTGCCCAAGCTGTTCGACGAGCGTCTGGACGGACTGGTCGGGGGCGGGGCGCTGGGGGCCGGCGTGGCGGTGATGATCGTCTATGGCTTTTCGGCCGTCATGCAGGTGGTCGCCGGGCATCTGGCCGACCGCTATCCGCTGCGCCGCGTGTACCTGCTGCTCTACATGATCCAGGCTCCGCTGCTCGGTGCGGCGGCGGCGCTGGCCGGGCTGCCGCTGCTGGTCGCGGCGATGATGATGGTGGCGGTGAATACCGGCCTGCTGCCGGCCGAAAACATGCTGCTGGCCCGCTACACCCCGGCCCGCTGGCGGGCCACGGCCTATGGCGCCAAGTTCGTTCTGGGCTTTGGCGTCGCCGGCCTGGGGGTGCCGCTGGTCAGCCTGCTGCGCACCATGACCGGGGACTTCACGGTACTGTTCCTGCTGCTGGGCGGGCTGGCCGCGCTGGTCGCCGCCGCCGCCATCGCCCTGCCCGGAGACGTTTCAGCGCAACGCGCCACGGCGCCGGCGGAATAAGAGAAACGGCGCCCCACCGGAAGGCGGGGCGCCGCTGTGCTTAGGCTGGAGCGCTTAACGGCTGGGCGAGGAGCCCATGCCGCCCGAGCCCATGCCGCCCGAGCCCATGCCGCCAGACCCCATGCCGCCCGAGCCCATGCCGGGCGAGGACTCCATGCGGTCCGAGTCCATGCCGGGGCTGCCCTGGCCCATCGGCATGTCGGACGGGGTTTCGGCCGTCTGCGGCTGCATCTGACTCAGTTCCACGTCGAGGGCCTGGAGGGTTTCCTGGTTCGGCTGGCCGGTGGCCTGGGTCTGGCCCTGCTGCTCCTGGAAGTCGCGCAGCGCCTGCTGCGTGCTCGGACCCCAGATGCCGTCCACCTGGATGTCGTGGCCTTCCTTCTGCAGCGCCTGCTGGATGCGGGTCACGGCGTCGGTATTGTTGGTGATCTGGGCGGTCTGATCGGCCGCAACACCACCAACGCCGACGCGGCTCGGGTTGTATCCCTGCTCGCCGGGGGCTGCCTGGCCGGTTTGCTCCTGGGTCTGTTCCATGCCTTGCGTGCGGTCCATTTGGGCGTCGGTGGACTGAGAGCCGTATCCGGAACCGGCGGCGTGGGCGGTGCCGGCGGCCAAAGCGGCGGCCAGAACGGTCGACAGAAGAAGCTGCTTTTTCATGGAAAACTCCTGGTGGTCAGTTGGTTTGAACCTCCGTGCGGCGTTCCGGGGGGCCGGCGCGCCGCGTGCTCGCCCCACCACACAACGTCTGCCGGGCAGCCGCGTTCGGCTAAATCACACGGGGTAGGCCCGGCTCTAATGGGAGACGCCCAGGCGGCGGGCCTCTTCGGCCGGGTCGCGGTCCTGGACCACGCGCAGGCCGGCGTCCTCGGCGGCGCGTGCGGCGTCGTCGTTGCGGGCGCCAGGGGCGAACCACAGTACCTTGAGGCCGAACGGATCCTTGGCGTGGCGGGCACCCTCGGCGGCCATTTCGGCATCCTTGGCGGTGCCGTAGACGACGACCATGTCGACCGTGGTCGGGATGTCGGCGATGCGGCCGGGTACCACCTCGCCCAGGTGCATCTCACCGGCCAGATCGGGGTTCACGGGAATGACCCGGTATCCCTCGTGGCGCAGTTCAAGCGCCCGCCGCTCGCTCTCCTGGCCCAGCTTGTAGCCGATCACGGCCACCTTGAAGGTGTCCTTCAGGCACTGGCGCAGGTAGTCGTCGGGGTAGGGAATGGGGGTGCCGGCATCGACGGCATCTGCCGTGTGGCGGAACTCGGTCATGGGGTGCGCTCCGTCGGAATGGTGTCTCCGATAGCAACGCGGCAGGCGGGGTTCGCGGCTCAAGTGCGTCCGTCAGGACAAGAAGACCGCATGATTTGAAAGTCTGTTTGCAGTGCAGGCGAATGAGATTTAGGACCGAAAGCAGGGGCAGTGTCCCCCGCAGAAACGCCTGAACAGAGGAGTATTCGTGATGACCATCCAGGCCATGAAACAGTTGCCGTTCTTGGCGCTGGCGGCGGCGCTTCTTGTCCTTCCCCACGCCGTTCGCGCGGCGGAACCGCCTACGATCACCCTCGCGCTCTACAGCAACCTGGATGCAGACACGTATGTCGATCTCTGGCTGGGAGGGGTGGAGAACGGCACGGGCCGCATGGCTCTGGTTCGAGAGCGGCACCTTGCGGCAGGCGGTAGCCTCCACCAATCGGGCCTGCCCTGCGAGGCGGCGGGCGACTGCGGCCAAGCGTTCCTGGAAGTTCGGGATCGGCGCGGCAACGTGGTGTGCAAGGGCTGGATGGAGCCTCGCGGCGGCGAAGTCACCCTCAATATGGGAGTACTGCGCTCGGGTTCCGGAACCGGGTACGCGATCTGCAGTATGGGCGGCCGTGGTGTGCGCCAAGTGGAAATCCCCGGCGCCCCGTACATGAAGTAGCCAGTAAAAGGCTGCTGAAAACCCAGGAGTGTGTACGATCGCTAACGCTGCAACCGGGCGATTTCCACTTTCAGGCAGCGGTTCATGACCATCTTCAGGCCGGCGGCCTCGGCCCGTTCGGCCGCCGTGTCGCTGCGGATGCCCGACTGCAGCCACACGGCGTGGATGCCCTTTTCGGCCGCCACGGCGATGGCCTCGTCCACCACCTCCCCGGCGGCGTCGGAGTTGCGGAACACGTCCACCAGATCGATGGGGGCGGGCACGTCGGCCAAACTCGCCCGCACCGTCTGGCCCAGGAACTCCTGCCCCGCGAGGCCCGGATTGACCGGGATGACCCTGTATCCCTTGGCCTTGAGGAACAGGGCGATGTCGTGGCTGGGCCGCGACCGCTTGGCCGAGAATCCCACCACGGCAATCGACCGCACCCCGTCGAGGACGTCGCGCAGGTAGTCCTCGGGGTAGGGGATGCGGCCCCACAGGTCGTCGGGCAGGACGTCGGGGGTGTGGCGGAAGTCGGTCATGGCACCTCTGAAAGGGCTTGGTCCAGATCGCGGATGAGGTCGGCCGCCGTTTCGATGCCGACCGACAGGCGGATCACCTCGTCGCCCGCCCCGGCGGTGCGGCGCTGGTCCTCGCTGAGTTGGCGGTGGGTGGTGCTGGCCGGGTGCAGGATGAGCGAGCGGGTGTCGCCGATGTTGGCCAGGTGGCTGAACAGCTTGACGCGCTCGACCAACGCCTTGCCGGCCGCATAGCCGCCCTTGAGCCCGAAGGTGAACACCGCGCCGGGTCCCTTGGGCAGGTACTTTTCCTGCAACGCCTTGTAGGGCGAGCCGTCCAGGCCGGCGTGGCTGACCCAGGCGACGGCGGGGTGGTCGGCCAGGAAGCGCGCCACGGCCGTGGCGTTCTCCACATGGCGCTCCATGCGCAGGTGCAGGGTTTCGATGCCGGTGATGGTCAGCCACGCATTCATCGGGCTGAGCGCCGGGCCGAAGTCGCGCAGGGCGACGGCGCGGGCCTTGGTGGTGAAGGCGAAGTCGCCGAACGTCTCGTAGAAGGTCAGGCCGTGGTAGGCGGGCTCCGGCTGGGCGAGCGACGGGAACTTGTCGTTCCTGGCCCAGTTGAACCGGCCGCTCTCGACGATCGCCCCGCCGACCGCGTTGCCGTGCCCGGACAGGAACTTGGTGGTCGAATGGACCACGATGTCGGCCCCCCACTCGATGGGCCGGCACAGGTACGGCGTCGCCATGGTGTTGTCGACGATCAGCGGAATGCCGGCTTCCTCGGCCACGCGGGCGACTGCCTCGATGTCGACGATGATGCCGCCGGGGTTGGCCAGGGCCTCCAGGAAGATGGCCTTGGTCTTGGGCGTGATGGCGACGCGGAAGTTTTCGGGATCGCCCGGATCGACGAAGTGGCAGGTCCAGCCCAGCTTGCGGAACGACTGCCCGAACTGGGTGATCGACCCGCCATAGAGGTTGCGGCTGGCGATGAACTCGTCACCGGGCTCCAGCAGGGTGAAGAAGGTCATGAACTGCGCCGCATGGCCCGAGGCGCAGCACAGTGCGGCCCGCCCGCCCTCGAGGCTGGCGATGCGCTCCTCCAGCACGCTGACCGTGGGGTTGGTCAGGCGCGAGTAGATGTAGCCGAAGGTGTGCAGGTTGAACAGGTTGGCCGCGTGGTCGGCGTCGTCGAACACATAGGACGTGGTCTGGAAGATCGGCGTGGAGCGGGCGCCGGTGGTCGGATCGGGCGAGGCTCCGGCATGGATGGCCAGCGTCTCGAACCCGCAGTTGGTCAGGCCGTCGCTGTCCCCGTTGCCTTGCCCCGGAGCCTTGCGCTTCTTGGACGACACGATGCCGGAGTTGACGCCCTGCCACGACAGTTCGCCGCCCAGGCGGCCGAATTCGATCTTGGGGCAGCGGTTCATGACCACGGCAAGGCCGGCCTGCTCGGCCCGCATGGCGGCGTCGTCGTTGCGCACGGCGAGCTGCATCCACACCACCTTGAGGCCCAGGCGCGGGGCCTCGGCGATGGCCTCGTCGGTGATCGGCCCGGCGGCGGCCGAGTTGCGGAAGATGTCGACCATGTCCACCGGGTCGGGAATGTCGGCCAGGGAGGCGTGGACGGTTTCGCCCAGCAGGGTCTGCCCGGCCAGCTTGGGATTGACCGGAATGACCCGGTATCCCTTGTCCCGCAGGTACTTCATGACGAAGTGGCTGGGCCGGTTGGCATCGGCCGAGGCGCCCACCACGGCAATGGTCTTCACGGTCCCCAGGACATCGCGCAGATAGGCGTCGGGATAGGGCAGGGGGGCGTTGGGATCATCGGGCAGGACGGCCGAGGCGTGCAGGAATGTCATGGCGTGGGGGAACTCCGCAAAATGGGTCGCGGGGCCGAGTGTACCCAATACCGTCCTGTCAGGCCAAACTTACCATGGCAGCATCCGTCTGATCCCCCGCCGCAGGCCGGGGCTGAACCCGACGACCAGGCCCATGCCCAGGCCGGCGGCCAGCAGGCCCACCGGGTGGGCGGCCATGGCGGCGTGCGCCCGCGCCCCGACCTCCATCCCGTGGTCGAGCATCATGGCGTGGGTGTTCGGCGGCGGGGGCGGAGCGCCGGCGCCTCGGGGCGCCGGCGGACGGGGAGAGGCGGCCAGGCCTGCCGCCGTCAGAGGTGACAAGGCCGCCGTCATGGCGGTCTTCGCGGCGCGGCGGCGCGGCCGGGCGATCAGCACGCCGATCAGCCACGCAAGGACCGCCAGGAACAGGGCGAGCAACGCCACCCACAGGGCGGCGCCGGTCGGGCTCATGTCTTCCTCAAGCGCGAAGAACAGCGCGGCGGCGCCGAAGGCCATGGCGAACAGAACGAAAATGCCGGCCAGCAGCAGGGTGATGCCGCTGACCATGGAGGCGGACACCTGCAGGCGCAGTGCCGACTTCACCAGTGCCGCCTGGGCGGACAGTGCTCCGAGTATCATCGAGTCCCCCTCTGTCCGCGTGGCACTCAGCGCCGGCCCAGCAGGGCACCCAGAACGACGCCGACGGCGAATGCCCCGGCAACGGTGGACAGCGGGTGGGCCTTGACCTGCTCGCGCGCCTTGCCGGTGGCTTCCTCGGCCTGACGGCGGGCGGTGTCGCCGTAGACGCGGGCGTTGACCTGGGCGCGGTCATAGGCGTCGCGCAATCCGGCCAGCCCGTGACGCCCGGCTTCGGAGGCGCTCTCTCCCAGGTGTTCGGAATAGACGGCCATCTGCCGGCGCAGGCGATCGAGGTCGTCCTGCATCCGCGACATCTGACTTTTCGTGCTTCCGTGCGACAGCATGGCGTGTCTCCCCTCATTGTGCTTCGTGCCCGCTGGGCCGAATTCGCCTTCATTCGCATCATCAACGCAGGGCGGGCGGCACAGGTTGCCGACGTGCAACCGCATCGCCTTTAGGAGTGCGGCGCGTGGCGCAAGGGTTGTGTCCGCCGCACGGCGACGCGATATAAGAAGCCATTGGGACCGTTTCCGGCGTTACACCAAGGTACTGGCTTCTCTTTGGGGATCGCGGCTTGTCCGGTCGACCGTCGTTTTCGCCCGCCCGGCGCGGGATATTTTGGAGTGCCGTGCTTGTCGCGGCGCTGCTGGTGTCCGGCTGCGCGCAGTTCGGGTTCGGCGGCGATGAGGCGGCACCCGAGGCGGAGAATGGCGTCGTCCCCGACGTGGCGCCGCTCGACGGGCCGCGCGTTCCCTACGCGGTGTCGATCGAGGGGGTTGAGGACGACGGCTTGCGGACGGCGCTCGAAGAGGCCTCCCGCCTGCGCCAGTTGCAGGAGGATCCGCCGGCCTCGATGCTCGCCCTGCGCCGCCGGGCGGCCGACGACGCCGACCGCCTCGGCCGCGTGCTGCGCAGCCGGGGGCATTATGCCGCGACGGTCGAGCCGGTCATCGATCAGGACGTCGATCCGGCCCAGGTGACCCTGCGCGTGGACCCCGGCCCGGTGTACGGCATCGTCGCCTTCGATGTGGAATACGTCGATCCGCCGCCGCCCGAGGACGCCAACGTCCCGCGCGACCTCGCGGCGCTGGAACTGGAGCGAGGCCAGCCGGCGTTGGCGGCCGATGTGCTGTCGGCGGTGTCGCGGGTCGGCGAGGCCCTGCGCAACCAGGGCTACCCATTTGGCAAGGCCGTCGGTCATACCGCCCGCGTCGATCATGCCGCGCGCACCATGTCGGTGACAGTGCAGGCCGAAAGCGGGCCGCCGGCGGCGTTCGGCCGCACCGAGTTCGAGGGCCTCGACACCGTCCAGGAAGACTACCTCCGCCGCCTGATCGAGTTTCATCAGGGGGATCCCTATGACCAGCGCGAGGTTCAGGACCTCCGCGCGACGCTGCTGGAAACCGGGCTGTTCCAGGCCATATCCGTCGATCCGGCGGAAACCGTCGGGCCCGACGGCGCCCTGCCGCTGACCGTCACGGTGGAGGAGGCCGACCACCGCAGCATCGGCGTCGGGGCGCGCTATTCCTCAAGCCTCGGCGTGGGTGCCGACGTGTTCTGGGAGCACCGCAACCTGTTCGGCGAGGATGAGGATTTCCGGGCGGAACTGGATCTGTCCGAACGCGCCCAGACCCTGGGGGCCGATTTCACCAAGCCGTTGTTCCTGAACCGCCGGGGGCAATTCCTGCACGCCAACGCCGAAGCGGCGACCGAGGAATTCGAGGCCTACGACCGCACCGGCGTCCTGGCCGAGGTCAGCATCGAACGCAAACTCAGCCCGACCTGGACCGGGTCGGTCGGGACCAATGTCGAATACGCCAAGATCACCGACGGCGAGGGCACCCAGCGGTCCACCTTGTGGGGCCTGCCGGTCCGGGCGTGGCGCGACGACACCGACAGCCGCCTCGACCCGCGCGACGGCTCGCGGCTGGATTTCGAGGTGGTGCCCTACGCCGGGATGTATGACGGCGCAGTCCTGTTCACGCGCAACCGGGCGGAGGGCCGCCTGTACTACCCGCTGACCGAAGACGAATGGACGGTGCTTGCCGGGCGCGTCGCCATCGGGGCCATCTTCGGTGCCGAGCGCAGCGGCGTGCCGCCCGACAAACGGTTCTATTCCGGCGGCGGCGGGTCGGTGCGCGGCTACGGCTATCAACTCGCGACCGACGTCGACGAGAACAACGACCCCATCGGTGGCAAGTCGCTGTTCGAGATCGGTCTGGAACTCCGCCGCCAAGTCACCGAAACCATCGGGATCGTGCCGTTCATCGAGGGCGGTCGGGCGTTCAGCGACCAGATCCCCAACCCGGCCGGCGACCTGTTCTGGGGTGTGGGCATCGGCGTGCGCTATTACTCGCCGGTCGGGCCGATCCGCTTCGACGTGGCGGTTCCGCTGGACCGCCGGGAAAACGTGGACGACCCTTATCAACTGTATATCAGCCTGGGGCAGGCATTCTGACATGGTGTGGGTGGGTCGCGTCCTGATTGGGGTTTTGGCCCTGATCGTGCTTCTCGTGGCTGCTCTCGCGGTGCTGCTTGGCACCGCGCCGGGCAGCCGCTGGGTGGTCGCGCGCGCGCTCGACGCCGTGGGCGAGGTGCGCGTGGAGCGCATCGAGGGCACCGTCCTCGACCGCCTGACCCTGCACGGGCTGGAGGTCAGCGACAGCGCCGGGACGTGGCTGACCGCCGAGACGGCGACCGTGGACTGGCGCCCGGCGCAGCTTTTCACCGGCCGGCTGTGGATCGACCTTCTGGCGGCCAGCGAGGTGAACGTCGCCCGCCCGCCCGAGGCGGCGCCGGAGGGCACGGAGGAGGAGGAGGGCGGCGGCCTCAACCTCGACCTGCTGGAGCACCTGACCTTGCGCGCCCTGGACCTCGACGGGGTGCATCTGGCCGAGCCGGTGTTGGGCATGCCATTCAGCTTCCGCGCCGCCGGGCAGGCCACCGGGACCGAGCAGGGCGGCATCGACGCGCTGATCGAGGCCCAGCGCCTCGATGCCCCCGGGGAGGCGCGCCTGGAGGTGCGACACCGGCCGGGGGGCGTGCTGGGCATTCACCTTGCCGCCTTCGAGCCGCAGGGCGGCGCCGTGGCGCGCCTGCTGGACCTGCCGGGCCTGCCGGCCGTGCGCCTGTCGCTCGACGGCGAGGGGCCGGTGAGCGACTGGGATGGCGCCCTGCTGGCCGAGGCCGAGGACTTCGTGACCATCGAGGCCGATCTGGACCTGTCCCTGGGCGCCGCGCGCTCGGCCGCCATCGCCGCGACGCTCCGTCCCGGCCCGCTCATGCCGGCCGAGATTTCCGGCCTGACCGGGGAGGCGCTGGACCTTGCCGCCACCCTGCGCGACCACGGCAACGGCACGCTGTCGGCCGAGGACGTGCGGCTGCGCGGGCAGGGCTGGACGCTCGACGGTGCCGCCAGTGCCGACGAGGAGTTCGTGGTGACCGGCCAAGCGGTGCTCGACATCACCGACGGTGCGGGGTTTGAGGCCCTGGCCGGAGTGCCGGTCGGGCAGGGGCGGCTGGAGGCTCGCGTGCAAGGGCCGCTCGACGGGCTGGAAGTTGCCCTCGACGCCACCGTGGCCGATACCGTGGTGCGCCGGGCCGAGGTGCGGGCGCGCGGCGTGCTGGGCGGCGACGCGCTGCCGTTTTCCGCGGAAGGTCGCATCGAGGGCGTCGGCGAACTGGTCCCGCAGGCCGCGCCCATTGTCGGCGAGGGTCTGGATTTCGCGGTGAACGGGACGTTCTGGACCGACACCGGCGACATCGGCGTCGAACGCCTGACCGTGCAGTCCCCGGTGATCGGCGCCGAATACGTCGGCACCATCGGAACGGCGCCGCTGCAGGTGGCCGGTGGGCTGGAGGCCTCGGTCACCGACCTGTCGGCGCTGGAGCCGCTGACCGGCGTGGCCCTGCGCGGCGTCGGCACCATCGGGGCCGACCTGAAGGCCGATCAGGACATCATTCTCGGCGACCTGCGCCTCACCCTGCGCGACTTCGCCACCGGCATTCCCCAGGCCGACGCCCTGGTTGCCGGGCCGGTGGACGCGGAGTCGCGCGTCGAATGGCGCGGGCAGGAGATCAGGCTGCGCGACCTGCGTCTGCGCGCGCCGGGCGCCAGTCTGGACGCCAACGTCGCCCTGACGCGGTTCACCGATCTGGATGGAGCGTTCGTTCTGGAAGCGCCCGAACTGGGCCGCTTGAACGTCGGCGTCGAGGGCGCGGCGCGGGCCGAAGGCACCATCGCGGGCACCCTTGCGGCGCCGGTGCTGACGGCAACGGTGGGCGGCCAGGGCGTCGGCGTCGCCGGGCTCGCGGTGCGCCAGCCTTCCGCCGCGCTGCGCCTGACCGCCCAGGGCATCGAGGTCGCCAAACTCAACGCCCTGGTCAGCGGCGTGCGGGTGGCCGGTCAGGTGGCCCTGCCGTTCGATGCGCCGCTGCTCGACGGCGCCTTCACCCTGCGCATGGAATCGCCCGAGGACCTGGCCGCCCTGACCGGCCAGCCGCTGACCGGCAGCCTCAGCGGCGAGGTCACGCTGGCCCCGGTGGACGGCACGCAGGGCCTGTCGGCCCGGCTTTTCGGCGAGGCCCTGGCCCTTCCCGATGCCGGTGTGCTGGTCACCAGCCTGCAGGCCAGCGCCGAGTTGCGGGACCTGTTCGGGGCGCCCGACGGCACCGTCGAGGTGTCCGCCGGGGAGGGGGGAGCCGGCCCGGTGGCGTGGCAGAATGGGACGCTGCGGGCCGACCTGGACGACGGCGGCGGGGCGTTCTCCCTCACCATGCGCGGCACCCCGACCGCACCCTATGTGGCCGAGACGTCCGGGCGCCTGGAGATGGGCGAGGCCATCGCCGTGCGCCTGAACGCCCTGCGCGTCGCCAATCCGGACCACGCCGTCCGGCTGACCGCCCCCACCACGGTGACCCTGAAGGGCGGCGACATCACGGTGGCGCCGACGCGGCTTGCCGTGGACGGCGGCTCGGTCGACCTGGAGGCGCGGCTGGCTGGCGGGGCGGTGAACCTGACGGTGTCCGGGCGGGAAATCCCCCTTGATGTTCTGGAGGTCGCCGTGCCGGATTATCCGGTGGACGGCGTGGTGGCGGTGGATCTGCGCCTGAGCGGGCCGCTTGGCGGGCCGACCGGGCGGCTGGAACTGCGGACCTCGCCGCTGGCGCTGCCCGAGACGGGCGTTCGGGGCCTGGTGATCGATGCCGAGGCCGACATCGGCCGGGGCCGCCTGACCGGCCGGGCGCGGTTCTCCGGCCTCGCGCCCGAACCCGCCATCATCACCGCCGACGTGCCGCTGGCGTTCTCGGAAAGCGGTGTCCCCTCGGTGCCGGCGACGCAGCCGCTCAGCATTGGCGCCGACTGGCGCGGCCCGGTGCAGGCCATCTGGGATCTGGTGCCGCAGGTCGGCCACCGGGTCACCGGGCAGGCGGTGGTGCAGGCGCGCGTGACGGGAAGCCTGGAGGCCCCGGTGTTCGCCGGCGAGGCGGCGCTGGCCGACGGGTCTTACGAAAACCTCGAGTGGGGCACGGTGCTGCGTCAGGTGCGGCTGACCGCCGGGCTGACCGCGACGGGCGACGTGTCGCTCAACGGCTCGGCCACCGATGGCGGGGATGGGCGCGTCTCGGTGGATGGCATCATCGACAACAGCCAGCCCGGTGCCAGCCTGGTTCGCGCCCGCGTCAGCCTGCAGCAGGTCCAGGTGGTGCGCCGCGACGACCTGCGGGCCGGGATCAGCGGCGAGGTGACCTACGAAGGCGCCCTCAATGAAGGTACCGTGCGCGGCGACCTGACGACCGAGACGGTGCGCCTGACCCTGGGGGCGTCCCTGGGCGGCGGCGTTCCCGAACTGGACGTCGTCGAGGTCAACCGCGCCGCGCTGGGCGACCCGAACCAACTCGATGTTGACGAGAGCGGCGAGGGGCCGGCCTTCGGCAGCGCCATCGCCCTCGACATCCGCGTGCGCATGCCCAACCGGATTTATGTGACGGGGCAGGGGCTGGATTCCGAGTGGCGGGGCGAACTCAACATAAGCGGTACCCTGGCCGACCCGCGGATCGTCGGTGCCCTGAACGTGGTGCGTGGGACATTCGCCGCGCTCAACCGCAGCTTCGTCCTGGAAAACGGCACGGTCGAGTTCACCGGCGGCGAAAGCATCGACCCGAACATTTCCCTGCGCGCCGTGCACGAGGCCGAGGACATCACCGCCATCGTCCTGGTCACCGGGACGGCGAGCGATCCGCAGGTGGCCCTGGAGTCCCGACCCGCCCTGCCCGAGGACGAAATCATCGCCCGCGTGCTGTTCGGGCGCGGCATGGGCGCCCTGGGCCCGGCCGAGGGGCTGGCCGTGGCGCAGATGGCCGCGCGCATGGCCGGTATCGGCGGCGGCGGGCCGGGCATCCTCGAACAGGTGCGCGGCGCGCTGGCCCTGGACGTGCTCAGCGTCGGCGGCGGGGCGGGCGGGCCGACCGTGGAGGCCGGCCGCTACATTGGCGAGAACGTGTACGTCGGCGTCGAAGGCGGCGGGGCCGACGCCGGTTCGGTCGAGGTCGAGGTCGAACTGGCGCCCAACGTGACGCTGGAAACGCGCGGTTCGGCCCGCAGCGGCGCCGACATCGGCATCCAGTGGAAATTCGATTACTAGGTTGATCGGCTGGTCTATCCTTAAGAGCTAAGGCTTATGGGGGACCGGGTGCATGACGCTGGACTGGCTGGGAATTGTGTCGGGGTTGCTGGGCGGGCTGGCCCTGTTCCTGTACGGCCTCGACAAACTGTCGGCCGCCTTGAAGGCCGTGGTCGGCGAGAAGATGCAGCCGCTGCTGGCCTCGCTGACCCGCAACCGCTGGGCCGGGGCGGCCACCGGCGCCACCCTGACCGCGGTCATCAACTCGTCCTCGGTGACCACGGTTCTGGTGGTCGGCCTCATCAGCGCCCAGGTGATGACCCTGACCCAGGCCATCCCGATCATCTTCGGGGCCAACATCGGGTCCACCTTCACCGCCCAGATCATCGCCTTCAAGTTCACGGCCATCGGGTTGCCCATGGTCGCCGTGGGCTTTGCCGCCGCCCTGCTCGCCAAGCAGGACGTGGTGCGCCACTGGGGCGCCCTCATCATGGGCCTGGGGCTGGTGCTGTTCGGCATGGCGCTGATGGGCGATTCCATGGCGCCGTTGCGGGATTATCCGCCGTTCCTGGACCTGATGCGCAGCCTGAGCAACCCGATCCTCGGCATCCTGGTCGGGGCGATGGTGACGGCGCTCATCCAGTCGTCGGCGGCGACCACCGGCATCGTCATCGTCATGGCCTCCCAGGGGCTCATCACCCTGGAGGCCGGCATCGCCGTGGCCTTCGGGTCCAACATCGGGACCTGCACCACGGCACTTCTGGCCGCCATCGGCAAGCCGCGCGAGGCGGTGCGCGCCGCCCTGGTCCACGTCCTGTTCAACGTGTTCGGCGTCATCCTGTGGGTCGCGTTCATCCCCTATCTGGCGGATCTGGTCGCCCTGATCTCGCCGGCCCGCCCGGATCTTGCCGGCATCGACCGTCTGGCCGCCGAGGTTCCGCGCCAGGTCGCCAACGCCCACACCCTGTTCAACGTCATCAACACGTTCCTTTTCCTCGGGTTCGTGGACACCATGGCGCGGCTGGTGGTGTGGCTGGTACCCGACCGGCCGGTGGTCCTGCCGCCGGCGGCGCAGCCCAAGCATCTGGCGCCCTCCCTCATCACCACGCCGTCCCTGGCCCTGGATGCGGTCCAGCGCGAGATCGGCCACCTCGGCGCCTTGGTCGACGGCATGATGGCGGTCATCATGCCGGCCGCGCTGAAGGGCACGCCGTCGGAACTGCACCGCATCGCCGAGATGGACGCCGACGTCGACGCCCTGCACGCGGCGCTGATCGAATACGCCCGCCGGATCGGCCGCCAGACGTTGTCGCAGGCGCAGTCCAAGCGCTACATCCGGCTGATGGAGGTCGCCAACTCCCTGGAGCAAATCGGCGACATCATCGAGACCGAACTGGTCCAGACCGGGCTGCGCCGGGCCGAAGGAGGCGTCCAGGTCAGCGCGCCGACCCAGCAACTGCTGCTCGACCTGCACGAGCGGGCGCGGTTCGGCCTGCGGCTGGCCGTCGATGCGGTGGTGGCTCACGACCTTGAAATGGCCAAGCAGGTGGTAGCCATGAAATCAGGGATTAGCGCCCTGGCCCACCAGGCCGCCGAGCACGGCGCGAAACGTCTCACAACGGATGCGCCCAACCGGATGCGGGCCTACACCCGGGAGATGGAGGTCATCGAGAAGCTCCGGCGCGTTTACTATTTCTCAAAACGCATGGCGCATACGGTCCTCGACCCGCAGGAAACGGCCGTTTCGCCCCCTCCGGGCACCGCTGCACAGACCCCGGATCCGGATGAAAATCCGGCCGCCGAACCCGACGCCGACGCCGCGCTTCTCGTGGCGGCGAACCCTTCCGTGTTGCCTGACGGCGGCGGCGGAGGAGAGCGCTGAGGCAATGGCGTTGATCGGGGGCTTCGCGGCGGGCTGACTGGCCCATGACCCCGGAGTTCCCGCCCGATGCCCCCCATCCCGTCCATCCGCTCCCGTCCCCACCGCAGCGTCCTGCTGGCCTCCGTCGCGCTTGTTCCCCTGGTCCTGACCGCCTGTGTTGGCGGGGGCGGGGGCGGGGGTGGCGGCCCGGTGGTGACCCAGCCCGCCCCGCCGATCGGCGGCGGCACGACCTCTCCGCCGGCGCCCGACCCGGCGTCCCCGCCGCCCTCCGGGGCGGGCGACGCGGCGTCCTTCGAAACGCAGGAGTACCTGAACAACGGCACCAACGCGCGTCTCAACGCCAGCGACGCCTATGCGCGCGGGCATCTGGGCGGCGGCGTCACGGTGGGGCTGGTGGATGGCCTGATCGATCCCGACCACCCTGAACTGGCCGGCCGCGTGCTGTCGCGCAACGACTACACCGGCACCGCGGAGCCCGACACCCGCCACGCCGCTGCGGTGGCGGGCATCATCGCGGCGGCGCGCAACGGCCGTGGCGTGCACGGCGTGGCACCCGAGGCGACCTTGCGCAACTACGCCATCACCAACAGCGACGGCACCATCCCCGGCGACGGGCGCACCGCCGATGCGCTGCTTCAGGCCGCCCGTGACGGCGTGCGCATCGTCAACAACAGCTGGGGCGCCGCCGGCGGCCGGGTGTCCGACGGCGAGGAGGCGGCCATGCGCCGCCTGGTTGACGACGGCGCCGTCCTGGTGTGGGCGGCCGGCAACGAGGGCACCTACACGCCGTCGCGCGAAAGCGTCCTGCCGACCTCGCGGCCGCACCTCGAGAAGGGCTGGCTGGTGGTCGGTTCGGTGGAGGACGACAACACCCTGTCGTCGTTCTCCAACCGCTGCGGCGTGGCCAAGGACTGGTGCCTGGTGGCGCCCGGCCGGCTGGTCGGGTCCATCGGCGTCACCCATGGCACCACGGTGCGCGCCACCGGAACCTCGTTCTCGGCCCCGGCGGCCAGTGCGGCGCTGGCCGTTCTGCTGGACGCCTTCCCGTCGCTGACCGCCCAGCAGGCGCGCGACATCCTGCTCGATACCGCCACGCCGCTGGGCGATGCGTCGGTGTTCGGGCGCGGCCTGATCGACCTGGAGCGCGCCACCCGGCCGGTCGGGGCGCTGTCGGTGGCGGCCGGCGGCAGCGTCGAGGGGGCAGGGTTCGACCTTGCGACGTCCAGCCTGCGGGCCGGGGGCGCCATGGGCGACGCGCTCCGCCAGGGCATGGACGCCGCGCCCATGATGGTCCTCGACGGCTACCAGCGGCCGTACACAGCGACCCTGCCGGTCGGCGGTCCGCGCGATGCCTATACCGCCGATGTCGGGCTGGGAGCGTTTGACCGTGGCGGCCCCGGTTCCTTCGCCACCGGCCACAGGACCCTGAACTTCGGCGCGCTGGCGGTGGATGCCGAGGTCGGCGTGCTGGACGTCGACACCGCCGCCCTGTCCGCCATGAGCGCACAGCCGGCACGGGCTCGCACCGATCTGGCCGGGCACCCCTTCCTCGGTCTGGTCGAGGACGGCGGCCAGATGAGCGCCGGAATGGGCGGGCTGGGCGTCACCATGCTGGGTTCGGCGGAGGGCGACACCGTTGGCGCGGCGGTCCTCGCGCAGCCGTTCGCCGGGCATGACCTGCGCCTGGCCGTGGGAACGGTGAGCGAGCGCGGCGCCGCCCTGGGGGCCACCGGCTTCGGCGCACTGGAAATCGACGGCACGACGACGACGACATTCGCCTCGCTGGCCCTGCGGCAGCCGCTGGCCGCGCCGTGGAGCCTGGTTGCCGGGCTGCACGCCGGCGCCAGCCAACTGGACGGCCAGGGGCGGTCGCTGGTGCGCGGCTTCGATGCCGTGTCCACGGCCGGTGCCGTCGCCGTCGAACGCGCCGGGACCTTCGCGCCGGGGGGCGTGCTGTCGTTCACCATGGCCCAGCCGTTGCGGGTCGAGAGCGGAGGCTTCGACCTCGACCGGCCGGTGGCGCGGACGCTGGACGGCGCGGTGGTGCGCGAGGTGACCCGCCTGGATGCCACGCCGTCGGGCCGCGAGGTCGATCTTGAACTCGCCTGGTCCGGCCCGGCCTTCGGCGATGGCACCGGGCGCCTGGCCGGCTCCGTCCTGCACCGCCTGCAGCCCGGCCACGTCGCCGACGCGCCGTCCGAGACGGTGGTGATGGGCCGCTTCAGTCTGCGGTTTTGAGCTACTCCGCCGCCGCCTTGGTCGGTGTCCGGGGCGGGACGGTGGTCAGGCGGTGGCGTTTCTCGAATGTCGCGATGTAGTCGCGGGTCAGCGGTACCACGTCGTTGCGGCGGGTGATCTGGAGCTGGAACACCACCTGGTCGTCGAACCGGAACGCCGCCTCGCAGCCGGCCAGGTAGAACTCCCACATGCGGCAGAACCGCTCGTCGTAGAGGCGGGCCGCTTCGTCGCGGCGGGCCATGAAGCGGTCGCGCCAGGCCCGCAGGGTATCGGCGTAGTGGTGCCGCAGGACCTCGATGTCGTTGACCATCAGGCCGGATCGCTCCACCGCCGCCATCAGTTCGGACAGGGCCGGCGTGTAGCCGCCCGGGAAGATGTACTTGCGCAGCCACGGGTTGGTGCCTCCCGGAGGCGTGGTGCGCCCGATGGTGTGCAGCAGGAACACGCCGTCATCGGCCAGCACGTTGGCGACCGTGCCGAAGTATTCGTCGTAGTGGCCGACGCCCACATGCTCGAACATGCCGACCGACACGATGCGGTCATAGCGGCCGCGGTGGTAGCGGTAGTCGCGCAGGAAGAACTCGACCTGACCGGACATCTCGGCCTCGCGCGCCCGTTCGCGGGCCACGCCAAGCTGTTCCCGCGACAGGGTCACCCCTTCGACCCGGCAGCCGAAGGTGCGCGCCAGATACAGCGCCATGCCGCCCCAGCCCGACCCGATATCCAGCACCCTGTGGTGCGGTTCGAGCAGCAGCTTGGCGGCGATGTGGCGTTCCTTGGCCTCCTGCGCCTGTTCCAGGGTTTCCCGGCCGGTGGGATAGTAGGCGCAGCTATACTGGCGGTCGCTGTCCAGGAACAGGTCGTAGAGCTTGCCCGACAGGTCATAGTGGTGGGCCACGTTGGCCTGGGCGCGGGGCATCGGGTTGTGCTGGTGGACCCACCGCAGGGCGCGGCTCACGCGCCGCTGGGCGCGCAGGCTCCAGTGCCCGGGGGAGCGGGCGATGTTGTACACGGCCAAGGCAATGAAGTCGTAAAGCGTGCCCTGTTCGAGGGTCAGCGTGCCATCGGTATAGGCCTCGCCGGCCGCAAGATGCGTGTTGGTCACCAGGCGCCAGTGCAGCGCCGGATCGTGCAGGCGGATGGTGACGGGGGGAGGCGTGTGGGCCGCCGGCAGGTCGGTGATCGGGCGCCCGGCAAAGCGGTGGGGGGTGCCGTGCGCGTCGATGACGGTCAGCTCGCCGAAACAGATCAGCCGATCAAGCAGCCGGGACAACAGCATGTTCGCCTCCTCCCTTCACGGGTGTGTCCTAACGGTTTCCCCCTTTGTGCATTAATTCCCGTGACGCCCGAACGTTCCAAAATGTGCCGTGTTATCAGCGGCCCTGCCAAGTAGGTTGGCGCTTTTCCAAAAAGGCGTCGATCCCTTCGGAGGCGTCGCGGGCGGCCATGTTGCGGGCCATGACCTTGCTCGCGTAAGTGTAGGCGTCCTCCAGGGGCATCTCCACCTGACGGTAGAAGGCCTCCTTGCCGATGGCCAGGGTCAGGGGCGATTTCGACGCGATGGTGCCGGCCATGTCGGCCACCGCGGCGTCCAGGTCCGTGGCCGGCACGACGTGGTTGACCAGGCCGGCGGCCTCGGCCTCGGCGGCGGTGATGGGGCGGCCGGACAGCAGCATCTCCATGGCCTTCTTGCGGCCGACCGCGCGGCTGAGGGCGACCATCGGGGTCGAGCAGAACAGCCCGATGTTGACCCCCGGCGTGGCGAACTTGGCGCCGTCCGCCGCATAGGCCAGATCGCAACTGGCGACCAGCTGGCAGCCTGCCGCGGTCGCCATGGCGTGGACCTTGGCGATCACCGGCTTGGGCAGGTGGACGACGGTGGTCATCAGGCGCGAGCACTGGTCGAACAGCGGCCGGTGCTGTTCGGGCGGCAGGCCGCGCACCTCCTTCAGGTCATGGCCGGCGCAGAAGGCCGGGCCGTTGGCGGCGATCACCACGACCTTGACCGAGTCGTCCTCGGCAATCTGGTCGAGCATCTCCTGCAGCGCCGCCATCAGGGCCACCGACAGGGCGTTGCGGGCCTGCGGCCGGTTGAGCGTCAGGGTGCACACGCCGTCGGCGTCGGCGCGCAGCAGGATCGGCTCGTCCGTTTTGCCTGTAGGGGGGGTGCTGGCGGGGGAAGTATTCGGGGCGAGGGACATGATGGACGCGGCTCCATGAACTGTTTTAGGTTTGAAGGGAGAGCATACCGGCAGGGGAGCCCAGGTTCAAAGCATGAGCAAAATCACCATTCCCGAAATCCAGGAAATCCTCGACGCCGAGCTTCCCCTGGTCAACATCCTGGGCTGCGCGGTCGAGAATGTCGGCGCCGGCCGCTGCACCGTGCGCATGGCGTTCAAGCCTGAACTGATCCGTCCGGGCGGCACCATCGCCGGCCCGGCCACCATGGCGCTGGCCGATCTGGCGATGTACGTGGTGGTGCTGAGCCTGGTCGGGCGAGTCGAGCTGGCCGTGACCACCAACCTCAACATCAACTTCCTGCGCAAGCCCGGCCCGGCCGACATGATCGCCCACGGCCGCATCCTCAAACGCGGCAAGCGGCTGGCGGTGGCGGAAGTCGAGCTGTACTCGGACGGCGCGCCCGATGACATGGTCGCCCACGTCACCGGGACCTACAGCATTCCGCCGCAGGAGGGGGGGATTTAAAAGGAGGGGACGGCTTAACTCAGAAAGCGCCGGCCTCGTCATTCTCGCGGATGTGGAAGCGGTCGGGGCCGTCGGCCAGCATCTGCACCGCCACGTTGCCGTTGGCGGTGTGCAGGATGAGTTCGCACGCCCACTGGTTCTCGTCGAGCTGGGTTGCCTTGCCGAGCGAGATGTCCTGCACGTCCTCCACATCCATGCTGATGGAGTGGTTGCTGTTGAAGGAAATGGCGGCAACCGTCTTGCTCATGGCGTGCGTCCCCTAAAGTCGTCCCCGGAACCAGCCGACAGGCTGCCCGCCCCAGGCCCGGGCGTCAAGATCTGGCCGTCAAGGCCCAGGCGCCAAGGCCCCGGCGTCAAGGTGTGGCCGTCAGGTCGGCCATCTCGACCTCGCGGCCGCGGCCGTGGCGCGACATCCAGTCCTCGAACTCGGGTTTCCGGCCGATCTGCGCCCCGTAGTGCCGGCGCAACGCCGCCACCATGCGCCCGTCCCGCCCCAGCAGGGCGTCGGCATGGCCAATCATCACCGAGTTGGGCCACGCCTGCGGCCGCATGGCGCGCAGTTGCTCGAACAGGCTGTCCTCGGGGGTGTCGGGGAAGGCCTGGGCGAGCAGGGACACCATCGCCGCCGTGGACCGCGACACGCCCATGTGGCAGTGGACCAGCAGGTGGCCCTCCGTCCGGCTGTCGCGCGATGCGGCGAGGTCTTCGCCAAAGCTCAGGATATCGGCCACATGCTCGCGCGTCGGCAAGGTCATTCCGGGCTGCGGGTCGATGATGTCGTGGAACCGCAGGGTCGTGCGATGGTGCGCGTCATAGTCCTGAAAGCTGTCGATCTCCGGCCAGTCGGGATCGAGCAGGGACAACACATGGCTGACCTTGCGGGGGCCATGGGACGGCAACTCGTCGATGCCGCAAACGGTCAGGACGGAGATGGACAGGTGTTCCATGGCGCGCAGGATCCTCGGTCAGCAAAGGTCATGGTGCCAAGATAGGGGGCGCGGCGGCAGTCCGCACGTTTTTCGTTGCTGTAGGGCGACGCATGAAGTGATGTCGTTCTCTGGCCAAACTGAAGCCTCCGGTGCCACAAGCTGAAACTGGCGTGGCAGGATTAATGAAAAATTCTGCGCGAAACGACGGAAATGGCGACGGATGCCTGCTAGGGTGGTGATATCTTCGCTGGATCCGCTAAGGTGTTTTCGTCGGGCTTGGGGGGGCGGCATGCGCCCCCAGCATGCGCTCGATTCAGTTTTTTCTAGAAGGGGGATCTGTAATGACTGGGAAATCGTATGTTCGAGGCGTCTGCGTGTTCGTGGATGTATTGGGGACACGGGGCGTTCATGACTTCGATAAGAAGTATAATATACACAGAATTTTTCATGAGGAGACAAAGGAGTCTGGTGCATCAGGTCACGCGCACACGGTGTTCCAAAGAAAGGTTGTGAGCTTTTCAGACTGCGCATATTATCTTTATTATTACAAAGATGGTGTTGATGAAAGCAGGAAAGATGATATGAACCTGATTATTACGGCCTTGTCTAGTGTATCTGTATCAGTTCTTAAGTTTATGAATTCTGGATTTACTGTGAGGGGTGGGGTGTGTTTTGGGGATTATTTTGTGGATGATATCGGCTTTTTTGGTCCAGCGATAGAGAGGGCGTATTTTTTGGAAAGTACATGCGCAAAAATGCCGAGGATAATCATCGACGAGGAGATAGGAGCTAGCCTGTACGAATACCAGATGGAAGATCTTGACGAATTGGCAGGTGTTTTTACGAACGGTTCTTTTTTTGTGGAGAGGCAGGCGGATGGGTATTTTCTAAACGAGTTCTGTCATCTTGAAAGATCGCGGGGACTGATGCTTGGCAGTGAGACAATAACGTTACGAAGCGTCGTAAAGTCTATAATGGGTACTGTGGCTGCGGCGCTTGAGGAGAATAATGATTCTGTTGTTAAGAAAATGGACTACTTGAAAGAAAGGATAGGTACAAAAGCTGAAATTTTGAATGAAATCATGTTGGATGAACTGCGTTGTTTTTTTCAGGTGGTGGGTGATATGCCCAGCGACGAATTGGTGGAGGCTGCAATCCAGGGCGATCTAGTGGAGCTTAAGGGCGTGTTGAGCCGCGACGAACTGAGGGCCATCGTTGAGCAATGGCGGATTGAATTTCGCCGCTGAGGCGGACATTTAATATTACTGGCGGAGTTCTCCAAGACACTTACACCGGACGAGCATGCGGTTGTGGTGCTGGACGCGCTGGATGGCACAGCTCGGGATCGCTGGCCGTGCACGAGAACATGACCCTCGTCCACCAGCCTCCGTACTCGCCCGAGTGCAATTCGGTCGAACGCCTGTGGCTGTTTTTTTTCGGGAGCGCTTCTTGTCCCTTCAGGTGTGGCCGACTAGGCCGCCATCGTCCAGGCCTGCTGTGACGCCTGGAACGCCCTGATCGACGGCCAGGACCGCGTCCGAAGCCTCTCCTTCCAGCCTTGGCTGAGAAAGGGCATTTCATGAGCCGGGCAGTATTAGCCTTGTGCGGCGACAGAAGTGATGATCATGCGAAATCGGGTAACAAAAATGGCCCGCAGCATTCCTGCTACGGGCCTGTCCTGAGACTGATTTCTACTCAGCGCGGGTAGTACGCCTGGAACTCGGTCGCTATCACGGGGGCGATGCCCTTCTGCGCCATTCGCCTCGCGGCGTCCTGGGGTGATGTCTTCATTCTCATGGTGAGGTCGACGAGAGAGATATGTGCCGCCTTGAACTTGTTCAGGGACGACATGAGGACTTGGCGCGGCGTGCCACGCGAGGTGCCGGGCGCCAACAGGTGGCCAGCCTCTACCATCTGCAGCACCGATGAGCGCCGCAGGCCGAGGCTGATGGCGGCTGCACGCAGTGAGACGGTGGGGCCAGAGGCATTGCGGCGGAGGTGGATGAGCGCGTCGAGACTGGCTTCAGTGAACAGAGCCCTCGCGAGTCCTGTCCTGTTGTTGGACTGTCCGCTGGGCTGCAGCCTTTTAGTCAGCATGTCGGCCACCAGGTCGGCGACGTCCATGTTCTCAGCCGATAGGCGTGCAAGCACGTTTGGAAAGGGAACGTATCCATCATCCTTGGTCACCGGCGCGTCGGCCAGCGCTCGCCTCAGGAGAGATTGCACCTCATCCTCCCGGAACATCCACTTAGGGTTGCCATCAATACCCGGGCCGCGGACAGGGCCAAACAATCGGCGCCGAGCCAAAGTGTTTACTTGATGCGGCGAAAGCCCCAGGAGCCGGGCCGTCTGTCGGAATGTCAGTAGGATTCCCGTTCCCATCCGCAGGCGCTGGAGGCATTCCCGATCCAGCATCAACCTGCCACTCGGGCGGCGAAACCCCCGGAGGTGCCCTTGCCTCCACAGCCGCTCTACTGTGACAGCAGGCATCTTCAGAAGTGCCGCCGCCTCCTCAATCGAGACCTTTGGCGGAAGGTTTTCCGCAGCTGGATTCCATCGTTCGTCAAGGTAGCTGTTGAACGCGTCCCGGAGGAAGCCAAAGCCCCTGTGTTGTAGGCGAGTGTTAAGCGCCGTGTAGAGTGGCCCGAATTCCCGCTCCAGCCCGATCCCGACCTTCCGACTGGGCATGCCGGCCCGGACACGGTCGAGGAGGTCGTAGAACGCGCCAGGCCATTCAGCCAGTATTCCGCCCGCGCCAGCGAACAGATCGCACACCTGAGCCTGTGTCGTGTGGCGCCCGATCCTCCGGACGGCGCGGTTGCGTCCTGTGGACCATGTGCCGAGCGCGAGAATTGTATCAATGGCTAGCGCCGAGTTCTGTCGCTGAAAACCTTCCGGGAATGGGATCTGGGGCGGCGCTGGCGCCGGGTCCTTCTTTCGCAGTTTGTGCACCAGGATGTCAGCTAGGGGGATCGCAGACGCTGGCGCTTTCGCTGCCGGCATCGAGCGGTAGTCCCCTCCGCACCTCGGGCAGCTGCAGAGGTTGGGTCGCTTCCACGTCACCGGTTCGCCGCATGTGGTGCAGTGATCCAGCAAGCGCGTACCGTGAATGGGGCAGCACGGCAACAGGAACAGGTCCCACCAGCCCCGGTGATAGGGCGCGTCATTCAGGCAGGTGGGACATAGCCTTTGATGGTCCGGCCTCAGAAGGGAGCGTGGGACGAGCCCGCTGAACATCCGGTGCAGCCGGGCTCCTGGCCTGATTGGCCACCAGCACATTCGCTGAAGGCGTTTTGCGGGCATGTCTAGAAGCCTCCCCAGGGCGTCTAGAGGTTGAGGGTACAGCGCGACCGCGCGCGTCACGTCGGCCTCAACCAGGAGCCAGTCTGGCCGCTCGTAACCGTTGGCCTCGGAAACGCGCGTCAGGTAGCCGAGCAGTCCTTCATAGGGATGCGGTGGGGGCCGCAGCAGCACGCGGTCGCGTTCGATCCGAAGGAGGCCAAGGGCTGTCATCATGATGCCTTTCACTGGAGCGAGTTGTTAGACCGCGACGTGTTCCAGGAATGGGTTGGCCTTGCTGCCGGACACAGATAGCAGCGTGCGGGCAAACGCGTCGGCTAGGCGCTGGCGGTTGAGGCTTCGCGCCTGCGCCTCCAGAGCATCGTGTCCGGCTTCCCGGACGATCTTCATGACGTGTGCCACCAAGCCTTCCGTTGCGCGGTACATCGGCCATGCGATGTCCGGCGTTGCAAGATTGGATGGCTCCGGGAATGGAAGGTTCTTGTCCACTTCAGCTAGAAAACGGGTGAAGTGGTTGCGACCGCTCTTTGGCCACTGCAACGGCTCCAATTCCTCTTGCGCGCTGAATCTGCGGCGAAGCTGCTCGTTGGCCTCAAGAACCTTCAAGCTGGTGCTCAGGCCGGTGAGCACGACAGGAATTCGTGTCTCCGTGATCAGGGTTTTAAGCCAGTCGGAGACCGTGCGGAGAACCTTGTCACTGTCGCGGTCTATGAAGTGCTGGAACTCATCAAGAATGATGATTTTTACCTCGCAGCTTTTGAGGAGCTTCTTGAGGCGAAGGGTCTTGGCGTTTAGCGTTCCGCGTTCCGCCATTGGGTCGCCCAGTTTGACCAGGAGTTCCGTAGCCATGGTGATCATCGTGGCAGGCACCGGGATGGTGGCGACAAGGACCGGAGTGAGCGTCCCGTCCTCGGCCTGCACCGAAGGATGTCTTTCGGCATAGGCGGTGATGAGGGTGGATTTGCCGGCACCCGAACGGCCGTGGATGATCATGCAGCGGGGTTCGGCGGCTTCGACCGACATGAGGTGACAGCGGGCGATCTCGCTGGAAAGGGCTCTGAAGCGAGGATGTAATATCTTGAGCTTCTCCAGGCTCATGTGGCGTTCCAAGATATCCATCGTCACGAGTACTCCTTGCCGACCTTTATGCCGAAGTCGGCGCCCCACTGATCATCGTCATCGTATTCCTCGAAAGGTTGGTTCGACGGCGGCAGTTGTGGGGGTGCCTGCACGGCGGTCTCTTGTGGGACGGGAATGGGCGGAGCATCGGCAATCTGTTTCAGGCGTGCCAGCCTTGCCCTCTTGCCGATCTTCCTGGTGCCGGCCATTGCTTCATGGAGGATGCGCCGTATTTCCTCCCGGGCAGTAAGAAGCGCTTCCAAGTCCGCTTTTCCCGCAAGCTCGCGGGCACGCCGGGAGATCATCCGGTGTTGGTGCAGGTGCAGGCCACGGACGTAGTCTTCCGGTCCGGAGAATGTCAGCGGAATTGGCGAGTTCGTCTGCGGGTCGATGGCATAAATGGAGGACAGGTCCGACCGATCATATCGGACAACCACTTTGACGGCCTTTGGCCCTAGTCGCTGCCGCAGCGCCCCCAACTCGGCGCTGTTGAAGCGCAGGTTCCACAGCTCCACGCCGTAGGTAAACACTGACCTGTTGGTTGTCGAACTAAGTGTGATGTTCAGATCCTGGGCGCTTGCCGGCAGGCGCACGCCGTACTCGGCCTCGCCTTGCCGCCACCGCACGGCCGGTACTCCCTGCAGGCCGCGGTGAGTGTCCTGGGCGTAGACGTCGACAATCCACTTGTATAGAGCTTCCTTCAGCGCCCCCAGGGGAAGCAGTGCTTCCTTCACCGGGTTATAGTCTCCCCGATCTGCGGGTGACGGGAAGGTGTAACCAGGCGTTCCCCGAATAAAGTCCGTGTCCAGCGTCCGAAAATGGCGTTCGATCTTCCCCTTGTACCAGGGGCAGCGGCGGGGCGAGTACTGGATGTCTATACCGAGTTGGAGGCAGGCCAACTCGAGGCTCTCGGAGTGGAACTCCATCCCGTTGTCCACGACCAGAACTTCGGGCACACCGTAGCACGGCCATGGATTGGAGATGCTCGGGTAGCGGTCCTTCAGATCCGTCTTCGGCCGGATGGCCTCTCTCAGGCAGGACATCACGGTCTGCCAACTGGGTGGCTCGAACCCGACATGGATGCCGACCGGCATTCGGGAAAACACATCGACGGCAGAGGTGATCCAGGGTCGCCCGAGAGGAAGGCCGAGTTCCTCGTCAACAACGATGATGTTAAGGGGCGTATGATCCATCTCAACCCGGTGCAGCGGCCGCTGGGCCTCGGCTCCTCGGCCCGTTGGCCGAAACAGGATGTCGGCGGCCCTCTTGCCGATGCGGGCGCTGACAACCTCGTATTTGTCGAGGCGTTTGATCTCCCTCTGGATGGTCCGCAGAGTGGGCGCGACCAGTTGTTCACCGGGCAGCCGGTGGGCATTCATGCGCCGGATTTCCGCTCCTACGCCATCATGCACCACCTTGGTCGTCGGCCGGGCCGGGCTCAGGTAGCGTTCCTGGATGACCCGTTCAATAACTGCTAAAATCTCCGGGCACATGCGCCGACGACGGTTGCCCCGGCGGGTGTACGCGGGCAAGAGGGCGCGGACATCGCCATGCGCGGCCTCCAGAGCGATGCGCCAGCGGTAGATTGTGACCGGCGCTGGGGGATTTGAGTCTCCCAGTTCGCTGCACAGGGCCCGGAGGGTTTCCGGCTTGGGCGTGCGTTCCTCGATCCCGAGGCTTTCCAGTGCCTTCAGGTAGGCGATCCGCCGTTTCATCTCTGCCAGAACGTCCTGTGGCAGGCCAGCAAGGTCTTGCTCCAGCCTGTGTGCGAGAACTGCCGGATTCACGTTTCGTGGAGCTGAAAGTGGTATCCGGATCACGCCGCGGCAGATGCCGTCTGCAATGGCCTCCTTCGTCATTGGGACGAGTGCCCCATCGGCTGCCGCCTCCAGGTGGACCAACTCGTCAGCGATCGAGCCTCTGAGGGCGTATGGTCGGCCTTCAACAACGAGAGTCATACCTCTGGCCAAATGTTGGGCGGGCATGGGCACTGCCTCCTATGAAAGCGAAATGACTGCCGCTGGCGACAGAAGCTCTGCGGTCAGATCGAATGGAAGATGGCGATCAAGGACCATCGCGAAGACCGCCGTGACGCCACCGTGCTCGGCTAAGGCGTCCGCCAGGTCGCCTAGACTCAGTTCCGTGGTGGCGTTCAGCAGCTCGACTGCGGTATTCTTGGCAATCTCCGAGACGATGACATCTCGATACCGCAGAAGAAGGTGGATGTTGTGCAGGTAGGGCTGACGACGGATTTCGTGCTCCGTGACGACAGAAAAGTTGAAACCCAACGACGTGAAATGCGCCGCAGCCGCCTCCAAGAGGATTGCGGTATCCGGATCGACCGCCTTGTCCGCAGGCTTGACCTCGTAGATCCAGCGTCCGGCCCGGCGTTCGACGTAAAGGTCCGGCGTGTAGCGCCGTGGGCAGCCCGCCACTGTCAGATCAACCGTCACCGGCTGCTCGCGGAAGCCAAGAACATCCGGATCAAATTCCAGATGAACCAGAAAATCCCGCTCGAGCTGCGACTCCCAATGAACGGAACGATTGCTTTTCCGGCTTGGGAAGCGCCCCATGACGCGGGGCATTGCCCTGCTGATGACCCGCCGGGAGCGTTTTCCATTGAGCGTGATCATGGCCGGCGGCCTCCAGATATGGCGTCAGGTGCGGTATTAAAAATACCACGCCTGAATAAATACCGCGGTCGGGTTCGCGACGCAACTCCTGATCCGAGAGTTCGGTCGCAGGAGGCCCAGCCATGACCAGTCGCGTTATCAATTGCCGGCAGGTGCTAGAGGGGCTGTCGCCGGAGACGGCTTGGCAGGATGTCGCCAGCGCCGTGGTCGAGGTCCGCAAAGCAGAGGCCTGGCGCCCGGAATTCGAGAGCGATTCTGATTGGATCTCGGCGGTCGCGGAAGCGACAGGGCATGACCCGAACACTATCCGGCGCTACGTCGCCAGCTATCGGTTCCTCATCCAACTGGCGGATGAGCGCGGGGACTTTCGTCTTCCGCAAGCCAAAATTTCGGCCCTTGCAGCCGAAAACCTGAAGCGACTCCACAAGATCGCTCCTGAAGAGGCCTATGACGCGCTTGGAAAGCTGGAGGAAGGGCTGTACTCGGCTAGGCGACTGCATGAGCGCTACCAGGAACTCAAGGTGCAGACGGATCCGCCGTATCGGCCGAACGTGTCGCGCGGCGCTTCCACGGAACGTCATTTGTTCGAGCAGGTGCAGCGTGACAGTAAGGACATGCCAGCTTTCGATCCGTTTGCAGGTTCCGGTTCTGTATTTGCATCAAGGGGACTTCGCGGTCGTATGGCCGGGCCGCCGCCGAAGGGCGCGTGGCAGTTCGTCTCGACGGCTTTGCCATTTTTGAACCAGAGCCTGAAAAAACGTTCCCCTCTGCCGGAAGGCGTCGAGGGGGAGGTGAGCCTGTATTGCCGGAAGTACAAGCTTCCATTTGTCGTTGTCGAGGTTGTGGTGATCGGCCGCCGGGACCTGGAAATCCTCTTCATTGACGGCTACCGCTTCCTCCCTCCCAGTACCGGCAGCGTAAGCCGGCACGTGCCCGAAATAGCCCTCGCAGCGACCTATTTCCGCCGGTTGTGGGTCGTGTGCGGTGACGTAGCTATGGCAACTACCATCGCCGACGCGTGTGGTGCGCTGGGGCTGACTTCTATTGGAGTTGCTTTGGCCGAAGGCACAAAGGCGATGAGCTTTGAGGTCCTTTTGGAGCCGATCGGCCTGCCCGTTCCTGACCGGCGCCGGATTGCCGAACGCGAGGTGGCCCGAATGGGAATGCCGGATTTGTGAAGACGTCCAATCGCAGTGGCCCATGTGATGCCGGCCATCGACGCCACCACCGCCGAAGACATTGCGAGTCTTCTGAACAAAACGCGCAGGAGTATTGCGGTAGGAACGGCGACATGGTCGGCCGCAGTATTCTCGTACAACGCGATTTTTGAGTGGACCTCGTGGCCGCGGCAGTTTGGAGCTGGCAGCGAAATTATTCGGCTCTGCTTTCTGCCGCCGGCTGTATTTTTGCTTTGAAGACACGCCGCACAAAATGCCCGAACCGCCGCACAAGATGCTGCCATTTCATGCGTCAGGTACTGAGCGACGACGGCGTCCATAGCCAGTCTGACTACGGTAGCCGTTGGTATCCAGACTGGTGGCATCCAGTTCGTGGACGGGCAATAGCTCCTGTCGCCGCGATCTGCAAATATAATCCCAGACCATTGAATGCCAGCCTGTATCGGTCAAATGAAGAAATGCCTCCGAAAGCAATGCCCGACTTTCTTTCTCCCCAGCGACGCAGCCGTTTAATGTCTCGCATCCGTGGCAGGAACACGAAGCCGGAGATGGTTGTTCGGAAGCTACTCTGGCGGGCGGGCTACCGATACCGACTGCATTGCAAGGAGCTGCCGGGAAAACCTGATGTCGTCTTTCCGGGCCGGCGCCGAGTGATTTTCGTTCACGGCTGCTTCTGGCACAGGCATCCAGGGTGTTCGCGGGCAACCCTTCCAGCCACCAGGCGCGAATTTTGGAGCAGGAAGCTTGAGGGGAATACCGTTCGCGATGCGCAAGCGGTAGAGGCTTTGCAACTCGCAGGATGGCGTGTGCTGGTCGTGTGGGAGTGCGAGATCAAGTCTCAGCACCTGCTGGAGCGGCTGCAAGCCTTCCTTGACGGTTGACGGCAGGCGTGACTGCGCCGCGGGGCCGGAGACGACTAAAATGATATAGCAGCCCGAGTCTCCGGCATGTATAATCCGCGCGCCAGACTCGCAGTGTGGTTGCATCTGCGGGTCTCCCATTACCGAGTGTGGTGTGCGTGTGTTTCAAGATCCGGTTGCGCCAGACATTTCTGATCTTGACGCGTCGGTGCCGGACGATGCTCAAGCAAATCCGTTTACGGCCATCGATCTGTTTGCAGGCGCTGGCGGGTTTTCACTTGCAGCGCAGAATGTTGATGTGAAGGTTCTCGCTGCTGTCGAGAATGATAAGCACGCCTGTGCGACCTATCGCCGGAACTTCATCAGTGGCGTGAGCGGCGGCCACGTTCCTCGGCTTGTTGAGAGAGACGCCCGCCAGGTAACGCCAGAAGAGTTGCTAACGGAGGCGGGAATTCAACCCCGAGAATGTTCCCTCGTCATAGGAGGGCCGCCGTGTCAGGGGTACTCCGCCCATCGCATTAAGAACGCGGGCGTGGGAGACCCTCGCAATGAACTTCTGATCAGATATTTTGAGCTCGTCGCGGCCATCCAGCCCGCGGCGTTCCTCGTTGAGAATGTTCCGGGCATGCTGTGGAAGCGCCACGAGAGCTTCGTGAATAAGTTCTATGCTCTGGCCGATAAGGCGGGATTTGATGCTCGTCCGCCCATGGTGTTGAACGCCAAAGATTATGGCGTGCCCCAAAACCGCAAGCGTGTGTTTATCTTGGCGACACGCAAGGACTTGAATCTGAACATTGCCTGGCCGCCAGAACAGACTCATGGCGAGGAGCCAGACAAGGTGCGGCACGGTCCTTTGCTGCCTTGGCGGACCGCGCGCGAAGTGTTTGAGGATCCTCTGGAACCAGAGGATCCCAACGCGGTCCACATGAACCACACCGATGAGCTTCGAGAGGTCTTCAGAAAGACGCCGCCCGACGGAGGGAGCCGAAGGGATTCTGGCCGCCTCCTGCCTTGCCACGAAGGCCACAGCGGCCACAGCGACGTCTACGGCCGAATTTGCCGCGCGAAGCCGGGGCCGACCATGACTACGGCCTGCATCAATCCTTCCAAGGGCCGCTTTGTTCATCCAACTGAAGATCACGGCATCACTTTACGCGAGGCAGCTAGATTTCAAACCTTCCCCGACGACTTCATTTTTGAAGGAGGCCTGATGGCGGCTGGGGCGCAGATTGGCAACGCCGTGCCGGTGAGGTTGGGAGAGGTCGTGATAAAAGCCGTTACAGCTGCACTCGCCAAAAAGGTTCTATAGGTCTTGTTTCAGTCATAGGGCGTGGCGTATACCCGTTAGGTTCCTAAACCTACCGTGGACGCCATGACTCGCTTCACCTTCCAGACCCGCGCCCGCACGATCGACCATCTTGGTCGTGGCCAAATCGCTGACTGCCCGACGGCCGTCAGCGAACTGTGGAAGAACGCGTACGATGCGTACGCCAAAAAGGTCTCTCTCCACATCTTTGACGGCGACCAAAAGGTTGCAGCAGTCATGGATGACGGCATCGGGATGACCCAGGAGGATTTCCTGGAGCGCTGGCTGGTTGTCGGCACGGAGTCCAAGGTCCGCGACGACGCGGGCCCTCCGGAAATCCCAGCGGGTATGGAAGAGCGTCCCAAGCAGGGCGAGAAGGGTATTGGGCGGCTTTCTGCTGCCTTTCTGGCTCCCGTATCCTTGATTGTCTCAAAGAAGGTCGGACATCCCTTTGCGGCCGTTTTGGTCGACTGGCGTCTCTTCGAGAACCCCTACCTGTCTCTCGAGGACGTAGAGGTCGCGGTCGAGACGTTCGATGAGCCCCAGGACCTTCTGCCCTTGTTGCCGTCGATGTTCGATGTGTTGCTCCGTTCCCTGGGGCACGGCGAAATGGAGGCGGGGCGTCGGCTTTCGCCGGCCTGGGCGCGCTACGACTCGCAGGAGCGGGAAGCAGGTCTCAGTCCCACTACCTCCGAACGTATTCGTGCAACTGCGGATACCGTTCGCATTAATGAGCGTCACCTCCAGGAGTGGCCGGTTTACAACGGCCTTTCTTCGCACGGGACGGCGCTGCTTCTGTTGGATGTGCATCGCGAGTTGGCGCTCCACGTAGAGAGCTCTGGTGCCGACGAGGACCCGGAGGTTGTCGCCGTGAAGGAGGATCTGCGCCGGACGCTTACCGGCTTCACGGATCCTTATGCTGAGGTGAGAGAGACATTCGATTACGAAGCGGTAGCGCATATCGGCCGCCGGCGGCATGACATAATTCGCGCCGAGGACGTGTTTGGTGTCGAAGACTTTCAAAGCCTCGAACACTCTCTCGAAGGTGCGTTCGACGAGCACGGCGTATTCCGTGGAAGGCTCCGCGTGTTTGGAATTGACCGCGGGATCATCACTCACGTCCCGAGGAGGCCCCCGCCGAGAAGTGGTCGAGACCGTCTCGGCCCTTTCTACTTCTGCGTTGGTACTTTTGATCAGGTGGCCGTGTTGTCGACTCACGTGCCCGCTGTGCATTCTGCTCTTTCCGAAAAGGCAGAGAGGTATGGTGGCATATTTGTCTACCGCGACCATCTGAGGGTAATGCCCTATGGCAACCCGGAGTCGGATTTATTCGGGGTTGAAGAGCGAAGGAGCCGCCATGCGGGGCGCTATTTTTGGGCTCACAGGAGGAGCTTTGGCCGCGTCGCCTTCACGCGCTTCGAGAATTCAAATCTTCGAGACAAAGCGGGACGAGAGGGGCTCGTCGATAACCGGGCGTTCCGAGAGCTTCAAGCGCTCGTTATTGATCTTCTGGTTTCCGTGGGGCGCCGCTACTTCGGAACGGACTCAGATATCCGCAAAAATGAACTCCCGGAAATTGAGGCTCGGAACATGGCTGCCAGGGAGTCGGCCGCTAAGGCGAAGAAGGCCCGGACCAAGACTATGCGAACATTCCTTAGGGCTCATGCGCCTGTGCTCGATGAGTGCTTCGAAGAGATCGTCGAGATAAAGAGCAGTCTTGAGGCGGCGCGTGCGGCAGGGGATAGCGCAGAGGCTAACGCGGTCTCTGAACGGGTTGAGGGCCTGCGGCGGAAAAGACTGGAGCTCAGGCTCCCGCCAATGCCGGCCAGACTGGGAGATTGGGAAAGCGACTATCGGGTTTTCCGGGATCGCTTCAAGGAACTAACGGCGGCGCTTGATGCGCTCGGAACCTCTGTGGCGAAAACGATTGAAGAGCTCGGCTCAGAGCCGTCCGAGGTCGTGGCCGAGAAGCGGCTCCAGAGTAACCAGTCGCGGCTGAATGCCACGGTGGATAAATACAGGAAGACGATAGAAGGCCAGCTGAACGAGTTGCGCGATAGCTGGAAGTCGCAAGCGTCCGAGGATTTCAAGGTTTACTACCAGCGCGCCACGCCGCTTCTGGGAGATCTGGAGCGCGGCGTTCGCCTGGGGACTCTGCTGAACAGCTTGGATGCCTTGGCCGCCGAACTGGAGGAAACCTTCGCCGAGCGCTATGAACCGTTTCTGCGGGCGCTTGAACAGCTCCGCAACAACATCGACCTTGAGGGTGCCCTTGCGGTAACTGAAGACGAAAGAGCGCAACTCGACAAGCGTGTTAATGACTTCAACACGCTCGCGCAACTTGGCATTGCGATGGAGATCATCGGCCACGAGCTGGAGACCATGGACCAGGAAGTAGGGCGGAACCTTAACCGTCTGTCAGCCGATGTTCGAAAGTCCGAGGCTTTCAAGCTTGCGTATGAAGCTCATCGTGCGCTTGCAGATCGGCTCCGTTTCCTCGCGCCCCTCCGTCTTGCGGGCTACCGGTCGCGGGAAACAATAACCGGCGCCCAGATTGCCGATTTTGTAACTGAGTTTTTCTCCCGGCGGATTCGAGACGAGCGTGTGGTTTTCGACGCAACCGAGGCTTTCAGGTCAATAAAAATAACAGACCTTCGCTCCCGTATCCTGCCGGTATTCATCAATCTACTTAATAACGCGCTCTACTGGGTCCGCTTTGTCGAGGACAGGCGCATTCGTCTTGATCGTGTTGGGGAGCTTGTCGTCGTTGCCGACTCCGGGACGGGTATCGATGAAGACGACCTGCCCAACCTGTTCGAACTGTTTTTCACTCGTCGAACCAATGGCAGAGGAGTCGGACTCCACCTTTGCCGCCTCAACCTAGCCGTCGCCCACCACACGATCCGGTATGCGACCGGCGGTGACCCTCAGGTCTTGCCCGGTGCGAACTTTATTATCGAGTTTCGGGGGATGGTCCATGACTAAGCTTACTTCCTATGATGAGGCCGTCGTCCACACGTTCCGGGAACGCGCGGTGCGCTCGGCAATCCTTATAGACGACATGTTTCCGTGCTATCGGGACCTTATCGATGGAGACCTTGAAGCTATTAAGAGAGAATATAGGGACTGGGAAGAGGCTAGAAACCTTCTCTCTTTTCTTCATGAGCGCCATATTCTCTGCGATATCGAGAATCGCATCGATGAGGTGGGAGAACCTTTCATTGAACGTGTCCGTAAGAGTGACCTTGTCGTCCTCGACTGGAATTTGAAGAAGGGCGATGACCTAGATTGCAGTGATGCCGTTCGGGTGCTTGATGGTTTGTCACGGTCAAAACACTTTAATCTCGTCGTCGTTTACACCAAGTCCAAAGACCTTCAGGCGGCTTGGGCGCAAGCGGCCGCTCAGCTGCGGGGGGGATGGAAGACAAAAGATGGCCTGCTTGCACGCCTTCCCGGCATTTCCAATTTGGACGACATTTTTGACGCGCTTGAGGAGTGCAAAGCGGAGGAGCTTGTTACCGTTGGTATAGTCTCGGATTACATCCTCGACGCGAGGGGCGCGCTTACCTCTCATGCGGCAAAGGCAATTGAACAGCATGTCGCTGAGAATTCCCCTGAGAAAAAATTTAGGAGGCAGGTTGTAGAAGCTCTCATACACAGGGTGATAGAAAAAAGGTTCGGCTTAGCTGTTGGGGATGATCATCCGCGAATGCTGGAAGGGGCCAATGGGGATGTGAATCCGTGGCTGCGGTGTGGAAGTGTATTCGTCACGTTCGTAAGCAAGTCGACTGACGCGGCTGGAAAGCTTAATATCTTTGAGTGCCTCGATGGCGCTCTGAAGGCATGGAAGCCGAACATTCTGCAGTTGCTTGTATCTGAGCTTCAGAACGAGCTCGAGCAGAACTCCTACGCGTTTGACGGCGCTATTTGGCCGTCGGACGCGCTGAAGGCTGGTTGGATATTTCATCTCCTTAAGGCAACCGCCGATGGGGAGGGAGGTGATGCCTCGGTCGATCACGTTGTCGCGGGAATCAACGGACGCATCATTGAGGCGCTGGAGAGCGCCGTTTCTGCTCAAATGGCTGATCGGGATTCAACCCTACTCAGTTTCGGCCGCCAGGCGGCCAAGGTCATTCTTGAGGAAGCCGGTACAAAGCCGGATGAGAATGAAGCAGAGAGAGTTGAGCGTGCCAAAGAATTGGTTGGCGTATCCGGTCTTCAGTCGCAGGATGTCCTTCATTCTCTTAACGAATACCTATCGAGCGACCGATTTCGCGGGGGGCATATCACGACCGGCACAATCCTGTGCTGTGAGCGAGCGGACGAGTGGTTTGTCTGCGTCAGCCCCGCCTGTGATATGGTTCCACGACTGCCAGCCGATGATATGAGCTGGATGTGGGACCTTTATCCAAACCGGCCGCTTTATCTCCTGCGTCTTGAAAGTTGCGGCGCGAAGAGCGCTCTTGCTACCGCAGAGCGTGGTGTGCAGGTCTTTATAACAATGCAGAAACGACGACTGTACCTCCGGGCCATCGACGGCACGACGAAGCAGCCTCGTCCCATGACATGTTTCCTCAGGGAGCAGCCGCTGCCGCGCGACACGGGGACGCCCTGGAAGGAATTCGGATTCGTTGTTTACGATGCGGTCGGCACGAAGAGCGGCGTCGAACTGAAGGAGCGTTGCCTTTACGCGGTTGCGCAGTTGCGCCCAGCGTACGCGGCGCGCCTACTGCACCTCGCTGGTTCCCATACCTCGCGTGTGGGCGTCGACTTCATCAAATTCGGTTCCGACGAGGAAAAGGCGAAGGAGCCCTAATGGAACTGAGGTCGGTTCCGGTTCAGATTCTCAGGAGCGTCAATCCGGCGGCGCTTGAATGGCCTTCTGAGGCGCGGGCCTCTGAAGAGGACGCCGTCGGTTCTTCCATCGTTGCCCTTTCCTGGCTTGGCTGCATTCCGGTCATTAGCTGCCGAGGTTCCTCGCTTGGTGACAGCCATGAGTATTGAGGAGGCAGTGGTGGTGTTCCACACGCCGGCTCATCGTGTTCATGGTCTCTTGGAAGTTTGTCTCCGGAGCGGGGGTCGGAATTAGGAACGTTGATGGAGGTATGGTTCAGATCTTTCTGGCTTTCTTCCAAACCTACACTGCTGGGCGCAAACGATGTTCGAGCGTTAAAATGTGCTTCAGCGTTTCCCTGCGCCACGCTGATCGACTTTCGGTAAAAACCTTGCGCAAACGTTTCACCTTTTGCTTCCCGAACTTTCACTTTTTGGGCTCCACATTTCACATTTTGCGTCGCCCTACAGTTGCCTTGCCCAAACCCCTGCAAAACGGCCGTTTCGGGCGTGGTATTATGATACCACTTTATAAGCGATTGATTTCGTTGAGTTTTATTCTGTTGACGGAACTTCTTTCCGTGGCATACTCCGCGGCCTGGATTCACCGGCTCCAAAGCCCGTAGTTCCCTTTCCGGGGGCGGGGTGGCGGGGAGAACCGACTGAAGTGAGAGCGATGAAGACCTATTCCGCAAAGCCGACCGAGGTCGACAGGAAATGGTTCGTGATCGACGCCGAAGGCGTCGTTCTCGGCCGCCTGGCCGCCACCGTCGCAAATATTCTGCGCGGCAAGCACAAGCCGATGTACACCCCGCACATTGATACGGGCGACCATGTCGTCATCATCAATGCCGACAAGGTCAAGCTGACCGGCAACAAGCTCGCCGACAAGCGCTTCTTCTGGCACACCGGGTACCCGGGCGGCATCAAGAACCGCACCATGGGCCAGATCCTGACCGGCGCCCACCCCGAGCGGGTGATCGAGAAGGCCATCGAGCGCATGGTTCCCCGTGGGCCGCTCGGCCGCGCCCAGCTCAAGAAGCTGCGCGTGTACGCCGGCACCGAACATCCGCACGATGCCCAGCAGCCCGAGGTCCTGGACCTGGCGGCTCGCAACCCGAAGAACAAGAGGTAAGCCATGTCCCTTGAAGATCTGAAGGGTGCGGCCACCGTGCAGGACACCCCCAAGGTTGAGCCGAAGCGCGATTCGCTCGGCCGGTCTTACGCCACCGGGCGCCGCAAGAACGCCATCGCCCGCGTCTGGATCAAGCCGGGCACCGGCAAGTTCGTGGTCAACGGCCGCGTGCTGGAAGACTACTTCCCGCGCCCCGTGCTGCGCATGGTGATCAACCAGCCGTTCGGCACCGTCAACGTGTCCGGCCAGTTCGACATCATGGCCACCGTCACCGGTGGTGGTCTGTCCGGCCAGGCTGGCGCCATCCGTCTGGGCATCAGCCGCGCCCTGACCTACTTCGAGCCGGCCAACCGCCCGGCCCTGAAGGCCGCCGGCTTCCTGACCCGCGACTCGCGCGTCGTCGAGCGTAAGAAGTACGGCAAGGCCAAGGCCCGCCGCTCCTTCCAGTTCTCCAAGCGCTAATCCGCGACGAGCACTGCAGCACAGAAAAAGGGCGTCTTCCCACGGGAAGGCGCCCTTGTTTCATGTGTGCGGTCAGGATCAGGGAGAAAGGGGGCCTCCGTGATGGCGGCGGCCCCCGGCCTCGTCCGTCAGGTCATCTGCCCCGGATAGGCGACGATGCGCCCGCGGGCATCTTTTGCCTTGCCGACGATCAGCAGGAAAAAGACGACGGTGCTGTGGATGGCGTCCATGGCCAGGACCAGCCACCCCATCAGGGTGTATCCGTCATTCTCCGTGGCACTCCCCGTAATGAACAGGGCGATGGCCAGGGCGAACAGTCCCAGGTCAATCAGCCCGTGGAGAATGTTCCCCAGGTAGAAGTGGTGCACGCCGACAATGCCGAACAGGCCGCACAGGGTCACGGCTGTTCCGAAAGATTTCGGGCTCACGTCCGGGCGCGCGACGGCGGCGTCCGGATCGTGCGCCTGGCAGTACGGACACTGCGGGGCCGCGAAGGCGATCTTGACCCCGCACTGGCGACAGAACTTGAAGCCGGGCTGCGTATGCGTCGTCACAGGAGGTGCCTCCAGCGGATGGGGGCCATGCGTGCGTGCGCGGCTCAGCGCTTCAGGGGCAGGCCGTCACCGTCCTTGAAGTTGCCGACCAGGATCATGATGAAGTCGATGAACGACCAAATGCCCAGCCCGCCGAGGGTCAGAAGCTGGAGAACGCCGGTTCCGATCTTGCCGACATAAAACCGGTGGAACCCGAAGATCCCAAAGAAGAAGCACAGCAGAACCGCCGGAAGGAAGCCCTTCTCGGACGTCCGGGGGGCCGCGCCGGCATTGGGGGCGCCGCACTTGGGGCAGGCGGCCGCGTTCGGTGCCATCTTGTTTCCGCACGTCGTGCAGAAGATCAGGTTTCCCGCCTCGGATTCCCCAATGGAAGGTGCGGGGCGGGTGGCAACGGCCGCTGCGGACTCGGTCATTCGGTGTTCCTCGTATCCAAAAGATGGGGCTCGAAAGATTCGCGTCATCGTAGCACGAAATTTTCATCGGCAACGCGCGTAAAACCAACCTCAAAAGCGATGCAACGCGGCTGGTGTTACGCTTCGGGCCGATCAGTGTTATATCAGCGTCCAGCGCAATATCTGGGAGTCCTGAGGTCATGTCGGACAAGGTCAATGTCGCCATTCTGGGAGCCAGCGGCTACACGGGGGCCGAACTGGTGCGCCTGCTCGCCGCGCACGGGCGGACCCGCATCGCCGCGCTGACCGCCGACCGCCGGGCCGGGCAGCCGATGAGCGCGGTGTTCCCGCACCTCGCCACCCTCGACCTGCCCGACATGGTGGCCATCGCAGAGGTCGACTGGGACGGCATCGACGTGGTGTTCTGCGCCCTGCCGCACGGCACCACGCAGGAGGTCATCGCCGGCCTGCCCGACCGCGTGAAGGTGGTCGACCTGTCGGCCGACTTCCGGCTGTTCGACGTCAAGACCTATGCCCAGTGGTACGGCCACGACCACAAGGCGGCCAAGCTCCAGAAGGACGCCGTCTACGGCCTGACCGAAGTGCATCGCGGCAAGGTCAAGCAGGCCCGGCTGGTCGCCAACCCCGGCTGCTATCCGACTGCCAGCCAGCTTCCGCTCATCCCGCTGCTCAAGGCCGGGCTGATCGAGCCGGACGACATCATCATCGACGCCAAGTCCGGCGTCACCGGCGCCGGCCGCGCGCCCAAGGAAGGCACCCTGTTCGCCGAAGTGGCCGAGGGCATCCACCCCTATGGCGTGGCCAGCCACCGCCACAGCCCCGAGATCGAGCAGGGCCTGTCCGAGGCCGCCGAGCGCCCCATGACGGTCAGCTTCACCCCCCACCTCATGCCCATGAGTCGCGGCATCCTGGCCAGCATCTATGCCAAAACAAAGGGTGGCGCCGACGCCAAGGTCCTCCGCGAGACCCTCGCCACGGCCTACGCCAACGAGCCCTTCGTCAAGATCCTGCCCGAGGGCGTGATGCCGCAGACCCGCCATGTGCGCGGCTCGAACCTTTGCCTGATCAACGTCGTTGATGATCGCATCACCGGCCGCGTCATGCTGTTCAGCGTGATCGACAATCTGGTCAAGGGCGCATCGGGCCAGGCGATCCAGAACATGAACGTCATGCTGGGCTTCGACGAGACCGAAGGCCTCGCCCTGCCGCCCATGTTCCCATAGGAGTTTTTGTACTGGGAGGTCACGTCATGACCACGCACAGCCCCATCATCCTGCCGTGGAAGGGCGTCCGCCCGACCATCGACGCGACGGCCTTCATCGCGCCGAGCGCCACGGTGATCGGCGACACCCACATCGGCGCCGACTCCAGCATCTGGTTCGGCTGCACGGTGCGCGGCGACGTCCATGAAATCCGCATCGGGGCGCGCACCAACGTCCAGGACGGCACGGTCATCCACGTCAGCAAGGGCAAGTTCGGCACCTACATCGGCGACGACGTGCTGATCGGCCACGGCTGCGTCATCCACGCCTGCACCCTGGAAAGCGGCTGCTTCGTCGGCATGGGCGCCACCATCCTCGACGGCGCGGTGGTCGAAAGCGGCGCCATGGTCGCCGCCGGAGCCACCGTCACGCCGGGCAAGCGCGTGCCACGCGGCGAACTGTGGGCCGGCGCCCCGGCCAAGAAGTTCCGCGACCTCAGCGAAGACGACATGGCCGGCTTCATCCGCCAGTGCGCCCACTATGCCGAACTGGCCCGCGACTACCGGGCCATGCTGCCGGTGCTATAAGAGGTGGGCTCTGCCCACGCCTGCCAAGGGCCATTGGCCCTTGGAACCCATGAATTTTCCGCTGCTCCTTGCGCCGCAGGCAAACAGCCACCCACTTTGGTGCACTGCGTGCGGCTTGGCCCCGTCAAGTTACGAGGTCAAGGAGGCCAGCCTCCTTGCGGGCGCGGGCAGAGCCCGCTCTCTTTGCCTTCTTGCGCCGCAGGCAAAATCTTCATCGGCGATTGAATGCCTGCGGCGCAGAACTCCGTTCTCTCGGTGCCCTCTGTGACTTCTCTGTGTTCTCTGTGGTTCCCCGCTTCACTTCCTTCTCACAAACAAAAACGGCGCCATCCTGAGGGACGGCGCCGTTTCGTTGTTCAACCGCTGCGGATCAGACCGCGCGGACCTTCACGTAGCTGCCGGGAGCCGGTTCGATGGGCTTGAGCTTGCCCTTGGCCGGGTCGCGGGCGTCCACTTCGGGGCCGGCGTAGTCCTTGAGCCATTCGCGCCAGTCGGTCCACCAGGACCCTTCGGTCTGGGTGGCGCCCTTGAGCCAGGCTTCCGGGTCCTTCACCTTGCGGTTGTTGGTCCAGTAGCAGTACTTGTTGGACACCGGGGGGTTGACCACGCCGGCGATGTGGCCCGAGGCGGACAGCACGAACTTCACCTTGCCGCCGAACATCGGCATGCCTTTGAAGGTGGCCAGCCACGGGGCGATGTGGTCCTCGCGGGTGGACAGCATGTACATCGGCGTCTTGATGTTGCCAAGGTCGATCGGCACGTCCTTGAGGGTGATGCCGCCGGGCTCGATCAGCTTGTTCTTCTCGTACATGTTGTGCAGGTAGAAGCTGTGCATGGCGGCCGGCATACGGGTCGAATCGCTGTTCCAGTACAGCAGGTCGAACGGGAACGGTTCCTTGCCCAGCAGGTAGTTGTTGACCACGAACGACCAGATCAGGTCGTTGGCGCGCAGCATGTTGAAGCTGTTGGCCATGTCGGCGCCGTCGAGGTAGCCGCACTTCTGCATGCGCTCGTCGAGGGCGGCGAGCTGATCCTCGTCGATGAACACGCCGAGTTCGCCCGGCTCGGAGAAGTCGAGCAGGGTGGTCAGCAGTGTGGCCGCGCTGATGCGGTCGTCCTTCTTGGCCGCCATGTAGGCCAGGGTGGACGACAGCAGCGTCCCGCCCAGGCAGTAGCCGACGGCGTTGACCTTTTCGGACCCGGTCTGCTTCTGGATGGCCTCGATGGCGGCCAGGATGCCTTCGTCCATGTAGTTCTCGAAGGACTTGTCCTTGTGATGCTCGTCGGGATTGACCCACGAGATCACGAAGGTGGTCAGGCCCTGGTCCACGCACCACTTCACGAAGGAATTCTTTTCGCGCAGGTCGAGGATGTAGAACTTGTTGATCCACGGCGGCACGATCAGCACCGGCACCTGGGCGACCTTTTCGGTCGTCGGGGTGTACTGGATGAGCTGCATCATGTCGTTCTGGTAGACGACCTGGCCCGGCGTCACGGCGACGTTGCGGCCGACCTCGAACGCCGTTTCGTCGGTCATGGAGATGCGCAGCTTGCCGCCGCCCCGCTCCAGATCCGACAGCAGGTGTTCCAGGCCCTTGAGCAGGTTCTCGCCGCCGGTTTCGGCGGTGACGCGCAGGACTTCGGGGTTGGTCATCACGAAGTTGGACGGCGACAGCGCATCGATGAACTGGCGGGTGTAGAAGTCCACCTTCTGGGCGGTCTTGTCGTCCAGGCCATCAACGTCGTGGACCACCGAGGTCAGCCAGCGGCTGCTCAGCAGGTACGACTGCTTGATGAAGTCGAAAATGTCATTTTCCTGCCACGACTCGTCCTTGAAGCGACGGTCGCCGCGGTCGGGCTCCACCACCGGGTCGGCCTGCTCGCCCATCATGCGCCGCGCGGTGTTCTGCCACAGGCTCATGTAGTCCTGCCACAGCGACATCTGCGCCTCGACCAGCTTGGCCGGGTTGGACATCAGGCGAGCGGTCATCTCCATGAAGGCCTTGCCGACGTTCATGGGATCGGGATCGGTCGTGGTGTCGGTGTTGGTCGCTTGCCGGGTGAGGAAGTCGTTGACCAGGCGCTGGCTGCGCTCGGCGATGTTGGACATCGCCTTTTGCACCTGTTCCGGATCCGGCATCTTCATGTCCGGATGGTGCGGATGATCTTGCGCCTGCTGTGCGTGCGTCTTCTGCTGATGATCGGCCATGGAAAAGTGGTCTCCTCCCACGTGTGGGACCTGCCCCTGAGATAGTCCCGGGCGTTGCTTTGGCAAGGGTGGTCCAACCCTTCAGCAAACCCGTGGCGCGCGTCCTCTAGCCGTATAGACCGGATTCCGCTATTTGTTAAGGGGTACACCCCGTGCAGGAAACCTGTACACACGCCTTTTAACCGATTGACGGCTAGATTTCATCGAAGGGTAACGCGTGGTACTCCTTTTGGGTTCCGGGCTTTATGGGGTCCAGGGTAACTGGACCAGGGTGAACAAGTCGATTGTGGAGCGACCAATGCGGAAGATGCGGAAGACGGGGTCGATGACGGCGCTGGCCGTGGTGCTGGCCCTCGGGGCATGCTCGACCGTCGAGGACACTTGGGACAACGTGTTCAACGACGACAGTGCGCCGGACGTGGGCACGCCGGCCCAGGACCCGGCCACAGGTGAAGGGGGGGGCGAGGCGGCAGCCGCGCAGGCGCCCATTCCGCAGGGCTTGAGGGGCGACCCGCAGCCGCCGGACTACGGCCCGGGCACGCGCCGCCAGCCGACCTCCACCCGCTCGCTGGTCGACGAGGAAGCGCCGGCGCCGCAGCGTTCGGTGGTCGAGAGCGTCAGCCCGGCGGCGTCGCCGCCGATGGTCCAGTCTTCGGCTTCGGCGCCGGTCGTCCAAAAGGCCGAACTCGCCCCGCCGCCCGCTGCGCCGCCCGCTGCCCCGCCCGCTGTTCCGGCGCCCGGTCCCGACAGCACCATCCGGGCTCCGTCCGCATTGCCCGGCGCGCCGCCGCCGGCCGCTGTCGCGGTTCCTGCTCCGGTTCCCGCTCCGGCGCCTGTTCCGGCACTGGCTCTGCCGCCTGCGCCGTCGCCGGTTCAGCAGGTCATGCCCCTGGTGCCGACGACTCCGGCTGGCGAGGTTTATGCCTCGCAGCCGCTGGCCGGCGACGTGGCGCCTCCGGTTGTCGATACCATCGCTGCCCCGCACCTGCGCCCGCCGCCGGCTCCCAGCCAGGTCCAGTCGGCTGCGGTTCCCAGCGAGTTGCTTCTGATCGCTCCGCCTGGTGGTGCGGGTGTCCCCGGTGGCGTCACGGGTGGCTATGACGACTTGGGCACCACGGTGATCGGCGGTGACGGCCGCGTGTTGTCGCAGCCGGACGCCCCGCTGGCCCATCCCACGCTGACCCCGGACTCCTACGGCTTCGAGGCGCCCGATCCCACCCTGCCGGTGATGATGAGCGGTGCCGAGACGCTGGTCGCCACCATCCAGTTCGGGCGCGGCTCGGCGAGTCTGTCGGCCAACGAGCGTCGCCTGCTGCGCCAGGTGGTGCAGATTCAGCGCCAGAACGGCGGCATCCTTCAGGTGGTCGGCCATGCCTCCAGCCAGACGGCCGACATGAGCATGGACCGCCACATGCTGGTCAACTACACCACCTCCGCCCGCCGGGCCGAGGCGGTGGCCGCCGAACTGCGCCGCCTGGGCGCCCCGCGCGAGGCGGTGGTGGTCGTCGCGCAGTCCGACAACGCGCCGATCTACCGCGAAATCATGCCCTCCGGCGAGGCCGGCAACCGCCGCGCCGAAATCTATCTGGTGAATTAAAGCAAATCCCGAGCAGGCGAACGGGCCTGCGACGACACATTTTCGGCGTGGAACGAGAAAAACCCGAAAGAGGGACAAAACCCTGGGCAGGCGGGTGCAGCGTTTGTGATTTGACGTCTTGGAGACGCAGCGTTTCTGGGAATCGCCATTCACGTCCGAGCTGCGTTACAGTGTTGCTGCCCAGGGTTGCGTCTTGGCAAAAGCCGATTTGTTCATCTTCCAGTATGCCGCCGGGCATTCCTGCGGATACGGTCGCACAACGTAAGAGGCGCCCATGGTGCACTCTCGTGCGCCGGGTTGTGCTGCTCATGCCAAATCCCGAGCAGGCAGAAATTACCTGCCACGACGCATTTGCGCCGTGCCAAAGGGGCTCAGAGGATGTCCTCAGACCAAGGGGTAGAACGAAGTCCTGTAGGCGGCCTTGAAGCGGATGAGGGTATCGCCTACGTTGTCTGATACCTCAGTCCGGACTTTCTTCCAGTCGATGGCCGCGTATTCCATCACGTTGTCTGTGCGCTCGGCTTCTTCAGCGGCTTTTCGCATCTTCTTGACCAGTGCGCCCGGCACATTGACGTCGCTTGTCTTTATGTACTTCAGCCAGATGGTCTGCATATCTTTGACTGTGAGGCCCTTCATAAACATTCTGTAAACGGTGAGGTTCTCCTCGCTTCTCTCGGTCTTCAAATATGCCACGAAGGCGGGGCCAACGTTCTTGTGTTTGATGATGAGAGGTATTGTGCTCGTCGCTTTTTCCCACGCCTTGTATTTGGCGTCGCGAACGGCCAGCAGGTGTTTCTCGTAGTCGCTGCGTTCGCTCTCAATGACGGTGACGTAGACGGCCGCCGCATTCATTGCCGGACCGATGCACATTTTGCGGACGCGGGCGAGTTCCTTCTTCATCGTGGTGCAGAGTTCCGCAGCGGCATCGAACTGCTTGCTCTCGGTCATTTTGGCAGGTGGAGTACACACCTTTTTCCAAGACTGGAGGTGCTGACCGATGCTGCACACCCTGTCCAGGAAAGGGACATTCTTGCTCCAGGTCGCCCTGTCCATTGATACAGTCATGTCATCCCCAGCAGAACGCTAAATAAAGATACATAAAACGTAATGCGTAAAGCGGCCGTGACGGGAACCGATCACAGACATGTTAAGCCCTGTCAAGAAGGTGTGGTCAGGCATTGCTGCCGAGTAATATTATTTATATTGATACGGGAATTCCATCAAATCAGTTCACCTTAACCACCACCACCGTGGCGTCGTCTCTGGCCGGGACGGTGCCGCGATGGTCGGCGGTGGCGCCCATGATGGCGTCGAGCAGATCGGCCGCGCCGAGGCTGTGGTGGGCCCGGATGACGTCCTTCAGGCGCTGCTTGCCGAACATTTCGCCGGCGGTGTTGCGGGCTTCCCAGATGCCGTCGGTGCCGATGACCAGGACCTGGCCGCTTTCGAGCATCCCGGCCTCGGACGGGGCGAACAGCCAGTCGGGGTCGATGCCGAGCGGGATGTCCTCGCCGCTCAGTTCGGCAAAGGAATCGCTGAGCGGATCGTAGGCGACGGCCGGATCGTGCCCGGCGCTCGACCAGCTTGCCACCGGCTGGCCCACGGTCAGGAACAGCGCGAACACGGTCATGAAGCGGCCGCCCTGGGCGTCGGCGGCGAGCAGCGGGTTGACCGCGGCCAGCAGGGCGCCGGGTTCGTCGGCCCCCTCGGCATGGCTGCGCAGCAGGGCGCGCGTGGTGGTCATCATCAGGGCCGAGGCGATGCCGTGCCCGGCCACGTCGCCGACCAGCACCGCCATGCGGCGCGGCCGTCCAAAGGCGTCGCGGCGCAACGGCACGTAGTCGAAATAATCGCCGCCCGTCTCGTCGCAGTACAGCGACCGCCCGGCGATGTCGAAGCCGGGCAGGTCGGGCGCCTTCTGCGGCAGCAGGGCCTGCTGGACCTCCTGCGCCACGCTCAGCGCGCGGCGGATGGTCAGGCGGTCCTGCAACAGCGGCACCATGGCGTTGAAGCGCTCGGACAGGGCGGCCAGTTCGTCGCGGCTGCCGGCCGAGGCGACCGGCGCGCGGGCCTCCATGTCGCCGGCCGCCACCTGGTCGACCGCCTCGCGCAGGCCGATCAGCGGCTGCGACACAGTGCGCGCCCCGACCCAGGCGCCCAGCAGGGCGAGTACCAGGATGCCCAGCGCGGCGCCGCCGGTGGCGGCCAGTTGCTGGCGGGTGGCCTCGGCCACGATGTCGGAAATGCCGGCCGACATGGCCTCGATGCGCGAGAACGGCACCACGAAGACCAGCGCGCCGCCGTAGGTTTCCAGGCTGCCGTAAGCCCACAGGCTGTCGACGCCGGCGAAGGGCAGGCGGGCGACGCCCGAACCGCCGGCGGCCACGGTGGCGGCCAGCGTGCGCAGGGCCTCGGCATCGCTTGAGGCCACCAGCTCAGGGCCGGCCGGAAGCTGCCAGGCCTGCCGGGTTTCGGGCTGGTTCTGCGGGTCGGCGCGGGCCACCACGGACAGGGCGGGGGCGCCGGCGGCATCGCTCGTCGGCTGGACCAGCAGGGCGGTCATGCCGGTCGGCAGGTGGGCCCGTTCGCGCAGGCGCTCCATGCCGGCCAGCACCGACACGTCGATGCCGCTCGCCCCGGCGACCGCGCCGTCGGGGCCATGGATGGGGGCGGCGGCGGTCAGGACCAGTTGCCCGGTGATGACGTCGAGGCTCGGCGTCGCCCACACCAGTTCGCCGGCCTCGACGGCCTGGGTGTACCAGCGGGCCTCGCGCGGGTCGTGACCGGCCGGAAGTTCGCCGCTCGGCGGGTGGAGGAGCAGTGCCCCGTCGGCGGTGGCGACGTACTGCCACAGGAAGGCCTCGGGCAGGGTGTCCCGCACGCGGCGGAAGGTTTCAGCCAGGGGAGCCAGTTGGGCAAAGGTGTCAGCCTCGGCCGGCGGCGTCGGTTCGGCGGCGTCGGATTCGGTGCTCAGGCCAGCTATGGCGACTGGCGCCGCAGCCTCGGCCGGTTCGGTGGGAGGCTCGGCGGCCGGGGCCGCAGTTTGGTCGGCCAACAGGGCCTCGGCCTCGGCCACCTGGACGCGCAGGGCCAGTTCGACCACCGCCCGCTGATGGTCGACCAGCGCGGCGGCCTGGGTCATGGCGGCGGTCAGTCGCTCGGTCAGGCGGGTGTGGATGATGTCGCGGCCGCGCTCGGACAATTCCGCCTCGAGACGGTGGATGGCGTCGCGGCCCAGCCAGCCCACGGCCAGCGTCGGCAACAGCCCGAACAGGGCAAGAACGACCATCAGTTTGTGGTGGAGTCTCATGGGGCGGGCGTTTCATTTCCAGGTATGCAAAGACTTGTGGGGGGTGTTAAGTGTGCGGTCCCGGCGCGGCCGGGTCGCGCCCGGTTGTGGCCAGAAAAGGTGTCGATTTGTAGGCGCCGGCGCGCTAAACATGCGGGGTTTCTCCCACTCTTGCCGAACGGCGCACGCCCATGGACCAGGATTTTCATCGTATAAAGCGGCTCCCGCCGTATGTCTTCGCCGAAGTCAACGCCATGAAGGCGCGCGCACGCGCCGCCGGCGAGGATATTATCGACTTCGGGATGGGCAACCCCGACCAGCCGACCCCCAAGCATATCGTCGATAAGCTGGCAGAGGCAGCGACCAATCCGCGCGCTCACCGCTATTCGATGTCCAAGGGCATTCCCGGCCTGCGCCGCGCCCTGTCGGCCTACTACGAGCGCCGCTTCAATGTCGGCATCGATCCGGAGCACGAGTGCATCGTGACCCTGGGGTCCAAGGAAGGCCTGGCCAACCTCGCCCAGGCCATCACCAGCCCCGGCGACGTCATCCTGGCGCCCAATCCCAGCTACCCCATCCACGCCTTCGGCTTCATCATCGCCGGCGGCTCGGTGCGCTCCATCCCGTGCGAGCCCGACGAGACGTTCCTGGAAGCGCTGGATCGCGGCGTGCGTCATTCGGTGCCCAAGCCGGTTGCGGTGATCGTGAACTTCCCGTCGAATCCGACGGCGAAGGTGGCCGACCTCGCCTTCTACAAGGAGGTGGTGGATTTCTGCCGCAAGCACGAGATCTACGTGCTGTCCGACATCGCGTATGCCGAGATCTATTTCGACGGCAATCCGCCGCCGTCCATCCTGCAGGTTCCGGGCGCCAAGGACGTGGCCGTGGAATTCTACTCGATGTCCAAGACCTACAGCATGCCCGGCTGGCGCATCGGCTTCGCGGCCGGTAACCGCAAGCTGGTCAGCGCGCTGGCGCGGGTCAAGAGCTACCTCGACTATGGCGCCTTCACGCCCATCCAGGTGGCGGCCACCGCCGCCCTCAACGGGCCGCAGGACTGCGTGAGCGAGATCCGCCAGCTCTACAAGGACCGCCGCGACTGCCTGATCGAGGGCCTGAAGGGCGCCGGCTGGAACGTTCCCAGCCCGCCGGCCACGATGTTCGCCTGGGCGCCGATCCCGCCGGCCTTCGCCCACATGGGCTCGGTCGAGTTCTCCAAGCTGCTGCTGCGCGAGGCCAAGGTCGCCGTCGCGCCGGGCCTGGGGTTCGGCGAGCATGGCGACACGCATGTGCGCTTCGGCCTGGTCGAAAACCGTCATCGCACGCGGCAGGCCGTGCGCAGCATCAAGGCGTTCCTGCACAACTACGACAGCGTGCTTGAGGATTCTGAACGACATCGGGTGGGGGACAAGTGACCGAAGCGCTCAAAGTCGCCATTGCCGGCCTGGGGACGGTCGGGGCCGGAACCGTCCGGCTGCTGGCCGAACAGTCCGACATCATCGCCGCGCGGTGCGGCCGTCCCGTCCGCGTGACCGCGGTTTCGGCCCGTTCCAAGGGCCGTGACCGGGGCTGCGACCTCGGCGGCCTGGCGTGGTTCGATGACCCCGTGGCGATGGCCCGCGAGGCCGACGCCGACGTGGTGTGCGAACTGATCGGCGGAGCCGACGGCACCGCCAAGGAGGTCAGCGAGGCCGCCATCGCGGCCGGGCGCCATGTGGTTTCGGCCAACAAGGCGCTGCTCGCCCACCATGGCACCGAACTGGCCGAGAAGGCCGAGGCGGCCGGCGTGCAGTTGCGCTTCGAGGCGGCGGTGGCCGGCGGCATCCCGATCATCAAGGCCCTGCGCGAAGGCCTGGCCGGCAACCGTCTCAGCCGCGTCTACGGCATCCTCAACGGGACGTGCAACTACATCCTGTCGATCATGCGCGAGACCGGCCGCGACTTCGCCGACGTGCTGGCCGACGCCCAGCGCCTGGGCTATGCCGAGTCCGACCCGAGCTTCGACATCGACGGCGTGGACGCCGCCCACAAGCTGGCCCTGCTCACCTCGGTGGCGTTCGGGACCAAGGTGGACTTCGACGCCGTCCACATCGAAGGCATCCGCCACGTCTCGGCCCTGGACATCGAATTCGCCCAGGAACTCGGCTATCGCATCAAGCTGCTGGGCATCGCCCGGCGCACCGAAGCCGGCATCGAGCAGCGCGTGCATCCGTGCATGATCCGCGCGTCGGCGCCCATCGCCTCGGTCGAAGACGTCTACAACGCCGTGGTGGCCGAGGGCGATTTCGTCGGTCGTTCGGTCTACGAAGGGCGTGGCGCCGGGGCTGGCCCGACGGCGTCGGCGGTGGCCGGCGACATCATCGACATCGCGGCGGGGCGGCAGGCGTTCACCTTCGGCGTTCCGGCCAAGGACCTTCAGCCGCTGCCGAAGTGTTCCATGGAGAACCATGTCGGGGCCTACTACATCCGGCTGATGGTGGTGGACAAGCAGGGCGTTTTCGCCGACGTCGCCGCGGCGTTGCGCGATGCCCAGGTGTCGATGGAAGCCGTTCTCCAGCGTGGTCGCGCGCCGGGCGAAGTGGTGCCCGTCGTCATGACCCTGCACGAGACGGTCGAGGCGTCGCTCAACGACGCCCTGCGCCGCATCACCGCCATCGACGGAGTGGTGGAGCCGCCCATGGTCATTCGTATCGAGGCGCTTTGACTTCTGAACGAGGACACCCATGAACAGAAACGGTTCTGTCGCCGCCAACCCTGATTCCGTCCCTCTGGAGCGCAACTTGGCGCTTGAGATGTGCCGGGTCACCGAAGCCGCCGCCCTTGCCGCCTCGCGCTGGCTGGGCCGGGGCGACGAGAAGGCCGCCGACCAGGCCGCCGTGGACGCCATGCGCCGGGCGCTGAATTCGATCAGCATCCGCGGCACCGTGGTGATCGGCGAGGGTGAGCGCGATGAAGCCCCGATGCTCTACATCGGCGAGCAGGTCGGCACCGGCGAAGGCCCCAAGGTGGACATCGCCCTCGACCCGCTCGAAGGCACGACCATCTGCGCCACCGGCGGCCCCAACGCGCTGGCCGTGGTGGCGGTGGCCGAGCACGGCGGGTTTCTGAACGCGCCCGACGTGTACATGGACAAGATCGCCGTCGGGCCGGGCCTGCCGCCGGGCGTCGTGGACCTTGACGCCACCGTCGAGGAAAACCTCAAGAGCCTCGCCGCCGCCAAGAAGGCCGAGGTGTCCGACCTGCTGATCTGCATCCTCAACCGGCCGCGGCACGAGGACCTGATCGCCCGGACCCGCGAAGCCGGCGCCCGCATCATGCTCATCCCCGACGGCGACGTGTCCGGCGTCATCGCCACGGCGCTCGGCGAGCACGGGGCGGTGGTCGACATGTACATCGGCTCCGGCGGCGCACCCGAAGGCGTCCTGGCCGCCGCCGCCCTGCGCTGCATCGGCGGCCAGATGCAGGGCCGCCTGCTGTTCCGCAACGACGACGAGCGCGGCCGGGCCGAACGGTGGGGCATCAAGGACCTCGGCAGGAAGTATGTGATGGAGGAACTGGCCTCGGGCGATGTCATGTTCTCGGCCACCGGCGTGACCGATGGCGCCATGCTCGGCGGCGTCCGCCGCTGGCATGACGGCGCCCGCACAAGCTCCTGCGTCATGCGCTCCAAGTCCGGGACCGTGCGGTGGGTCCAGGCGACCCACAACTTCACCCGCAAGACCGGATTCGACGCGGTGGACGAGTAGGGGCGGGCTGCCGCCCACACCCGCTCGGGGACAAGTCCCCGAACCCCTTTGTTTTTTTGACAGGCTGCGGAAACCACAACCAATAATCGTCGTTCCCGCGAAGGCGGGAACCCAGGGGCCAAGGGCTCCGAAGGGCGGCTAATAAAGCATTGATAAGCCTAATCTTTAGGCAGTGCGTAAGCCTCCTGGGCACCCGCCTTCGCGGGTGCGACGATTTACAGGTGTGCAAAAGGGTTTTCAGCAGCCTGTTAAGAAAAAAGGAGGTCTGGAGCATCGCTCCAGATGGGTTCGGGCGATAGCCCGTCCGCGTCAGCGGATTATGGCGGTCATAGGAAAACTGAAAGGCTGATACACATGGGGGCGTTCCGTCCGTTTCTTGAGGTCGCGCAGTCGTCCTGCGGGCGGCGTTGGATGCTGCGGCCGGGGGACGAGCGCCAGGCGGCGGTGATCGGCCAGCGCCTCGGCCTGCCCGAGGTGGTGTGCCGGGTGCTGTCGGCCCGTGGCGTCACGGCCGATACTGCCGAGGCCTTTCTCAACCCCACCCTGCGCGACCTGCTGCCCGATCCGTCCCACCTCAAGGACATGGACAAGGCGGTGGCCCGTCTGGTCGCGGCCATCGAGGGCGGCGAGACCATCGCCATCTTCGGCGACTACGACGTGGACGGGGCGACCTCGTCGGCCCTGCTGGCCCGCTTCCTGACCGCCGCCGGGTCGGAGCCGCTCGTCCACATCCCCGACCGCATGACCGAAGGCTATGGCCCCAACGCGCCGGCCTTGCTCGCTTTGGCCGAGGCAGGGGCCACCGTGGTCGTCACCGTGGACTGTGGCATCACCGCCTTCGCGCCGCTTGAGGCCGCCGCCGAGGCCGGCCTGGATGTCATCGTGGTCGACCACCATGCCGCCGAGCCGCGCCTGCCCAAGGCCTGCGCCGTGGTAAACCCCAAGCGCCTGGACGACGACAGTCCGCACGACACCCTGGCCGCCGTGGGCGTCGCCTTCCTGCTGATCGTCGGCCTCAACCGGGCGCTGCGCGACTCCGGCTGGTACGGCGAGCACTGCCCGGCGCCGGACCTCAAGCAGTGGCTGGACATCGTGGCGCTGGGCACGGTCGCCGACGTGGTGCCGCTGGTTGGCGTCAACCGCGCCCTGGTCGCCCAGGGCATCAAGGTCATGGGCCTGCGGCGCAATCCGGGCATTTCGGCCCTGCTGGACGTGGCCGGCGTGACGACGCGGCCCGATGCCTACCACCTGGGCTATGTCCTGGGGCCAAGGGTCAATGCCGGCGGCCGGGTCGGGCAGGCCGACCTGGGCGTCAAGCTGCTGACCACCGAGGATGCGTCCGAAGCGGCCGTCTACGCCCAGCGTCTGCACGCCTACAATCAGGACCGCCAGGAGATCGAGGCCGGCGTGCTGATCGAGGCCATCGAGCAGGCCGAAACCGCCGCTGCCGATGGCAGCCCCGCTGCCGACGGCAGCCCGATGATCCTGGTGGCCGGGGCCAACTGGCATCCCGGCGTCATCGGCATCGTGGCCAGCCGCCTGAAGGAACGCTACGCCCTGCCGGCCTGCGTGGTCGCCCTGGACGGCGGCATGGCCAAGGGGTCGGGCCGCTCGGTGCCGGGCTTCGATCTCGGGCAGGTGGTGATCGCGGCGCGCGAGGCCGGCATCCTGTCGGCCGGCGGCGGGCATGCCATGGCCGCCGGGTTCTCCCTCGACTCGGCGCGCCTGCCGGAATTCCGCGCCTTCATGGCCGAGCGGCTGCGCGCCCAGGCCGACGGCGGCGGCGTCGCCCCGACGCTGGAGATCGATGGCGCGGTGGACATCCGGGCCTGCACGCCGGAGCTTCTGGAAATCCTCGCCCGCGTCGGTCCGTTCGGCTCGGGCAACGACGAGCCGCGCTTCGTGGTGCCGTCGGTCCGGGTCACCAAGGCCGACGTGGTGGGGCAGGGGCATGTGCGCTGCTTCCTGACCGGGGCCGGGGGAGGGCGCCTCAAGGCCATCGCCTTCAAGTGCGTGGACAGCGACCTCGGCATGGCCCTGCTCAACAGCGCCGGATCGGCCCTGCACGTTGCCGGCACCCTGCGCCTGGACACCTGGCAGGGCCGCAACGAATGCCAGCTCATCATCGAGGACGCCGCCAGGGCGGGCATGTGAGACGCAACGCGCGACCGCTCCCCAACCGTTAAGGGAGCATGAGCACGCTGCTGTTGCTGGCCGGACTGATCCTCCTGGCCTTCACCCTGTTCGACATCATCATCACCACCCTGACCACGCGCGGGGCGGGGCCTTTGGCCGGGCGCCTGATGGACGGCCTGTGGGGACTGTTGTGCGCCGTCCAGAGGCGGCGCGACAGCGGCCACGGCGTGCTGTCCGGCGGCGGCACGGCCATCGTCCTCAGCGTGGTCCTGGTTTGGGTCGCGCTGCTGTGGGCGGCCTGGGCGATGGTGTTCCTGAGCGTGCCGGGCGCGGTGGTCGGCAGCCTGACCGCCGAGCCGGCCGATGCGGTATCCGTCATCTACTTCGCGGGATTCACGCTGTTCACCCTGGGCCTGGGCGACTATGTGCCGGCCGCCGGCATATGGCAGATCCTGGCCGCCCTGTGTTCGGGCAACGGCCTGCTCACCCTGACCCTGTCGGCGACCTATCTGGTGCCGGTGGCCTCCGCGGCGGCCGAGAAGCGGCACCTGGCGGGGGTGGTGCATACCCTGGGGGCGACCCCGGCCGGCATCCTGCTGCGGCACTGGAACGGTCGGGATTTCGCCCAGCTTGAAGCGCCGCTGAACGACCTGTCGGCGATGATCGTGCTGCAGGCCCAGCAGTTCCTGGCCTATCCGGCCTTGCACTATTTCCACAGCAGCGATCCCCGCACGTCCCTGTCGCTGCGCCTTGTGGCGCTGGACGAGGCGCTGACCGTGTTGCGCCATGCCGTCCCGCAACGGCACCGGCCGCCGGATGCCGTGATGGCGCGGACCCACGCCGCGGTGGACATGTTCCTGACCGGCGCGCGGGTCACCCCGACGGCGGATCCTGCCCCGCCGCCCGACGTCGCGCTGCTGGTCGAGGTGGGGGTGCCGGTCAATCTGGACGCCCTGCGCGCCCTGCCGACAGAGACGCAGGAGCATCGCCGTCGCCTTGGCGGGCTGCTGCGCAAGGACCATTGGGCCTGGCAGGATATCCGACTGGAGGGGTCGTGAATGCTTCCGTTCAAAGGGTCGAGGTGATACCTTCATATGAAACTATTCTAATAAATGACGGGAGGGCAGACCGTGACGATCCGCAACGGTTTCTCCGACATGGCCGACGGGTATGACGCCCTGGCAACGGCCGAGGCCGCCGCCGGGGAGCGCCTGCTCGACCTGGTGGCCATCGGGCCGCGCGACTTCGTGCTCGACGTCGGTTGCGGCACCGGGGCGACGACGTTCGCGGCGCGCAAACGCTGCCAGGGCAAGATCGTCGGCATCGATATCTCCAGCGGCATGATCCGGCGCGCCCGATGGCATCCGCAACAGCCTGACGTGTCGTTCGTGCTGGGCGACGCCGCCGCCATGCAGTACGAGCGCAACTTCAACGTCGTCATCCTCAACTCGTCGCTGCACTGGATGGCCGACCCGGTGATGGTGCTGGAACGCTGCTTCAACGCCCTGCGGCGCGGCGGCTGGATGGGCATCCAGGTGCCGGCCACCGGCGCGTGGTGCCCGCTGGCTCAGGCGGTGATGAAGGCGGCCCGGCAGGAGGCCTCGCTGGCCCCGATCATGGACCGCTTCCAGGACCCCATGTCTATCATGCCCGACCTCGACACCCTGGAGCAGACCCTCGACCGCGCGGTCATCGACGTGTACGGCGGCAGCATCGAGACCGACACGCTGGACCTGTCGGTGGGCGAGGCCCTGGGCGTGGTCGATGTCCAGGTCGGCGCGGCGCTGTTCAACCCGGCCTGCTACGACAAGGGCCTGTCCGAGGACGATCACGCCCGCCTGCGCGCCCTGGCCGCCGAGGTGGTGGCCGACGCCGCCGATGCCGCCGGCCGGGTGCGGGTGACCATCACGCGGGCCTTCATGCACGGCTCCAAGCAGTGGAACGAGCGGCGGCTTACTCCGGTCGGGTAGGATTCTGGAAGGAACGACTGGGCGGGGGGGGCGTTAATTCTGCGGCATCAATCGTCAGGACGTTCCATGGAAATCTCTCCCCCGCCCCCGTCTCCCCGTGCCGCCGCCGTTCATCGTCTCACCCGAATGCTGGAAGGCAGGCCCCATCCGCTGGGAGCCACCTGGGACGGCCTGGGCGTCAACTTCGCGCTGTTTTCCGCCAACGCCACGCGGGTCGAGCTGTGCCTGTTCGACCCCGACGGCCGCAAGGAGCTGGAGCGCATCGACCTGCCCGAGTACACCGACGAGGTCTGGCACGGCTATCTGTCCGACGCCCGTCCCGGCACGGTGTACGGCTATCGCGTCTATGGCCCCTACGAGCCCGAGAACGGCCACCGGTTCAATCCCCACAAGCTGCTGCTCGACCCCTACGCCAAGGCCCACATCGGGACCCTGCGGTGGTCCAACGCGCTGTTCGGCTACAAGGTCGGCAGTCCGCGCGGCGACCTCGCCCTCGACCGGCGGGACAGCGCCCCGGCCATGCCCAAGTGCGTGGTGGAGGACCCGGCCTTCACCTGGGGCCGGTCGCGCCCGCCCCATGTGCCGTGGGAGCACACGGTGCTGTACGAGCTGCACGTCAAGGGCTTCACCAAGCGCCATCCGGCCGTGCCGCCGGCCCATCGCGGCACCTTCGCCGGGCTGGGCCATCCGGCGGTGGTCGAGCACCTGGTCGGCCTGGGGGTGACGGCGGTCGAGCTGCTGCCCATCCACGCCTTCGTCGATGACAGGCTGTTGCTGGAAAAGGGCCTGCGCAATTACTGGGGCTACAACTCCATCGGCTTCTTCGCCCCCGACCCCCGCTACATGGCCGGGCCGTTCATCCACGAGTTCAAGGAGATGGTGGCCCGCCTGCACGACGCCGGCATCGAGGTCATCCTGGACGTGGTCTACAACCACACCGCCGAGGGCAACGAGATGGGGCCGACGTTGTCCTTCAAGGGCATCGACAACGCGTCCTACTACCGCCTGATGCCTGACAACGCCCGCTACTACATCAACGACACCGGCACCGGCAACACGGTCAACGTCAGCCATGCGCGCGTGTTGCAGATGGTCACCGACAGCCTGCGCTATTGGGCGCAGGAGATGGGCGTCGACGGCTTCCGCTTTGATCTGGCGACCATCCTGGCCCGCGAGCCGCACGGCTTCGAGGCTGGCGGCAGGTTCCTCGATGCCTGTCGCCAGGACCCGGTGCTGTCCGGCCTCAAGCTGATCGCCGAGCCCTGGGACGTCGGCCCCGGCGGCTATCAGGTGGGCGCCTTCCCTCCCGGCTGGGCGGAGTGGAATGACCGCTACCGCGACACCCTGCGCAGCTTCTGGAAGGGCGACGAGGGCAAGATCGCCGAGCTGGGCACCCGCCTGACCGGCTCGGCCGACCTGTTCAACCGGCGCGGCCGGCGGCCGTGGTCGAGCGTCAACTTCATCACCGCCCACGACGGGTTTACCCTGGCCGACCTGGTCAGCTACAACGACAAGCACAACGAGGCCAACGGCGAGCACAACCGCGACGGCCATTCCGAGAACCTGAGCTGGAACCACGGCGTCGAGGGGCCGACCGACGATCCCGAGATCCTCGCCCTGCGCGCCCGCCAGATGCGCAACATGCTGGCCTCGCTGATCTTCTCCCAGGGCACGCCGATGCTGCTGGCCGGCGACGAGATGGGCCGCACCCAGGACGGCAACAACAACGCCTACTGCCAGGACAACGAGATCAACTGGCTGGACTGGGAGGGCGTCGACGACGCCGGGCAAGACCTGATCGCCTTTGTCCGGCGGCTGCTGCAGGTGCGCCGCACCCATGCCCTGCTGCGGCGCGGGCGGTTCCTCAGCGGGGCGCAGGACGAGGACCTGGGTGTCAAGGACATCACCTGGCTGACCCCCGACGGCGACGAAATGAGCGACGACCACTGGCACGACCCCCATGCCCGCGCCCTGGCCATGCTGCTCGACGGACGGGCGCCGGCCACCGGGGTCAAGCGGTATGGGGCGGACGCCACCCTCCTGCTGATCATCAACGCCCACCACGAGGTGGTGCCGTTCCTGTTGCCCGAGGTGGTCGGCGGCCGCGAGTGGCGCCGCCTGATCGACACCGCGGCGCCCGCCGAGCCCGAAGCGGAATACGACTGCGGCCACGCCTACCGGGCCACCGGGCGCAGCCTCGCCCTGCTGGAACTCCAACGCACCGACCGCCGCCGGGCGCCGCGATCACCGGGGGAGTAGGGACGTGAAGCGGGGAAACACAGAGGGCACCGAGAAGTCACAGAGAACACAGAGAGAGCGGAGTGGCGCCGCAGGCGTTCCTTTCCCCCCAGGGCTTTGATGCGCTGCGCGCGGCCAGTTGCACCGACTCTCGGTGCCCTCCGTGCCTCCTCTGTGTTCTCGGTGTCAAAAACCTTCCCTAATAATTCCGCAGGGCGTCGATGAGCTGGTCCTTGTTCATCCTGGACCGCCCGTCGATGCCGACCTGTTTGGCCTTGTCGTACAGGTCGTCGCGGGTCCAGTCCTCGTAGCGGCCGTGCTTGCCGCCCTTGGCCGAGGAGCCGTTGCCCGACTTGGCCTGGGCATTGGCGATGCGGGCGGCCTTCTCCTTGCTCTCGCCCTTCTTGCGCAGCGCCTCGTAGGTGTCGTCGTTCTTGATCTGCGAACCGTGGTCCTTGGCTGGGGGTGCCATGGCATCCTCCTGTCGCGGGGGTTTCCCCCTCAACGAACGAGGGCCTACGCCTGTTCCGGGGGCTGGTTCGCGCCGGGGCCGAGCGGGCGTTGCATGAACACCACGTCCACCCAGCGGCCGAACTTGAACCCGGCGGCCACCAGGCTGCCCGACGGCAGGAAGCCGAGCGCCCCATGCAGGGCGATCGACCCGGCATTGGCCGAATCCCCGATCACCGCCACCATCTGGCGGAAGCCGTCGGCCTCGCAGCGTTCCACCAGGGCGCTCAGCAGCGCCCGCCCGACGCCCTTGCCCTGCTGGCCGGGGGCGACGTAGACGCTGTCCTCCACGGTATGGCGGAACGCGGCGCGCGGCCGGAACGGCCCGGCATAGGCAAAGCCGACCACCGTGCCGCCCGCATCCACCGCCACCATGTGCGGATACCCCTGGGCGAGCAGGGCGGCCCGCCGCTCGGTCATGGCGGCGAGGTCGGGCGGCTCGGTCTCGAACGATCCGGTGCCGTGCAGCACATGATGCCCATAGATTGCCTGAACGGCCTCCAGATCGGCCTCGGCACTGTCACGAACGGAGATTTTTTCAGCCACGGCGGAAGGTCCTGAAAATGAGGAGATTCCTGGTGTATCCCAGGCCACCCGAACAGGCAAACGACGGCCTAATCTTTTTTTGTAGAAATACGCTTGACGGGGGGAGCCCTTGCCGGGTACATAACGGCCCCGGCCACGACGTCCCCATCGTCTAGAGGCCTAGGACACCGCCCTTTCACGGCGGCGACCGGGGTTCGAATCCCCGTGGGGACGCCAATACCTCTAAGGTATTGATTTCGTTGGTTTTTGTGCGGTGCGGCAGAAGCCGCGTTACACAGGCACGTTACACAGCTAAAAGGCCCCGCTTCGGCGGGGCTTTTTGCTGTTCTGGTGGTGGCATCCTTGCTTGGCACGACTCCCCGCAACGGGATAGCCTTCTCGTTACACCAGACCGAGGGGAATCATGCGTGCTCACTTGACTGCGGCCCTGGCCGTCACGTTGCTTGCCACTCCAGCGGCTGCAAGCGATCCGCGAACCGATATCTTCTTCCCAGAAATCGCCCAGGGCACCGCCGACGCCGTAAGCATTACGACTTCAGATGAGACAAAGGGAGAGTGTAAGGCACGCGTCTCAGAAAGCCGCGATGTTATGGAACTGGCTCTTAGAAGGGCTGGGGTTGATGTGACTGACAATACTGTGTTTGAAGTCTCGATCAAAGTTTCAGCGGAGCCTGTGCCAAATTTATCACCCGCTGCCTTGATGAATATGGGCGGGATGTGCCGAGTTCAGATTGTCGTATTAGGCACGATGGTTCACACTGTGGACTTTATGATATCTGGCGAGAATATAGCCGGGAAGTTCCCGTACTACATGGTTGTTGAGGGGGGTGTTGTAGGTTCAAAAGATATTAGAACCTATGTTCGCGACAAAACGAGTGCCGTATCTGAAGATTATGTAAGAAAGTATCAGAATGCCAAGGTCCGCGTCGAAGGCTTATTCACTGATAAGTTAGGGCACTTCGGTAGCTTTGTTTCTTCTATACAGAGCGTTTTTCAGGCCCTGAAGGAACCTCGCCCTTGAGCGAACGCCTAGGGCGGTTTGTGGAGCTTGCAGGCCCCCCATTCAGCGGCGGGCGGCTTCCGGAGCTTGCTTAAAACGCTCCCAGGGCACGCAGGAAGGCCGTTGAGGTGGTTCCGGTGGTTGAGGCTGTGGAAGCCCCCGAAGAGGCCCCAGCGGCTCCCAAACGGCGATACCTTCGGTGGCGGAGCCAGCCGAAGGGAGCCCGATGATTCGGCCTCTACAGCTTAGAGGGCAAAACTCTTACGGTAGCGGGGGGAGGTGGCATGAAAGAGGAACGCTCTGAAGCGATTGAAGACGCGAACTGGTCGTTTAATTTGAAGGAAATGGGAAATCATTTAAATGGTGTGGATGATCTTCAGGTTACGATTAGAGCCCACTTGTACATAGAACATGTTCTTATGGAGTTAATGAGATGTGCTTTTCCGCACCACAAATATATAAATTTTGAAAGAATAAATTTTTCTTCTAAGCTTGAGGTATGTGCGGCAGCGGGTGCTCTTGACCCATCTTTAATGCCTCCAATTCGACACATCAACAGTCTACGCAATAATTTAGCTCATAATCTCCATCACGTATTAACAGAGAAAGATAAGAAAAAGCTATTTGACTCTTTTAATTCTTTCGCCCGCCAGTTAATTCTAGAAAATGGCATTGAGGGAAATAATGCAGAACTACACGACGTAAGCTTTTCGCACATCTTTAGGGTTGTGATTATTCTGCTTGACCTTGGTAGGCAGAAATATCTTGAGAAAGAGGAAAAAAGGAAAGCCGCTATAGAACATGCGAGGAAATTGTTGAGCAATATTCGAGATAGACCAATAGAAATTACCCGCTATAAATCTGGAGATGTTTGATCTCTGTGTAGCAAGCCCCACTCCGGCGGGGTTTTTTGCTGTCCGCTAAATACACACATGGACAGTAAAATAATAAGCATCGATCCTGGCCTCAGTGGTGCCGTCGCCGTGATGGTCGCGGGTGAGATCGTGGAACTCCACGACATGCCTTGCACGGTCGTTGATGGCCTCAGGACGGCCGACGGTGGAGCCCTCGCGGCGATCCTGGCTCAGCACCTAGACGCTTCGGCGGTCATAGTGGAAAGGCCCATTTCCACAGGTGTTGGCCGGGTGAGCATGTTGTCCCAGGGCCGAAACGTTGGGATCGTTTGGGGGGTAGTTCAGGCCCTGGGCTTGAGCCTGCGGACGCTCGATCCGCTGCGGTGGAAACGAAAGCTCCGGCTCACGAAGAGCGACATACCTTCGACGTTTGACGGCGATATCAAAGACTTTGCACGGGCACGGGCGGGAGAGATTTGGCCCGAATGGAGCGGGCATTTCAGCCGGGTTCGCGACGATGGCCGGGCGGAGGCCGCGTTGATCGGGTGGTCTTATGAACTCTGTTCTTCCTTGGGAGAAAATAATAGCGGAACAAACAAGCTATAATCCGCCGCTCTCTGCGGGTGTTCAAAATCAGCGACGAAACCGACCTCCTTTTCCCAGGCCAAAAGAACGCCGTAAAATACATAAGCAACATGTTCGGCAGTCCGCCGGACTGCCTTCAAATGATCAATCGTAGTCGATAGTTCTTTATGTGTCGAAAATCCCACACCTTTGGTTTTATGCACATTGTGTACTAAAGTGTTCCTTGTTTTCAGGAATAACGATAGAAGTCTATTAAATTCAGGATCTATATCAACCCGGCTACGCAGTGTATTAAGCATAACGCCAAGAGTGTTTTGACGTTTCTTTTCATTCATTGAGTCAATATCTTCTGTGTTGTAACGCTTTTTCGGAAATGCGATATCGAGGCACGAGTCCATCATTTTCTCAGCGGCCTGGAACTGCAAGAGCGTAAGGCCGAGCAAAGCCAATGTGTGCATCTTGTACTCAGAAAGTTCGTCAGTCATCTGGGTCTCCGTATTTGCCTCCGTAAGAAGCGTGACGCTACAAACAAAAATAATGCGAATCGGCCCTCGGATGGGCGAATCTCATAAATAGCAATGGAGCCGTGGGCTCCCCGCGTCTTGGTCGATGGCGGAACGGCTTGTGAAACTGAACTCATTCGTTAGGTGGATATTGTCTGCCAATTCACAAGGCTGTTCAAGAACCCGTCGGGAGACCAAGCCCGGCGGGTTCAATTTTGAACAGGAGAAAGTAGATTGGAAGAGTACATGCGAATTTGGCGAGGGGGGCAGGTTCAGACTTTCCGGTTTATCACAGACCTGAAGGTCAAAGACCCTGGTGCACTGAAATTTCGGGAAATGGTGCTGGCTGACCTCGACGCAAGCAAGCTCTACCGGCTGTCCGTCGTGAGAATCGATTCTTATAACAGCGAACTCCGGCTCCACAAGCTGAACGGCAGAAAGGAACTCCGGCGAAAGGTCAACGGTGGTTGTGAGCCGGTGCGGATACCGGCGGAGGGGTGGTCGCTTCGCGAAATGGAAGGCACAATTTGGGAGCCATGCGGGCCGGTGGATGCGGCGGAGGCGACCATCAAGGCGAGCTTTAGCGTCAGAAGTTGGGATAACGAAAAGACAATTCTAAACGAACTGGAGAAGGCGAATGAGCTTTAAAATCGAAGGGAAGAACCTGGGTGATTGGGTGAAGGGTAAGGCGGGCGAAATCAACGCCGAAAATATGAAGACGACCGCAGAAAATGCGGTGCACGTAAAGGATTTGACGCAGAAAGAAGAAGATGAAATCACCGCTTGTGGCGGAAAGGTGCGGCGAATTCCGCAGGTCGGAGTAGGTTTCGGGCCACCTCCGGAGGATGAAATCATTGTTGAGCTTCCGGATGATGAAGAATACGCGACGCTGATTAGGCTGAAAATCGACGGTCGAAACATCGGAATCGATAAATAACTCGGACAGCTAATCTCCTATGCGTCAGTCAAGAAAGCCCGCCGCACTTTGACCCTGTGTGGCGGGGTTTCGTTTTATCGAAAAATAATGCGTAAGTACATGGGAATCGGCGACGATGATAAATAAGAGTGCAGCCCAAGTTTTGGCGAACGGTAGGGCGGCGGCATGAGTAGTCTGTGATAAATATTGTTAGGTCATAAGAGGCCGTTTATCATTCACCTTCCTATTCGTGCTCCAAGCCCGCTCGTTTGCCAAAACACGAGCGGGCTTTTTACTGAGCAAAACGACGAATAGGAGGAATACTTGAATGAACGAAGATGTTAAACCGGAAAGCAGCCTGGAGGAGATCAAAACCCTCGCACAGCAAGCCCACGGCCAGAGCAAGCAGGTGCAGCTTTCGGCGGTCTCGCTGATGCTTTCACTTGACGACGATTTCCGCTATCACGCCGACCTTCTGGCGGACGAAATTGCAGGACTGATGGGGCTGAAACGGCCCGACTTCAACAGGTTGCTCGCGAAGGCTAGGATCGTTGACGCTCTCGGCTTCTGGCCGAGAGGTGTGGTGCATTTGGTTTCCGAGTTTATGGAAGGCAGGGGCGTTGCTCCCCGCCTCGACGGAACTTGCACACATCGACGGGTCTATGACTTTGGCTTCGGAAAGCACTCTGAGGCTCAGGTACTCGAAGACCTCGCAGACGATGAGGTCGCGTCGGCAAGCTTCCGGATCATGCATTCGCCGAATGTACCCCTGACCGAGCCGCTGAACTGGTTGCGGTTCGCTCACGCCGATCTTGGCCTCTCGTGGTCCTGGCCTGCGGTAGAGGCCGCATATGGGGAATGGTGCGACAAGCAGAAACGCCAGAGATTCCACGACATTTGGTCGGAAATAAGCTTCACGCCGTGCTCGGATGACCGGCGGGATCGCGAATGGTCCAAGTGGGCGGCGGCTGTGATCGCTGATCCCCAGGAGGCCAACCTTGCTATCAAGGTCATGCAGGCTTGGATTTGGCAGATCAAGCGGAAGATGATTGGTGAAGAGGTTTCGAACCACATCATGCCCGTGTTCGTCGGCAGCCAGGGCGGCGGCAAGAGCACGGCGGTTAAGCGGTTTATCACTCCGCTCGCAGAGGGATTTTCGACCGCGACGTTTGCCGATATCGAGGATGACCGCAAAAGTGAGCTTTTCCACTGGTTTCCGGTCTTGCTCTTCGATGAAATGGAGAAAGCCGGGAAGGCGGATGTGGAATCGATCAAGTCCCGGATCACGGCTGATTTTGTGAAGTACAGACCGCTTTTCACCAATGCCATCAAGACCATTCCCATGCGAGCAAGCTTAATTGGCACCTCAAATAAGCCGGTCAACGAGATCATCCACGATGGAACGGGTATGCGGCGGTTCTACGAGGTCAAATGTCGCGAGCGGATGGACTGGCAGGCCGTCAACGAAGTTGACTACCGGAGCCTCTGGCGTTCGGTGAACGAGTTCAAGGCTAACCCCATCGAAACTGTTCTTGAGGAACTGCGGGTGGCTCAGGCCGGACTTGTGGCGGGCAACAACGTAGAACTCTGGATCGCTGAGGGACTGGACGAATCCTATCTGGAGACCGGCCACGGCGACACCTATGCCCGTCACCACTTAGAGCGGGAACGCTGGTACGGCGTGGGACCGCTTTTCGAGGCGTTCTCTCGGTGGGAGAAGAGCAACAACGGCGGGCAGAAGGGCACCGGCAGACGCGGCTTCTCAAACCGCCTCACAGAAATAGCCGAGAAAGGCCAGATGGAACGGCGTGAAACTGGCCGGAACAAGCTGGTCGAATACCGCCTACCGGCGGATGAGAGCAACGTGCTGGTCTTCCCGCATGACCGCCAAAACGCGGGTTAAGAGCGGATTATTTGCGGGTTAGTGAGATTTTCGCTAACCCGCAAATCGCTTCACTAACCCGCAAATGAGGTTCGCTAACCCGCACTAACCCGCAAATAGGGTCAAAATGTGGTCAAAACGCGGGTTAGCGGGTTAGTGCGGGTTAGTGAAAAACTCGCCAACCCGCACGGAGAACCGCAGAAATACAAGGGTTTCATCCTTTTGCGGGTTAGCGGGTTAGTTTTTCTAGAAAAGTCATGAGAAGAAAAAATAGGCCAAAATATAGAAAAATACAGAGAGAGTACTTTTGCTGAATTATTAACCCGCTAACCCGCATTGCACTGCAACATAGGCTCCGCCCCCATCCCTCCGATTCCGCAGCAGAAAGAGAAACGGCAAGGGGGCTAACGCCTCTTCCGGTGGAATAGGGGCTTGGATGGCATTCGCGGCGACTTACAACCGGTACTTTTTCGCAAGATTGCACGTTTCCCCGACTAAGTTTCCATACAGTCTTGCTATTTCGGCCATGTTGTCTACAAGGCTCATTCTACTGTCTGCATCACCTTTCTGTAACACTTCCATTGCATAGACGCTCATGTGTTGATCTTTCTTTCTGATTTTGTCTGCCGTCGCAACTAGTTCAGGAAAATACATGTAACTTATTATCTGACAGCGGTATAGGTTGTCGTCTATTCTATCAATATGTGGGATATCGTCTTGTAGTGAAAGAATATGCTCAGCATATGTGGCTGATTCTCGTTCTGCTTCAATCGCAGCCTTTCCAAGCTCTTCAAGCTTAGCGAGATAGAATTTATTCCGCTCTTTGGTCTTGTCGTGGTTCGTCTGGTGACGGCTGGCGAAGATCACGCCGACAAGTGCAACGCCAGCGGCAAGAATCGTTCCTGCGGATGAATTCAAAGCCTTAAGCAGTTCTTCCATTCTCCGCCTCTTACTGTAGGTGCGGCTGGTAAACAATCCAGCAGGGCCGTTGCCGACCCTGGTTTCGGAATAGCCTTTATGCGGGCTCTTCCTCGCGGGGGTTGTGGATTTTGTAGTCGTTGGTGAGCCCAGTGACGAACAGAGTGTAGTCGTCTTTTGGTATCTCCATAATTTTTTCGATAAGCAGCGTTATAGAGTTAAAGACATGGGTTCCGCCGTTGACGCTGTGAACCAGCCAAGCGGATGTGCTAAAATGCCTTGATCCCTCAAATGTGTTCTCGATAAAATTCTTTACTTTCCCATAATTGGGGTGATTTTCGTCCACATCGTAGAATCTGTAGCAGACGACGAAAAGGCCGTCGTTTTTGAGTTTTAGCTTCTGCATCATTTCCCCCTCCTGCGTTTGGAAAGCCGCCGCGAGCATCGCACCACGATCCGGAGGTGGCAAGGCAGCATTAACTGCCTCCGTGGGTCGCACGCCTGGAAAATCGGTTAAGCGGATTTACTGCCCGCCCATTCCGCCGTGGCCGAAGCCCATTCCCGCCGGAGATCGTCGGGAACCCGTTTGATGGCGTTGGAGAGGTTCCGCCTCACCGTGGCAGGATCAGTTCCGAATCCCCCACGCTCTACCAGCTTCACCGCGACTGCGGCTTGTGACCTCAAGCCGTGCTCTTCGGCTATCTCAGTGGCTGCCAGGATCAAGGCGGTCGCCGCTGCATCGGCTTTGCTCTGCCTTTCCCCGTTGATGCCCTTTTCGCCACGATAGAACCGGCTTCGCATCTTGGCGGCGTTGTGCCTATCGCTCCGGGTGAGGGCTTCCCTGACGTTCTCCCGGCCGTAAACGTCGAAGATCAAGCAGGTATGGACGGCCGCCGGATACACGAGCGGCACCAGTTCATCCAACAGCCGGAACGTGTCGCAGAACAACCAGTCTCCCGGCTCGATCTTTGACAGCACCTGCCGCAGCACCTGCACGCCGATCTTGTCGGTTTCCATGGCTACCGCTGCGATTTGCATCCCCGCTTGCTCGCATATGAGGCGGGCTTTCGCCTCGTATTCCTCCCGCCGTGCGGCCCCTTGTAGGTACACGTAAACGTCCATTTCGCTTCCCCTGGAACGACCAAGCCATTCCAATCCTAGGCCGGAAAGCCTTGGCTTATCCACCCTCTGACAGTCGTTTCAGGCTCCTTCAGGGTCGATTTCAGCCGCCCCATGCGGTGAAGCCGATCAACTGGAGGTGATGAGATGGAAGACCGCAACGACCCTGAAACCGCAAAGCCCGGCCGTAAGCCCAAAACCGGACTTACCGTTCTCCACGGTGGCGGGAAGGGCGAGCCGCCGCAGGCCGAACAGCCGAAGCCGAAGCGTGGCCGTCCGCCCAAGGCGAGGGCCACCGTGCTCGAACCGGCGGAAATCAAGCCGCCGCTCGTGGAAATCGTGAAGCGTGCCCGCAAGCTGGCCGCCGACGAACTCAAGGGCGTTCAGTCCGGTTATGAATCCACGGCCGGATGCTACGAGGCTTACCTTGAGGTCAAGGTTCTGCCTCCGAAGGACGCTCTCGGAGTGCTCTCCGAACTCCTCCCGGAGGGAGCGAACGATTTCCCCCGTGGGGCGAAAACGCTCAATGCCGCCCTCGCGGTTGTCTTCGGCCTCCCCCGGACCATTCCGGCCAGCCTCCCGCTTGCGGAGAAGGATCGGCTTCACGCCGAGAACGCCTCGCTGAAGAGCAAGATCACTCAGCGTGCCGCGTCCATCAAAGCCGCCGAACAGGCTGGAATCGAACCGCTTGATTTCGCGAAGTGGGTCCGCAGCGTTGGCGGTTTCAAGGGGGCTGCGAAGCTCTTGAAGCCGGACGGCCCCGAGGCCGAACGCCGCATGGAGCGTGAAGACGCCATCCGGGCCGAAATCTACGCTGAAATTCAGGCTCGCCTTGAGCACGATCCTGAACCCGACCTTCCCCCCGGCTCTCTGACGCTGGCCGTGATCCTCACCAATGAGGCCGGGGATCAGCACCTTTTGGCGTTCGCTGGTGAGCGTGAGGAATACATCAACCTCGACCCCTGGCCGACGCTGAAAAAGCTGTTCAAGGCCCACTAAGCCGATAGAGCCCCGGCCTAGGCCGGGGCTCTTTTACTGCCCCCGCATGGCCCCAATGACCTTTGCCAGCGATCCCGCCGACCGATCTAGAATCTCTACGAGCATCAAGAGGTGGCAGTATGCCTGAAGCGACTTGTTGCCCTGGTGCTTCCGGAGACATTCGGAAAGCTGCGTGATGATCGCGAAGGTTGGCCGGGCTTCTTCGTCCTGAATGGCATGAATACGCTCAAGCCGCCGCTCAACCTCGACCGACGAAAGGGGAGGAGGTCCACCGGACTTCAGCAAAACGTCGCCTTCTCCAACGGCATGCCGGGCAGCCTCCGCCAGTTGGGTGTGGTGTAGCTCCATGACGTGTTGAGATGCAAGCTGTGCGGCGTTTCCAACCATCGCGTAGTGCTGTTGGACCGCTACGGCGGCAAGTTCAACGCACTCCTCAAGCATGTCGCCGAGGGCTTCGACTTCTGCCTCACGTAGATGTATCTGGGTGTGAAAAATCTCGGAAGCGAGGCGGAATCCGCTGTGGTACGCGAGTTGGTCTCCCCGGTGAGAAAACAACTCACCAAAGCTCTGGTAAACCGCGTTAACGTGCTCCTCTGCCTTTTCGAGAAGCTCAAGGGCATCTGAGGTGTCCACTCGTTCCATGGCAATCCCTTCACCGCGACCTTGCCAGATTGGGTGCTACAACATGTTGCGGCTCTGGCGTCTGGGATCGGCTTTACCCCCAAGAGGGGCGACTAGGCAAGGCAGGAATGTGGACACTTCCCCCGCTCCCTTTCGGTCCGGTGTAACATCGGGGCCTCAAGCTTGACCGACTTTCCGTTAATCGGTTAGCGATTTAGCGTCAGGTAAAGGAGAGATTTAATGCGTTCAGTGTTGCTGCCTTTATTTTTGGTGCTAGCGGGTATTGGGCCTGTACAGGCCAGCGAAGAGACGACGCAAGAGGTATTGGATGAGGCTATAGACTGCATCAATCTCTACGCGATAGCGGGGCAAAAAGAGATGGGCAGAATGATATTTATCTCCCTCCTACCCATGCTTGAACAGGACGACGGCCTCAAGCTCAGGTCACCAGAAGGCGAAATGAAGAAATCTGAGGAACGGGTAGATTTCATAAAGGGAATGTTTAAGCAGGACGTTAGCAACAAGGAGGCTGCCTACTACCTCATCGGAAGCAATGGATGCTACACGCATGTTGTGTTCGGAGCTTTTGAGGCTATGAGAAGGAAGCAGGCCGAAAGCAAGTAGCCGTATCCGGCACCCCTCCCCCTTCACTGCGGCACCAGAACGATCATTCTACCTAAATAATAGGAGAAACCTATTAATAGCGTGGGAGTAATCGTTTCAATGGCTGCACTTCTTGATCCTCGGTGGGAGATGTTTTGTCAGTACATGGCGAAAGGCTACACCAACGCGGACGCCTATGTTGCCGCTGGCTATAGTCCTTCCTCAATCGACAACGCCAGAACCGCAGCTTGCCAGATGAAGCGGAACCCTAAGGTTGCCGACCGTATCGAGGAACTGCTTAGGGAGAACGCCCTTTCACCTGAAGGTGTGAGCCGCAAGCGGGCATGGATTGAAGGACAGTACCTTGACCTTTTCCGCCGGGCCGTCGAAGGCGACAAGCTCAAAGAGGCCGACAGCATCCTCTTCCATATCGCCCAGTTCCACGGCGAAGTGATCCAGAAGCGGGAGATCAAAGCCGAGATCGTCCAGGCTCCGGACGCTCAGGAACTCAGGGGGCAGCTTGCCGCGATCCTCGGAGAGTTGACGGCCATAGACGGGGAGACCGTTGAGGAAGCCCTACCGTCTCCCGAAGAGGACCCGAACGGCTGATCCTGCACCTCGTGGGTGTGGTCGGAATACCTGAGTAAAACGTTAAGAACGTTATGCCGACCAGCGTTATGGGCTTAGTCTGTTGATATTGCACGGTTCACGTCTCTTCATACTTTGTTATTATGCGACAAACTCCGTTCATTAAGAACTGGCCGACAAGCTAAGCCATTGATGTACAACGCTTCTCGTGTGGGTTGTTTAAGCTGTTCTATTCGGCACCTTCGAGGCCCGGACTGAGGCTTGAGATCGTCCAGGCCAACGGCCACAGCGGGGCCTATCAGGCGTTCACCAGAAAACCCTTAGGAGCCTCGTGGAAGCCTTGGAGGCTTCGGGGTAGGCAAGTGCCCTGGCAGCCCAGGAAGAACCCTGAGCGAGCCGCAAACGCCCACGGGATGATCATCGGGGCAGACCCCAGGCCAAGGCTCCCGAGGTGCTGTCTCTAGATCGTGAAGGCCACAGGGAACAGCGTGCCAGCGTCTACCGTATCCTTGCGAATGCGAGCGGATCGCAGCCATAGGGGGGTACCCCCCTGGGCGACCCCACCCCCTTTCGCGAGACAAACCGGGTCCCACTTTTTTAACCTACTTTGAGATTTTTTCCCCAGTTTTTGAGTAAAGCCGTCCATAGATAAATACGTCTATGGACTATAGAGAACTCGCCAAAAATCTAGACAAGTTACCCCTTGAAAAGCTCCCGCCAGCGAGACGGGCTCAACTTCTCGAAGCTGCCCGGCAACTTGCAGATATCGAAAAATTCAACCAGCTTGACCGCTACCAGCCTTTCCCGAAACAGGCAGAGTTTCACGCTCTCGGAGCCAATTTCAAAGAGAGGCTCTTCAGGGCTGGTAACCGTTGCGGAAAAACTTACTCGGTTGGTGCTGAGGTCTCCATTCACGCGACTGGCCGTTATCCCGACTGGTGGCAGGGCAAGCGGTTCAAGCCGACGAACAGCCGCAGCTTCCGTGCATGGGTAGCCTCCAAGACGGACACCACGAGCCGCGACACAGTGCAGCGGATCCTTTTGGGCGAAGGCGAACCCGGCACCGGCACCATTCCCAAGGATTCAATCCTCGAAATCAGAAAATCCATCGGCGTTCCTGGCTGTTTTGAATACGTGAAGGTCCGGCACGTCAACGGCACAACCAGCACCATAATTTTCAAAGCGTACAGCGAAGGCCGCGAGAACTGGCAGGGCGATGACCTGGATTTTCTTTGGTGTGACGAGGAACCCGCGTGGCCGATTTACAGCGAAGGCTTGACCCGCACGAATGCCCGCGACGGTATCAGCGTGATTACTTTCACGCCGTTGAACGGGCCAACCGAGGTGGTCAACGCCTTCGCTGATACGCCGACGCGTTCGCCGTGGCGAACCGAACTCGTGATGACGTGGCACGACCGGCCCGACTGGTCGCCCGAGAAAATCGCTCAGATGGCCGCTCAGTACCCCGAGCATGAACGCGAAGCCCGCATGAATGCGGTTCCGGTCATGGGTGAGGGTCGCGTCTACAACATCCCGGAAAGCCTTCTGACGGTCGAACCGTTCTCCATTCCCAGCCACTTCAAGGCCATCGGTGGGATCGATTTCGGGATTCATAATACGGCTCTGGTTCAGCTTGCATACGACGCCGACGAAGACGTTGTTTACGTTACACACGCTGAAAAAGTCCCTGAGATCAAGATAGCTGACCAATGCAAGGCCATGCTCGCCAGGGGTAAGGGCCTGCCTTGGTCCTGGCCGCACGATGGCGAAGGCCACGACCGAGGAACGGGCGATAAAATCGCGGATTTGTATCGCAAAGAAGGCGTCCGGATGCTCGCTCAGCGAGCCCAGTTCCTCGACGGCTCTATGAAGGTCGAACCGGCCATTCAGCAAATCCTAGCCAGGATGCAAAGCGGACGCTTCAAGGTCTTCGCCAACTGTACCGACTGGCTGAATGAATTCAGAACCTATGCCCGCAAGGACGCGAAAATATTAAAGCAGAACGATCACGTAATGGACGCAACCCGTTACGCCTTTATGTCCCTTTGGTATGCGATTCCTGTGACTGAGATAAATAGAAGTAGGGCGGAAACCTTCAAGCCGCTCAACGTCAATTACTCATGGATGGCATAACGATGATTGGAAACCCCCGTGCTTTCGCCGCTCAGGTTCAGCGTATCGAAGAGAAACTAGACGCTTTGATTAAGCTGGTTGAGACCAAGCTTGAAGAGAGGTCCACGACCACAGCCACCAAGCGTAAGGCCAACGACTAACCGGAGGCCCAGGCGTGGCAAAGACCGAAGCGACTACGAGGGATGACCTCGAAAAACTCGTAAAGGCAGAGTTGAAAGACGCTCTGTCCTTTATGGATTCAGAAATCATCCCCGTGTACGACGAAGCATCGTCGTTCTTTCATGCTGAATTACCGGAGCAAAAAGCCGCCGGGCGTTCGGCCGTGGTCGTTCCAGTCGTGCGGTACGTTTGCAATTTGAGAGTTGCACAGACCCTAAGGGTTGCCAGTGCCACGGCCAATCCGTGCGAGTTTTCACCGGTTGGTCCAGAAGACGTTGAAAACGCTAAGCTTCTGACGGAAAAGGTCAAATCCGTCTATGAGCGTGACAATAACGGAACACTTCTTGATTACGTGTGGCTTCAGGAATCCAACCGCTATGGCCTCAGCGTGGCCGAGTTGGAAACCGAGGAAGTTGAGACTGCAAGCCCGGCAATCACCGAGACGCTGAGCCCCGACGAATACGCCTTCCTGGCAGATCAGTCGGAAGTGGATGTCCTGTCCGCTGAGGTCACGACAGAAGGCTTTTATGAGGTCACGTTCAAGCGGATCGAGAAGGAAAACCACTACAGGATCAACATCATCCCCCGCGAACAGTTCTTTTTTTCGTCGGATTGCACCTATGACCTGTCAACCGGCCAGATCAAGGGCAGCATTCACGGCGTTGTGGTTGAGAAGACCATCGGTGAGTTTGTCGCCGATGGCCTCGACCGCGAAGACCTTGAAGCAATCTCAGACGAAGCGGATAGCCCGCTCAACGATTTTGCCAGCCAGTTTGAACGCCATTCCAGCGAGCACCGCGACGGCGATGATCGGCGGGTGAAGATCGCCCGTTGCTACTTGAAACTCGACCTCGACGGCGACGGCCGACCGGAACACGTTGAAGCCGTCTTCGCGGGGAGCCGTGGGCAAGGCAAGCTCTTGTCCTATCGTGCCGTTGCTCGCGTGCCGCTGGTCCCGCTCATTCCGGCCGTGGAGCCGCACGAACTGCGGGGCAGGGGTGCCTATGACGACGCACGAGACGGGCAGCGTTTGAAGACTACGATCATGCGGCTCGTGCTGGACAATTTCTATTCCACGTCCACGCCACGCCTCGTGGTTAACCCGTATTCCGTCCACATGGACGACGTTCTTAGCCCGTCGATCAACGCTCCGATCCGTGCGGAGAATACGGCTGATGTCCACCAACTGAATCAGCAGTTCACCGGCCAAGCTGGCTTCGGCTTGCTCGAATATACGGACCTTGAGGTTGAACAACAGACCGGTGTTGGCCGTAACACGATGGCCCTGAACGCGGACGCTCTCCAGTCCCCCACGGCCACGCAAGCCATTATCACGCAGTCCGCTCACCAGTTGCAGAATGAAGTCTCCGCCCGGCTCTTCCTCGAAGCCAAGCGGACGCTCTTCCGTCTACTGGCTGAAACCATGACCGAGATTGAGGGGGTGGAAAACGAACTCTTCCAAGTCCGCCGGGACGTTCGCGTCAACGTCGGGATCGGCTCGGGGACACGGGAAAGCCAGTTGATGCACCTGCGGGAATTGCTCGGGTATCAGATGCAATACGTTCAGCAGATGGGGCCGCAGCATATGCCCTCGGTTATCAGCACCTTGCACCGGATTTCCGAGGCTATGGGCTATGCCAACCCGCAGGCGTTCTTCCCGCTCCCCAGCCCGGAAGAGCTTGCCCGGCTGGCTCAGCCGAAGGCCGACCCTGCCCAGGCCGAAGCCGAACAGGAATTCGCTCTCAAACAAAAGCGGCTTGAAATGGAAATGTCCTTCAAGGCGAAGGAACTGGACCTCAAAGCCGCAGAAATGCAAGCCGATGCAGCCCGGAAAGACCGCGAAATGAACCTCAAGCACGAGGTGAGACTTCGCGAGCTTGAGCTTGAGTATCAGCTTCGCCTTGCCGCGTCTGCCGTGGGTAGCCCTGAGAGCACGAACCTGCCGCGTGTTGGCTAAATACCCACATGAGCGAAAGATATTTCACCACTCCACGCTATGAGATCGGGCTTCTCGGAAGTCGGCCGCAGGTTAATCCGTTTAACGGCCTCTTGGCTCAATACCTGAACGATTACGACGCTCGGGAAGCGGCTTTTCAACACCCACTGCGGCAACAGACGTTCAGCCGCTACCGGCCAACCACGGCCCCGACCACACCCACCGTAACCCCCACGGCTCCCGTGGCAGGGTTCGGCGGTATCGGGATCGGCCAGCCCTCCGGCGGCGGAGATGATGCAGGGCAGGGCTACGGCGGCGGCTTCGGTGACACAGGCACAGAGGGCAGCCCTGGCACCCCTTCCGGACCCTCCGGTAATCCAGGCTCCACACCTTCCACATCTCCCAGCATCGGCGGTTTCGGCCTAGGCACCACCGAAGGCATGGTCGGGGGAATGATTGGCTCACTGGCCGGTCCCATCGGTGGAATCGCTGGAACGGCGGTAGGGAATGGGCTCGCGGGGCAAACCGCCCCGAACGTTGCGGCCCAAGCCTTCGGATCCTTGGCTGGGTTGGCCCTTGCTGGCCCTCTTGGCGGGCTCCTCGGTGGTATGGTCGGCGGTCACGTCGGCGGCCGTGCGGAGAACGCAGAAACCGGTTTTGGTAAAGCCGGCATTGACCTCGGGTTCACAGACAGCCTTGCGGCTGGTTTAGGCTTCGGCGACTACGCGGGCGGGCTCGGTGGCTATGGCGTCTCTACACCCGCTGAAGCCGCAAACCCTGGTGTGATGGGCGTGCCCGGCGGCTTAGCCGCTCCCCCGACCGGTAATCCGCAAGCAACCGCCTCCTATGGCGGGGGCGACGGCAACGGCGGCAACACCTCAGCCCAGGGCGATTCCCCCGCTGATCCTGGCTCTCCGGCCGGTGGTGCGGCTGCGGCCTCCGGCGGTCATGGCTCAACCCCAGGCGTTGGCGATAGCAGCGACGGCGGGGCAGGCGACGGCGGCGACGGTGGCAGCGTGATTTGCACCTCGTTGCACGAGCTTGGACGGCTTGAAACCTCAACTTGGCATGCGGCGGAGGCTTTCGGCCTGCGGTTGGTCCGCACCGATCCGGCGGTCATTCGTGGGTATCACCGCTGGGGGAGACCCTTCGCGAGGGTCATTCGGAAACATCCCCTGGCAGCCAGAATCGCCAAATTCATCTTTGCTCCGGCCTTCGCGGAAATGGCCCACAGGCAGGGGAAGGCGGAACGCGGTTCATTCGTCGGGAAGATCATCGTGAACACAGGAACCCGCCTGAGCCGCTACCTGGGGAGGAAATCGAAATGACAGACGAAGAAAACGCCCGGTTCGCAGCGGCCGAAGAGGCTTTGAACAATCCGATCCTCAGCGAGGCATTTGAGCACCTTGCGAGCGTCTACGCCCGGCAATGGGCCGCTACGAAGCCCGGCGATCAGCAGCACCGGGAATATCTGTTCTCGCTGCAACGTGCGTTGAAGGATGTTGAGCTTCATATTCAGTCCGTAGCTCAAAAGGGAAAACTGAACAAAGAACAAGACAAGAAGGTTCAGCCGCCGCGTAAAGTCTTCGATTTCTTCTAGTTTGATAAATAAGGTCATGGGTTCAATGAACAAGGAAACACCATGACCAGCAACACCCCGGAAGGGACTGCACACGAGTATTTTGATCTACACGACGCGGCCGATGAGGTTGCACGCCTTTTCGCCGATGACGCCGACCCCATTGAGGATAACGGTAGCGAAGAGGCAGCCGCAGAAGACGCCGACCCTGAAGAGGATAACGGCGAAGACGAAGATATTTCCTCCGATGCGGATGAAGACGAAGAAGCCGAAGACGACGCCGAACCGGAACAAGCTTCTAATGATGACCACGAATTGACTTTACCGACAGGTGAAACAGTCAAGGTCAACACAGAAGAACTCCGCAAGGGCTACCTTCGACAGGCCGACTACACAAGAAAAGCCCAGGCTATTGCAGCTAAGGATTCTGCGGTCGGCGAAAAACTCAATCAGCTTACCTCGATCTTGAGCCAATACGAAGTTTCTCAGGATCAGCTTGACCAGCTTTTTGACGAAGACCGCGACGCTTACCACCGAGTTAAACGCCAACAGGAAAAGCTTGCTGTTGCTCGCCAGCACCAAGCCCAGTGGGCGGCTCAGCAGTGGGAAGCCCGCAAAAGCGAAGAGATTTCCAAGGTCCGAGAAATGATCCCCGAATGGCGGGATCAGAAGACCATGGAAAAGGAAGCGACTGAACTTGGTTCATTCATGCAAAAGCACGGTTTCGAGCAAGAGCTAATCTCTCAAACCATTGATGCACGCGTAATCAAGCTCCTTCGGATGGCGAAAGCCTACGAGGATTTGAAAGCCAAGCCGCTGCCTCAGCCGAAGCCGGAAAAGTCAAAAGCCCCCGTCAAGACCGGTAAGCACAAAACCGCAAAAACCGCTCCCCGCCGATACTCTGAAGAAGACGCCTGGGGTGCTTTGATGAAAATGGATTTCTAGGAGGAAATCAAAAATGGCTACCGTTACTACAAGTGTGCAGAAATTGGCTCGTGAAGACTTTTCCAAGGTCGTGAGCCTCACCAACCCGGAAGATACTCCGGTCTATTCCATGCTCAAAAAGACCGAAGTTTCGAGCGAAAGCCCGTTCTGGGCTGCCTATGAGCGTCCCGACGCGTCCGCCGTAACCAGCGGAATTGACGGTGCGGACGCTCCGTCTCCCGTGAATACATCGGATACCAAGTATCGTAATTTCACCGAGGGCTTCACCGTGTCCGTTCGCGTTTCTGGGCGTGCCAATGCTCAGGCCACAGCCGATGGAAAAAAGGAATTGGCGAGACAGGTTATCGCGGGCGGTATGGCCGTTCGTGATGCTGCGGAAAAGTCCTTCCTGTCCGCCCAGGGCTCGCAGGCCGACAACGGCACTGTGCCGAACCGTGCCGCTGGTATGTCGGCTTGGATCGCCTCGAACGCCTCGCATGGCGTGGGTGGTTCTACCGCTGGCTACAATGGGACCACTCAGCTTGTTGGAGCCGTGACGAACGGAACCAACCGCGTGATTACCGAAAGCCTGTGGCTGGAAAGCGTTCAGGAAGCTTGGGATAATCACGGTAAACCCGACGTTGCAGTCATGAACTCGGCTCTTGGTCTCAAGATGCAGACTTCGTTTACTGGTATCGCGACCATGGATCACCCTGGCAGCAAGAAAGAATTGCTCGGTGCCGTGGATTTCTACCACACGCCGTTTGGCCGCATGGCCTTCGTCATGGCTCGAAATGCTCCGGCGAATACGGTCCTCAACATCGAGAAGGGCAAGTTTGAGATTGGTCTTCTGCGTCCGTTTGCCGTTCAGGAACTCGCCAAGTCCGGCGATTACGAGGCTCGGCAGGTGATCCTTGACGCTACCCTCATTAGCCGAAACGAAAAGCATTCTTCGAAGCTGGCCGACGTGACGGCTTCCTAATCGTAACCTTCACTTGGGGTAAGGGCCGGAGAAATCCGGCCCCGCTGCCCGGAGAAACATGAAAGAATTCAAGTTTCACGATCCACAGACCGGCAAGGTAATAAGCATTACCGAAGACGGCCAATATTTAGAGGTTTCTGCGGTTCGCAACGTTGACGGCATTATCAATCGTGCTCAGCGTCTCGGGAATGATTGCAAAACCGGCAAGGATGTTGAATTCCTCGGCTCTGTCCCAATCGAACTCTACCTGAAATGGGAAGAGGAAGGCCGTCTGAGCGAGAAGCGGGAATTTGATCGCCTGCTAAATACGGGGGACTATTCACGGTTCTTCACAGGACGATCATAAATGGCAATACAGACTTACGCTGACCTTCGGGCAGAACTGACAAAATACGTCATTGATGATATCGGCGAAATTCTCGATACGTGCATTTCTGCAACTGAGGCCGTTCTTAACCGGGAAATCCGCCATCGCAAAATGGTCCGTAGGTCTTCGGCCACGCTCGCACAGGGACAGCGTTTTCTTGAGCTACCCTCGGATTTCCTTGAGCCCGAACGGATCATAGTGGATGCAACCACGAATGTAGTTCTCTCGCTGGTCTCAGAGGCGGAGCTAGACCAACTCTTTCCGACCGAGAGCCAGGGCAAACCAAGCCATTTCGCCTTGACCGCTGAGAGCCTGAAGTTTGGCCCGGCTCCCGATGGCGAATACACCATTGAGCTTGTGTATTACAGCGAAATCCCAGCCTTGAACGACACAAACCCAAGCAATTGGCTTCTCTTGAAGTATCCGGATTTGTACCTTTTCGGCTCCATGCTCCACGCTGGCCCGGCGGTACGTGATCCGGAAATGCTCAACACGGCTTCGACGTTCTTTCAGCGAGGGATTCAATCCATGAACGGTGAAGCGTCCCGAACCGCTTGGAAAGCCGGTCCCTTAAGCGTGAAATTTGATTTTGAGGTGATTTAAGATGACTTGGACAACCTATTCCGCGAACAAGATTAACGATCACGTTCTAGGCGTGGCGAGCTACACGGCACCGGCAACCCTGTATCTGGCTCTCTATATCGGCGATCCCCTAGGTGCGGGAACCGAGGTCTCTGATCCGGCCTACGCTCGAAAGGTGGTGGCTTTTTCCGCCGCAGCCGCTGGCACCTCTACCAACTCCGGGGAGGTCATTTTCAACCAAGCCACCGAGGGATGGGGCACCCTGAGCCATTTCGCCGTTTTTGACGCTGTGACCGGCGGAAACATGCTTCGGGCGGGATCCCTGGCACAGGCCGAAGGAGTGAACCCCGGCAACGTGATCCGCTTTGATCCGTCTACTCTGAGCCTTACGACGGTCTAATCCCCAGGGCCGATAAATACTTCTATGCAGGTATGCGGCCCATTCACCCTTGAAGAACTGAACGATTTCGGCCCCGTAGACGGGCTGTTGTACAGCCTTGACGATCCCATATGGGATACGGCTTGCGTTCATTTCTCCGCAGGCACAGCAAGCCCGGCCAGCACGAGTACAGCCGTAGCGATCCGCGAGGTTCGCCCCCTCGGAGCCAGCACCAGCACCAGCACGGCAGCGGGTGCTTTCGTCCGGACCCTCTACGGGTTCGCCGCGTCGATCAGCACGAGCACCACCACGGCCAACCAGTCGCGGCACGTCTGGTACGCGGGAGCCAGCACGGGAGCCAGCACGAGCACGGCCAGCCATTCCCGCTTGGTTTGGCACGGGGGTTCGTCTTCTTCGGCCAGCACCACCACGGCCATGCATACCCGGCTTGTCTGCCCGACCGGTGCGGCAACCCCCCAGAGCACCACAGCCGGTGATTTCGTCCGGACGCTCTATCTCTGGGGGCTCGCCCTTGGGGCTTCCTCGGGCCTGGGTGACTGGCACGTTCAAGGCTCGGATTGGACCGAGGCGGTTAAGCCGATTAACGAATGGAGCCAACCGCCGGAGCCCGTAACGGCTTGGCTGCCCGTGCCCTCTACCCCGGCGGTTTGGGCTAACCCGATAAATACGGGTGCGAATTGGACTGAAAAACAGGCGGTCAACACGACATGGCGATAACTGACTTGGGGGCATGGGCTCCAGATTTCCCAGACATTGGCAACCCTCAGCTTGAGGAATGCTTGAACCTGATTCCTGAAAAACGCGGCTATTCCTCGCTTCCTGAGCCGGAGCCCCTGAGCACCAACGGCACGGCCTCCGAACCGTCAATGCTCTCGGCGATCATCGCCGACAACGGGGAGAGCAACGTCTTTGCCGGAGATGCGTCCAAGCTCTACCGCCTCGATAAGAACACCCTCGGATGGGCCGACGCCTCGAAGACTGGTGGCTACACCACGGGCGAAGAGCGTTGGGTGAGCACAAGCTTTGGGAGCTACTTCCTAGCCTCAAATTTCAACGACAACATCCAATTCTTCGACACCAAGACCAGTACGGTTTTTGCCGATTTGACCACGACTTTCCGGGCAAGACAGCTTGGCACCGTGGGATATTTCGTCTTCGCAGGTGACACATACGACGCGGCCGATGGCTCTATGCCCAACCGCGTGCGTTGGTCGGCCTTCAATGACTGTACCGATTGGGTGGCCTCGGTCACCACACAGAGCGATTGGCAGGACTTGCCCTCCGGTGGCCGGATCAAGCGGATCGTTGGGGGAGACCACGCAACCATTCTGTCTGAACGCAGCATTCACGTTGCTCAATATACGGGCGATAAATTTATCTTTTCGTTTCAAGAGGTTGTCCCTGGGTTGGGCTGCATCTCAAGCGGTTCGGTCGTTCAGTCCGGGCAGATGATTTTCTTCCTTGGGGAAGATCACTTCTATGCAATGTCGGGCGGGCAGGTTGAGCCGATCTCAGACGGGTTCATTTCTCGCTGGTTCTTCGACGACTGTGATACCGGCAACTTGCACAAGATCACGGGAAGCCTTTGCCCCGGCGGCTTGGTCATGTGGAGCTACCCGCGTGCAAATGGCACTTGGGGGCAGTTGATCTATTCCCTTCGCGAAGGGAAATGGAGCCACGCCGACGCCGATGTCTCAGTGATGGCCCGCAGTTATTCGGTCGGTATGACCCTAGAGGGCTTGAACCTCTTCGGTAGCCTGGAAGCTGTACCCGCGTCCCTCGATAGCCGCATTTGGAAAGGCGGGCAGCCTGTTTGGGCCGGGCTCGATCCGTCCGGAACCCTGATGTCCTTCACTGGTTCGGCCATGCCTTGGCAGATCGAAACGGGAGCCCATTACCTCGGGGAAGGCCAGAGCCGGAGAAGCTTGGTTCGCAACGTCGTTCCTATCACGGATTGCCCCACCGTGAGCGTGCAAGTCGGCAGCCAGGACACAGCCGCCGAAGCCGCCTCATGGAGTGATACCAAAGAGGTTGGCGGGGATGGCCGGGCACGCCTCCGGCAAGGTGGCCGCTTTCATCGTTTTCGTATTTCCGGGGAAGGGGACTTCGGCAGCCTCACTGGCTTTGAAGTGCTGGCTTCGCCCCTCGGTGGCCGCTGATGAAGAAGCTTTTTCCGACCTCACCGGCCTTTGCGGTTGAACGCGAACTCTCGAACCTGCGGGCAGGCTGGATCGCTCCCACGGGCCGGGTAACGCTCACCCTGAGCACCACCACAACGACAGTAGAGAGCCGCTTTTGCCACCCGGATTCAGTAGTCATGTTGACGGCAGAGAACGCCGCAGCGGCAGCCGAGAACCCCTTTGTTGAGCCAGGAAATGGAGCATTCACGATCCACCATGCGAACGCAGGAACAGCCCGCCTTTTTGGTTACGTCGTGCTTGGACAGCGGCTTTGACAAGGCCGCTCCCTGGCTGAAAGCAGCCTTAGAATATACCGGCGGAACTCATAATCTTCGCGATATCTACGAGGGGATTATTCAGGGTGAATTTCAGTTCTGGCTAGGCGAGCGATCAGCCGTAGTGACTGAAATAGTCTCATATCCACGCCTGAAATCTTGCCGCTTCTTCCTCGCTGGGGGCGATTTGGAAGAACTCCGCGATCATATGGAACCTGTGATTTCCGCGTGGTCAAAATCCCTTGGATGTACCCGAACAGAGATAGCCGGACGGGCTGGTTGGGTCAAAAGACTAAATACCTACAAGGAAACCTGTAGGTACTTAGTGAGGGAAATATGAGCAAAGGCGGGGGTAAGACCCAGACGGTAACGCAAACCACGAATTCAGCACCTTGGGCACCACAGCAGGAGTACTTGAAGGAGGGTTTCAAGCGTGCTGGGGAGTGGTTCAACGATTCTGAAACACCGTCTTATTATCCTGAATCGTCCGTTATTCCCTTCAGCCCGCAGACGGAACAGGCGTTGCGGATGGCGGAGAACAAGGCACTTGGTGGCACTGATCCGCTAGTCCAGCGGACCACAAACCTTCTCAGTGGTGTTGCGGGCGGCCAGTGGGTTGGCAGCAATCCGGCGAACGCGGCTTTTCAAAACATGCTCGGGGACAGGAACGCGGGTCTTTCGCCGATGCAATCCGTTGCTTCCGGGCAGTGGGTGGGCAGCAATCCGGCCAGCGGCACCTTTGAAAGCATGATTGGGGATCGTGGCACGGGTCTTGACGCATTGAAGGCCACTAGCCGTGGCGACATGCTTCAGAACAACCCGCACTTGGACGGCGTTATCAGTCGTGCGACCGAAGCCCTCAGGGATGATTTCTCAAAGACTATAATTCCTGGCCTCAGCGGTGCGTTCGGCCGTGCTGGCAGGGTTGGCAGCAACAGCCATGCTCAGGCGATCAACGATTCAACTGAGACGCTTGCTGAGGCTATGTCTCAGACGGCCGGGGATATCGCCTACAGCGATTATGCCCGTGAACGGGCGAACCAGCTTTCCGCCAGTGAACGGCTCACTTCTGACGGTGCTTCCGCCGCTGGTTCTTTGGCGAACTTGTACTCCGGGGAACGGGCTCAGCAACTCAACGCGGCGGATACCCTCATGGGCTCCGGTGCTTCGGCAGCGGGATCACTGGCAAATCTCAACGCTCAGGAACGAAACCAGCAGCTTGCAGCGGGCTCACAGCTACCCGCCCTTTCGCAGCATGAATGGGACAACATCAATCGTCTCGCGGCCGTTGGCTCAAGCCGTGAACAGCTTGCTCAGGCTCAACTACAAGACAAAATCGGCCGCTTTAATTTCGAGCAGCAGAAAGAACAGGACAAAATCGGCCAGTATTTGAGCCTTGTAGGTGGCGGATATGGCACGTCTGGCAGTTCTTCACAGCCGTATTTCTACAATCCGGCCAGCAACATCCTCAGCGGTGCGACGGGCGGTGCTGCCTTGGCAAATATGATGAAGGTCAATCCCCTGTGGGGAGCGGCGGCCGGTGGCATTCTCGGTGCATTCTAAGGAGAGGTATTTGATATGATTGGACTTTTTGGAAAGAAGCCCTCCCTGGGATTGCTCACCGAGGATGACATTTCGAACGCTGAAACGCTGGGGTTGCTCCAGATGGCCCAGGCGTTCGCACAGCAGGCCACGCCTAGCCCAACGCCTCAAGCGGGCTTCGGTGCGGCTCTCGGGCAGGGTATTGCAGCGGGTGCCGGTGGTTATATGCAGGCCGTCAACGCGGCGGAAAACCGTGCTCGGGAAACCCGGCTTGCGGCGGCAAAACTTGCTCAGCCCGTGAGCCTCGCGGATGGGGGGAGCCTCATCGATCCCCTGACCGGTAAGGTGCTGGTAGAGAACACCAAGGCTGAACCCAAGACGGAATTGCAGCGGGAAGCCGAAACTCTATATCCCGGCGATCTACCGGCTCAGCGGAAATTCATCGAGGGAGCCCGCGAAAAAAACCCCTGGATGAGCGTCCCCGGTCTTGGCGTCTATAATCGACAGGACGGCCAGATGATTACACCCTATGGAATGAGCGGAAGCCCGGCCGGTGGGGCTAGCCCTGGTTATGCTCCCGCCGTTGATGCCGCTGGTTCTGGCGTTAATCCGCTTAACGTACCAGCCCGGCCGAACCTTCCGGGCGTCTCGCCCCAGGGGAGGGAGAAGATCATTCAGGGAGAGATTGAGGCCGGGCAGAAGCGGCTTGAGGCCATGCGGGAAGCCGAAGGTGAAAGCCGCCAGATGCTCACCAACCTCGGACAGTTTGAACAGGCTCTTGATACGCAGGAAGCTCAGGGCGGAGACACGGGGGGATTTCTCCGCAAGCTTCCTGGCTCTGAGTTGATCGAAGGTGGTTTGCTCGGGGATCGTGAAATCGAGTTCATGGCCTCGATCAGAGACAAAACCACGCCATTGATGCGGCAGGGAATGCCGGGGGCGGCTTCGGATCGTGATGTTCAGATGTTCCGAGGTGCGACCATCGGGCCGGAGAAGAGCCCCGAGGTCAATAGGACCATTTCGGCCGGTCTCAAGACGGCCGCTGAAAACAAGATCGGCCAGCGAGAGTTTTTCACATGGTTCGCTGAGAACGTTGATCCAACCCTCAGAGGTGCCGATGAAAATTGGTCCAGATACCTCGAAGAGAACCCGATTTTTGCCGCTGACGGAACGCTCAACCAGTCCCGCACGGGGTGGCGTGATTGGCTCAACGGCTCGCAGGCCCAGCCACAGCCGCAGGGGAATGGCTTGCCCGCTCTGCCGCCCGGTGCGGTCTTGGTTGGAGAATAATCCATGGCCGTCGCGTATAATCCACAGGAAAACAAAGCCTTCCGCCTCAACGATGTTGGTGAATGGGAGGCGACCAAGCTTGCCCAGAACCCGCAGACCGGGGAGACCTTTGCCCTCGACGGACAGGAATGGAAGGCCATTCAGGTTCCCAAGGCCGAAGCCCCGGCGGGCAACTACCTCGACGGCATAACCGGACAGGCCGCACGGGGAGCGTTGTTCGGCCTAGCGGATGAGGTCAACGCCGCTGGCCGCACGGTCGGCGACTGGCTGGCCGACAAGATCAGCGGCCAGGACAAGGCCAAACCTTACGGCGATCACCTTGCTCAGGCTCGCAAGGAACAGGCTGATTTCGCTGATGCGAACCCCGTTGCCTCCATGGCCGCTCAGATCACCGGGGGAGTGGGCACGGCTGGGCAGCTTGCCGTTCGTGGAACCGGAGCGTCCAAGACCGCCGGGCAGCTTCCCCAGACCGTTCAGAACTTCCTGGCTCGGAATCCCAAGTCCGGAGCGTTGGCCTTGAATGCCTCGCTCGGTGCGGCGGAAGGTGGCGTTTACGGCTTCGGGGAAGGCGAGGGCGGTGTTCGGGAACGGCTCGATAATGCCGCTTCCGGGGCGGCCGTGGGTGGCCTTGCCGGGGCTGCTCTGCCTGCGGCTATCGGATTGGTCGGGAAGGCAGGCGGAGCCCTGGTTAAGCCGATTGCCCGGCGGATGGGCGATGCACCCGCTGAGTTTGCCGAACGGAAGATGCTCGAAGCCCTTACGAATGATGGCTTCACGCCTGAGACAGCCTCCAAGGCTCTGCGGAGCATGGGTAAGGATTCCATGATTGCCGATCTTGGACCGAACAGCGTTGACCTTGCCCGCACCGTCACCAGCAAGCCCGGCGAAGCCCTTACGATGGGTGCCAAGGTCCTGGGTGAACGGCAGAAAAATCTAAACCGCAACATGGTTGAACAGGTCCGCAAGGCCACGGGGGCGGAGGGCGATTTCTACGCCGTCATGGGCGACAAGATGGCTCAGCGGAAGACCGTTGCGGCCGATCTTTACTCGAAGGCTCAAGCCGAAACGCCCACCTTTCAGAGCCCGAAGCTCAAAGAGCTTTTCGAAAATTCGTCCCATGTGCAGCGAGCCCTACGCCGTGCCCGCGAGTTCCCTGAGAATAAGGGGCTCAGCGATCTTGATTGGCGGATGGTTGATCGTGCTTACAAGTACATCGGCGACGAAGCGACTTCGGCGAAGATCGCAGGGCGTGGGGAGGCAGCACGGGACCTGAACAGGCTCAGAATGGACCTCCGAGACGCCATCGTTGCGGAGAACCCGACTTATGCCGAAGCCCTGAAGCACTTCTCGACCGAGACGGCTTCGGTGCAAGCTATGGAGCTTGGAAAGCGGTTCCTCAGAGGGGAGATTGAGGCGACGAAGATGGAGCTAGACCGGATGTTGCCTTCGGACAAATCCTTCTTCCTCGAAGGCGTGAACAAATCCCTGGCCGACATGATCGAAGCCCGGCCGCTCACGGGGGATGTTGGGAACAAGTTCAGCAATCTTGCGATGCGGGAGCGGTTGCGGGTGGCCTTCGGCACCAAGGAAGCCGCCGACGAAGTGTTGCGGCAAGCCCGTTTGGTTTCTCGGAAGACCAACACCTATCGGCGGGCTCTCCAGGGCAGCGATACAGCCCGCATTCAAGCCGGACAGCACGCCGAAGGGCTCGATCCTGCGGACGCTGCAACGCTGGCCTTTGATGTTGCCTCCGGCGGAAAGACTGCGGCTCTTCGCGGCATCTATCAGAAGATTATGCAGGCAGGCAAACAGGTTCCGGCGGGTGAACGGAAGGAAATTGCTCAGATGCTCTTTTCGACCAACCCGAAGGTTCAGCAGAAGGCACTTGAACGCCTCAAAGGCATGGAACGCAACATCACGCTTGACGCCGAATCCCGCAAAGCCCTCGGGAGAATGTCGGCGGCGGAAATTGGTGCTCTCTTGCAGATGTTGGACGACGAATAAAAGAACCTAACGGCCCTCAAGATGGCCCACGCGGATAAATAACCATGTGGGTTCATGTTGAGGGAATGTAATGGCGATCAAGGACTATTCAACAACGGCCGGGAATAACGCGGCTATAAATGGCGTGAACATTGCCGAAGGGTGCCCACCGGGCAACCTCAATGACGCGATCCGCGAGGTCATGGCCGACGTTCGGTCGCTGGTTGGCGTCTCAGATGGCATCGGCTGGATCGATCTTGGATTAACGCCTACCTACGTTTCGGCCTCTTCGTTCAGAGTGGCGGGTAATGCCACGGGGGTTTTCTCGGTCGGGCGGCGGCTGCGGATTGACGGTTCTTTGTACGGCAAGATCACGGCCCGTGTGTATTCCGGCGGCGTGACAACCGTTACCGTTGCACTGGATTCCGGTTCGATTTCATCGGGGATTTCCGCCGTCGCCGTGGGTATCCCCGCGACCGGCAAGCCCATTGATGTTTCAGCTATTTCCGGCTTGGCAAACTCCGCAACCATCACCGCAGCAGTCGCCGAGACCGCTGATACATTGGTGATGCGAGACAGCACAGGAAATGTAAAAGGTAAGCACGTACTGGCAGATTCGCATTTGAGCATGGCTCATACGCAGGTTTCACGGAATACAGATACCGTCTTTTACTCCAGTATCAACAACTACCTTTACAAGAATACGGCGGCCGGGTTCCGCACCTCGCTTGACGTGCATTCTAAGGGGGAAGCTGCGAGCCTTTTTGTTTCACAATCCGCCACGTTGCCCGCAGACCTAAATACGATCACCACGACCGGCTATTACAGCACGAGTTCATCAACGCTCAACCGCCCCTCCGGTAACACGGTTCATGGTGTCTACCACCTCGATGGAGGAAGCACCCGCTACCAGCTTTCCGTTGACGGGGGCGACCTCTATTGGCGTCGGTATCTCAGCGGGTCGTGGGCGGACTGGTCAAAAGCTGCGAAGGCGACCGAACTTGCCGACTATGCGAGCCTCACGAGCACCGCTGCACAGACCTTCGCCGCACCCGTCCATACCGTTGGAAATTGTGCGAATTACCTGAGCGGCACAAGCAATACCATCAACTTCGGTTACACCGACGGGACGGATCGGGGGACTGTGATTCTTGCTTACGGCAAGGGGCACGGCTACGCGGGCCGTGTGTTGATCGGTGGGCACGCGGGGGGGAGCTATGTAACGGGCCTTACCCTGCGTGAAAACGGCGACGTTCACGCAGGGTGGAACGCGGTCACGGTCGGATCAAAACTCATTAGGCAAACCGACTTGGACGCCGTGGCGTGGCCGGGCGTGTACTCCGGGACTTCCGCAGCAAATCTTACATTCCCCGTCGGCAGCATCGTTGCGGGCGTGACCGACAGCACCCCCCGCAACTCGACCAGCACCGTGCGGCTACATCCGGCCTACGACTGGATTTACACGGCGGCGGGCACCGGGGATGCCTTGACCGGAACTTGGCGGCATCGTGGAGCGGGTGGCAGCGGTGTAACGAGCATTTGGCAGAGGGTAGCGTGATGACTGATATTATTGAACCGATTGCGGAAGTCCCTTTGGCGGATCAGACCGAAGCCCGTGGCCTCGGGTGCACGGTTTCCAACGTCCGAGAGGTGTTCGCCATTGGTGCGGGCGAATGGGCTTGCCGCGTTGACTTGACCTTTGACGATGGCAGCGTTGAGACGGTCGATTACGTCGCTCGTGTGGACGACGCGATGCACACCGGCCAATGGGTCGTGGCTCGTATCCAGGCTGGGTACGGCGGAACGGTTGGCACCGCTGCGGAATACGAAGCCTGGAAAGCCAGCCGAGAGGCCGCAGATTGGACCGCTAAGGCCGACGCCGACCGTAAAGCCGAACTGCGGGCCGAAGCTGCCCGCGTGCGTTGGGAAAGGGAGACCGGGGGAGTGGTCTGGAGCGGCCACGACGTGAGCACCGACCGAGAGAGCCAGGGAAAGGTTACCGCCTTGTACACGCTGGCCGTGGGTGGGTTGGTGACTGCCGCGAATTGGAAGTTCTCAGATGGGTTTGCCACGTTGTCCGCTGCCGAAATCCAGGCCCTGGGTTTGGCGATTGCGGCTCACGTTCAGGGAGCCTTTGACGCGGAAGCACAGGCGGTAGCGGCGATTGAGGCGGGACAGATCACCACCAAGGCCGACGTTGCTTCGGCAATCCTGGGTACTTCAAATGAATGATTTTGAAGCCCGGATGATAGAGGCAATCGCGGTCCTACAGACCCAGGTCAAACACCTAGGGGAGCGGCTAGACGTGTTTTTTGCACGACAGGATCGGCACGATGAACGGTTGGATTCCCTTGAACGGTTGACCAACGGCCACGGCGAACGCCTTCAGGCGTTGGAGAAAACCAACGGCGAAATTCTCGACCATCTGGAGCCAGTCAGAGACGGTGCGGCTACCGCACGGGTCGTTAAATGGTTGGCCGGAACGGTGGTTGCCCTGGCCGCTGCGGCTGTGGCTGTGGCTCGGTTCTGGCCGGGGGGAGCGTGATGGTTGCCCCGTTGGTCTCTGGTGCCGTCGCCCTGGCTCCGAAGCTCTTTGACCTCGTGGATGCCCTCTTCACGTCGGATGATGAGAAGCTAGAGGCGAAACGCAAACTCATTGAAATGGAACAAGCCGGGCGGCTCGAAGAACTCAAGGTCGGGCTTTCGGCGATCCTGGCAGAGGCCAATTCCGCCGACCCTTGGACCAGCCGGGCACGGCCTACCTTCCTCTATGTGATGTATGGGGCAATAGGCTTGTGTTTCATCGGGGCGATCATGGGGATTTTCTGGCCTGTGGCTGTGACCACGGCGGCGGCGAACCTCGGTGCTCTCCTAGGAGCGATCCCGGAATCCCTCTGGTGGCTCTTCGGTGCTGGCTATCTCGGTTACAGCGGATCGAGGAGTTTCGATAAGTGGAAAGGGTCTAATAATTGATGATCTTATTTTCGTCTTTCGAGTCTCTCCCTTATGCGTCTGCTTTCTTTAATCTCGGCAAATTTCCCAACGCCCAAAAAGGCTAAAAATATCAGGCTAGCGGTATTTCCATGCGTAAGAAATTCCCCAGATTCCCACTTTACATTCATGAAAATGGATATAAAGAAGTAAATGAATACAACAGAGTACCCGAGCATAAAAGAAATAAATATCACGTCTATGACCGGAATTCGTATTAGAACTAGAAATATAACACTAATGACTAGCGGTATTGCGATGTAAAGCATAGATTTTACCCCGTCTATAGGTGCGGCCCTGGTTATGCGACTTTCAAGGAGCCCCACTCCGGGGGCAGTTTCGTCCGCTCTTCCCATACGTCGGAAAGGTCAAGGTGGGGGTAGTGCTCGCGGACGAACTCCCACGGCTCTGGTTCGTCGTGCCAGCGGGAATCAAACTCGGGAACAATGATCACTGAGCCGAAGGCCCGGCCAACCTTGTCCCGCGACCACTCGCGAAAATCCTCATTGCATGGGAAATACTCTCGCTTGATCCCGGAGCCTGAGGCTACATCCTCGGAAAAATCCGTGAACGCGTACTCTACAAAAAGCTGAGCCATGGCCGGGCCTCCGGTTAAGCCGATTAACGAAAAGTCCATGCTATCAAGGGTAGGCGATTGCGTCCACGGCAGAGACCAGCTTATTGAAAGATATAGATTTATCGCCGTATTGGTCCCTCATTGCGGCTTTCCGCTCTGCCGTTGACCAGCCCAAAAACGCGTCGATTACCCCGAACTCAATTTGTGCATTCCTGAGCTTATCGCTCACCGAGTGGCGGAAACTGTGGAAGGACTTTTGCTCGCCGTCCTTCGCCGTCACCACTCGGCCAATCGCCCTGTTGAGGTTCTTTCCGAGTTTGCCTCCCCAGCCGTTGGTTTCGCTCCAAACGGCTTCCTGCCATATCCGGCCGTGCTCGTGGCGTTGAGCTTGCATGAAGGCCGGGAAACCAGCCTCTATGAGTGACTTGTGCAGCGGCACCAAACGCTTTGCTCCGGCGGTTTTCGTTCTCTTGCCCCGCCCGTCTTCGGCTTCGCTGTTGTCGATCCGTAGGCACCAACGGCCTTGCTCCTTCGCAAGGTCGGTAGGCTCAAGCTGGCAGAGTTCGGAAAGCCTCGCACCCGTGTACATGGCGAGGCGGGGGAGCCAGAATCGATAAGGCTCTTTGACCTCCGAGGCCGTATCCTCAGCGATCACCTTGATTTCGGAATCGCTGAAGGGCACGCGGGTTGTCTCGGCTTTCGCTGCGAACTGACCGAGGGCAAGCGTCGGGTTGGTCCGGATGATGTTGGCGGAATCCTTGGCCCAACGGAAGAAGCCCCGGATCGAACTTAGGTGCTTGTTTTTGCTGGCTCCGCTGATGGACTTTTCGGCCTTTTTGCAAAGCTCCACGATATCCCCCCTGGGGGGGAGGTTCGGCGGCAGACGGTCAAGGATGGAATCCCTGAAGCTCTCTAAATCATCCGGCCACAGCGTGTGAACCTCGCGACCATCGCCGAAATATCGGCAGAGCAGATCAAGGCCATCCTTATAGGAAAGCTGTGTTTTCAAAGCCTTAGAGGTAAATTCCTTCCGGGAGGTGTACCGGTTCACGGCCTCAATCAGGCTGAGCGGACCTTTTGGACCAAGGTTTTCCGGGGAGGCGTGGGCAGGGGAGGCGGGCTTCACGGCGGCCTTGCCGGGCTCGCGAACCTGAGGCAGCGGGGGAGGCGAAGAGCCAAGGATTTGGGCGATCTCGGCTTGCAATTTCTCGACGGCGTAGCTCTCCGCTACCGTCTGGAGGTATCCGCGATCCCGCTCTCCGAGGCTCAATCCCTGAGCCTCAAGCGTACCATTCAGAAGGTCGGAGACTGAGGAATGAACATCGTTCATTTCATCACGATAGAAGCTCAGCGGGGGGCGGGGAGGATTGAACGGATCGGCCCCGATGTGGTGGGGGAAATCGCTCAACGACTGCACCGCGATCTTGCGAAGCTCGGATTTGCTCAGGACCGTTTCGCCCCTGGCTTCGGCTTCCTTGCGGCTAAACTCTTCCTTTAGCTCGCCCTCTCTCACGTCGTGGAGCCGCTGAGCCTCCCGGCGATCCCTGGTTCCAAGGCTCTCGCGAACCTGCGGCCGACCGTAAACGGCTTCCAAATTCTTCGGCACGCGGACGGCCAGCCAGTAGGTTTGCCCCCTCTTCTGGATTGCCATTTTGGTCCCTCCGTTACACAGTTGCGTTACACAGTGTGTAACGGAAAAAACGATTCTTCACAAGTGGTTAGCGTTTATGCGGCTTTCAGGTTGATCGTCTTCGCCTCCCCGTGGGGACGCCATCTTCCAAGACGCGGAAGATGAATTGACCGAGGCTCCTTCGGGAGTTGGTGAGAGGCTTCCGGGCCTCACGCCGAAGCATAAAAAGGGCAGCCGCTTGGCTGCCCTTTTTGCTTATGGGGTTGGTGGTGCGTCACCCGTCGATAACGCGCTGGACAGATTATAACGACTCGCTTACCACTTTAGGTGTGGCCGGGCACTGACGTGCAGGTTTGCGCGCTTCGCGTCCAGTCATACCACAAAGGGGAGCGATGACGGGATAATGTACCCAGAGCCCCCCGTGTTATAATGACGGGGATAGTATGAACGCTAAATCCAAAAGCACCAATAGCATGCCTGATGTGAATCCCGATAAGCCCATATGTGGGATTATAATGCCAATTTCAGAGATTGACGGATGCACAGAAGAGCACTGGTTGGACGTGCTTGGCATTATTTCACAGGCAGTAGAAAATGCGGGGTTTGCTCCAAATATCGTTAGTAACTCTGATGATGTCGGGGTCATTCAAAAAAATATAATTCAGAATCTTTATGATAATCCCATAGTCGTTTGCGATGTTAGTGGAAAAAATCCCAATGTAATGTTTGAGTTGGGAATGAGGTTGGCCTTTGACAAGCCAACTATAATTATAAAGGATAATAAAACCCCATTTTCTTTCGACACTTCACCGATTGAGCATCTACAATACCCACGAGATCTTCGATTTACAAAAATAGTAGATTTTACTAATGCTCTTTCATCGAAAATTTCGGCAACCTATGAGAGGTCATGCAAAGATACCTCTTATACGCCGTTCTTAAAGCATTTTGGCTCATTTAAGGTCGCTAAGATTGATGAAAAAGAAGTTTCGGGGCAGGAGTTCATAATTGAAGAACTGCGCGCTCTACGCACCGCAATGCATCGGGTAGAGTTGGGGCAATTGCCTCGCAGAGATTATGCGAGTTCAGGAGTCACTGGGCGTGAGGGCGTCGTAGAAGCCTGTCTGCGCGGAATAAGTGATTCAGATATTAAAATAATAACAGACAAAATTTGCGGGTTGCCTGGTGTGGAATCAATTAATGTGCAAGAGCGTGGCCCTAATCATAAACATATGGAAGTTATTCTAAAAGATGATGCAGATTTTACTGCAATAAGGAGGTCAGTTACCAAATATAAGCGTATGTTCATGACTTCTGAAAGAATTCGTACAGATAATTAATTTGATTTAGATATGGCGTGTTAAAAGGAGCAGTCCGGTGGCCACCCGCCTGGCACGCCATTTACAACTGACCAAAAAGCCGTTTTGTGAACGGCTTTTTGGCGTTTCCCCCGCCCCCTCCCGCGCTACACTCCTCTGCCTCCACCCCGCGCCGGAGCCCCATCCCCTCATGCCCACCCTCCCCATCCCCCGCATAACCGACTTCCCCACCCAGGCCAGCGACCCTGCCTCCTACGCCGAACTCCCCGATGGGTGGAGCATGGCGGTGGCGGATGTGGTGGGGAGTACGGTGCTGGCCACTCAGGGCCGGGACCGGGCGGTGAATTTCGTGGCGGGCAGCGTGGTGGCCGTGCTGTCCGATGTTCTCGGCACCGCCGAGGCTCCGGCGCTGTGCCAGTTTGGCGGGGACGGGGCGGTGGCGGCGGTGCCTCCGGGGGCGGAGGAGGGGGCGCGGCGGGCGCTCGGCGCGCTGGCCCATTGGGCGGAGGCGTCGCTGGGCGTCTCGCTGCGGGTAGGGCTGGTTCCCGTGGCGGCCTTGCGGGCGGAGGGCTACGCGACCCTGGCCGCGCTGCATGATTTCGGCGGCGGCAACGTGCTGGGGTTGTTCCTCGGCCACGGCCCGATCATCGCCGAGGACTGGGTCAAGGCCGACCCGCGCTGGAGCATCCCCCCCGCCGAAGGTCCGCTGCCCGGCCTGGAAGGGCTGTCCTGCCGGTGGGAGCCGGTGACGGCGCGGCGCGGCGTGGTGCTGTGCATGATCGCCGACCCCGTGGCCTCCGGTCCCGCAGGGCTCGCGGCGCTGGCCGGGCTGCATGCGCGGCTGGGCGCCGTGGTGGCGGCGGACCTGTCGGCGCCGTTCGGGCAGGGCGAGGCGCTGGCGCCCCCGGTCGCTCCGCGCTGGTCGCTGGCCGGGCTGGAGGCGGCGACGCGGCGCGGGCTCGGCGCGCGGGTGGCGTCGCGGCTGTGGGGGCTGGTCGGCTCGGCGCTGATCCATGCCTCCTGGCGGTTGGGGCGGCCGCTGGGGATGGTCGATGCGCGGCGCTATCTGCGGGCGGTGGCGCGGCAGTCCGACCACAGCAAGCAGAACGGCGGCCTGCGCCTGGTCCTCGACCTCACCCCCGCCGAGGCCGACGCCATCGAGGCGGTTCTGGCCGAGGCCGAGGCCAGCGGCGCCATCATATCGGGCACGGCGCGCAGCGAGGCCGCCACCATGACCTGCCTGGTCGGCGACTTCTCCAGCGACCGCCATGTGCATTTTGTCGACGGCAGCGGCCTGGGGTTCTGGCGGGCGGCCTCGGCGCTGAAGGCAAAGCGCGCGATTTCAACCGCTAATCCTGTTCAGGGCGGCCCGGTTCCTGTAACCTCGCCCTCATAGGGGGTAGGTGCGCCGGTTTTGGCCGCGCGGGGGACTCTGGGGTGGAAACGATCGTTATGAACAGAGACTCGGCCGCGCCGTCCCTCAAGGAACGGCCGGTGGTGCTGATTGTCGAGGACGAGCCGGGCGACGCCCACCTGATCCGCATCCAGCTTCTGGAGCGCGACCCGCGCGCGTTCGAGGTGCTGATGGCCGACAGCCTGGAAAGCGCCCGTCGCACCGTGGCCGAACGGCCCGAGGGGCTGCCCGACGTGGTGCTGCTCGACCTCAACCTGCCCGATTCGACCGGCCTGGAGACGGTGCGGCGCATGCGCGGCATGGTCCCCGACGCGCCGGTCGTGGTGCTGACCGGGATGGACAACCCGGCCGCCATCGGCAGCGCCCTGCAGGGCGGGGCGGAGGACTATCTGGTCAAGGGCGGCGACGGCCAGACCCTGCGCCGGGCGGTGCGCTACGCCATGCTCCGCCACCAGCGCGACGAGGATACGCGGCTGGCCGAGACGGTGTTCACGGTCACCGACAGCGGCATCGCCGTGGTCGACATCAATGGCTGGATCCAGCGCCTCAACCCGGCGTTCCGCGACATGACCGGCCTGGGCGACGACTCGGAGGGCCGCGACCGCCTGCACGACGTCCTGGCCGACGAGGACGGCACCTGCATCCTGCCCGACGCCTGGCCGCCCGAAGTCGGTCCCGAAGACTATTGGGCGGGCGAGGCGTGGATTGCCCGGCCCGGCGGCGACCGGTTCTTCACCGTCATCCGGCTGCACGCCGTGCGCCGCGACGACGGGTCGGTGGCGCGCTACGTCGCCGTGCTCAACGACATCACCGACCGCAAGCTGAACGAGGAAAAGCTCGCCCTGCAGGCCACCCACGACCACCTGACCGGCCTGCCCAACCGCTTTTTGTTCCTGGACCGCACCGACGCGGCGCTGCGCACGGCGCAACGCTACAACGTGCGCTGCGCGGTGCTGTACGTGGACCTGGACGGCTTCAAGCCGGTCAACGACACCCTGGGCCATGCCGCCGGCGACCGCGTGTTGCAGGGCGTGGCGCGGCGCCTGGGGGACGCCGTGCGGTCGTCCGACACCGTGGCCCGGCTGGGCGGTGACGAGTTCGCCATCCTGCTGCCCAACTGCGCGGCGGCCGACGCCGTGGCCATGGCCGCCAAGGTGGTCGATTCGGTGCGGGTGCCCTTCGACCTGCCGGAGGGCGAGGCGCGGGTGACCGCCAGCGTCGGCATTGCCACCTTCCCGGAAGACGGATCGGAGGCAAAAGAGATTCTGTCGGCCGCCGACGACGCCATGTACGCGGCGAAGAAAACGGGCAAGAACCGCTTTGCTGGAACACGCGGTTCGGAAACCGCACTGGTTCTCGACAAGAACTAGGTTCCGATCGGATAGTCACCCGCTTACACTTTATTCACGACTGTTTGCTAGGCCAGGGACGCAAACCCGCTCCCTCCAGTTCAGGCCGAGCCGAGACATGCGTTTCTTCCGCCCCGTCGTCCTCATTCCCGTGGTTTTCGTCCTGCTGGCGGTGCCGGCGGTCCTCGCGCTCGTGCCGTGGGGCACCGGGACGGTGGTGTCCTACACCACCTTCATGAGCAAGGCGGAGGCCGGGGCCTTTGCCGCCATCGCCGTGCGCGGGGCCGACATCACCGGCCGCGCCGCCGACGGCACGGTGCTGACGACCGAGGCTCCGGCGGTGGATGCGGTGGTGACCCGCCTGACCGCGACGGGCGCCGACCTGACGTTCGAGGAACCGGGCGTCACGCCCTGGGAAGTCGCGAAAGCCGTGGTGCCGATGGTGCTGGTCATCGGCATCCTGGTCTTCGTGCTGCACCGCATGGGCGGCGGCCTGATGCGCGGCGGCGCGCCGTTCGCCTCGACCGCACAGACCGGCAAGACCTTCAACGACGTGGCCGGGGCCGGCGAGGCCAAGCAGGACCTCATGGAGGTGGTCGACTTCCTGGGCAATCCGCAGCGCTACGCGGCGCTCGGCGCGGCGGTGCCCAAGGGCGTGCTGCTGTCCGGCCCGCCGGGCACCGGCAAGACGCTGCTGGCCAAGGCCATGGCCGGCGAGGCGGGGGTGCCGTTCCTCAGCGTGTCGGGCTCGGACTTCGTGGAGATGTTCGTCGGCCTGGGCGCCAAGCGGGTGCGCGACCTGTTCAAGCGGGCCCGCGCGCAGGCCCCGTGCATCGTGTTCATCGACGAGATCGACGCCGTTGGCCGGTCGCGTGCCGGAAGCAGCGGGGGCGGTGGCGGCGGCGGGCCGCAGAACGACGAGCGCGAGCAGACCCTCAACCAGCTTCTGGTCGAAATGGACGGCTTCGTGGCTGGGACGGGCATCGTCGTTGTGGCGGCCACCAACCGCCCGGACGTGCTGGACGAGGCCCTGTTGCGGCCCGGCCGGTTCGACCGCCGCATCGTGGTCGGCCGCCCCGACATGACCGGGCGGCGCGAGATCCTGGCCGTGCATGCGGTCGGCAAGCCGCTGGACGGCGTCGACCTCGACCAGGTGGCGCGCTCCACGACGGGGTTCTCCGGGGCGGACCTCGAAAACCTGGTCAACGAGGCCGCGCTGTGGGCCGCCCGCCACGGCCGCCACACCGTGACGCCCGCCGACTTCGAGGCGGCGCGCGACAAGATCCTCATGGGGGCCGAGCGCAAGACCCTGACCATGAGCGCCGAAGAACGCCGCCTGACCGCGTTCCACGAGGCCGGACATGCGCTCATGGCGCTGTGCTTCCCGCACTCCGACCCCATCCACAAGGCGACCATCCTGCCGCGCGGCCAGGCCCTGGGGCTGGTCATGCGGGTGCCCGAACGCGACCGCATCAGCCTGACGCTGGCCCAGATCAAGGCCGACTTGCGGGTTGCCGTCGGCGGCCGGGTGGCCGAACAGATGGTGTTCGGCCCCGAGCGCGTGACCACCGGCGCATCGTCGGACATCGCCCACGCCACCGACATCGCCTGGCGCATGGTCACCGAATGGGGCCTGTCGGAAAAGGCTGGGTTCCTGCGCTACCCGTCGCGCTGCGAGGCCGGGGCCAGCATGCTGTCGGACCACGCCGCCGAGACCGTCACCAGCGAAGTCCGCCGCATCATCGACGACGCCATGGCCGACGCCCACGCCGCCATGGACCAGAACCTCGACAGCCTGCACCGCATTGCCGAGGCGCTTCTGGACCGCGAAACCCTGACCGGCGCGGAAATTGGCCAGATCGCCGCCCTCCGGCAGGCCGCCTGAGCATGGCCGTGCGGCTGGTCCTGTGCACCAACCGGCGGATGGGCAACGCCCCGTCGTGCGGCGCGCGCGGCAACCGCGAGGTGCTCGCCGCGCTGCTCGCCCAGGGGTTCGAGGCCGAGGCGGGGCCGTGCCTGGGCATGTGCGCCCGCGGGCCCAACGTCAAGATCCTGCCCGGCGGAACGGTTCTTCACGCGGCCACGGCGGCGCGCGTCGCGGCCCACCTGGACGGCGCAAAAGCGACCGACTGAAGGAACATTCGGAGATTTGCTTTTTCGTCGGAAACCTCCTACCGTCCGGCCATCGTTCACCCATTGGAGGGGCGGACGCAGCCCACAGGAGTTTCCTATGAAGACCGTTTACTACAAGGCCGGCGATGCCGAGTGGAAGTACGAGCTGGACGATCAGGAGTTCGACAGCATCGTGCAGGCCCTCGTCCAGGAAAACGCCGACCTGGAAAAGATGGTCGATGAAGCGCTCGACATCCTGCGCGAACTGGCCGCCATGGACGAGGACGATCTGGTCGAGGACGACATTGTCGACCAGACCCTGGCCGTCGCGGTGCTGTGGCACTACTTCAACACGCGCGAGACCGACGGCTTCGACGGTGACATCGTCGTCATCGACGCCGGCGACGAGGAAGGCGCCACCATCCTGTCGGCCAAGGACATCCTGGAACAGGAATAGGCTGGAACGGGACTAGGCCATGCTCGGTCTGTTCGGCCTGTTCGGGCGGGCGCCTGAAATCCAGCGCCTGGATGCAGCGGTGCGGGCCGTCGGCCTGCACCCGCGTCTGGTCCCCGACGCCGTGAAGATCGCGGCGGTGAAGCTGCTGCGCGCCCACGGCGCCACGGCGCCAGAGGACACCGAACGCGCGGCGGAACTTCTGGCCTACTGCATGATCGGCCCCGATGAACTGGCCGCCGCCACCGATCAGGCGCTGGCCGACACGGTCGCCGCCTGCGTGGACAACGCGGCCGAAACCGGCGACGGCCTCGCCGCCGGGCTCATCATGCTGACCCTCCAGGCCGGCGTCCTCCAGCCCCAGGTCGTGGAACGCCATGGCCTGCGGGTGGATCCGGTGTGAGGGTGTAGAGCAGGTTGCTCTAACAGGATGCGGAAGAGCCCTCCGGCAACCCATGATCGTCGTTCCCGCGCATCTTGGGCTGCTGCTCAAACCCGCTCGGGGCACGCCCCAAACCCCTTTTCTTATTTAAGAACAAGGGAGGTCTGGAGCGTAGCTCCAGGCTGGCGGCAGCCATCCGCGTCAGCGGACGACTGCGGCCTTCGCCGGTCACGCAAACAGAATCCCCAGCAGAAGCCCGAGGACGATCAGGACGACGATGGCCACCGTCGTCATCTGCGCGGTGGTGCCGATCCGGCCGCTTTTCTGGCCGCGGAAGGGCTGGTTCTCGCGCGCGAAGCCGGAGGACGCCGTGCTGCCGGCGGTGCGGCGGCGTTCTTCGATCATGGCTTCGGTTTCCCGGCGCGGCGTGGGAGTGCCCGAGGCCTCGGCATCGGCCTGGACGGGGGCGGCGGCGGGGTCGGGGTGCCCGATCTTGTCGCCGGTCTGGCCGCTGTCGGTGGCGGCGCGTTCTATTCCCGGATCGCTCTGCGATGCTGGTCCCGGATCGCTCTGCGATGCTGGTCCGGGGTCGCTTTGGGCGGTGGCCCGGGGCGGGCTTTTCGGCTTGCCGCCAGGGGCGTTTGCGCGGGGGCGGGTGGGGGGCGTCTTCGGCTTGCGCGGCGTCTTGTCGGCCATGTGCCGGCTCCTGCTCAAGGCTTGGCGGGACGGGTCCACCTTACCAACGGGACAGGGCGGCAAAAGGCTTCGTGCCAAGGGCCGCTTGGCTCACATCCACTCCATGGTGCCGCCCTGGGTCTTGGGCTTTTTGGGCTTCACGACCTTGCCGTCGGCGGTCAGGGTCACCTGGGCGCCCGCCAGCTTGGTCATCATCGCCCATTCATCGACCGGCATGTAGCGCGGCGCGAGGAAGCGGTAGGTGCGGTCCAGCAGATCCTCGGCCCATTCCGTCTTCTTGGACGGCAGGCGGTGCCACTCGTCGAGCAGTTCATCCCACGGCAGCAGGCGGACGTGCAGTTCGTCGCGCATGTCCTGGATGTAGGCCTTCTGTGCGTCGATGTTCTTGAGGGCGGCCATGATTTCGCCGGTCTGGGCGTCGGCCTGCTCGAACTGGTTGGTGAACTCGGCCACCGCCCGCTCGATCAGACGGGCCACCGGGTCGACGATCTCCAGCACGCTGCGCTGGGATCCGTACAGGCGCCGCAGGTGCTGGATCTTGGCATCCATCTCCTGCATCAGGTGGAACTGGTCGCGCATCGCCTCGATGTAGGCCAGTTCGTCGCTGAGGTCGGCGATGTAGCCGATCACCTTTTCGCGGTTGTCGCGGCCGAGCCCCAGGTGTTCGGCCGCCTCGCCGAACGCCTCGTTGACCTTGCGCTTGAAGTTGGGGTCGCCGGCCACCTGGAGCAGTTCGTCGGGATTGGTGATGATGTGCTCATCGCCCGACAGCCAGCCCATGAGCTGCATGGCCAGCCGGTGATAGGCGATCTGGTGATGGCGGGTGTCGGGCCGCCACGAGGCGCGCCGGGTGGTGATCTCGGGCGGCAGTGGGTCGCCGATGCGCAAGCCCTTGACGTAGCGCAGGCCCTTGGCGAGTTCGGCCAGCATCTGGCCGTCCGGGCCGTCGTCGAGGTTGAACTCGCGGCGCAGCCCGGCGAACGGCAGGACCAGATGTTCCTCGCCCAGGGTGACCACGGCGACGGCCTCGCCGCTGCGCTCGTCCAGGCGAAAGAAGATGTCGGCCATGCGCTTGAAAAAGGGGTGCTCGAACTGCACGACCTTTTGCGGTTCCGGCTTGTTGTCGCCCTCGGCCATCGTCCCCTGCCTGCTTGCCCCGTCCCAAGGACGCCAGTTTAACAGCGGCGGCGCTGTTTTGCAGGGAAAAACGGCCGCGCGTTATTGGTCGGCATACGGGTGGTCGGCATACGGGCCGAGCGGCACCTTGCCCAGCCCGCCCGGGCGGTCGAGCACGTAGGTCGGTCGCGCCAGGCCGGACAGCCGGGCGTTCAGGGCGGCGACCAGGGCGCGGCCTTCCTCGATGCTCAGGCGGAAGTGGCTGGTCCCCTCGGCGCGGTCGGGGTGGTGCAGGTAATAGGGCTTCACGCCGTGGCGCACGCAGGCGCGGAACAGCGCCTCCAGGGTATCCACGTCGTCGTTGACGCCGCGCAGCAGCACGCTCTGCGACACCAGCGAAACCCCGGCCCGGCGCAGGCGGCCAAGGGCTTCCAGCACCTCGGGCGCGAATTCCCGCGCGTGGTTCACATGCACGGCCAGCCACGGGGCGAGGCGCGTGCCGGCGATGGCCTCGGCCATTTCGGTGGTCACGCGGTCGGGGTCGTGGATGGGCAGACGGGTGTGGACACGCAGGGTTTCGACGTGCGGAATGGCGGCCAGGGCGGCCACCAGGTCGCGCAGGCGGCGCGGCGACAGCAGCAGCGGGTCGCCGCCCGACAGGATGACCTCCCAGATGGCCGGGCGGGCGCGGATGTAGTCCAGCGCGGCGGCGGTTTCGGCCGGGCTTAGCGGCTGGGCGCCCCGGCCGACCACGGCGCGGCGGAAGCAGAACCGGCAATAGGCCGCGCACACCTTGACCGGCAGCAGCAGCACGCGGTCGGGATAGCGGTGCACCAGGCCGGGCAGGGGGCTGCGGGCGTCGTCGCCGATGGGGTCGGCAAGGTCGTCGGGCGCGGTGACCAGTTCGGCCAGGCTGGGGCGGAACTGACGCACCAAGGCGTCGTCCGGCCCGGCGCCGTCCATCAGGCGTTCCAGGAAGGGAGTGGTCTGCACCGTGTAGCGTGCGGCGACTTCTGAAGTGGGATCATCTGTCATGGCGCGGGAGGTAACCCTCCGCGTGGTGGAAATCAAGCGTGCAGACCTCACATTGAAGAAAAGCAGGGAGGACCAGATGACCGATTCCGACACCCGTACCGAACGCGACAGCTTTGGCGAGATGCGCATTCCGGCCGATGCCCTGTGGGGGGCGCAGACCCAGCGCGCGGTGGAGAACTTCCCGATCGGCGACGACCGCATGCCGCCGCCGCTGCTGCACGCCTTCGGCCTGCAGAAAGCGGCCTGCGCGGTGGCCAACATGGCGGTCGGCGGCCTCGACCGCGCGGTCGGCGAGGCCATCGTGCGGGCGGCGGAGGAGGTCGCGGCGGGCCGCCTGGACGCCCATTTCCCCCTGTCGGTGTGGCAGAGCGGGTCGGGCACCCAGACCAACATGAACGTCAACGAGGTGATCGCCCACCGCGCCATGCAGCTCGCGCCCGAGGTGAAGATCCACCCCAACGACGACGTCAACCGCGCCCAGTCGACCAACGACAGCTTCCCCACCGCCACCCACATCGCCATCGGCCGGGAGGCCACGATCCGCCTGCTGCCGGCCCTCGACGCCCTGGCCGAAACGCTGGAGGCCAAGGCGGCGGAGTGGCCGGACCTGGTCAAGACCGGGCGCACCCATCTTCAGGACGCCACCCCGATCACCGTCGGGCAGGAAATCTCCGGCTGGGCCGCGCAGGTGCGCCAGGCCGCGACGCGGGTGCGGGTCAGTCTTGACGAGATCTGGCCGCTGGCCCAGGGCGGCACGGCGGTCGGCACCGGGGTCAACGCGCCGCCCGGCTTCCGGGGCGCCTTCATGGCCGAGATCGCGCGCCTGACCGAGTTGCCGTTCCGGGCGGCCGACAACCGGTATGCGGCGATGGGCGCCCATGATGGCGTGGTGGCGTTCTCCGGGGCGCTCAATGCGGCGGCCTGTGCGCTCAACAAGATCGCCAACGATGTCCGCCTGCTGGGGTCCGGGCCGCGCTGCGGGCTGGGCGAACTCATCCTGCCGGCCAACGAGCCGGGGTCGTCGATCATGCCGGGCAAGGTCAACCCGACCCAGGCCGAGTCCCTGACCATGGTCTGCGCACGGGTGATCGGCAACCACGCGGCGGCCACCGTCGGGGCCATGAACGGCCACCTTCAGCTCAACGTGTACAAGCCCTTGCTGGCCCTGGTGACGCTGGAGTCCCTGCGCCTGCTGGGCGACGGCGCCGACAGCTTCCGCCTGCGCTGCATCGACGGGCTGCGGCCCAACGAGCCACGCATCCGCGAGACCATGGACCGCTCCCTGATGCTGGTCACCGCCCTGGCACCCCACATCGGCTACGACGCCGCTACGGCCATCGCCAAGAAAGCCCATGCCGAGGGCTCCACCCTGCGCGACGCCGCACTGGCCCTGGGCCATGTTTCAGGCGATGATTTCGACCGCTGGGTGGATGCCCGTGCCATGGCGCGGGATCCGGAGGAACAGATTTGACCGGCGGCATTCCCGGAAGGGGCTTGTGAAGGAATCGCGGGGTTGATTTTCCTTCGCCATAATCAAGCGCGTCGTTTCCGCGCAGGAGCTTGTGAAGAAATTGGCGAACCTGTCGAGGTTTCCACCTTCGCCAACAAAAGGCTCTGTCGCACCCGCGTAGGCGGGTGCCCAGGGGCCACAAAGAAAATCGTTCATCATTAGAGCGGTTTGCTTTTGATGTGGTCCACGGCCTGTTGTCTTGCATCTTGGGCTGCCGCCCAAACCCGCTTGGGGCAAGCCCCAAACCCCTTTTCTTATTTAAGAACAAGGGAGGTCTGGAGCGTAGCTCCAGGCTGGCGGCAGCCATCCGCGGTAGCGGACCAACGCGCGTCAGGTTAAATGCAAACCGCTCTAGCGGCTTATCAAAGCCGACGGGACTTTCTCCACGGCCCTGGGTTCCCGCCTGCGCGGGAACGACGAGTTTATTTATGGCGCTCCAAAATCAACCGAGAGATTTCTTCACAAGCTCCTGCGCGGGTGCGACGAGCGGAGGTTGCTGTTCGCCAAGCCGAACAGCCCGGCGCCCTGACTGGAGGAGGCGGACGCCGGGCTGCCTTCCCGCGCTCAGCCTTGACCAGACCCCCAGGGAGGCGAGCACGCGGGAAACTCTAACGTCGTCAGCGGCCGAACATGCGTTGCAGCGGGCCGAGGATGGGCCCCCGGAATTCGATGGGGGCGTCCACGGCGACCAGGCAGACGCAGTCGCGGCCCTTGTCGGCGATCGGCCTGTGGTCGGTGTCGGGTTCGACCTCGGCCACGTCTCCGGCCACGAAGTGCCCCATGGCATCGGTGTAGCCGCCGTCGAGGACCAGGGTCATCTCCAGGCCGCGATGCCCGTGGTCAGGCATCTTGCGGCCGGGGGCGATGCGCAGGAGCATGGCCGTCGGCCCGCCCGGAACGCGCGGCCGATGCAGGACCAGTTGCCGCACGCCCGGCCCGACCACGCGCCACGCCGTGTCCGCGCCGGGCGCGGCGAGGCTGGCGCTCAGGGCCGGGGGCACGTCGAAGTCCAGCTTGAGGCTGGCCGGCGCGGCCGGGGGTGGCGGCGGCGGTGCGTCGGCCGGCAAACCGTCCAGCCGGGCCAGGATGGCATCCAGGGCGCCGGGGTCCATGGCCTCGGGCGCGACCTCGTCCAGGAGCGTGCCGCCGACGGCCTCCAGGCTGGCGACCTGATCGCGGCAGCGCGGGCAGGAGGCCAGATGTCCGGCCACCACCAGGGCAAGGCCTTCACCGAGGCTGCCGGCGCCATAGGCGATCAGCACCGCATCGGAAGGATGGTGGGTGACGCTCATGGCTCCTGCTCTCCCAACGCGGCGCGGATTTTTATCATGGCCAGTCTCATTCTCGACTTCACGGTCCCCAGCGGCAGGCCCAGGTCCTCGGCGATGGCGGTGTGCGCCTTGTCCTGGAAAAACGACTGCCGGATGACCTCCGCCTGGTCGGGCGGCAGGGTGGCGATGGCGCGCTGCACCAGTTTCGCCCGCTGCCCCGTGGCCACCATGTCGTCGGCCGTCGGGCGGTCGTCGGGCAGTTCGCGGGCGCCGTCTTCCAGTCCCACCTGCGGATAGCGCTCCCTTCGTATGGCATCGATGCGCAGGTTGCGGGCAATCGTGAACACCCAGGTCGACGCCTCGGCCTTGGCGGGATCGTAGAGGCCGGCCTTGCGCCACACCGCGGCCATCACCTCCTGTGCCAGGTCCTCGGCCTGGGCCGCCTGGCAGCCCTGGCGGATCAGGTATCCCTTCACGCGCGGCGCGTAGAACGCGAACAGCGCGGCGAAGGCGGCCTTGTCCCGCCGTTCGGCGACGGCCATCAAATGGCCTGCCAACGCGGCCCGTTCGTCTTCCACCATCACGCCGACCATCATATCTTCCTTACGGCCGCCCCGGTCCAATGGATCATTTGCGTGGTGTCGCAGGCCCATGGTGCGCCATGATCCGTCGCAATGCCACTGTCCGTAAATCGCATATCGCGTGGATGAGGTCGCGGGAAATAATTTTCATGCCGCTTTCGGTGCCGCTTTTCATTGGTCACGAGATCTATCGGGACTCCAGCTACGGCCGGACCCATCCGCTGCATATCCCACGGGTGTCGGCCTGCATGGACCTGTGCCGGGCGCTGGGCTGGCTGCCCGACGCGCAGTTCGTGGAAAGCCGGCGCGCCACGCCGGAGCAGCTTCACCGCTTCCACAGCCCGGACTACGTCGCAGCCCTCCTGCGGGCCGAGGCCGAGCAGGCCGTGGCGCCGGAGGTGGCGGCCCGCCACAACATCGGCGTCAACGGCAACCCGATCTATCCCGAGGTGTTCCGCCGGCCCGCCACGGCGGCGGGCGGGTCGATCCAGGCGGCCGGGCTGGTTCGCGACGGCGGCGTGGTCTATCACCCGGCCGGCGGGACCCACCACGGGCGGCCCGACCGGGCGAGCGGGTTCTGCTACCTCAACGACCCGGTGCTCGGCCTGCTGGCGTTGCTGGATGCCGGCATCGGGCCGGTGCTGTACCTGGACATCGACGCCCACCACGGCGACGGCGTCCAGGACGCCTTTCACGACGACGACCGGGTGTTCACCGTCTCCATCCACGAGGCCAACCGCTGGCCGCGCACCGGGCTGGCCGAGGACCGGGCGGGCGGAGCGGCCCGCAACCTGCCGGTGCCGCGCGGCCTGAACGACTGCGAGATGGAGTTCCTGACCGACACGGTGATCCTGCCCCTGGCCGACGCCCTGGCTCCGGCCGCGATCATGATCCAGGGCGGGTGCGATGCCCTGGCCGACGATCCGCAGTCGGGCCTGATACTGTCCAACGGCGCCCTGTGGCGGGTGGTCGATCAGGTGCGGCCGATGGCGCCGCGCCTGATCGTGCTGGGCGGCGGGGGGTACAATCCGTGGTCGGTGGCGCGCTGCTGGACCGGCATGTGGGGCACCCTCAACGGACGGCAGCCGCCCGACCGCCTGCCGCCCGGGGCCGAGGCCGTGCTGCGCGGCCTGACCTGGAACAATCGGCGTGCCCGCACCGCGCCGGACCACTGGTTCACAACGCTCGCCGATGCCCCCAACACCGGCCCGGTGCGGCCCGAGGTGCGGGCCGTCGCCGCGGAGGTTTTACGGCTTATGCGCGCGCCAAAACCATAAGTGCCGGAAACACCCCGTTCACGCGCCGCGTAGGTGTCAAGGCTCCTTGCGGCGGGGATGAGCAGGTATGGCACGGGCATTGGCGGTGACGGTGGCGGTGGTGCTGGCGGTCGTGGCGCTGGCTGTCCCGGCGCTGGCCGTGGTCGTGCTGTTCCCCGGCCTGTGGCTGCCCGGCCTGATCGAGGATCGTCTGGAAGCCCGCCTGGGCCGTCCGGTGGAGGTCGGCGGGCCGGTCGATCTTGACCTGTTCGACGACGGTCCGGCCATCGAACTCGGCGACCTGCGCATCGCCAATCCGCCGTGGGCCGACGAACCTTATTTCCTTCGCGCCTCCAGGGCTCGTGTGGAGTTCGACTTCGCCGCCTTGCGCCGCTTCGAGATCGAGCCGACCGTCCTCGCCCTGGACAGCCCGCGCGTGAACATGGTGCGCGCCCGCAGTGGCGGCGTGACGTGGCCCCGGCCCGAGGGGGCGGGCAACGGCGGGCTGGACCTCAACCGCCTGCGGGTCAGTGGCGGCAAGGCGGTGTATCGTGACGAGGAAACCGGAACAAACGTCACCGCCGCCATCGAAACGCGGGACGGCCGGCTGGCCGTCGATGCCGAGGGAACGTGGGACGGCAGCCCCATCGCCGTGTCGCTGATCGGCGGCGCGCCGATGGACATCATGGACGACGGCGCCTATCCGCTGCGGGCCGACCTGCGCAGCGGCGACCTGCACCTCACGGCCGACGGCACGGTGGTCGGGCTGCCCGCCGTGCGCGGCGTGGATATGGATCTGGCCGGACAGGGACCCAGCCTCGCCCGCGTCGGGGCGCTGATCGGGGTGACCTTTCCGAACTCCCCGCCGTTCGACCTTGATGGCCGGCTGCGCTATCAGGGCGGGGTGTGGGAGTACGCCGACGCCTCGGGCATGATCGGCGAGAGTGACGTGTCCGGGCGGGTTGCGGTCCGCCAGGGCCCGACGCCCGATATCGAGGTCGAGGTGGCGTCACGGCATCTGCGGATCGGGGATGCGATGATCGTGGCGGGCGGCGGGGGCGGGATTGCTGCGGCAGACGGGCCGGGGGGCGGGCCGGGGGGCGGCGGCCGGCTCATTCCCGACGTCCCCCTGCCGAGCAGTGGTCTGGAGGCGCTGTCCCTGCGTCTGCGCCTGACCGCCGAGGACGCCGTCGGCGGTCCGATCCCCCTCGGCGCATTGCGGGCCAATGTGTCGATCAATGACGGCCGCATGACCATCGAGCCGCTGGAGTTCACCCTGCCGCACGGCGGAGAGGCCGCCGGCCGCGTGCTTCTGGACGTCGCCAACGGAATGCCCCAACTGGCGTTGAGCGGCACGGTCCAGCAGGCGGTGTTCCGCATGGCGATGGGCAAGGGCGAGCACGCCCAGGGCACCGTCGGCGGTCGGTTCGACCTTTCGGGACGGGGCGACAGCCTGGTCGATGTCCTGGGGTCGGCGCGGGGCGAGGGCGCCGCACTGGTGTCCGACGCCATGCTGACCAGGGACGTTCTGGGCCAGGTCGGCATCGGTTTCAGCGACGTGTTCGGCCTGCTGATGCCAAGCGGCGGCGAGAGCCAGGGAACCCAAATCCGCTGCGCCGCAGCCACCTTCGACGTGAGCGGAGGCATCGCCCGGATCCCCGCCCTGGTCGTCGACGCCGACACCGGACGCATCGAGGGCAAGGGCAGCGTGGACCTTGCGGCGGAAACCCTTGACCTGATGCTGAACATCGATCCGGCCGACCCTCAGTTGCTGTCGTTCAGCGGTCCCGTCCAGGTCAGCGGCCCGCTCACCGATCCCTCGGTCGAACCGCAGATGGGCGAGACGGTGGTGCGCGGTGCCGTCGGTCTCGGCCTGGGGCTGCTGGCCGGGCCGCTGGCCGCCCTGGTGCCGTTCATGGATACCGGCCTGGGTGCCGAGAGCGGCTGCCACGGGGCCCTGCCGCCCCGTCCCCCCAACAACCCGGAAACATCCGAGACGCCGTGAGGCTGGACAGCGGCGGGCGGAAGGCCGATCTTTGAAGCCATCTCAGCCCGGACACCACGGACCCATGCTCGATCCCAAACTCATGGACCTCTATTCCCAGCGCCTCAAGGAATGGGGCGCGACCATCAAGGAGGACCGCCCGCTTCCCGAGGATGCGGCCGACGCCAGCGTGCGCAAGCGCAGCCCGCTGTGCGGCAGCCAGATCACCTTCGACGTGCGCCTGGACGCCGCCGGGGCGGTGGCCGCGATCGGCTGGAAGGTGCGCGCCTGCGCCCTGACCGAGGCGGCGGCCGGCATCGTCGTCCACGCCGCGCCGGGCAGCACGCTTGACGATCTGCGGGCCGTGCGGGACGCCATGCGCCGTATGCTCAAAGACGAGAGCGACGAGCTGCCGGGCGGAAAATGGCAGGATCTGGAAATTCTCAAGCCGGCCCAGATGGTGCCCAGCCGCCACGGATCGGCCATGTTGCCGTTCGAAACCGTGGTCGCGGCCGTCGAGCAGGCGCTCGACCCGAACGGCACATCTTGAAGCTCTTGCCCCTCTGGCGTACACCTTAGGTCGAACAGCGCGTGCCTTAGGGGGGCCACCGGCCATGAGCCGTCTAGTTTTGATCCTGCGCCATCCGCAGCTCAAGGACCTGTACCAGTTCTGGCTGGGCCTGTGCCATGACGAGCGCCTGCCGATGGCAGCCGACCTCGACCCGGCCCATTTGCGGCCGTGGATCGACAATCTGGTGGTCCTCGACGTGTCGGTCGATGGCGATGATTTCATCTATGCCTACTACGGCCGGTCGTTCTCGAACGCCTTCGGGGCCGACACCGTGGGCAAGCCGATCAGCAACCTGCCGACCGAGCAGGCCGCCACCCTCAAGGCCGAATACGACCGCGTGGTCAAGGACCACCTGCCGCAGGCCCGCGTCTACACGGCCGATTTCGACGGCGACATGCAGACCTGGGAACGCCTGGTCCTGCCGCTGTTCGACCGCAACGGCGACGTGGAAAAGCTGTTGGTCTGCGCCTTCCGCCTGATGAGCTGAACAGGAAAACGACCCCATGGCCGTCGAAAAATTCCAGCAGCGCCGGCCGCTTGAGGTCAAGGATCCGATGACCGCGGGCGAGTTCAACCTGTGGTGCGCCATCCACGACAAGCCCTATCGCATGGCCCGCCACCAGTGGCCCGACGGGGCGACCGAGTGGGACGTGGAGTTCAACCCCGGCAAGCCGGACGGCACCATCGCCTACGGCACCGGGCAGGAGGACGAGACGCTGGCCACCCTGGCCGCCTTCGCCTTCATGGCCGGCATCGAGTGGGCCGAAGACGCCCGCCGCACGGCCGATGACGACGACGAGGTGCCGGACGTCGTTGCAACTCCTCCCGCGTCGGTTCCCGCTCCGCCCGAGCCCAGCCTCTACGCACGGGCCCTGGCGCTGGCCATGCAGGCCGGGACCGTCACTCCGCGGCAAATCCAGGACGCCTTGGGCATTCCCCAGGAACGGGCCTTGAGGCTGACCGAGAGGATGGAGGATGAAGGCATCGCGGGAGCCCCCGACGTGAACGGCGTTCGCGTGATTCTGGTCTCCACGGCACGGTTGCCCGGAAACTCCTGATACCCTTTGACTGGAATATCCCCCATGACGATCCATCCGCAGATCCTGGCGTTCCTTGAGCGAATCGTGAACGATCCGGCGGTCAAGCTGCGCTTCGACGGCGTGCTGTTCGGCTCCAAGTGCGCCGGAGACGTCACCGACATCGCCAACGAACTCGGCTACGACTTCACCCTGGAGGAGTTCCTGGCCTTCCGGGAGCGCATCCCGACGCCGGGCGTCGTGGCGCTTGATGACGCGGCACTGGACGATGTCGCTGGCGGGCTCCCGGAAATGGGACCGAACTTCAGCCCGGTCCTGAAATCGATCGCCAGTTCCTTGGTGTGCTGCGGGGAATGCCTGGAAGAGCGCCGCCAGCGCGCGCAAGGCGCCGTTGCGCTTGATGACGCGACGCTGGACGATGTCTCCGGCGGGCTACCGGTTTTCCGGTCCTTTTAGCTGACGTCCGGGGCGGGGATTTTTCACAAACAGATGGAGGCACCGATGCCGACCAATCCGCAGATCGTCGCCTTTATGGAACGTGCCGCCGTCGACCCGGCTGTGAAGCTGCGGCTCGAAGCCGTGGCGCCCGGCCCTCGGCACGCGGAGAGCATCACCAGCATCGGCAACGAACTGGGCTACAGCTTCACGGTCGAAGAGTTCGTGGCGTTGCGGGAATTGATGAAGCCGGGTCCGGACGCCGTTGCGCTTGACGACAAGGCGCTCGACGCCGTGGCCGGTGGTGCCGTGTTCTACATGGGCTTTAGCTGAGCCCCTCACGTCGTGGCGAGAAACTCCATGACGTGTTCGGTGAACAGGGCCGGCTGCTCGGCGTGGAGCCAGTGGCCGCAGCCGTCCAGGTAATGGACCGTGTGGTCCAGGAACAGGCGGTTCACGGCGGGCATGTGTTCGGGCAGCAGATAGTCTGAGGCGCCGCCGGCCAGGAACAGGGTGGGGCCGCCGTAGGGCTCCATTTCCGGCTCCAGCGGGAAGTCCATGATGGCGTCCATGCTGGCGGCCAGGCCGGCAAGGTTGATCTGCCAGCGCAGGCCCGGACCGTCCTCGTTCTGCATCAGATTCTGCATCAGGAACTTGCGGATGGCGTCGATGGGGATGGCGTCGCGCAGTTGTTCCTCGACTTCGGCCCGGCGGGTGGCGTGGGCGACATCGATGGCCTGCATGGCGCGGATGTAGGTCAGGTGTTCGCGGCCGGTGTAGCGCACCGGCGCCATGTCCACCACCACCAGCGCATCGACCCGGTCGCCGTGGTTCAGGGCGAGCTGCATGGCGGTCTTGCCGCCCATGGAATGGCCGACCACGGTGGCGCTCGTCAGGCCCTGGGCGTCCATGAACTCCGCCACCTGTTCGGCCATCGTCGGATAGTCCATCACGCCGTCCACCCACGGGCTGCGGCCATGATTGGGCAGATCGAGGGCATGGACCGTGTAGCTGTGGGCCAGTCGCTTGGCGATGGCGCCCCAGTTGCGGCCCGACCCGAACAGGCCGTGAAGGATGAGCAGCGGCGGATTGGTCTCACCGTGCTGGATGTGGGCGAGGGGCATGATCTTCCTTATGGTCAGCAGCGGCCGATACTAAGCCGCGCGTTCCCCGAACTGCAAGGACGCCAGCCGCGCATAGAGCGGACTGCTGGCGATCAATTGCGCGTGGGTGCCGGTGTCGGCCAGTTGCCCGTCCTCCAGCACGGCGATGCGGTCGGCGTTGATGACGGTGGCCAGGCGGTGGGCGATGACGATGGTTGTGCGGCCCTGCATCAGGCGTTCCAGGGCTTCCTGGACGAGGTGTTCGTTTTCGGCATCGAGCGCGCTGGTCGCCTCGTCGAGCAGCAGCAGGCAGGGGTCGCGCAGCAGGGCGCGGGCGATGGCGACGCGCTGCTTCTGGCCGCCGGACAGGCGCACGCCCTTCTCGCCGAGGAAGGTGGCAAAGCCTTCGGGCAGCGCGTCGATGAACCCATCCGCCCTGGCGGCTTCGGCGGCGGCGCGGACCTCGTCGTCCGAGGCATCGGGCCGGCCGTAACGGATGTTCTCCCAGGCGTCGGCCGAGAAGATCACCGGGTCCTGGGGCACCAGCCCGATACGCCTGCGCACGTCCTTGGGGTCTGCCTCGCGCAGGTCCACGCCATCCAGCACCACCCGTCCGGCCTGCGGATCATAGGCCCGCAGCAGCATTTGCAGCACCGTGGTCTTGCCGGCCCCGGACGGGCCGACCAGGGCGACCGTCTCGCCCGCCGCGACGTCCAGGCTCAGGCCACGCAGGGCCGGGGCGTCGGGCCGCGACGGGTAGTGGAACACCACGTTCTCCAGCGCCACCGCGCCGCGCGGCGGGTCGGGCAGGGCAACCGGATGGGCGGGCGCGGCAATGGCCGGCTTGGTGTCGAGCAGTTCGACCAGCCGTTCGACCGCTCCGGCGGCGCGGTACAGGTCGCCGATCACCTCGGACAGGTTGGCCGCGGCACTCGCCACGATGATGGCATAGAACACGAAGGCCGACAGGTCGCCCGCCGTGATGCGCCCGGCCAAAACGTCATGCCCGCCGGCCCACAGGATCACGCCGACCGCGCCGAACACCAGGAAGATGACGAACGTCACCAGGATGCCGCGCGTGATGATGCGCCGCCGGGCGGCCTGCAGCGCGGCGTCGATGTCGGTGGCGAAGGCGGCGTTGGCCCGCGCCTCGCCGGTGAATGCCTGGACGGTGCGGATGGCGTTGAGGGTTTCCTCGGCCCGCGCCCCGATGTCGGCGATGCGGTCCTGGCTGTCCCGGCTGAGGCGGCGCACCCGGCGCCCGGCGGTCAGGATGGGGATGAGGACCAGCGGCACGACCAGCAGGGCCAGCAGGGTCAGGCGCGGGTTGGTGATGAACAGAAAGACGACACCGCCGGCCAGCATCAGGACGTTGCGCAGGGCCAACGAGAACGTGCTGCCGATCACCCCTTGCAGCAGCGTGGTGTCGGCCACCAGCCGGGACAGCACGTCACCGGTGCGGCTGGTCTCGTAGAACCCGACGTCCAGGGCGGTGAGGTTGGCGAACACCGCGCGGCGCAGGTCGGCCACCACCCGCTCGCCGACCCACGACACCAGCGTGAAGCGGAAGAACGTGCCGACCGAGATCACCGCGATGATGCCCAGCAGCAGAAGCAGCGCGGTGTCGAGCGTCTCCGGGTCGTCGGCCGCGAACCCCTGGTCGATGAGCAGCCGCAGCCCCTGGCCGACCGCCAGCGTGGCCCCGGCGGTGATGACCAGGGCCAGCCCGGCCAGGGCGGCCATGCCGCTGTAGGGCCGCAGGAATCCCAGCACCCGGCGCAGGTGGCGGGACGACACGGGCAGCCGGGCGGCGGGGGCCATGGGGGTCTCCTGGGTTTATAAAAGCCCGAGGGCGCGCAGGTCGGCGGCCATGTCGGGCGGTGGGGCCTCGCCGTTGACGCCGGCGGCCAGGTCGGGGGCGGCGTCCTCGGGCTTGAGATAGCGCCAGCCCTGGAAGGGGCGGCGCGGCCCGCCCGACACCAGGACATGGTCGCCCAGGGTGATGTCGCAAAACGCCTTGCCCTCCTCATCGGTGCCCTGGGTCAGGGCGAGGATGGGCTGGCGCAGGGCGATGGTGCCCTTGATGACCCAGAACAGGCTGCCGCCGTCCTGCAACTCGTCGGCCCGTTTAGGCACCATGCGGGTGCGGGTGAAAACCTTGCCAAAGGCTTCGAGGCGCTGGGCATGAACGCGCTTGAGGTGGTCCGGGCTGTCGATGCCGGCGGCCCATTTCAGCATGTGAAGGGTCATGCCCGCGCCGCCTCCGGCTGGAGGCGCTGGAACACCCAGGTGGTGGCGTCGGACTGCTCGGGCCGGAAGGAGTAGCCGCCGCTGGTGAAGTCCTTGAGGCCGGCCGGGTCCTCCAGGCGGTTGACCACCATGAACCGGGCCATCATGCCGCGCGCCCGCTTGGCCATGAAGCTGACCACGCGGGCGCGGCCGTCCTTCTCGTCCTTGAACACCGGCGTGATGACTGTATGGGCGAGGCGCTTGGCCTCGGCCGCCTTGAAGTATTCGGTCGATGCCAGGTTGACGATCACGGGGTGGGCGTGGTCGGCCACCGCGGCGTCCAGGGCCGGGCCGATCACCCCTTTCCAGAACGCGTACAGGTCCTTGCCCCGCGCGGTGTCGAGCTTGGTGCCCATCTCCAGCCGGTAGGGCTGCATCAGGTCGAGCGGCCGCAGCGCCCCGTACAGGCCCGACAGGATGCGCAGCCGGTCCTGCGCCCAGGTCAGGTCGTCGGGCGCCAGGGTCGGCGCGTCGAGGCCGATGTAGGTGTCGCCGGAAAACGCCAGCACGGCCGGCTTGGCGTTGTCGCCCCGCCGGTATTCCGTCGGCTCGAACACCTGGAAGCGGGCGTGGTTGAGGTCGGCCAGGGCGTCCGAGATGTCCATCAGGCGCTTGAGGTCGGCGGCGCACAGGGACCGCGCCCGCTCGGCCAGTTCAGCCGTGTGGGGGCCGAACTGGGGCAGGCTGTCGGGAACGGCGGGCGGGGCTGGATCGAGATCCAGCGACTTGGCGGGGGACAGGACGGCGAGCATGGGGATCCGGCGCTGGATGGTTAATCTGGAACCATGCGAATGTGGAGGACCCCGGCCGCCAGATCAAGCCGGCCTTTTGTCCTCCTCCTTCGCGGCGGCCTTGGTGGCCTTGGCCGCCGCCTCGTGATCGTCGATGCTGCGGCCGACCAGCAGGAGGATTTTTTCCTCAAGCTGTTCGGGCGGGAAGGGCTTGGCGATGTAGCCGGTGACGTCATGGGCCAGGGCCTGCTCGACGTTTTCCATGGTGGCCAGCGCGGTGACCATCAGGAACGGCAGGTGCGGCCGCACGCTGCGCACCTGCTTGAGGAAGTCCAGGCCCGACATGCGCGGCATCATCCAGTCGCAGATGATGAGGTCCACCCCGTCCTCGAAGTCCTGGAACACCTTCAGTGCCTGCCGGCCGTCGGCCACCGCCATGATGTTGGTGATGCCCATGTCGGTCAGCACCATTTCGATGTAGGTGCGGGCGCTTTCCTCGTCCTCGGCCACCAGGACGCGCAGCTTCGACAGGTCGAGGAAGGCGATGCCGGCCTTCTGCAGGCGCTCCGACAGGCCGGACACGCGCTCGGCCACGGTCGGCTTGTCCTCGGCGTCGGCGGCGGTCAGGTCCTGGCCTTCAACGTACTTGCGCACGAAGTCGCGGTGGCGGATGTGGCGGATGACCAGATCGCGCGCCTCGGCCGAACAGGCACCGGCGGTGAAGCCGCCCTGGGCCAGCAGGTCGGCGACGTGCAGCACGGCCGCGACGGCAGGCTTGGGCTTGCGCAGGGGGGCCAGGATGGAGGTGGTCTTGAGGAAGTCGTGCTGCCCCTTGTCCAGGGTCAGGGCCAGATCCTTGCGCTTGGCGCGCGGCAGGGTCGAGGCCAGGACCAGCCCCTGCAACTCGCCCAGCAGGCACAGGCGGCCTTCGGGCAGGTCGGAGCAGTCCAGCACGCGGCCCAGGAAGTCGCGCCCTTCGAGCAGGAACAGGATGTATTCGTCGATCACCTTGGTGGAGGACGTGGCGGCGATGGCCGCCTGCAGCCGGAACAGGTCGCGCAGCTTGTCCATGAACGACTTGCCGCGCAGCAGGTCGTGCAGCTTGTCGCCGCTGACCAGCATGGAGACGCGGCGGTCCAGGGCGTCATGGGTGCGCCGCCCGCCGATGAACCCGTCGCTGCGCTTCAGGCGCTGGGCGATTTCGGCCGTCGCCAGGAGTTCCATCAGCAGGGCCTTCTGGCCCATCAGGTCGTCCTTGACCGACGGCACCAGCCGGTCCGGGCCCCGCAGTTCCAGAACCAGGCTGCCGACCAGTCCCTCGCGCGTGGCGCTCATGGGATTGGCCGAGCACAGGGCCTGCAGGCGGCGGACGACGGCCGGGGTCGGCTTGTCCTTGGGCGGGTCGCCCAGCAGCAGGTCGATCAGGTCGGACATCAGGTCAGCCAGGCTGTCCGGATTGCCCCACAGGCCGCGAAACACCCCGGGCGCGGCCAGATGCTCGCCGAGCAGGGCGTCGGCGTAGCCGCGCTGAAGCTCGTCGGTGGCCTCCAGGCAGAAGGCGATCAGGCGTTCGATCTTTTCGCCCTGGCTCTTGCATCCGGCCAGGGTGGCGGCGAGGGCCGCATAGACGGCGAAATCGCCCTCGGCGGCGGGGCGGTCGCGGCGGGCCGCGGTCACCGCCGCCGAATAGGACCCGATGGCGATGACTTCGGGCGCGCAGGCCTTGATGCGGCTGCGGGTTTCGGCGGCGGCCGCCTTGATCAGGGCGTCCAGGTCATGTGCCCGCTGCACGACCGTGACCCCGGCCGCCGTGGCCTGGACCTCGGCCAGCTTCTGAACGGCCATGCGCCGCACGGCGCTGCCGTCCAGCGCCTGCTGCAGGCGCGGATGGTGCAGCAGCTCCAGCGGCGTGGCCTCCTGCTCGGTCAGGAACGGCTCCAGCAGGTCGGCCATCAGGCGGCGGGCCTCGACGGTTTGGAAATCCGCCGGAGCCGCGCACGGCGGAAGCGGCTCGGCGGAGTCTGTGCGGGGGGCGACCGCGGTCATGGCAGGAATTCCTCCTCGTGGGCCGTCTCGTCTTCATCGAGCAACAGCCGCAGCGTGGCAAGCAGGGCGTCGGGAACCACCGGCTTGCGCAGGAAGCGCCGGCCGGGTGCGTCGGCCAAGGTGGCCGCTTCATCATTGGTGTCATAGCCCGACATCAGGATGACCTTGATGTTGGGGGCGCGTTCCAGCAGGCGGCGGGCCAGGGCCGTGCCGTCCAGCTTGGGCATCACCACGTCGGTGATGAGCGCGGCGCAGTCCTCGCCGTGGCGCTCGAACAGGACGGCGGCCTCGGCCCCGTCGGCGGCGGCGATGACGTTGAAGCCGGCGTCGCGCAGGGTCATGGAGATCAACTGGCGCACGGCGTCCTCGTCCTCGGCCAGCAGGACGGTGATGCCCGATCCGTCGACGTCCGCGGCGATGGCCCCGGCCTCGGCGGAGTCCGCGGCATCGGCCACGCGCGGCAGGTACAGGGTGAACACCGAGCCCACGCCCGGCGCGGTCTCCACCTCGACCGCGCCGCCGAGCTGTTCGACCGTCGAATAGACCATGGGCAGGCCCAGGCCGGTGCCCTTGCCCTGTTCCTTGGTGGTGAAGAACGGCTCGAAGATGCGCGGCAGCACGTCGGGGTCGATGCCCGTGCCGCAGTCGCTGACCCGCAGGCAGGCGAACGACTGGGCGGTCAGGACGGGATGGCGCAGGGCCAGCGCCGCACCGTCCAGGGCCGGGGAAACATCGATGGAAATGATGCCGCCGGCCGGCATGGCATCGCGCGCATTGATGCACAGGTTGACGATGGCCTGGGTCAGCTTGGCCTGATCGGCCAGCACCACGAGGTCGCTGTCGTGGACGGTGATCTCCACCTCGACATGCTCGCCCATCAGCGGCCGCAGGAAGTTGGACAGGTCGCGGGTCAGGGTCTTGAGGTGGACCGGAACCCGGCTGTCGCGGTCGCTGCGCCGGCTGAAGTCCAGGAGCTGGGCGGTCAGTTGCGCGGCGCGGTCGGACGCCTTGGTGATCTCGCCCAGGCACAGGGTGACGCGCGACACGTTGTCCGGCGTGCGCTGGGCCATGCGCGAGAACCCGCCGATGGCGGTCAGCATGTTGTTGAACTCGTGCGCGATGCCGCCGGCCAATTGCCCGATGGCGTCCATCTTCTGGCTGTGGCGCAGGGCGACCTCGGCCTGATGGTGGGCGGTGATGTCGTTGAACGTGGCCACGAAGCCGCCGCGCGGCAGCGGATTGTGGCGCACTTCCAGAACGCGCCCGGACGGCAGGATGGCCTCGCGCGGGGTGCTGTTGGCCGGGGTGGCGGCATCGTCGGCATCGATTGGCAGGGCGGCCACCCGGCGGCGCTGGTCGATGGCCACCAGATCGGCCAGCGGCGTGCCGACGCTCAGCAGCGCGGCGGGATATTCGGCCAGTTCCCCGAACCGGTGGTTCCAGGCCGCCAGGTTGAGGGCGGCGTCGAACACGCACACACCCTGGGCCATCGCCTCGAAGGTGGTTTCCAGGACTTCGCTCTTGGTGGCCAGGGCGAGGGCGTGCGACTTGGCGTCGGAAATGTCCATCAGCACCTTGACGATGCCGCCGGTGCGGGTCGGCCGTTCGCTGATGCGGTACCAGTGGCCGTCGGACAACTGCGCCTCGACCGGGCCGTGGGCCAGGAGGTGGCGGTTCAGGCGGGAGTCGATCCACTGGCGCAGCGACTCGTGGTTGTCCATGCCCTCGGTCACGCCCAGGCGCCCGGCGGCCACGAACAGAATGTCCTCGAACGACACGCCGGGCTCCATCAGGTCGCTGATGGCCGGATAGATCTCGCGGTAGCGGTCGTTGCACACCACCAGGTGGCCGTCGGCGTCGAACAGCACGAAGCCTTCGTCGATGCTGTTGACGGCGTCCATCAGCAGGCCCCGCTGCAGGGCGCTGTCGGCCGCAGCGGCGGAATAGCGCTCTTCGCTGTCGGCCAGGCGGGCGGTGGTGTCGTGCAGGCTGCGGCTGACCTGGTGCGACCGGTGGATGATCAGGCCGCCCAGCCCCAGGATGACCAGCAGCACCCCGAACAGCGGCGGCGCGACATCGTACAGCAGGGCGCGGCCGGGGCGGTCGATGGTCCACTCCAGGTAGCCCACGACGGCGCCGTCCGGGCCGCTTACGGGAAGGCTGTCCTTGAGGGGGGCGGCGTCCGGCCGCCCCGGCCCGAAGGCGAGATCGGCCAGCCCGTGCTGGGCGCCCAGCGCCTCGAGGATGCTCGGCCGGGCGAGCCGGACCATCAGATCGGCCGGTTCGTCGCGCTGCGGGGCTCTCAGGTCTTCGATCAGGGCCTTGGCGACCGTTCGCGTGCTCGATACGGCAAGGGAGTCCTGGCGCGACGCGGCCACCAGAAGCAGCAGCGCCACCGCAACGGCCCCGACCACGGTCATGGCGCCCAACAGCAGCGCCAAGCGGCGCATGTCGGCCCGGGCGGCGCGCAGTGGCTGCTGCGTCGGTGTGGTTTCCTGCTGATCCGCCATCATCCATCCCCCGGACGGGGCGTCTCCCCTCGAATGCCCGTCTCCGGGCAATTGACAGCCTGCCGCCGTCCCCACGGCAGCCGGCCTTTTATACGACCTTACGCGGCCTGGGGGCTAACGCCTTTTTGGAGTTGGGCGTGGGGAAAAGGAACCATGGCGACTGAAACCGCGCGAACGTTCGGCCCCCGCCATCCGTTGACAGTCCGACATGATGGACGACAGCGCCGCGGCCCGGCTCAGGCACGACACCTTCCGGGACCTCTACTTTGCCGAACGGAGTCGGCGGGAAAGCATCCGTGGGAGCATCGGTGTGCCCGCGGCCGCCGTTTCGTTCGCGCTTTATGCATTCATCGGGCTGGCGCAAAAGGTGGACCTGGACATGCTTCCGGGCCACCTGCCGACCTTCATCATGGTCGGCATCGGTCTGCTCGGCGTCGCCTTGCTGTTCGCCTCGGTGTGGCGGCTGCTGATGGCGGAATGGCTGTTCGTCTACAACGAGCCGCCCGACCTCGAGGAACTGGTCCGCCTGGAAGGGGAGGTCCGCAGGATGTGCGCCGACGACGGGCTGGACGCCGAGCGGACGCGGACGACCCTCGAAACCCACACCCGCGACCACCTGACCGCCGGGTACTACGTCGGCTACCAGCGCTACGTGGCTGGCAACACCAACAGCGCCGGGCATCGGACCTGGGCCGTGCGGCTGGTGTTCCTGGGGCTGGTGTGCCTGTTCGGGGCGGCCATGCTGTTGCCGGTCCATCTGGCGGCGGGAGCATGGCAATGACCAAGCGAGCGACGGGAGCGTCGCCATGACCAAGACCTGGATGGCGCCGTGGAAGACGTCGGAGTTCTTCCGCCGGACCTTCCGCCTGAGCTACCTGTCCGAAATGCCGGAAAGCGTGCAGAAGCGGCTGTACCTCAGTTCCCTGCTGCTGCGCGAGGAGGAGGACCGTGTGCGGGCCTTGCTCGACCTGCCGTTCGCCCCGCGCCTGTCGCTGGTCGACGAGGAAAGCGGCGCCCTGCTCACCGGGTCGGAACGCGCGGCCCTGGAGAAGCGCCGTGACGAGGAAGCCGACCACGGCAAGCAGAAGGCCGAGGAAAAGGCCGAGGACCGCAAACGCGAAGGTGGCTGGCGCGGCGGCCAGTAGCGCCCTGCAACTGGCCGGCCCCGCCCGCCGTTGACCTTCTACCCCCAAAAACGCAAGGGAGCGCCCCATGAGCGACCATGTCTATGGCATCACCGAAGTCGCCGGTTCGTCGGCCACCTCGATCGACGACGCCATCCGCAACGCGGTGGCCACGGCGGCCAAATCGGTCCGCCACCTCAACTGGCTGGAGGTCAAGGAGGTCCGCGGCCACATCGACAACGACCAGGTGTCCCACTTCCAGGTCGTCGTCAAGTTGGGCTTCCGCTACGAGAAGTAGGATCTGCCTGCCCACAAATAATCCCGTCGTTCCCGCGCAGGCGGGAACCCAGGACCGTGGAGAAAGTCGCGTCGGCCTTTCTCAAGGCATTCATGATGAACGATTTTCTTCACGACCCTGGGCACCCGCATGCGCGGGTGCGACGAGTTTATTTTGACTTTTTTCAACCAGCCAATGCCCTAAACGACCTCGCTCACCAGCGCCTGGGTATGGCGGGCGATCATCAGTTCCTCGTCGGTCGGGATGACGAGGGCCTGGGCCTTGCTGTCCAGGGTCGAGATGCGCGTGTCGTGGCGCTGGTTGGCGGCGTCGTCGATGACCACGCCCAGCCAGGCGGTGCCGTCGCACACCCGCTTGCGGATGGCCGCGGCGTGTTCACCGATGCCCGCCGTGAACACCAGGGCGTCGAGGCCGCCGATGGTCGAGGCCAGGGCGCCGATCTCCTTGCAGATGCGGTAGACGAACAGTTCCACCGCCTCGCGCGCCTCGGGCTTGTCGCTTTCCAGCAGCACGCGCATGTCGTTGGAGATGCCGCCCGACACGCCGAGCAGGCCGGATTCCTTGTACAGCAGCTTTTCCAGCGCCTTGGCGTCGAGGCCTTCGTGCTGGATGAGATGCAGCACCACGCCCGGATCCAGGCTGCCGGTGCGGGTGCCCATCATCAGGCCGTCGACGGCGGTGAAGCCCATGGAGCTGTCGACCGACTTGCCGCCCTTCATGGCGCACATGCTGGCCCCGCTGCCCAGGTGGGCGACGATGACCCGGCCGTTGGCGACCTCGGGCGAGACGGTCTTGAGGGCGTGGGCGATGTACTCATACGACAGGCCGTGGAAGCCGTAGCGGCGGATGCCCTGTTCGGCGTACTTGCGGGGCAGGGCGAACATTTCCGCCTCGTGCCGCTTGGTCATGTGGAAGGCGGTGTCGAAGCACGCCACCTGCGGCAGGTCCGGGTGCAGTTCGGCGATGGCCTTGATCGGGGCCAGGTTGTGCGGCTGGTGCAGGGGGGCCAGAGACACGTAGTTCTCCAGGTCCGGCAGCACCGTGCCGCCGACCACCACCGGGCGGCCGTACTTGCCGCCGCCGTGCACCACGCGGTGCCCGGCCGCGGTCAGGGTGGCGTCGCCCAGATGGTCCTCGATCCATTCCATCAGGCGGCCGAGCACCTTGGTCTGGCCGCCCACGGCGACCGGCTCCCAGGCGGCGTCGGCCAGGGTCGCGCCGTCGGCGTCAACCGCCTTGAAGTGCGGCGTGATGCCGACCCCGATACCCTCGAGCTGGCCCTTGGTGACCAGCCGCAGGGCGTTCTCGACCAGATAGACCGAGAACTTGATCGACGACGACCCGGCGTTGATGACAAGAATGCCGTTGCTCATTATTTGGACCCCGAACCCGTCATGGTCTTCTTCTGCCCGGACCGGCGGGCCTGGGCGTACATGGCGGCCACGGCGCAGGACGCGAGGCGGGCCTTGGCGCTGTCGGCGCGGCTGGTCAGGATGATCGGCACGCGGGCGCCCAGCACGATGCCGGCGGCGTCGGCCTCGGCCAGGTAGGACAACTGCTTGGCCAGCATGTTGCCGGCCTCCAGGTCGGGGACCAGCAGGATGTCGGCCTTGCCGGCGACCGGGCTGACGATCTTCTTGATGCGGGCGGCTTCTTCGGAAATGGCGTTGTCGAAGGCCAGCGGACCATCGAGCAGGGCGCCCTTGATCTGGCCACGGTCGGCCATCTTGCACAGGGCGGCGGCTTCGACGGTCGAGGTGATCTTGGGATAGACCGTCTCGACGGCCGACAGGATGGCGACCAGCGGCTGCGGCACGCCCATCACATGCACCAGGTCGATGCAATTCTGGACGATGTCGACCTTGTCCTCCAGCGACGGATAGATGTTGATGGCGGCGTCGGTGATGTACAGCGGCTTGGGGTACGTCGGGACGTCCATCACGAAGATGTGGCTGATCCGGCGGCCGGTGCGCAGGCCGTGATCGCGGCTGGCCACTTCGTGCATCATTTCGTCGGTGTGCAGGCTGCCCTTCATCAGGGCCTCGCACTCGCCCGACCGGCACAGGGCGACGGCGGTTTCGGCCGAGCCATGGCTGTGCGGCGTGTCGATGATGCGGTAGGGGGAGATATCCAGGCCGAATTCCTCGGCCACCGCACGGATCTTGTCCTCCGGCCCGATCAGCACCGGGTCGATGATGCCCAGGCGGGCGGCCTCGACGGCGCCGGCCAGGGAAACCTCGTCGCAGGGATGGCACACCGCCACCTTGACGGCGGGCAGGGCATGGACCTTCTCGATCAGGTTCTCGAACACGTGGTGGCGGTGGCGGACCCGCACCTCGGGCAGGTCCCCGGCCGGCATCTCGACCTTCTCGGTCGGGGCGATGACTTCGGCGGTGCCGTCGATGACCTGTTCGCCGTGCTGGTTGCAGGCGGTGCAGTGGAACAGCAGGCCGTTGTTGACCGGGTTCATCTCCATCACCGTGATGGTGACGGTCAGGGTGTCGCCCAGCCCGACGGCACGGTGGAAGGTCAGGTTCTGCGACTTGTAGACCGCGCCCGGACCGGGAAGCTCGTTGCCCAGCAGGGCCGAGATCAGCGACCCGCCCCACATGCCGTGGCCGGAAATCTTCTGCGTCTTGAGCAGCTTGGCCGCCCATTCGTCGTTCAGGTGGGTGGGGTTGTAGTCCCCGGAGATGACGGCGAACAGTTCGGTATCCTCGCGCGTCAGGGTACGCGTCAGGGTCGCGCTGTCGCCAACCTTGATCTCGGCGAACGTCTTGTTTTCGATCATTCTCATCGGACCACCACACTTTCTTCCTGAACCGGGGGAGAAATCTCCCCACTCTCGGTACGCACTCTCGCAGGTGCGAGACGTTTTTGGCAAAGAAATTTGCGTTAAAAAGGGCAGCCTCCAAACCGCCCGGCGCTTCTGTGTCTGACGCGCCATGGTCCGGGAGGTGGACTTGCCGCAGCGCCACACAAGGGGCATTGTGGAGTCCGGTCGCCCGCCCGTAGAACGAGTTTTCCCATGTCCTGCCCCGCCGACGATGAAATCGCGTTCCTGCCGGAAACGCCTGCGCCTGCGGACGCCGAGGCGTCGGCGGCCGCTCCGTGGAAGGTCCTGGTGGTCGATGACGACCTCGAGATCCACCATGTGACGCGCATCGTGCTCGACGGCATGACCTTTCGCGGCCGCCCGGTCACCCTGCTGACCGCATCGTCGGCGGCCGAGGCGAAGGTCGTCCTGGCCGCCCACCGCGACGTCGCGGTGCTGTTCCTGGACGTGGTGATGGAGACCGAGGACGCCGGCCTCACCCTGGTCCCGTACCTGCGCGACGTGCTGGGCCTGCGCGCCATGCGCATCATCCTGCGCACCGGCCAGCCTGGCCAGGCGCCCGAACGCGACGTGATTCTGCGCTACGATATCGACGACTACAAGGCCAAGACGGAGATGACGGCGCAGAAGCTGTTCACCTCCACCATCGCCGGGCTGCGGTCGTTCGAGGCGCTGCACGCCCTGGAACGCAGCCGGATCGGCCTTGAAGCGCGGGTGACCGAGGGCGACCGCCATCTGGAGGCCAGCGAGGCGCGGTTCCAGGCGTTGCTGGAGGCGGTGCCCGAGGGCGTGCTGGTCAGCGACGCCGCCGGCATCGTCCGCACCTTCAGCCCGGCCGCCGAACGCTTGTTCAGGTGCTCCTCCGCCGACGTGGTGGGCGGCCCGGTGGCGGCGCTGGTGCCCGACCATCCGACCGGCCCGGTGTCGTCGCGCGAAGTGACCGGGCGGCGGGGCGACGGCTCGACCGTGATTCTCGACCTGTCGGTCAACAGCGTCGAGATCGGTGGGCAGGCGCTGCTGGTCGGCGTGGCCCGCGATGCGACCGAGCGGCGCCGGGCCGAGGAATATCTGCGCCGCGCCAAGGAGGAGGCCGAGCAGGCCGCCCGCGCCAAGTCCGAGTTCCTGGCCGTCATGAGCCACGAGGTGCGCACCCCCCTGAACGGCATCCTCGGCATGGCCCAGGTGCTGCTCGACAGCGGCCTGACGGCGGGCCAGCGCGACTACGCCGAAACCATCCGGCAGTCCGGGCGGTCCTTGCTGGCCATGCTCAACGACATTCTCGACCTGTCCAAGCTGGAGGCCGGGCGCCTCGACCTCGACGACGAGCCGTTCCAGCCCGCCCTGGTGGTGCGCGACGTGATCGCCCTGCTGGCCGGCCGGGCCAACGAGAAGGGCCTTGCCCTGAAGGCGGCGGTGGCCGACGACGTGCCGGCCCGCCTGGGCGGCGACGGCGAAAGGGTGCGTCAGGTTTTGCTCAACCTGGTGTCCAACGCCGTCAAGTTCACCGAAACCGGCAGCGTATCGGTCCAGGTGGAGCGCGTCCGGGCCACGGCAGGAGGACGGGCGGACCGCGAAGTCTTGCGCTTTATCGTGACCGATACCGGCATCGGTGTTGCCGAGCATGCCGCGCGGACGCTGTTCCAGCCCTTCACCCAGGCCGACAGCACCATCTCGCGGCGGTTCGGCGGCACCGGGCTGGGCCTGGCGATCTGCCGCAAGCTGGTCGACCTGATGGACGGCCGCATCGATGTCGAAAGCGCCGAAGGGCAGGGCGCACGCTTCTGGTTCGAGGTGCCGTTGATCGCCGCATCGGCGCAGGCGCCCGCCGTGCCTATTGCGGCGCCGGTCATCGACCAGGCGGTGCTCGACGGTCTGTCGGCGGCGCTGGGCGGCGACGGCATCACCGAGATCCTGCGCCTGTTCACCGGCGACGCGGAGCAGCTTCTGCAGCGCATGGAACGCGGCGCGGTGGCCGGCAATCCTGCGGCGGTGGCCGAACTGGCTGACGATCTTGCGGCATCGGCCGGCCATTTCGGGTTCCTGGCCCTGCGGCAGGCCGCGCGGCAGGCCGGCGAACGGGCCGCAGACACCGCGCCGGACCAGCTTCCGGCCCTGGTCCAGCCCTTGCGCGATCGCAACGCCGAGGTCTCCCGCCTGCTGGCCCGCCGCTTTCCGCGGCTGGAAGCATAGTTCCTTGTCCCGCTGATCTTTCGATCATCGGGACGCCCTCAAGCGCCGGGCGCGTCCTCCGGCCGCTTGGCTCACGCGGCAGGGGCCGCGCGGCGCGGTCGCGCCGTCCAAGACATGATGAGCCAGGTTCATCATGTCTTGGCTAAGGCACAGCAACCGTCTTCCCCCGATGCCCGTTGCCCCTTACGTTTCCCTCAAGCAGCGTGGGGAGGCCTCGATGGCCGATCATGCACAAGCAAGCCAGCACGCCAGTCAGCAGGGGGCACGGGGAAGGGGAGCCCAGCGCCCGACCGACATACCGATGAAGGGCTGGAAAGACGTCCTGTTCCGGGTCAAGGACGAGATCACCAACGACAATATTTCCGTGGTCTCGGGCGGCGTCGCGTTCTTCTCGCTGCTGGCGATCTTTCCGGCGATTGCCGCCGCAGTGGCCATCTACGGGCTGGTCGCCAGCCCCGAGGACGTGCAGCAGCAGATCCAGGCGATGAGTCAGATGATGCCGCCCGAGGCTCAGGGAATCCTCGAAAAGCAGATGAACGACGCCGCGCAGTCGTCGTCGGGCGCCATGGGATTTGGGGCCGCCGCGGGCCTTCTGTTCGCGTTGTGGAGCGCCTCCAAGGGCGTCCGGTCGTTGGTCACCGCCCTGAACATCGCCTACAACGAAGAGGAGGAGCGCGGCTTCATCAAGCTGACGCTCATCAACCTGGCCCTGACGCTGGGCGGGATAGTCGTGGCCATCGCCACTCTTGTCCTGGTCGCGGCCGTGCCGGCCATTCTCGGCATGATCGAGTTCGGGCAGCTCTGGCAGTGGGTGATTTCCCTGAGCCGCTGGCCGATCCTGTTCGTGGTCATGCTGGGCGCTCTGGCCGTTCTCTACCGCGTCGGCCCCGACCGCAAGCCGCCGCAGTGGCGCTGGACCAGTCCCGGCGCGATCATCGCCACCCTGTTGTGGATCCTGGGCTCCATCGCGTTCTCCATCTACGTGTCGCAGTTCGGCAGCTACAACGAGACCTATGGCGCCATCGCCGGAGTGGTCATCCTGATGATGTGGCTGTACCTCACCGCCTTCGTCGTGCTGCTCGGGGCCGAGATCAATTCGGAGCTGGAGCGCCAGACCCGCGTGGACACCACCACCGCCGGCGAACCGATGGGCGAGCGCGGAGCCTATTCCGCCGACACGCTCGGCAAGAAGCACGGGAAGTAGGCGGGCCGGTTCGTTCGCGCTAGGATGACGCCGGACGGATTGAATGGCGGGGTGGCCCGAATGCTCGATTGGATGGGGCCGCTGGACGGCGCGGCTCTCGCGCTGTTTCTGGTGGTGTGGATGGGCTACACGCTGGTGGTTGACCACACCCGGGCGCGTGACCGGTCCATAACCGCCTACATGAACCGCAAGCGCCTGTCCTGGATGGAGGCGGCGGCGCGCCGCGACCTGCGCATCGTGGACACCCAGATCCTCGGCAACCTGCTGACCGGCGTCGGGTTCTTCGCCTCGACCACGATCTTCGTGCTGGGCGGCCTGATGGCCATGCTGGGCGTGGCCGACCGTGCCGCCGATGTGCTGGCCGACATCCCCTTTGCCGCCGCCGCCGCCAGTCCGGCGGCGTGGGAGGCCAAGGTCCTGGTGATGCTGCTGATCTTCATCTACGCGTTCTTCAAGTTCGCGTGGGCCTTCCGGCTGGCCAACTACTGCTCGATCACCGTGGGATCGATGCCCGCCGCCGACCTCGCCGATACCCCCGAGGTCGGCCGCATCATCAAGGTGGCGGCGACCCTGAGCATGCAGTCCGGCCACCACTTCAACCGTGGCCTCCGGGCCTACTTCTTCGCGCTGGCGGCGCTGGGCTGGCTGATCGGAGCACCGCTGTTCATGGCCCTGACCGTGCTGGTGGTCGGCGTCCTGTACCGCCGCGAATTCCGTTCGCACGCCATCAAGGCGTTGAAGGCGGCGGAGGAGGGTTCGCAAAAGTGAAGTGGGGAACCACAGAGACACGGAGGCACAGAGGGTGTGGGGCACTGCGCCGCAGGCAATTGCCGTGGTGACTATATTTATTGCGCTGCGCGCAGCATTTGCACGGAAACCTCTGTGACTTCCTCTGTGTCTCTGTGCCTCTGTGGTTTAAACTTACACCTTTAATTTATTCCGTTTCCTCCGGGAAGGGCTGGTAGGGGAAGTCCTCGACCGGGCCGATGGGGCGGCTGTCGCGTTTGAAGGCGGGGTCGGCCTGCATGTACAGGGCGAGCAGTTGCCCGAGCGCTTCCAGGGACCGGATGTTGGTGCGTTCCCAGCCGTGGGAGCCGTCGCAGGCGAAGCACAGCAGGGCGGTGCGGATGTCGTTGCCGGCCTCCAGGGCGGCGGCGCCGTCGCTGCGGTAGTAGCGGAACACGTCGCGGCTGTGCTCGATGGCGTGGGCCTCGCACAGGCCGATCAGGTTGCGCGTCAGGTGCCAGTCGAACGGCCCGGAACTGTCCATCATGGTCACGGTGACGCCGGTTTCGCTGGTGTTCTGGCCGGGCGCCAGGGTGCCGTTGTCCACTGACACCATTTCGGCCACGTCGCCGTGCAGGACGGCCGAGGCGCCGACCCCGACTTCCTCGGAGATCGTGAACAGCAGGTGGCAGCCCATGGGCAGGTCCACCTTGCCGTCGACCACCGCCTTGGCGGCGGCCAGGATGGCGGCGACGCCCGCCTTGTCGTCCAGGTGCCGGGCGTTGATGTAGCCGGACGGCGTGATGACCGGGTTCGAGGCGATGGCGATCATGTCGCCGACGTTGATGTGCAGGCGCTTCAGGTCTTCGAGGGTGTGGCTGTCCTCGTCGATGCGGACCTCCAGGTTGGTCCAGGCCGACGGCTGGGTGTCGATTTCCTCGTTGTAGACGTGGCCCGACGCCTTGAGCGGCAGGATGGTGCCGGTCACGCAACGCTGCCCGTCCGAGTTGATGGTGCAGCGCGCCCCTTCGGCGAAGCGGGCCGACCAGTGGCCGATGGGCGCCAGGGCGACCCGGCCGTTGGGCTTCAGTTCCTTGACCATGGCGCCCAGGGTGTCGAGGTGGGCGATGATGGCGCGCTCGGGCGCGAAGCCTTCCGCATTACGGCGGGCCGGCAGGTTGGCGCGGATGGCGCCGCGCCGGGTCAGTTCGTACTCGATGCCCAGGGCGTCCAGCTCGGCTCCGACCAGATGGACCACGTTGTCGGTCATGCCGCTCGGGCTGGCCGTCTCCAGCAGGCGGAGCAGGACGCGGCACAGGTAGTCGGTGTCGATGGGCAGGCGGCGCAGGGCCGAATAATCGTGTGTCACGGGGCCTCCGTGTGGCGCAGAAAGCGCGTCTGGGGAAACAACAGGTCGACGAAGCGTTCGGCCGTCGGCTGGGGCTCGTGGTTGGCCAGCCCGGGCCGCTCGTTGGCCTCGATGATGACGTGGTCGGGGCCGCCGATGTCGGGCACCAGCAGGTCCAGGCCCACCACCGGAATGTCCAACGCATGGGCCGCCCGCACGGCGGCGCGGACCAGGGCCGGATGGATCTGGTCGGTGACGTCGTGGATGGTGCCGCCGGTGTGCAGGTTGGCGGTCTTGCGGACGGTGACCTCGGCCCCCTCGGGCGGGACGTCGTCCAGCGCGAAGCCGGAGTCCTCGGCGCAGCGTTCGGTTTCGGCGTCCAGCGGGATGTGGCTTTCGCCCCCGGTGGCGGCGGCGCGGCGGCGGCTCTGGGCCTCGATCAGGGCGCGCAGGGAGTGGCGTCCGGTGCCGATGACGCAGGCCGGCCGGCGGACGGCGGCGGCCACCACCTTGCCGTCGATGACGATGATCCGCAGGTCCTCCCCGGGGCAGAACTGCTCCAGCAGGACCTGCGGGCTGAAGGCGCGGGCCTTGGCGATGGCGGTGCGCAGGGCGGCGGGGTCGCGGATGTCCACGCTGATGCCCTGGCCCTGCTCGCCGCGTGCCGGCTTGACCACCACGGCGCCGTGGCGTTTCAGAAAATCTCCGCCGTCGTCGTCGCCCGTCACTTCGATCTGATCGGGCACCGACAGGCCCTCGGCGGCCAGCAGGCGGCGGGTGACGGCCTTGTTGTCGCACCGGCTCATGGCGATGGCGTTGGTCAGTTCGGACAGGCTCTCGCGGCAGGTGATGGACCGGCCGCCGTGGGTGAGGGTGAAATATCCTTCCTGTTCGTCCACGACATGCACTTGAATGCCGCGCCGCCGCGCCTCGTCCACGATGATGCGGGCATAGGGGTTGAGGGCGCTGTCGGGGATCGGCCCGATGAACAGCTTCTCGTTGATCGAATTCTTGGTCTTGATGGTGAACACCGGCACCCGCTCGAACCCCAGCTTGTCGTAAAGGCCGATGGCACCGGCATTATCGTGCATGACCGAGAGATCCATGTACGACCGGCCGCGCTCCTGGAAGAGTTCGGCCAGGCGGCGCACCAGGGCCTCGCCGACGCCGGGGTGGCGGGTCTGGGCATCGACCGCCAGCGCCCACAGGCTGGACCCGTTCTCGGGGTCGTCGAAGGCGCGCTTGTGGTCGATGCCGGTGACCACGCCAATGACCTCGTGCGTGGTGTCCTCCTCGGCCAGCAACACGGTCACCACGGGCGAGCCCCGTTCCTGCCACGGGAAGTCCTCGGCGAAGGGGACCATGCCGCGCGCCGTGTAGATGCGGTTGATGGCCACCACGTCCTCGGGATTGGTGACCGGACGCACGCTGAACCCGCGCGGCGCCTCGGGGGCCGGGCGATAGCGCGCAAAGCGCAGGCGGTAGGTGTGCGACGGGTCCAGGAACAAATCCTGCGGCGCCTTGGCGAGCACGACGTGGGGGTCGGGGCAATAGAACGCGATGTCGCGCCGCCCCGGCCGCTCGTCGCGCAGGGTGGCGGCCAGCCGGTCGAGGTCGGTGAAGGTGTTGGCGAAGATCAGCCGGCCCCAGCCGCAGTCCACGATTGCGTTTTTCTCACCGGATGTCATGGGCCTGCAACCACAGTTCCAGAAGGGCGACCTGCCACAGCATGGAGCCGCGCAGGGGGGTGATGTGGTCGCTTGGCGCGGCCAGCAGGGTATCGACGTGGGACCGCCGGAACAGGCCGCGCTCGCGGGCCACCCGGCTGTCCAGGGCGTCGCGCACATAGGCCAGATACGGGCCTTCGATGTACTTGAGGGCCGGCACCGGGAAGTACCCCTTGGGGCGGTCGATGACCTGTTCCGGGATAACCCTGCGCGCGGCCTCCTTGAGGACGTGCTTGCCGCCGCCGGCGACCTTGTGCTCGGCCGGGATGCGGCCGGCCAGTTCGACCAGTTCGTGGTCGAGGAACGGCACGCGGGCTTCCAGACCCCAGGCCATGGTCATGTTGTCCACCCGCTTCACGGGGTCCTCGACCAGCATGACGGTGGTGTCCAGGCGCAACGCCTTGTCCACCGCGCGGCCGGCGCCGGGACGGCCGAACTGGGCCTCCAGGAAGGCGCGCGAGGCGTCGTCGCCGATGAATCGGGGGTCCAGCGCATCGCGGACCCCGGCGTGGTCGCGGTCGAAAAAGACGCGGGCGTAGTCGTCCACCGGCGCCACCGAGTCCAGCAGCGGCGGATACCAGTGATAGCCGCCGAAAACCTCGTCGGCGCCCTGGCCCGACTGCACCACGCGGACGTGCTTGGACACCTCCTGGGACAGCAGGTAGAAGCCGACGTTGTCGTAGCTGACCATCGGCTCGCTCATGGCCGCGATGGTGCGCGGCAGGGTGTCGAGCAGGCGGGCGCTGGGCACGAAGATGCGATGATGATCGGTGCCGTAGTGCTTGGCGATGAGGTCGGAGTACTGGAACTCGTCGCCCTTCTCGCCGCCGGCTTCCTCGAACCCGACCGAGAACGTGGCCAGCCCTTGCTGCCCGGCCTCGGCCAGCAGGCCGGTTATCAGCGAACTGTCCAGGCCGCCCGACAGCAACACCCCGACCGGCACGTCCGAGACAAGCCGGCGCTTCACGGCGGTGCGCAGGGCGGCCAGAACCATGTCCTGCCAGTCCTCGAACGGCCGGTCCTCCTGGGCGTCCAGGCGCAGGTCCCAGTACGTCTCCTGGTGCCGCGTGCCGTCGGGCTCGATGGTCAGCAGGGTGGCCGGCGGCAGCTTGCGGACGCCCTTGAGGATGGTGTGCGGGGCTGGCACCACGGCGTGGAACGTCATGTAGTGGTGCAGCCCCACCGGGTCGATGGAGCGGTCGACGTCCGGCCCCGATGCCAGCAGGGCGGGCAGGGTGGAGGCAAAGCGCACCGCGCCCGGCACCTCGGCCAGGTACAGCGGCTTGATGCCCAGGCGGTCGCGGGCCAGGGTCACCCGGCCGCTGTCGCGCTCCCAGATGCAGAACGCGAACATGCCATGGAACCGCTCGACGCAGCGCGGCCCCCAGGCGTGGAAGGCCTTGAGGATGACCTCGGTGTCGCCGTGCGAGAAGAACCGGTAGCCGCGCGCGATCAGGTCCTCGCGCAGTTGCGGATAATTGTAGATGCAGCCGTTGAACACGATGGTCAGGCCGAGGTCGGGATCGACCATCGGCTGCTGCGCATGGTCCGACAGGTCGATGATCTTGAGCCGGCGGTGGCCGAACGCCACCCGTCCCTGGGCCACCACCCCGGCCCCGTCCGGGCCGCGCGCCGACAGGGTTTCGCTCATGGCTTGAACGGCGACGGCCGAGGCCGGCGCGCGGTCAAAACGGATCTCGCCGCAGATGCCGCACATGCAGGTCTGTTCCTCCGGAGGGTCTGTGAAGGGCTCCCTGCGCAGGAAAACGCCCGGAGCGCCGATGAGGATGCATCGAAAGGGGGACTCTCTTTGACTTCCTGACCGCCCGGACACAAACTTCCGGCGGGGAATGGTTCTAAAGACTCAGTGAGGGAGTGGCTGCGGTGGGTGGGACACAGCATGGCGGCGGGGATGTCGGCGGGGTGGGGGCCCTGCCGTACCGATTGGCAGCCGACGACGAGCTTCCCCCGCCGTTGCGGGCGCGGCTGCTGCGCGCCTATCACCGTGCCGCCGGGTTGCCGGCCGTGGTCCTGCCCGCCGTCTGCGCCCTGCTGGTCATCGCCGTCCAGTGGAGCAGCGCCGACCCGCGCGTCCTGGCGTCCTGGACGGCGGCCTTCGTCGTGGTGGCGGTGGGCGGCGGCGCGGCCCACGCCGCCTATGCCGCCAGCGGCGCGGAGCGGGATGACCGGCCCGACCGCTGGGCGTTGCTGTTCACGCTGCTGTCCGGCCTGTCCGGGATTGCCTGGGGCGCTGCCGCGCTGCTGTTCCTGGACCCCGCCGGGCAACCGTTGGTCAGCCTGTTCGTCGGCCTGATCCTCATTGCGCTGGCGGCCGCCGGGGCGCTGGCCAAGGCGCCTCTGCTGGGCGCCGCGGCGGCTTTCGTGGTGCCGTCTCTGGGCCTGCTGACGCTGCGGGTGCTGTCTTATCCCGGGCAGGTCCCGCTGGCCCTGGGTCTGGTCGTGGTGGTGGCCGGGGCCATTCTGATGGCGTTGGCGCGCAGCCACCACCAGGCCCGCCTCGACGCCATCGTCCTGACCCTGGCCAATCAGGATCTGATCGCCCGCCTGGACAGCCGGGGGGAGAGCTTCCGCACCCTGGTCGAGAACATCTCGGACCTGGTGGCGGTGGTCGACGAGCGCGGTCTGCTGCGGTTCCACAGCCCCTCGGCCGAGCGTCTGCTGGGCTGGCGGGCCGACCAGCTGACCGGCCGTCCGCTGGCCGATCTGGTCCACCCCGACGACCTGCCGGCGGTGATGGGCGACCTTGAACGCCTGCTCGACGACCCGCAGCAGGTCGGCAGCCGCGCGGTGAGGATGCGCCATGCCTTCGGCGAGTGGCGGACCATGACCGTGCACGGCCGGGCCATGCCGCCGGGCGAGCACGGCGCCTCGGTCGTGCTGTCGGCCCAGGACGCCACCGAGCAGGTGCGCGTCCGCGAAGCGCTGGAGGTGGCGCGGACCCAGGCCGAGGATGCCGGGCGCGCCAAGTCCGACTTCCTGGCCACCATGAGCCACGAAATCCGCACCCCCATGGCCGGCATCATCGGCCTGATCGACCTGCTCAAGGCGACCGCCCTGTCGGACAAACAGGGGGAATACGTGCGCGCCCTGGACCGCGCGGGCGAGCATCTGGCCGACCTTCTGGACGACATCCTGGACTTCTCCAAGATCGAGGCCGGGCATGTGGAGAGCGAAGACGCCGCCTTCGACCTGCGCATGACGGTCAGCGGCGTGCTCGACATCTTCCGCGCCGGGGCGGCGGCCAAGGGCGTGGACATGCGGGCCACGATCGCCGACGACCTGCCGCGCCTGTGGCACGGCGACGCCCGCCATCTGCGGCAGGTGCTGGCCAATCTGGTCGGCAACGCGGTGAAGTTCACCGACCACGGGTTCATCGAACTGCGCATCACCAAGGACGGCGGGACCACCGATGGCGCGGCGGCGGCCGGAACCGCGCCGATCCCCCTGCTGTTCGCGGTGGAGGACACCGGCGTCGGCATCGCGGCCGAAAAGGTCGGCTGCGTGTTCGAGCCCTTCGCCCAGGCCGACACCACCAACAACCGGCGCTATGGCGGCACCGGGCTGGGCCTGGCGATCAGCCGCCGGCTGGTCGAACTGACCGGTGGCCGCATCTGGGTGGTCAGCCGGCCCGACCACGGCAGCACGTTCTTTTTCACCGCCCCGATGCGCCCGGCCAGCGAGCAGACGCCGCGCCGCCTGCGCGCCGCCACCGGTCCGGTGGCGCGGCTGGCCGGGGCGCGGGTTCTGGTGGTCGACGACAGCGACCTCAACCGCCTGGTCATCGGCGACATGATCAGCGGCCTGGGGCTGACCGTCGATACCGCCAGCAACGGCGCGGAGGCGGTCGACATGTTCCGCGAGACGGTCTACGACCTGGTGTTCCTGGACATTCAGATGCCGGTCATGGACGGCTTTGGCGCCGCGCGGGCCATGCGCGCGGTGGAGGAGGACCTCCGGCCCGACGACCGTCCGACGCCCATCGTCGCCCTGTCGGCGACTGCCCTCAAGGACGACCGCGACACGGCGCTCGACTGCGGATGCAACACCTACGTGGTCAAGCCGCTGCGCCTGGAGGCGTTGAGCGGCCTGCTCAAGACCTATCTGCCGGCGGCTGAGGACACGGCCTCGGGCGTTCGGTCGGGCGCGGCGGCTCCGCGGCGGCTGGCGGTTTCCACCGCTCCGCAGCCCCCCACGCCCCGCCCCGCCACGCCCCGCAAGGAGGTGTTCGAGCCCGAGCTGGCGCCGCTGCTGCCGTCGTTCTTCCGCCATCTCGACCAGGAACTGGACGGCCTGCGCCGGGCGCTGGACGTCGGCGACCCGGCGGCGGTGCGGCGGCTGGCCCATGCCGCCAAGGGCAATGCCATGCTGTTCGGGTTCACCGCCCTGGTCGACCTGCTGCGCAGCCTGGAGACCCTGGCCCGTGACGCCGCCGAAGCCGCGACTGACGCCGTGGCGCCGCCCGACGCGGCCGAAAACATCAGCGCCCTGCGCGGCGGCCTGGACGCCATCGAGGCCGAGGCCGCCGTGCTGCGCGACCGCCTGCGGGAACACCTTCCCGAACTGCGGCCCGAACTGCGGCCCGAACCCCTGGTCCATCAGGAAACCGGAACATGACCGAAGCGCCGCTGAACATCCTGGTGGTTGACGACAACCCCGGCGACCGTCGTCTGGTCGAGGCCGAACTGGCCTTTCAGGGCGACGGCGTGCGCTTCGCCCTGAGGGGTGCTGCGACGCTGGCCGAGGCGGTGGCCATGGTCGCCGCCCAGCCGTTCGACGTCGCCATTCTCGACATGGGGCTGCCCGACTCCCAGGGCCTGGACACCGTCGAGCGGTTCATTGCCGCGGCACCCGACCTTGCCGTCGTGGTGCTGACCGGGCTCGACGACCGCGCCATCGGCATTGCCGCCGTGCGGGCCGGGGCCCAGGACTACCTGGTCAAGGGCGACGTGCGGGGGGACGTGCTGGAGCGCGCCCTGATGCACGCCATGGAGCGCAAGCAGATCGAGGAAAAGCTGCGCGACAGCGAAAGCCGGCTGCGCGGCATCCTGGAGGACAGCCCGGTCGGCGTGGCGCTGAGCCGCCTGGACGGCTCCATCCTGTTCCTCAACCGCCGGCTGGCCGAGATGCACGGCCTGGATCAGGCGGCCTTTTCGGCCCGGCCGGCCCACGACTTCTATGACGATCCGGCCGACCGCGCCCGGCTGGTCGCCGCGGCCCGCGCCGGGCAGCCGTTGCGCGATGCCGAGGTGCGGTTCCGGCGCGGCGACGGCAGCCGCTACTGGGCGCTGGTCACCATGGTCGAGACGCGCCACCAGGACGAACTGGTCCTGCTGACCTGGCTCTACGACATCTCGGCCCGCAAGGCGGCCGAGGAGGCCCAGCGTGCCGCCACGGAGCAGGCCGAGCGGGCGGCCCGCTCGCGGGCGGAATTCCTGGCCATGATGAGCCACGAAATCCGCACCCCCATGACCGGGGTGCTCGGCATGGTGCGGCTGCTGCTGCACAGCGACCTGACGCCTGAACAGCGCGACTGTGCCGAAACCATCGCCTATTCGGGCGATGCGCTGATGACCATCCTCGACGACGTTCTGGACCTGACGCGCCTGGACGCCGGACGGCTGGAACTGGACCGCCGGGATTTCGAGCCGCGCCGGGTGGTGCACAGCGTCATCCATCTGATGGCCTCGCGCGCCACCGAAAAGGGGCTGCGGCTGGACGCCGAGTTCGCGCCCGGCGTGCCGGAGCAGTTCTGCGGCGACGCCGCCCGGCTACGCCAGGTCCTGCTCAACCTGATCGGCAACGCCATCAAGTTCACCGAGCGCGGCGGCATCACCATCGTGGTGGCGAGGGCCGCCGAAGGCAGCGGCGGCTTGCGCTTCGAGGTCCGCGACACCGGGCCCGGCATTCCCGACGACCGCCGCGACACGCTGTTCGAGCCCTATGTGCAGGCCGATCCGACGGTGGCCGCGCGGTACGGCGGCAGCGGCCTGGGGCTGTCCATCTGCCGGCGGCTGGTCATCCTCATGGGCGGCACCATCGGCGTGGACAGCGCGCCCGGTCAGGGCAGCGGATTCTGGTTCACGCTGCCGTCCTGGGAGCGCCGCAAGGAGGCCCGGCCGCCGTCCGAGGGCTCCGATGTCGGGCAGGCCGCCTCGGTCGCGCCGGATGGCGGGGTCCCGGGCGAGGGGACGGATGGGCTCAACATCCTGCTGGCCGAGGACAACCCGATCAACCAGAAGGTCGTCGCCGGATACCTCAGCCACAGCGGCCACCGCGTCACCCTGGCCGCCACCGGGTTCGAGGCGGTGGACCATGCGACGCGCGGCGGGTTCGACGTGGTGCTGATGGACGTCCACATGCCGGTGCTCGACGGGCTGCAGGCGACGCGGGCGATTCGCCGGCTGGGCGGCAAGGCCGGCGCGGTGCCCATCCTGGCGCTGACCGCCGACGTCTTCCCCGAGGATGTGGAGCGCTGCCGGCGGGCCGGCATGGATGGGCACCTTCCCAAGCCCATGCAGCCCGAACTGCTGGCTGCCGCCCTGGACCGTGTCTGCGGCCGCGGCGAGGCGGTGGTCCTGGCGGCGCCGGCCTCCGAACCGCTCCGCCTGCTCAACCGGGGCGCGGTCGAGTGCCTGGTGCGCGAGCTGGACGCCGAGTTCCTGGTGTCCCTGGTCGCCGCCTTCCAGACCGAGGCGCAACGCGACGTGGCCCGCATGGCGGAGCCCCACGCCGTGCTGACCGACCCGGTCCTGCGGCGCCGGGCGCATGACCTGAAGGCGACGGCGGGGAATTTCGGGCTGTCCCTGCTGTCGGCGGCGGCCGAACAGGTGGAGCTTCTGGCGCGCGAGGGCCGTCTGGAAGATGCCCGTGCCGTGGCACGCGGGCTGCCCGGCCTGCTGCAGGAAAGCCTTGCGGCGCTGGCGCGGACGTTTCCGGCCCTGCGCATTCGTTTGCCTGATGGGGCTCCGGTGGAGTAGGGTCATGGGCAATTCAAGATGGCGCGCCCACCAGCGGAGCAGCGCCCTGCGGTGGGGGATTTGGGGTGCAGCGGGAGACCCTGAGCATCCTGCTCGTCGAGGACAACATCGGCGATGCCAGGCTCATACAAATTCTCCTGGCCGAAGAGGCCGGGGATGACCTGAAGCTTACCCATGTGATGCGTCTCGGCGATGCGTTCCAGAAGCTGCGCGAGGCGTCCTACGACGTGGTGCTTCTCGATCTGTCGCTGCCCGATTCCCATGGCCTCGAAACCGTCGAGTCCCTGCGCCGCGAGGTCGGCAACGTTCCGATCGTCGTCCTGTCGGGCATGGACAATGAGCAGATGGCCCTGCGCGCCCTGCAATCGGGCGCCCAGGACTACCTGGTCAAGGGGCGGGCCGACGGCAACCTCATCAAGCGGTCCATCCTGTATGCCCTGGAGCGCCACCGCATCCGGCAGCGTGTCCTGCTGGCCGAGGCGGCGTTCAGCGCCACCGACACCGGGATTGCCGTGCTCGATGCCGCCTACCGCATCATCCGGGTCAACCCGGCGTTCGTCCGCCTGACCGGGTTCGAGGTCGAGGACGTGCAGGACCAGCCGCCGTTCATGCTGGGATCGGGCGAGAAGGAGCCGAACTACCACGAAACCATCCTGCGCAAGGTCACGCCCGAGGGCGGCTGGGAAGGCGAGGTGTGGAACCGCCGCAAGGGCGGCGACGTGTTCCCGGTGTGGCTGCGCGTCAACGCGGTGCGCGACGAGGGCGGGACCCTGTCCGGCTACGTCGCCGTGCTGTCCGACATCACCCACCGCAAGCAGGTCGAGGCCGAACTGGTGCGTCAGGCCACGCGCGACGCCCTGACCGGCCTGCCCAACCGCAGCCTGCTGCGCAGCCTGATGCATGAGGTGGTGGTGCGGGCATCGGGGTCGGGCAGCGGCTGCGCCTTCCTGTTCGTCGACCTGGACGGTTTCAAGGCGGTCAACGACACCCATGGCCACGACGTCGGCGACGAGTTGCTCAAGGATGCCGCGCGCCGCCTGCGCGCCGCCCTGCGCGCCTCCGACGAGGTCGGGCGGCTGGGGGGCGACGAGTTCGTGGTCCTGCTCGGCGACATCGTCGGGGAGGGCGACGCCGGGGCCGTGGCGGCCAAGATCGTCGCCGCCCTCAGCGAGCCTTTCGTGATCGGCGACGTGGTGGCGTCGGTATCGGCGAGCGTCGGCATGGCGACCTTCCCCGAAGACGGCACGACCGCCGAGTCCCTGCTCAAGGCAGCCGACGAGGCGATGTACGACGCAAAGAACAGCGGCAAGAACAAATGGTGCGGTCCGTGCCGCCGCCGCTCGGACACCGCGACCGCGGAACGGGCGCTGGGGTAGTCTGCGGCAGCACGGCAGGTTTTTTTCAGGGGCGGTACGGTTATGGCACGGGGGCAGTACAGCAGAATCATGGAGATACTTCTGGTCGAGGATAACCCCGGCGACGCCAGGCTGGCGGCCGAGGCGTTCAAGGAGGGGCGCGTGCAGACCCATCTGCATGTCGTGCAGGACGGCATCGAGGCAATGTCCTTCCTGCGCCGCCAGGGGCCGTACGAGGTGGCGCCGCGGCCCGACCTCGTGCTGCTCGACCTCAACCTGCCGCGCAAGGACGGCCGCGAGGTGCTGGCCGAGATCAAGCAGGACAGCGCCCTGCGGCGCATTCCGGTGATCGTCCTGACGACCTCGCAGGCCGAAAGCGACGTCACCCGGTCCTATGACCTTCATGCCAACTGCTACATCGTCAAGCCGGTGGACTTCGACCGTTTCATCGACGTGGTGAAGGGGATCGAGGACTTCTGGTGTTCGCTGGTCAAGCTTCCGCCGGCCAATTAGCGCGCCCGATCAATCGCCTACGGCCAGTCCGGCCGGGAGATATGCGTTTTCGGAATATGATACAGATTGGCGTGATGCAAGATTGAAATTGAAACACGACGTGGACGGCGATAAGGTGTCTCCGGACATAAGGAGGCCGTGCCCGCCATCGCGGGACCGGTCCGCTACGGGGACACGTCGCCGGCTATGAAAGAATCACTCACCATCATCAAGCAGGAACACCGCAATCTGTTCCGCGTGGTCAATGTGCTCGATCAGATGCTTCGGCACCAGAAGGAAGGCCAGCCCGTCGACTTCGCCTTCATGGAGTCCGTGCTGAGCTACATCGAGGACTTCACCGACCAGTATCACCACCCCAAGGAAGACCAGTACCTGTTCAAGGCGCTGATCCGCCGCCAGCCCGAGGCTGCGGCGATCATCGAGGAACTGGAGGAGGAGCACCGCAACTGCCCGGCCAGCCTGGCGCAGCTCAAGGTCCTTCTGGCGGCCTACAAGACCGACCCCAGTCACCGCGCCGCCTTCCAGGAGGCTTCCGCCGCCTATCTGAAGTTCCAGACCAAGCATCTTCAGAAGGAAGAGGGCGTGGTCATTCCGATGGCGCAGCGCGCCCTGACCGATGAGGACTGGGCGGAAATCGACGCCGCTTTCGCCAACAACGAAGACCCGGTCTTTGGCCCCAAGGGCCGCGCGGAAACCCGGTCCATGTACAGCCGCATCGTCAACGAGGCGCCCGCACCGTTCGGCTTCGGCGACTGAGCTGCCGCCGCCCTTTGCGACGACGTAAAACCAGGGCCGGAGCGCATCATCGCTCCGGCCCCGTTCCGTTAGGCATTATTCGTCAGATTTTAAACATATGCGCCTTATCTCCGCCCAGCACCGGGTGAATTCCTGTACGATGATGTCCTTCAGGTAGTGGAGGGTTTATGCGAATCGCGATCATGGGCAGTGGCGGCGTCGGCGGGGTTCTCGGACTTCGCCTCCAGCAGGCCGGGCACGACGTCACCTTCGTGGCTCGCGGTGCGCACCTGACGGCGATGCAGGAAGCGGGGCTGCGTCTCGTGGCGCCCATGGGGAACGTCCACGTGCCGGTCAGGGCGGTCGCCGCGCCGGCCGAGGCCGGGCCGGCCGATGTGGTCATCGTGTCGGTCAAGCACTATGACCTGGAGGCCGCGGCAACCGCCCTGCGTCCGATCGTCGTGCCGGGGACGGTGGTGGTGCCCTTTCTGAACGGGGTCGAGGCTCCGGCGGTTCTGGCCAAGGCGCTGGGCACCTCGACGGTGGCCGGCGGGGTCGCGCGCATCGGCGCCGTGGTGGCCGCACCGGGCCTGTTGTCGCAATCGTCCGCCTTCGCGGATTTCCTGGTCGGGCCCCTGCACAAGTCCCAGGAGGCGACCCTGCGCGCCCTGGTCGCCCACGCTCCGGCCGAAGGCGCGACGCTGTCCTACAGCGACGCCATCGTGGTCGAGCAATGGAAGAAGCTGTGCTTCCTGGCCCCTTTCAGCGCCTTTACCGCCGTGACCCGCAGCCCCATCGGCGTGCCGCGCGGCGCCGCCGAGACGGCCGAAATGTTCTGGGCCGCCATCGGTGAAGGCGCCGCGGTCGGCCGGGCGCTCGGCGTCGCCCTGCCGCGCGGCATCGAGGAATCGTTGTGGAAGTTCGTCCTCGGCCTGCCGCACGCCATGAAGTCCTCCATGCTCGAAGACCTCGAGCGCGGCCGCCGCCTCGAATTGCCGTGGCTGTCGGGCGCCATCGTCCGCCTGGGCCGCACCACCGGCGTGGCAACCCCGATCAACGGTTTCGCCTGCGCCGCCCTGGCCCCGTTCGTGGACGGAGCCCCGGTGGGGGCACAGCACGCGCTCGCCACGGCGTAATTCCACGAGCTGCGGACCTTACCTGCCGGCCTGATGACGCCCTTGCATTTCCGCTGTCATCACGGACCTCAGGGGGCGCGCAGTGCCGTTTTGAGCCACGGAGACACAGAGGCACAGAGGTTGCGGCGCTAAAGCGGTTTGCCTTTGATGTGAACCACCGCCTGTGCTCACGCATCTTGGGCTGCCGCCCAAACCCGCTTGGGGCAGGCCCCAAACCCCTTTTTCTTCTTCAAGAAAACAAGGGAGGTCCGGAGCATCGCTCCGGGCGGGCCAAAGGGTGTGGAAGTGGTGGCAACCCGTCCGCGTCAGCGGAATTCCCCTATTTCAACGCCGCCAGCATCTCGGCGATTCGGGTGAACTTCTCGCGTGGGCGGCCTTCGGCGGCGCGGGCGACCTCGGCGGCGTTGATTTTCTGCCAGTCGTCGAAGCAGACGGGCGTGACACCACGCTCGGCCAGCAGGGCGTCGATGGCGGCCGGGCCGGGGGTGCGGCCGGCGGCGGTTTCCAGGTGGCCGAGGATGAGTTCGGCGACGGCCATCGAATCGGAGCGGTTGGAGGGAATCACTCCGGACGGCCCGCGCTTGGCCCAGCCGACGACGAACACGCCGTCCTCGACCTTGCCGTCCTGGTTGGCGACGATGCCCCGGTTTTCATCCACCGGCACGCCCTCGATGGCGGCGATGCGGTAGCCGATGGCGGTGACGACGGTGCCGACGTTGAGGTCGAATGTCTCGCCGGTGGACACGGCGCGGCCGTTTTCGACTCGGGTACGCTCGACCCGCAGCCCGGCGACCCGGCCATCGGCGCCAAGGATCTCCTTGGGCGCGGCGTTGAACAGCAGGTGGACGCGCAACGGCTTTTCGTCGGTGCGGGCGGCGAACTCGCGCAGGATCTCGAGGTTCTTGTCCTTGACCTTCTGCTCCTTGGGATCGCTCACCGCCTCGGCGGTCACGCCTTCGAGGACGGCGGGATCGACCACCGGCCGGGCCCGTTCGAGGTGGCCCAGTTCGCCCAGTTCGGCCGAGGTGAACGACGCCTCCAACGGCCCGCGGCGGCCCAGCAGGTAGATGTCGGTCAGCGGCGCGGCGGCGATGGCGTCGACGGCCGGCGCGCTGATGTCGGACCCGGTCATCTCGGCCGGGGTCTTGGCCAGGATGCGGGCGATGTCCAGCGCCACGTTGCCGTTGCCGATCACCGCCACGCCCGGCGCGTCGAGGCGCGGGGCGAGGTCGGCGTGGTCGGGGTGGGCGTTGTACCAGCCCACGAAGGCGCCCGAGCCATGGACGCCGTCGAGATCCTCGCCGGGGATGCCCAGCGTACGGTCGACCGGCGCGCCCAGCGCCAGAACCACGGCGTCATAGGACGCCTTGAGTTCGGCGTAGGTGATGTCCGTGCCGATGCAGACGTTGCCCAGGAAGCGCACGCCCGGCTTGGTCATGCTGCGTTCGAACTGGCGGACGATGTTCTTGGTGCCCTGGTGGTCGGGCGCCACGCCGGCGCGCACCAGCCCGAACGGCGTGGGCAGGCGGTCGATGATGTCGATGGCGCAGCCCGGCCGCTTGCGCAGGATGGTGTCCGCGGCATAGAGGCCCGAGGGGCCGCTGCCGACGATGCATACGCTTCCAGCCTTCGAATCGGGGGAACTCATGGGTATCGGTCCGTTTCCTGAAGTTTATTATTGTGCGGCGGTGCGTTCGCCGGGGTCGAGCAGGCCGCCGAAGCGGTCAAAGAAATAAGGCGCCGCGGCGGGAAGGGGCCCTTCGGCGGTTTCCAGCACCGCCCTCAGGTGGCGCTCGGCCGGGTCCTGGGTCAGGCGGTACAGGTTGCGGCACAGCAGGCGCGAGGCGGCGCCCGGCCAGTCGGGCGGCAGCACCTCCTGCGGCAGCATGGGGTCGCGCAGCAGAATGCGGCGGTAATCGTGGATGAGCAGGGTGCGGACCAGGAAGCAGGCCTGCGGGTCCAGCTCGTCAACGCTCTCCAGGGCCCGCCAGATGGGGCGGAAGCGGTCGAGAAAGCCGTTATAGTCATCGACCAGACGGTCGAGGTCCCAGCACGACCGGACCAGCGCCTTGAGGTTGCCGGTGCTGGTCAGGCGGTCGGCCTGGGCGCGCATCAGCACCACGCGCTCCTGGGCGCCCAACTCGCGAAGGGCCAGGGCCAGGGCCTCGTCATCGGGGGCGGGGTGGGCCATGACGGCCGGCGCCAGGGTGCCGAACCCCTGCCACACCAGCTCGCGCCGCAACGCCTCGCGGGCGTCGGCCTCCAGGCCGCAGCAGGTGGTGTGGACCAGCACCCACTCGCCGTTCCACGGCGGCTGCGGCGCGGCGTAGATGCGCCGGTGGGCCGCTTCGAAGCGCTGGCGGCCGACGTCGGTGATGCTGTAGTAGCTGCGCCGCCCGATCTGGGTGGCCTGCAGCCATTGATCCTTGGTCAGGCGGAAGACGGCGGTGCGGACCATGCGCTCGGACAGGCCCAGCGGCTCGACCAGCTTGATCAGGCTGCCCAGCCAGGCGCTGCCGCCATGGACCAGGATGCCGTCGCCGTAAACGGTCACGATCAGCGACTTCGCCCGCAACGTCAGGGCGTCGAGAAGGCCGGTGATCTGCTCGTCGAGCTTCTTGAATCTTGCCATGCCTACCATAGTCTCCTTGCGGAGTGTTTCCGCCCCGATGCCCCGTGCCCCGATGCCCCGTGCCCCATGGCGGAATGCCGTGGTGGAGCGACAGGACCGCCACGCACGCGGTCCGTGGAGCGTAAGGTTCCCGGAACGGTGGCCGCCGTCAACAGCCAGGGTTCGCACCTGTGGGTCGTGCCGGCATCAAAACGGCGCCCCGACCCTCCTCGACCAGTCTCCCCGATGCAATATTGTTACTTTAGAGTCCGATGCGCCACGGAAAACTGTAGTATCTTGAGGCCTTCGTGGTGCGGCCCTGCAGGGTCCGGCCGACGTGGCCCAGCCTTGGCGCCCCAGGCCAGTCTTTCTGCGGTGCAGCACCGCGCGTGCGGGGTCTTCGGCGACTGCCGGAACCGCCCTGTCGGGTTTGCCGGAAGTGCGATCATACCAGAAAATCCGTTTGACACTGCGAAACGTGTTACACTAATCTCTCGATGGAGACGAATTCTGTGTCACTTTGATCGCTGGGTCAAGCCTGCGCTGAAAGACGGCACGGCAAGCGCCAATGAGCGAACACGATCATGGGGCCGCACGACGCACCGGCCTCGATTGAGGAAATAGGGAGACTGTAATGGCGAAGTTCAAGACCTTCGATAAGGGCGATGCGCTGCCTGAGGAATACAAGGGCCTGCTGCTGAACCTGATGTCGTTCCAGGCCGATTCGGAATACGCCGGCGCCCAGCGCGTGGCGGAGAACATGCGCTTTGCGCCGCGCCCCGAAGAGGCCTACCGCCTGTCCAAGAAGGTCATGGAAGAGATGGGCCACGGCTACTATGTCTGGAACCTGATGCAGGATCTGGGCGTGGACGTGGACTCGCGCCTTCAGGAACTGGTCCAGAACCCCGACAACCCCGACCGCTCCAAGGTCAACGTCATCAACGGTTTCCGCAAGGAAAATTGGTCCACGTGGTTCGAAGACTGGTACGACGTCGGCCTGTTCTCGACCGTCGTGACCCCGGCCGCCGTGGCGTTCCTCGGCCAGTACCGTGAATGCTCCTACCTGCCGTGGGCCCGCGTCAACGTGCGCATCCACAAGGAAGAGCACGGCCACCTGGCGTTCGGCGTGTGGGCGTCCAAGCGCAACATCGAATTCGGGGGCGAAAAGGCCCGCGAGATCATGCAGGGCAAGGTCGAGAAGTTCATGAAGGTCGGCCTCGGCTTCTACGGTCGCCCGTCGTCGGGCACCAAGAAGTCCGCCATGTTCGACAAGTACTACGAGTGGGGCATCAAGGTGCGCACTCCCGAAGAGCTCCAGACCGAATACCTGGAACTGCTGGAGAGCCGCCTGAAGGAAGTCGGTCTCGAAATGCCGACCGACGTGCAGCCCGACTACGACATGCGCATGGGCTACGAAGCCGGCGACGAAGCCAGCACCGTTGCGTCCTCGTAAGTCCCCGGTCGCCTGAACCGCCAGGAAGCCCCGCCTGCCGCCCTGTCCCGTCGGACAGGGTGCGCACGGCGGGGCTCCCGTCGCCCAGGGCTCATGCACACCCTGACCTTTTTGCAAATCTTGCTTCTGGAGGAACCATGTCCGCCGTTCCCGAACTTCCAAACCGGTTGTTTGCCAATGGTCGCAGCGTTCTGTCCAAGTTTGGGTATCGCCACCTTGAAGAAGGTGAGGTGCGCGAGGACTGGGCGGCGATGTGGGAACATCTGCGGTCGGACTTCACCGACACCCATCGCCTGTCCGTGGCGTCCTACGACCGGCTTTCGGCCGAGCAGCAGTCGGCGGCGCGTGAGTACATGAGCCAGCGCCTGCTTGCCGACCGCAACCTGGAGCGCTGCGAGGAACTGCACGTCTCGCTGTTCTCGGGTGGCATCAACACCGAGGGTGTGGAGCGCTATGCCGTGGCCCGCGATGCCTATGAGGCGTCCGTGGAAGCCTTTGGCGACGCACGCGAAAAGCTCGACGAGTTGTTGCCGCGAAACGGCGACGCGAAGTCATGAGCGGGCGGATCACCGGGGCGTTTCCCGGTGATCCGTGCTATACGTTTGCCTCGGAGACTCGACTCGGCTGAAGATTAGTTTCACTTGAAACATTTTTTCCGAGACGGTAAATCCTACGCATCCGGTATGCTACGTGCGATAAAGTGATACGGGCGAGTGGGTCGGAATGGCTCACCGTGAATAACAAGAAAAAGAACCCGAAACGACGGCCGGACCTGAGTCCGGACGCGGAACTGGACCTTGACGGTCGTGGTTTCCGATACGGGCGTGAACAATAAACCCTCTAGGGAGGAATTAGATGATCAAGCGTTTGTCCCGACGTTCCCTGCTGGCCGCGGTTGCCGCGATTGGTGTCGCCGCCTTCGGGTTTGGCACGTCTTCCGCGCAGGCCGCCGAGCCGATCAAGATCGGCACCATCCTGGCCGTGACCGGCCCCGCCTCGTTCCTGGGCGACCCGGAGCTGAAGACGCTTCAGCTCTACGTGGAAAAGATCAACGCCGAGGGCGGCGTCCTGGGGCGGCCGCTTGAGCTGGTGCACTATGACACCGCCGGCAACCCGAACCAGGCCGTGACCTTCATGCGCCGCCTGATCGACCAGGACGAAGTCGACGCCATCGTCGGCGGCTCCACCACCGGCACCACCATGGCCGCCATTCCGCTGGTCGAGCGGGCGGAAATTCCGTTCATCTCCCTGGGCGGTGGCCGTGGCATCGTCGATCCGGTCAAGAAGTGGGTGTTCAAGACCCCGCACACCGACACCATGGCCTGCGAAAAGATCTTCGAGGACGTCAAGGCGCGCGGCTTCACCAAGGTCGGCATGATCTCGGGCACCGGCGGCTTCGGCAAGTCCATGCAGGCCGAGTGCAAGGGCGTGGTCGGCAACTACGGCATCGAGATCGTTGCCGACGAGACCTATGCCCCGACCGACACCGACATGACCGCCCAGCTCACCAAGATCAAGGGCACCGCCGGCGTGCAGGCCGTCGTCAACCCCGGCTTCGGCCAGGGCCCGGCGATCGTGACCCGCAACTTCCGTCAGCTCGGTTTCGACGTGCCGCTGTACCAGTCGCACGGCGTCGCCTCCAAGAGCTTCATCGACCTCGCCGGTGAGGCCGCCGAGGGCGTCCGTCTGCCCGCCGCCGCCCTGCTGGTGGCCGATCAGCTGCCGGACTCCGACCCGCAGAAGAGCGTCGTCGTCAACTACAAGAACGCCTACGAAGAGCGTTTCGGCGCCGGCAGCGTGTCGACCTTCGGTGGTCACGCCTACGACGGCCTGATGCTGATGGTCGAGGCCATCAAGGCCGCCGGTTCGACCGACAAGGCCGCCGTCCGCGACGCCCTGGAGAACACCAAGGGCTTCATGGGCACCGCCGGCGAAGTCAACATGTCGGCCGACGACCACCTGGGTCTGGGCCTCGATGCCTTCCGGATGCTGGAAATCCGTGACGGCGGTTGGGCCCTGGTCGACCAGAAGGGCTAAGGCCCGGTCCGACTATCCCGGTCCCCAACGGGACACGTCCCCCGCCCGCGCGGCGGGGGACGCACCCCCGGAGCGGCCCCTCCTTCGGGATCCCCCGGCAAGGCGGCAGGAAACATGCTCGGCGAATTCATCCAGTATCTCTTTTCGGGCCTTACCAACGGCGCCATCTATGCGCTGGTGGGCCTCGGCTTCGCGCTGATCTACAACGCCAGCCACGTCATCAACTTCGCCCAGGGCGAGTTCGTGATGCTTGGCGGCATGAACACGGTGTTCCTGATGGCCGCGGGGCTGCCCATGCCGGTGGCGATCATGCTGGCCGTGGTGATTACCGCCGTGGTCGGCCTGGCACTCGAAAAGCTGGCGGTGGAGCGCACCAAGAACGCGTCCGTCGTCACCCTCATCATCATCACCATCGGTGCGGCCATCTTCATTCGCGGCGTGGCCCAGGTGGTGTTCGACAAGTCTTTCCACACGCTGCCGCCGTTCTCCGGCAACACGCCGATCAACGTGCTGGGCGCGACCATCACCCCGCAGACCCTGTGGGTGCTGGGCATCACCGTGGTGATCGTGGGGGCGCTGCAGTGGTTCTTCAACCACACGCTGCTGGGCAAGGCGGTGCTGGCGACCTCGCACAATCCGCTGGCCGCCAAGCTGGTCGGCGTGAACGTGCAGTTCATCCTGCTGCTGTCGTTCGGCCTGTCCGCCGCGCTCGGCGCCATCGGCGGCGTGCTCATCACGCCGATCAGCCCGACCAACTTCGAGGTCGGCATCATGCTCGGCGTCAAGGGGTTCTCGGCCGCCATCCTGGGCGGGCTGGGCAGTGGCTTCGGCGCCATCGCGGGGGGCCTGCTCCTCGGCCTGATCGAGGCCTACACCGCCGGCTACATTTCGTCCAACTACAAGGACGCCATGGCCTTCGTGGTTATCCTGCTGGTCCTGTTCTTCATGCCGAGCGGCCTGTTCGGCAAGCGCGGCACCGACCGGGTCTAAGGGGGAAAGAAGACACATGATGCGCGCCTTCCTGACACCCCGCTTCGCCGGCATGCTGGCCCTGGCGGTGATCATCGCCCTGCTGCCGGCCTTGCTGCAGAACAACTTCCAGTACGACATCGCCATTCGCGTGGCGTTCAACGCCACCGTGGTGATCGGCCTCAACCTGCTGATCGGCTACACCGGGCAGATTTCGCTCGGCCATGCCGGGTTCCTCGGGCTGGGGGCGTATTTCTCGGCCATCACCGTCACCAACTTCGGCTGGCCGCCGCTGGTCGCGCTGATCGTCGCGGCGCTGATCGTCGGCACCCTGGCCTTCGTCGTGGCCCGGCCGATCCTGCGCCTGAAGGGCCACTACCTGGCCATGGCGACGCTGGGCCTCGGCATCATCATCGCCATCATCCTCAACCAGGAATCCTGGCTGACCGGCGGTCCCGACGGCATGTCCGTGGCGCCGTTCAGCATCGGCGGGTACGAGCTTTATACCCAGAAGCAATGGTACTGGGTGGCCGGCGCGATCCTTCTGTTCGCCACCTGGCTGTCGCTCAACATCATCGACAGCCCGGTCGGCCGCGCCCTGCGCGCGGTGCACGGGTCCGAAGTGGCGGCCGAGGTGGTCGGCGTCGACACCACGCGGTTCAAGGTGCTGGTGTTCGTGATCTCGGCCGTGTTCGCCTCCGTCGTCGGGTCGCTGCACGCCCACTACGTGATGTTCCTGAGCCCCATCGACGCCGGTTTCTTCCATTCGGTGGAACTGGTCATCATGGTGGTCCTGGGCGGCATGGCATCGACCTTCGGGGCCATCGTCGGGGCGGCCATCCTGACGTCGCTGCCCCAGGTCCTGACCTTTCTGGAGGACTACGAGCACATGATCTTCGGTCTGATCATGATGCTGGTGATGATCTTCCTGCCCAAGGGCATCGTTCCGTCGCTCCAGGGCCTGCTGAAGAGGGAAGCGAAATGAGCCTCCTCGAAGTTCGCAACCTGTCCAAGGAATTCGGCGGCGTCCACGCCATCGACGACCTGTCGTTCACGATCAATCCGGGGACCATCCACTCGATCATCGGTCCGAACGGCGCCGGCAAGACCACGCTGTTCAACCTGGTGACCGGGGTCTACACCCCGACCAGCGGCGAGGTGCTGTTCCAGGACGAGCCGGTGACGGGCAAAAAGCCCTATCAACTGGCCGCCCGCGGCATGTCGCGCACGTTCCAGAACCTGCAGATCTGCATGAACATGTCGGCCCTGGACAACGTGATGGTGGGGCGCCACCTGCACCTCAACAGCCGCCTTCTGCCGTCGCTGTTCCGCCTGCCGTTCATCGTCAGGCGCGACAAGGAAGCGCGCGAGATGTGCACCGACCTGATGGCCATGGTGGGCCTGGAGAGCTACCGTGACTGGGAGGCCGACTCCATGCCCTACGGCGCCCTCAAGCGCCTGGAGATCGCCCGCGCCCTGGCGTCCGAGCCCAAGCTGCTGCTTCTGGACGAACCGGCCGCCGGCCTGAACGACACCGAAAGCCGCGAGTTGGACGCCGTCATCAAGAAGGTTGCGGCCAGCGGCATCACCGTGGTGCTGGTCGAGCATGACATGAAGATGGTCATGGAAATCTCCGACCACATCCTTGTGCTCGACTACGGCCGCAAGCTGGCCGAAGGCACGCCCGCCGAGGTCCGCAAGAATCCGGACGTGATCGCCGCCTACCTCGGAAACGTGGCGTGATGGGGGAGCAGACAATGCTTTTGGAAGCAACCGGGCTGCGCAGCGCCTACGGCCGCATCGAGGCCCTGCACGGCATCGACATCGTCGTCGGCGACGGTGAACTGGTCGCCCTGGTGGGGGCCAACGGGGCCGGCAAGACCACGTTCCTGCGCTCGGTTTCGGGCGTGCAGGGGGTCACCGGCGGGTCCATCCGCTTTGCCGGCGAGGACATCACCCGCATGTCGCCGCAGAAGCGGGTCGAAAACGGCATCTCCCAGGTGCCCGAAGGCCGCCAGGTGTTCGGCCCGCTGTCGGTCGAGGACAACCTGCGCCTGGGCGCCTTCCGCCGCCATGGCGACGACGTCGAGGCCGATCTGGAGCGCATGTACTCCACGTTCCCCATCCTCAAGAAGAAGCGCAACCAGGCGGCCGGCACCCTGTCGGGCGGCCAGCAACAGATGCTGGCCATGGGCCGCGCCCTGATGGCCCATCCGCGCCTGCTGCTGCTCGACGAGCCGTCGATGGGTCTCGCGCCGTTGCTGGTCGGCGAAATCTTCAACATCGTGCAGATGCTGAAGGAGCAGGGGACCACCATCCTGCTGGTCGAACAGAACGCCTACGCCGCCCTGGCCATCGCCGACCGTGGTTATGTGATGGAAACCGGCGAGATCGTGCTGACCGACACCGGCGACAACCTGCTCGCCGACGAAAAGGTCAAGGCCGCCTATCTGGGCCTGTGATCCAAGCCGCAGAGCGGGCTCGTTTTGCGGATGCGGCATACTTTTGGGCCATCGGGGCCGATCCCTCTTGCGGATCGCGTCCCGGTGGCCTAAATAGTTTCATACGTAACCAATGCACATATGAGGGAATGGACATGAGCAAGACGTTCGCGTCGACCGGCGACCTCGGCGAAAAGGTCATCACCTTCGCCAAGCTCGGCGAGGGTGCCTACGCCTACACGGCTGAAGGCGACCCCAACACCGGCGTCATCATCGGCGACGAAGGCGTCATGATCATCGACACCCAGGCGACGCCGCTGATGGCGCAGAAGGTGTTGGAGCGCATCCGCGAGATCACCGACAAGCCGGTGAAGTACATCCTGATGTCGCACTACCACGCCGTCCGCGTGCTGGGCGCCGCCGCCTACGAGGCCGAGAACATCATCGCCTCGCAGAAGACCTACGAGATGGTGGTCGAGCGCGGCCAGCAGGATTGGGAGTCCGAACTGGGCCGCTTCCCGCGCCTGTTCGAAGGCCATGAGTCGATCACCGGCCTGACCTGGCCGACCATCGTGTTCGACGGCAAGATCACCGTCGACCTCGGCAACCGCAAGGTCGAGATCTGGAGCCCCGGCCGCGGCCACACGCAGGGCGACACCATCGCCTGGCTGCCCGAGGAAAAGATCCTCTACGCCGGCGATCTGGTCGAATACGGCGCCACGCCTTATACCGGCGACGCCCACCTGGCCGACTGGCCGGCGACGCTCCAGGCCCTGCGCGACCTCAAGCCGAACAAGCTGGTCCCCGGCCGTGGCGACGCCCTGCACAGCCCCGAACAGTGCGAAGAAGCCCTGTCCGAAACCCAGGCCTTCGTCACCGAGCTGTATGCCTGCGCCCAGGACGGCGTGGCCAAGGGCCTGGAACTGAAGGACATCTTCGCCGCCACCAAGGCCCGCATGGACCCCAAATACGGTGAGTGGGTGATCTACGAGCACTGCATGCCGTTTGACGTGGCCCGCGCCGTGGACGAGGCCAAGGGCGTCGCCCGCCCGCAGATCTGGACCGCCGAACGCGACAAGGAAATGTGGTCGAGCCTCAACACCTGATCGGGCTTCGGTCCTGACGAAAACACCCCGCAGTCCTGCTGCGGGGTGTTTTTGTTTGGGGGAGGCCCTGCCTGAAATTACCTCGCATTTGCCGCTATTGCACCGTTATGGCGCCATGACGGCGCGGCATAAAGACTCCGGAACCTCTTTGGAGTCAGGCCCATGCGCCGCGTCCTTGCCCTTACCCTGGCTGCTTTCCTGGCGCTGGCCGCCCTGGCGACCATCGTCCTGCCGTTGCCGCTGGAAGTGCCGCTGATGAGCGGCGCGGGAGTGCTGGCCCTGCGCAACTCGGCTGGCGCCCGCAAGCTGTACGTCCGGGGGCGGCGGCGCTGGCCGCGCGCCTTCCGCTTCCCCGACCGAATCCTGCGGCCGCGCTTCCGGGCCCTGGCGGCTGCTTGAGGGAAGTAAAGGGAGACTCACCACAGAGGCACAGAGGCACAGAGGTTCAGCGGAAGGCCGCACACAGTGCATCAAAGCACTTGAGGGAGAATATTGCCTGCGGCGCCACCCGGCAATCTCTGTGCCTCTGTGCCTCTGTGGTTCACTTCAACTTCAAACTACTCCGCCTTCACCGCGCGCAGCATGTAGTTCACGGAAAGGTCGTCGGACAGATGCCATTCGTCCATCAGGGGATCGAAGCTCATGCCCTTGAGGTCCTCGACGCGCAGGCCGCCGGCGCGCAGGGCTTCGGCGAATTCGCTCGGCTTGACGAACTTGCGCCAGTCGTGGGTGCCGCGCGGCAGCCAGCGCAGCACGTACTCGGCGCCGATCTTGGCCAGGGCGAGGGACTTCAGGGTGCGGTTCAGGGTCGCCCCGACCAGCATCCCGCCCGGCGTGACCAGATGGGCCGCGGCGCGCAGGAACAGGTCCACGTCGGCGACGTGCTCGACCACTTCCATGGTCATCACCACGTCGAACCGTTCGCCCGTCTGGGCCAGGTCCTCGACCAACTGGCAACGGTAGTCGATGTCGAGGCCGGAACGCTCGGCGTGCAGGCTGGCCACGGCGATGTTCTTGGCCGCCGCATCAAGCCCCGTGACCTTGAAGCCGAGGCGGGCGAAGGGCTCGGACAGCAGGCCGCCGCCGCAGCCGACGTCGAGCAGGGTCAGGCCCTCGAACGGACGTTCGGCCGTGGCGTCGCGGTTGAAGTGCCGGGCCGCGGCATCGCGCACCCACGCAATGCGGGCCGGGTTGAACTTGTGCAGGGGCTTGAACTTGCCGACCGGGTCCCACCAGGAGTCGGCCATGGCCTCGAACTTGGCGAGTTCGTCGGGATTGGCGGTGGTCGCGGATGCCTGGGCCATGATTGCTCTCCTGCATGTGGGGTGGGGCCGCCCTTGCCTCGCCCGGTGTGACGGAGTATGTATACGCGCCCGACGGTTCCGGCAACCGGCCGGTCGTTTTTCGGGCCTTGCGTTTTTTGAGCCTTGCATGGCCACATCATCAAAGGGACGGCAATTTCCCATGGCCCGTATAGTGATGAAGTTCGGCGGCACCTCGGTTGGTGACCTCGATCGTATCCGCAACGTCGCCCGCCGCGTCAAGGCCGAGGTCGATGCCGGGAACACGGTCGCCGTCGTGGTTTCCGCCATGTCCGGCGTGACCAACACCCTGGTCGACTACTGCCGCAGCATCTCGCCGATGCACGATGCGCGGGAGTACGACCACGTCGTGTCGACCGGCGAACAGGTGACCAGCGGCCTGCTGGCCATGGCCCTGCAGGAACTGGGCGTCGAAGCCCGGTCGTGGGCCGGCTGGCAGATCCCCATCAAGACCGACGGCACCCATTCCAAGGCCCGCATCCTGGACATCGGGACCGATGACCTGGTGGCCCGCCTGGACCGTGGGCAGGTGGCCGTGGTGGCCGGTTTCCAGGGCATCGGCCCGGACAACCGGGTGACCACGCTCGGCCGCGGCGGTTCGGACACTTCGGCCGTGGCGTTGGCCGCCGCCCTGAAGGCCGACATCTGCGACATCTACACCGACGTCGACGGGGTCTACACCACCGACCCGCGCATCGTGTCCAAGGCCCGGAAGCTCAACCGGATCACGTACGAGGAAATGCTCGAAAGCGCGTCCCTGGGAGCCAAGGTTCTGCAGGTGCGCTCGGTCGAGATGGCCATGAAGCACGGGGTGCGCGTCCAGGTGCGCTCCTCGTTCAGCGACGCCCCCGGCACCATCATCTGCGACGAGGACGAAATCGTGGAAAAGGAACTTCTCAGCGGCATCGCCTACTCGCGCGACGAAGCCAAGGTCACTCTGGTCAAGGTCGCCGACCGGCCCGGCGTGGCGGCCAACATCTTCGGCCCGTTGTCCGATGCGGCCATCAACGTCGACATGATCGTGCAGAACGTCTCGCACGGCGGCGGCGCCACCGACCTGACCTTCACCGTGACCAAGGGCGACCTTGAGCGCTGCGTGAAGGTGCTGGAGGACCGCAAGGCCGACCTGGGCTACGTCGAACTGCTCCAGGACGCCAACGTGGTCAAGGTGTCGGTCATCGGCGTCGGCATGCGCAGCCATGCCGGCGTGGCGCAGACCATGTTCTCGGCCCTGGCCGAGAAGGGCATCAACATCCAGGTGATCTCGACGTCCGAGATCAAGGTTTCGGTGCTGATCGCCGAGGAATACACCGAACTCGCGCTGCGCGCCCTGCACACGGCCTATGGCCTGGACGCTGCCTGAGGCTCGGGGAACCGAGGGGAAGACGATGAGCGCCCGTGCGCGACTCGACCGGCTGTGGGACCGCGGGCGCCAGTTTCTGGGATCTGACGCCGCCATCATGGGCGGCGCCATGTCCTGGGTGTCCGAACGCAACCTGGTCGCCGCCATATCCAACGCCGGGGGATTCGGGGTCATCGCCTGCGGGTCGATGAGCCCCGACCTGCTGGACGCCGAGATCAAGGCGACCCGCGCCCTGACCGGGCGGCCGTTCGGGGTCAACCTGATCACCATGCACCCCGACCTCGACGCCTTGATCGGGGTCTGTGCGGCCAATGGCGTCACCCATGTGGTGCTGGCCGGCGGCCTGCCGTCGGGGGCGTCCATCCGCAGGGCCAAGGAGGGCGGCGCCAAGGTGCTGTGCTTCGCGCCGGCCCTGGTGCTGGCCCGCAAGCTGGTGCGCTCGGGCGCCGATGCGCTGATCATCGAAGGCGCCGAGGCCGGTGGGCATATCGGCCCGGTGTCGACCAGCGTGCTGGCCCAGGAAATCCTGCCCGAGGTGCGCGACGTGCCGATCTTCGTGGCCGGCGGCATCGGCCGGGGCGAGGCCATCGTGTCGTACCTGGAAATGGGCGCGGCCGGCGTGCAGATCGGTACGCGATTCGTTTGCGCCACCGAGTGCATTGCCCACGCCAACTTCAAGCAGGCGTTCATCCGGGCCAGTTCCCGGGACGCCATGCCGACGGTGCAGCTCGATCCGCGCCTGCCGGTCATCCCGGTGCGCGCGCTGATCAACAAGGGCACCGAAAAGTTCATGGACACCCAGCGCGAGGTCATCGCGCGCCACGTGCGCGGCGACCTCGACCAGAAGGCCGCGCAGCTCGAGATCGAACACTTCTGGGCCGGTGCGCTGCGTCGTGCGGTGATCGACGGCGACGTCGAGTACGGCTCGCTGATGGCCGGCCAGAGCGTCGGCCTGGTGACCCGTGAACAGCCCACCGCCGACATCATCGCGGAACTGGTCGAACAGGCGCTGGCAGCTTTGGACCGCCGCGCCATGCCCGTCACAGCGTGACGGCGCACCGCAAGAAACAGCCCGTCACAGCGTGACGGCGCACCGCAAGAAACAGCCCGTCACCGTGTGACGGCCCACCTCAAGAATATGGCGCGCGTTCGAGTTTGCGCTTAACGTAAAGCCCTGGAGTGCTTCGTTTCAGGGGATGGTTGAGGGTATCTGGCAGGCATGAAGAAAGCCGATGGCGATGCCGACGTTGCCCGCCGCCTGCTGGCCAGGTTGCGGGACGTCATGGCGGGGGGCGGGTCCGTTCAGGAACGCCTCGACAAGGTCGTGCGCGCCATCGCCGACAGCCTGCGGGCCGAGGTGTGCTCCTGCTACGTGATGCGGGCCGGCGAGGTCCTGGAACTGTTCGCCACCTACGGCCTGCGCCAGACGGCCGTCCACAACACCCGCCTGCGCACCGGCGAGGGCCTGGTCGGCGAGGTTGCCGCGCACGGCCGCCCGGTCGCCCTGGCCGATGCCTGGTCCCACCCCAGCTTCGCCTATCGCCCGGAAACCGGCGAGGAACTGTATCATTCGTTCATGGGCGTGCCGATCATCCGCGGGTCGCGGGTCAGCGGCGTGCTGGTGGTCCAGAACCGCGAGGAGCGGGGCTATTCCCAGGTCGAGGTGGAAACCCTCGAAACCGTGACCATGGTCCTGGCCGAGCTTCTGGCCACCGCCCAGGTGGTCAGCCGCGAGGAACTGCTGCCGGCCGACGGCATCGCCCTGCTGCCGCTGCGCCTGGAAGGCATCGCCCTGTCGCCCGGCGTCGGCCTGGGCATGGCGGTGCTGCACGAGCCTCAGGTGCGGGTCGGCCGGCTGGTCGCCGAAGACCCGGAAATGGAGCTCGACCGCCTGCGCGCGGCGCTGCACTCCCTGCGCGGGCAGCTCGACGCCATGCTGGCCATCGACGAGATGGGCGGCGAATTCCAGGACGTCCTGGAAGCCTACCGCATGTTCGCCGAGGACGCCGGCTGGGTGAACCGGATTTCCGATGCCGTGCACTCCGGCCTGACCGCCGAAGCCGCGGTGCAGAAGGTCCACGACGACACCCGCGTGCGCATGCAGCAGGTGTCCGATCCCTATATCCGCGAACGCCTGCATGACCTCGAGGACCTCGCCAACCGCCTGCTGACCCACCTGGTGGGTGAGACCGGGCGGCCGGCCCTGCGCGACATGCCCGAGGACGCCATCCTGGTGTGCCGCACCCTCGGCCCGACCGAGCTTCTGGACTACGACCGGACCCACATCCGGGGCGTGGTGCTGGAGGAAGGCTCGCACACCATGCACGCCGTGATCGTCGCGCGGGCCATGAACATCCCGGTGATCGCCCAGGTCAAGGACGTGTTCTCCATCGTCGAGAACTGGGATCCGTTGATCGTTGACGGCGACCACGGCCAGGTGTTCATCCGTCCCAGCGAAGACGTCCGCGACACCTTCGAGCAGAGCCTGCAGGCCCGCAAGCGCAAGCTGGCCCAGTACGCCGCCGTGCGCGACCTGCCGGCGTGCAGCAAGGACGGCGTCGACGTTTCGCTCATGCTTAATGCCGGGCTGCTGATCGACCTGCCGCACCTGCACGACACCGGCGCGGCGGGCATCGGCCTGTACCGCACCGAGTTGCCGTTCATGGCCCGCCCGTCGCTGCCCGACGTGGGGGCGCAGATCGCCTTGTACGGCCGCATCCTCGACCAGGCCAACGGCAAGCCGGTGGTGTTCCGCACCCTCGACGTCGGGTCGGACAAGGTGCTGCCGTATTGGCATGGTCAGCCGGAGGACAATCCGGCCATGGGCTGGCGGTCGATCCGCATCACGCTGGACCGCCCGGCCATCCTGCGCCACCAGTTGCGGGCGCTGATCGCCTCGGCCACCGGGCGGGAGCTGCGCATCATGTTCCCCATGGTTGCCGAGGTGGACGAACTGGTTGCCGCCAAGCGCATCCTGTCCCTGGAACTGGATCGCTGCGAACGCCGCGGCGAACCGCTGCCCGATGCCGTCAAGGTGGGCACCATGCTCGAGGTGCCGGCCCTGCTGTGGCAGTTGCCGGCGCTTCTGCGCGAGGTGGATTTCATCTCCATCGGGTCGAACGACCTGATGCAGTTCCTGTTCGCCACGGACCGGGGCAACCCGCGCATGTCGGAGCGCTATGACACCCTGTCGCCAGCGATGCTCAAGGTGCTGCGCGAGTTGGTGCGGGCGTGTGACGCGGCCAATGTTCCGGTGTCGGTGTGCGGCGAGATGGCTGGCCGGCCGCTCGAGGCGCTGGCCCTGATCGCGCTCGGCTTCCGGTCGCTGTCCATGTCGGCCTCGGGCATCGGGCCGGTCAAGACCATGCTGCGGTCGGCCGACATCGCGGGCGTGCGGGCCTATCTGGAGCCCATGCTCGACCAGCCCCGCCACAGCCTGCGGAACACCTTGCGCGCCTTTGCCTGCGACCACGGTATTGCCTTGGGATAAGCCCCGTGGTGGGTCGGGGTTCAGGCCCTTGTTGCGGACATGCCGCGCTATTTGATAGGTTGTGCAAGATATTACGGTGATGCGTTCCCGGTTGTCAGGGGCGGTTTGCCGTATTCCATGATCGAATGCCGTCGTGCTTGGGTTTAAGCCGTTGGGGGTAAGACGGCAGGCGCGCGGCTTTAGGAAAGGCGCCACCTTGGCCAAAGCCAGACAGACCGCTGATGTGTCCGAAGCGACCGCGCCCCGCCAGGGGGAGGTCGGCCGGCTCCTGCGCGAAACCCGTGAGAAGCAGCGGCAGGACCTGCGGGCCATGTCGGATGCCCTGCGCATCCGCTACGCCCATCTGCTCGCCATCGAGGAAGGGCGCTACGGTGACCTGCCGGGGGCGACCTACGCGGTCGGTTTCGTGCGCGCCTATGCCGAGCACCTGCGTCTGGACAGTGCCGAGATCGTCCGGCGCTTCAAGGATGAAAGCGCCATCGAGGCGACCAACGACCTGGCCTTTCCGACGCCGGTCAACGACGGCGGCCTGCCCTCGGGCGCGCTGATCGTGGTCGCCCTGCTGCTGGCCGGCGGCGTCTATGGCGCCTGGCATCTGATGTCGGGCAGCGACCGGTCGGTCGCCGAGATGATCCAGGACGTGCCGGAACGTCTGACCGCGCTGCTGCCCACGCGTGGCGAGGAGGCTCCCGAGGCTGCCGTGGTTGTCGAAGCCGTCCCCGAGCCGGTTGCGGAAACGGCGCCTGGCGGCGAACAGCGTTTCCTGGACGACGAGACCGTCGCCACCACCCTGGCTGCCGATGCCGCGTCCAACGCCCCGGCGGCTCCCCCAGCGGTTGCCGATACGACGGCTGCGCCCCAGGGTGCCCCGGCCGAGCCGCCCGCTGCGGCCCCGGCCGAGACGGTTGCCGTGATGGCCGATGAACCGCCGCCGCCGGCCGACGCGCCGGCCGTGCATCCGCCGGAAACCGTGGCCGACGCCGACCCCGAACTCGCGCCCGACGCCGAGCCAGAGCCCGAGCTCGAAACGGTGGATGGCGCCCCGGCCGCGGTTGAGCCCGCACCCGCCACCGCCGAGGCCGAGGCGCCGCGCGCCGTGGTCGAGCAGGTGGCTCAGGCCGCCCGCGAACCGGTCCCGACCCCCATGCCCACGGCGGCCGACAATCGCGCCGCCCCGCCGCCGCCGGCCCTGCAGGATGCCGCTCTGCCGGCCGAAGGCCGCACCTTCGGCGAGGAAAACGCCGACGCCCGCGTGATTCTGCGGGCCCGCGCCGATGCCTGGGTGCAGGTGCGCGACGGCCAGGGCCTGCTGATGACGCGGTTGCTCAAGCGCGGTGACTCCTATCGGCTGCCCAACCGCGACGGCCTGACCCTGATGACCGGCAACGCCGGGGGTCTGGTCATCGAGGTCGACGGCGTGGCCGTGCCCGCCCTTGGTCACACCGGGGAGGTGCGCCGCGATGTGTCGCTGGATGTGGCCCGCTTGAAGGCGGCGGCCGAGCGCCCCAACTAGAGGAAATCCCGACGCTTTTCCCATGCTCGTCCGGTTCGGGGCGCGCATGGGGTTTGGCGTCGCCGCCGTTTGCGGTATAAACCGCCCCTATCCGTCGGTCCTTCAGGAAGGCTCTCCATGAGCAGCGCGCCCGCCTATCGCCAGATCCTCCGCCGCAAGACCCGTACCGTCACGGTCGGGTCCGTGCTGGTCGGCGGCGACGCGCCGATCAGCGTGCAGACCATGACCAACACGCTGACCACCGACGTGGCCGGCACGATCGCCCAGATCGAGCGCGCGGCAGAGGCCGGGGCCGACATCGTGCGGGTGTCGTGCCCGGACGAGGAGAGCACGGCGGCGCTCAAGCACATCGTCCGCGCGGTCGAGGTGCCGATCGTGGCCGACATCCACTTCCACTACCGCCGCGCCATCGAAGCGGCCGAGGCGGGGGCCGCCTGCCTGCGCATCAACCCCGGCAACATCGGATCGGACGCCAAGGTGCGCGACGTGGTCCAGGCGGCCAAGGACCATGGCTGTTCCATCCGCATCGGGGTGAACGCCGGGTCGCTGGAACGCGACCTGCTGGAAAAGTACGGCGAGCCGAACCCCGAGGCGATGCTGGAAAGCGCCCAGCGGCACATGCGCCTGCTGGAAGACAACGACTTCACCAACTTCAAGATCAGCGTCAAGGCATCCGACGTGTTCCTGGCCGTGGCCGCCTATCAGGCCCTGGCCGACGCCTGCGACTACCCGCTGCACCTGGGCATCACCGAGGCCGGCGGCCTGCGCGGCGGCACCGTCAAGTCGTCCATCGGCCTGGGCATGTTGCTGTGGTCGGGCATCGGCGACACCATCCGCGTGTCCCTGTCGGCCGTGCCCGAGGAAGAGGTCAAGGTCGGCTACGACATCCTGAAGTCGCTCGGCCTGCGTCATCGCGGCGTGCGCGTCGTGTCCTGCCCGTCATGCGCCCGCCAGGGCTTCGACGTCATCAAGACGGTGGCGACCCTGGAGGAACGGCTGGCCCATATCCGCACCCCGATCACCCTGTCGATCATCGGCTGCGTGGTCAATGGCCCGGGCGAGGCGCGCGACACCGACATCGGCCTGACCGGCGGGGGCGGGGGCTCCCACATGGTCTATGTGGCCGGGCGCCAGGACCACAAGGTGGACGACGACAGCCTGGTCGAGCATCTGGTCGACCTGGTGGAAAAGAAGGCGGCGGCTCTGGAAGCCGCGAAGTAATTATAGCAAGAGGGGGAATACCGACCGTGGCAGCCCTGCAGCCGGTGCGCGGCACGCACGACCTGTTGCCCGACGAGATGCGCCGCCATCGCGCGGTGATCGACCGTGCGCGGGCGACGGCGACGCTTTACGGGTTCGAGGAGATGGCGACGCCGATCTTCGAGTTCACCGACGTGTTCGTGCGCACGCTGGGCGACACCTCCGACATCGTGACCAAGGAGATGTACACCTTCGAGCGCAGCGGCGATTCCATCACCCTGCGGCCCGAGGGCACGGCCGGCGTGTGCCGCGCCTTCATCTCCAACGGCCTGACCCAGTCGCTGCCGGTCAAGGCGTTCTACGCCGGGCCGATGTTCCGCTACGAGCGGCCCCAGAAGGGCCGCCAGCGCCAGTTCCACCAGTTCGGCGTGGAACTGCTGGGCGTCGAGAGCCCCAAGGCCGATATCGAGGTCCTGGGCCTGGGCGCCCACATCCTCGATGCGCTCGGCCTGAAGGACAAGGTGACCCTGGAACTGAACACCCTGGGCGACACCGAAAGCCGCGCCACCTACCGCGACGCCCTGGTCGACTATCTCAGCGCCTATCGCGACGGCCTGTCCGAGGACAGCCGCATGCGCCTGGACAAGAACCCCCTGCGCATCCTCGATTCCAAGGACGAGGGCGACCGCAAGATCGTCGCCGACGCTCCCGTTCTGTCGGCCTACCTCAACGACGCCAGCCGGGCGTTCTTCGACGAATTGCTCGACGGCCTGGCGTCCATGGGCATCACCTACACGGTCAATCCGCGCCTGGTGCGCGGCCTGGACTACTACTGCCACACGGCGTTCGAGTTCACGACCACCGCCCTTGGCGCCCAGGGCACCGTGCTGGCCGGCGGCCGGTATGACGGTCTGGTCGGCATGATGGGCGGCCCGGCGACGGCCGGCATCGGCTGGGCGGCGGGCGTCGAGCGCCTCGCCATGCTGGTGCAGGACGTGCCGGACAAGCCGCGCCCCATCGCCCTGGTGCCGATGGGCGAGAAGGCCGAGAAGGTCGCGCTGGAACTGGCCGACCGCCTGCGCCGCGCCGGGTTCGCCGTGGACATGGGTTACGGCGGCAACATGAAGAAGCGCATGAAGCGGGCCAACACGGTGAACGCCGTGGCGGCCGTCATCCTGGGCGAGGACGAACTGACCCGCAACGAGGCCGCCGTGCGCGATCTCGACAGCGGCGAACAGACGGCCTGCCCCCTGGCGACGCTCGAGGAGAGCCTCGCCCGGTACCGCTAGGCATGACCGGGCGGGCACTTGATCGGCTCCTGATCGTCGGGGCGAACCATCGCTCCAGCCCGCTCGGCCTGCGCGACGCGCTGTTCGTCGAGGATCCGGAAATGCCCGCCGTCCTGGCCGCGTTGCGGGAAGACGGCTTTCACGAGGCGTTGCTGCTGTCGACCTGCGACCGGGTGGAGGTGATCGCCGCCGCCGATGACCCGGCCGCCGCCGCCGCCCGTGTGCAGGGGTTCCTGGCGGCGCGGGCCGGGGTGGCACCGGCCGCGCTGACCGGCCAGATCTATGCCTTGACGGGGGCCGAGGCGGTGCGGCATCTGTTCGCCGTCGCCAGTGCGCTGGACAGCCTGGTCATCGGCGAGCCGCACGTCCTGGGGCAGGTCAAGGCCGCCCACCGGCTGTGCCGCGAAGCCGCCCTGTCCGGCCCCGACCTGGAGGCCTGCCTGCAGGCGGCCTATACGGCGGCCAAACGGGTGCGGACGGAGACCTCGGTGGCGGCCGGGCCGGTATCGGTGGCATCATCGGCCGCCCAGACGGCGAGGGACCTGTTCGGCGACCTGACCGGCATCCGCGTTTTGTACGCGGCCGGCGGGGCCGAAATGGGCGATCTGGTGGTCGAGAACCTGCTGGCCGCCGGGGCGCAGGACCTGCGCGTCACGGCGCGGCGGGCCAACCGGGCGGACGCCCTGGCGCGGGCCTGGCAGGCGCATGTGCTGCCGTTCGACGGGCTGAGCCGCGCCCTGGCCGAGGCCGAGGTGGTGGTCACGGGCATCGGCGGCCGGACCTACGGGGTGACGGAGGAAGCCGTCAAGGCGGCGCTCAAGGCCCGCCGGCAGCGGCCCATCCTGTTCATCGACACCGGGATTCCGGGCGATGTCGAACCGGCGGTGAACCGCATCGACAACGCCTTCCTCTATGATCTGGAGGACCTGGAACGGGTGGCCGAGCAGGGCCGGGCAGGGCGGGAAGCCGCGGCGCGCGCCGCCTGGGCCATCGTGGCCGACGAGGTCGAGGCGTTCCTGCGCACGCGGGCCGAACGCTCCGCCGTGCCGGTGATCGCCGCCCTCCATCGGCACTTCGAGGCCGAACGGGCGCGCGCCCTGGCCGAGGCCGGCGGCGATGCGGAACGGGCGACGCGCCTGCTGGTCGGGCGGCTGCTGCATGATCCGGCGCTGGCCCTGCGGGGCCTGGCGGCAGAGGATGCGGCGGGGGATGCCGACGAGGATTTCAAGACGGCCGAGGCGCTGGTGCGGCGACTGTTCGGGCTGGAAGATGAGGAGAAAACAGGGTGAGCCTGGACGAAAAGCTGAACCGCGTCGTGGCGCGGCACGAAGAACTGAGCGACCTGCTGGCCCATGACTCCAAGGTCGATATCGCCAAGCTGTCCAAGGAACTGTCGGACCTGGGGCCGGTGGTCGAACGCATCCTGGAACTGAACAAGGCGCGCGCCGACCTGGTCGAGGCCGAGGCCATGATGGCCGATCCGGAAATGCGCGCCCTGGCCGAGGACGAGGTCTATTCCCTGCGCGACCGCATCCCGGAGCTGGAGCGCGAGGTGCGCCTGTCCCTGCTGCCCAAGGACGAGGCCGACGAGCGCAACGCCATCCTCGAAGTCCGCGCCGGCACCGGCGGCGACGAGGCCGCCCTGTTCGCGGCCGAACTGTTCCGCATGTACGAACGCTATTCGGCCCTGCACGGCTGGCGGTTCGAGGTGCTGGAGGTCAACGAGACGCCGATCGGCGGGTACAAGGAAGCCTCGGCCACCATCACCGGCCGCAACGTGTTCGGCCGCCTCAAGTACGAGTCCGGCGTCCATCGCGTGCAGCGCGTTCCCGAAACCGAGTCCGGCGGCCGCATCCACACCTCGGCCGCCACCGTCGCGGTGCTGCCCGAGGCCCAGGAGGTCGACGTGCAGATCGAGGAGAAGGACCTGCGCATCGACACCTACCGCTCGCAGGGCGCCGGCGGCCAGCACGTCAACACCACGGATTCCGCGGTGCGCATCACCCACATCCCGACCGGCGTGGTCGCTGCCTGCCAGGAGGAAAAAAGCCAGCACAAGAACAAGGCCAAGGCCCTGACCATGCTGCGCGCCAAGATCTATGACGAGCAGCGCCGCGCGCTGGATTCCGAACGGGCGGCCTCGCGCAAGAGCCAGGTGGGGTCGGGCGACCGCTCCGAACGCATCCGGACGTACAATTTCCCGCAGGGCCGGGTGACCGACCACCGCATCAACATGACCACCTACACCATTGAAAAGGTGATGCAGGGCGAAGGCCTGGACGACTTCGTGGACGCCCTGACCGCCGAGGATCAGGCCGCCCTGCTGTCCGAGCTGGAATGATGCGGACCGCGGGGACCACGGCAGGACGCGCCGCCGATGCGTTGACCCGGCGCTTTATCGCCGCCGGGATCGACACGCCGCGTCTTGACGCCCGCATGTTGGTGGCCCATATCCTGGACATCCGACCCCAGGACATCCTGATACGCTCCGACATGCCGCTGACCGCCGATCAGGCCGATGCGCTGGAGGACATGGCGCGCCGCCGCGAGGCCCGCGAGCCGGTATCACGCATTCTTGGGCGGCGCGGTTTCTGGTCCATCGACCTGGCGGTTTCCGCCGACACGCTGGACCCTCGCGCCGACACGGAAACCCTCGTCGAGGCCGTTCTGGAGGCCGTGCCCGGTCAAACGGCGCCGCTCCGCATCCTCGACCTGGGCACCGGAACCGGCTGCATCCTTCTGGCCCTGCTGGGCGAGTTTCCCGCCGCCACCGGCGTCGGGATCGACATCGCCGAAGGGGCGGTTCGCACGGCCGAGGCCAATGCCCGCGACCTCGGGCTGGCCGACCGGACGGAGTTCCACGTCGGAGACTGGACCGGCGGGCTTGAAATTGGCGGGGATTTCGACATCGTGGTGTCCAACCCGCCCTACATTCCCGACGGCGTGATTGCCGGACTGGAGCCCGAAGTCCGGGCCTTCGATCCGATGCGCGCCCTGGCCGGGGGAGCCGACGGACTCGACGCGTACCGGGTTCTGGCGCCACTCGTCGCTTCCCGCGTGCGGAGCGGCGGAATGGTCGCCTTCGAGGTCGGGATTGGGCAGGCTGAGGACGTTTCGGCGCTGCTTGTCCGGGCTGGGTTCGAGATCGTTTGGAACCGGGCCGATCTTGCTGGCGTTGACCGTTGTGTATGTGCCCGCCGGGCGGACACCCTTCAGGGGCCCAAAAAATAGGGAAAACGTCAAAAAAGGGTTTGAACCAAGGCCTCAGGCCGCATAGGGTTGAACCAGACAGGGCGCTGACGCGCCGGGGTGATGAAGCACCCGGTCGGTTCCGCGGAGAATACGTATCCGGAACCGCCACCACCCCAGGCTAGACGCAGACCCCAGGGCTAGACGCACAGAGACCCAGATAAAGATTCCGCGCTATTAGGTCGGCCCGTAGAGACGGGCATGATCGCAGCGCGCGGAGTGCAGGGTGCCGCAAGGTTCCCGACGCTCCGGATGCCACCCATATCGCCAACAGCACTGTATCGACGGAGTCATGAAGCCAGGCTCGAATGGAAAAGGGCGCCCTCGTGGCCGCAGTCAGGCCAACAAGGGCAGCAGAGGCGGTCCCAGCCGTAACCACAACCACACCTTTGACAGCAACGGCCCCGGCCTTCGTGTCCGTGGCAACGCCCATCAGGTGGTGGAGAAGTATCAGGCCATGGCCCGCGACGCCGCGGTTCAGGGCGACCGGGTGCTGTGCGAGAACTACTTGCAGCACGCGGAGCACTACTTCCGCATCATCCTGACGCAGAACGCCAACAACCCCCAGCGGGTGATCCAGCGCCTGGATCAGAGTCATGCCTTGATGGATGGTCCCGAGGACTATGCCGAGGGGGACGACTCCGACGATGGCGACGTGACCTACAACGGGTCGCCGGGCTACCCGACCCAGAGCTATCCCACCCACGGCTACCAGTCCCAGGGCGGCGACGGCGATGACGGTGACGACCGCAACGACCGCAACGGCAACCGGGGCGACAATCGGTCCGATAACCGAAGTGACAACCGGGGCGACAACCGGGGCGATGGCGGCGGTCAACGCAACCAGCGCCGTGACCGCAACGACGGCGGCCAGCGGGACGGCGGTCAACGTGACGGCGGCCAACGTGACGGCGGCCAACGTGATGGCGGCCAGCGGGACATCGCGGCTCGTGATGCTGGCGGACGTGAGCCCGGCGGCCAGGAGACTGGCGACGAGGAGGGCAAGCCCCGCCGCCGTCGCAGCCGCTCCACCCGCGCCCGCGAAGCCGGAGAGGCCGAGCGCCGCAGCCCTGACCAGGGTGAAGCGCAGCCGGCCGAGGCGAAAGCCGCCGATGTGAAGCCGGCCGAAGCCAAGCCCGTCGAAGCCAAGGCGGTTGAAGCCAAGCCGGTTGAAGCCAAGCCGGTTGAAGCCACGCCCGTCGAGGCTAAGGCTGAGCCCAAGGCCGAGCCGAAGGCCAAGGCCGCCAAGGCGGCTCCGGCCCCTGCCGCTGAACCGGCCGAAGGCGGTGTCGTGGCACTCGGTGAGGAGGCCCCCAAAAAGGCCCCCCGCCGCCGCCGCACCACCAAGGCCGCCGGCGACGAACCGACCAAGGAAGTTGCCAACGGCTGATCCCCCTTCGGATCAACCTCGGCCCCTTAAAAAGAACCGCCCGTGCAGTCTCTGCCGGGCGGTTTTTTCGTCCCGGCGCCGCAGGCAGACAACGTCGTCATCCGTTGCGCTAAAGCGGTTTGCTTTTGACTTGACCCATTGGTCCGCTGACGCGGACGGCTGCCGCCGGCCTGGAGCGATTTCCAGACCTCCTTGTTTTCTTGAAGACGAAAAAGGGGTTTGGGGCTTGCCCCAAGCAGTCGGGCGGCAGCCCGTCCGCGTCAGCGGATAAACATGCTTCACATCAAAGGCAAACCGCTTTAAGCCCGCGCCGCCACAACCGCATCCCCGACCGCGACGCGGCCGCCGTCGATCACGCGGGCGGTCACGCCGAAGGTATTGCGGCCGAGGCCGCCGGTCAGCATGCGGGGCAGGGCGATGTCGATCTGGCCGGTGTCGGGGTTGACGTTGAGGGCCGGGGTGCCGCCACGGGCGATCTCGCCGACCACCTGGAAGCGGGCGCCTCCGACCGTGATCTCCTGGCCGACCCAGGTGGCTTCGTCCCACGGGACCTCGCCGTCGATGACCACGTTGGCGCGGAAGCGGCGGACGTCCAGGGTGCGCCCGGCGACCCGTTCGAGGTCGTGGAGCGAGGCCTGGGAGATGATCGACACCAGCGGTTCGGGCTGGTCGGTGAAGGCGATGGACTGGCCGTCGACCACGCGCAGGCTCAGGCCCTTTTCCTTGAGGAACGCCGAGAAGAACTCTTCGAGCATGGCCCGGCCGATGGCCGTGGTTGGGTCGCCGCGCGCCACCTGGCGGCCTTTCCGCTCGACGGTCAGGGTGTTGGCGACGGCGATCCACCGCGTGGTCAGTTCGGCCAGGCGCGGGTGGTTGCTGAGGGTGAGGAACGCCGTGCCCGGCACCCACGACGGTTGCAGCGCGTCGAACGGGGTGCTGCCGTGCAGGATGGCGAAGCGCCGGTCGCCGGGCACGCCTGCGCCGGCCTCCAGCGTGGTGCTGTCCAGCGGCTCGGGGCTCAATCCCTTCACGGGATAGCAGTAGAGGGCGGCGACGGAAATACTCATGCGTGGCACCTTCCCCTGTGCCCGGCGGCCTGTCAATCTCCCCCTATGGGTGGGAGAGGGCGGGAAGGGGAGCGATATCTTGCCAAACCGCCGCCCCCCTCCCTAGATATCCGGATGGATTGAGCGGATATCCTGCGGCCTCGTGCGGGAGCAGGGTTCCGGTGTCGCTCGCAGAGGACAGAAAACATGGATATGGAAAACTTCACCGACCGGTCGAAAGGCTTCATTCAGGCGGCCCAGACCATCGCGCTGCGGGAAACGCACCAGCAGGTGACGCCCCAGCACATGCTCAAGGCGCTGCTCGACGACAAGGAAGGCCTGGCCTCCAACCTCTTGCGCTCGGCCGGGGCGGACGCCGCCAAGGCCAAGGCCGATGTCGATGCCGCTGTCGCCAAGCTGCCCAAGGTGCAGGGCGGCGGGGCGCAGATGTACTACGCCCAGGACCTGTCGCGGGTGTTCGTGCAGGCCCAGGAGATGGCCGAGAAGGCCGGGGACAGCTTTGTCACGGCGGAATACCTGCTGCTGGCGCTGGCCGCCTTCCCGAATACCGAGGCGCACAAGATCCTGGCGGCCGCCGGGGCCACTCCGCAGAAGCTCAACAGCGCCATCAACGCCCTGCGCAAGGGCCGCAAGGCCGACAGCGCCGGGGCCGAGGAACAGTATGACGCGCTGAAGAAGTACGCGCGCGACCTGACCCAGGCGGCGCGCGACGGCAAGCTCGACCCGGTGATCGGCCGCGACGAGGAAATCCGCCGCACCATCCAGGTACTCAGCCGCCGGACCAAGAACAACCCGGTGCTGATCGGCGAACCCGGCGTCGGCAAGACCGCCATCATCGAGGGGCTGGCCCTGCGCATCGTCGACGGCGACGTGCCCGAGGGCCTGAAGGGCAAGAGCCTGCTGGTCCTCGACCTGGGTGCCCTGGTGGCCGGGGCCAAGTATCGCGGCGAGTTCGAGGAACGCCTGAAGGCCGTGCTCAACGAAGTGACCTCGGCCGAAGGGCAGATCGTGCTGTTCATCGACGAGATGCACACCCTGGTCGGGGCCGGCGCGGCCGAAGGGTCGATGGACGCCTCCAACCTGCTCAAGCCCGCCCTGGCGCGTGGCGAGCTGCACTGCGTGGGCGCCACCACCCTGAACGAATACCGCAAGCATGTGGAAAAGGACGCCGCCCTGGCGCGGCGGTTCCAGCCGGTGTTCGTGGACGAGCCGTCGGTCGAGGACAGCGTGTCCATCCTGCGCGGCATCAAGGAAAAGTACGAGCTGCACCACGGCGTGCGCATCGCGGACTCGGCCCTTGTCGCCGCCGCCACCTTGTCGCACCGCTACATCACCGACCGCTTCCTGCCCGACAAGGCCATCGACCTGATGGACGAGGCGGCGTCGCGCCTGCGCATGCAGGTCGACAGCAAGCCCGAGGAACTGGACGAACTCGACCGTCGCGTCATCCAGCTCAAGATCGAGCGCGAGGCCCTGAAGAAGGAAACCGACGTCGCCTCCCGCGATCGCCTGGGCAAGCTTGAGGAGGAACTGGCCGAGCTTGAGGAGGAATCGCGCGAGTTCACCGCCCGCTGGCAGGCCGAAAAGGACACCCTGGCCGGGGCCACCAAGATCAAGGAGGCGCTCGATCAGGCCCGTATCGAACTGGATCAGGCAAAGCGCCTGGGTCGGCTCGAAAAAGCCGGGGAGCTTCAGTATGGCGTCATCCCCGACCTGGAACGCAAACTGGCCGAGGCCGAGCATCGCGAGCAGGAAGTCGGGCAGGGGACGTCCCTGCTGACCGAAACGGTGAGCGCCGAACACGTCGCCCAGGTGGTGTCGCGGTGGACCGGCATCCCGGTCGACAAGATGCTCGAAGGCGAACGCGACAAGCTTTTGCGCATGGAGGAGGCCTTGCAGAAGCGGGTCATCGGCCAGCGCGAGGCGGTGGTCGCCGTCTCCAACGCCGTGCGCCGCTCGCGCGCCGGCCTGCAGGACCAGAACCGGCCGATCGGCTCGTTCCTGTTCCTCGGCCCGACCGGGGTCGGCAAGACCGAACTGACCAAGGCCCTGGCCGAATTCCTGTTCGACGACGAGACCGCCATGGTCCGCATCGACATGTCCGAGTACATGGAAAAGCACTCGGTCGCCCGCCTGATCGGCGCCCCTCCCGGCTATGTCGGCTATGAGGAAGGCGGCCGCCTGACCGAGGCGGTGCGCCGCCGGCCCTATCAGGTCATCCTGTTCGACGAGGTCGAAAAGGCCCACCCGGACGTCTTCAACGTGCTCCTGCAGGTGCTCGATGACGGGCGGCTGACCGACGGCCACGGGCGCACCGTGGACTTCCGCAACACGCTGATCATCCTGACCTCCAACCTGGGCGCCGAATACCTCGCCAACCAGGTCGAGGGGCAGGACAGCAGCGCCGTGCGGTCCGAGGTCATGGAAGCCGTGCGCGCCACCTTCCGGCCGGAGTTCATCAACCGCCTGGACGAGGTGCTGTTGTTCCACCGCCTGTTCGAGCGCCACATGGCCAGCATCGTCACCATCCAGCTCGGCCGCCTGCGCCAGCGCCTGGAAGACCGCAAGATGACGCTGGAGGTCAACGACGCCGGGCTCGCCTGGCTGGCCGAGGCGGGCTACGACCCCGTGTACGGCGCGCGGCCGCTGAAGCGGGTGATCCAGCGCAACCTGGAAAACCCCCTGGCCATGATGCTGCTCGACGGCCGCATCAAGGACGGCGACACCATCACGGTCGGCGCCGAAAATGGGACTTTGACCATCAACGGCAGCCCGGCCCTGCTCGACCTCGATACCATGGCGGAGCCGCCGGTGGTGCATTGAGGTATTGAAGGTCCGGCAGGTGTGGCGTTGCCGAAAAAAAGTGAAGCGGGGAACCACAGAGAACACAGAGAAGGCACAGAGAACACAGAGAGTGTGGGGCAAGTTGGCTCGGCAGGCAGATAGTGCCGCAGACTTCATTGCGCTGCGCGCGCACAGGGACCTTCTTCACTTCTCTGTGCCCTCTGCGTCCTCTGTGGTAAATCCCTTCACTTCTCTCCGGATTACACGCGCCCAGACCCAGCAAAAAGGGCCGCTCCCACAGAGCGGCCCTTTGGCATTCCGGTCAACGGCCGGTGTCTAGTTCTTTGCCTTGTCCGCCGGTGCGGCCGTTTCAGCCTGCGCCACTGTGCTCGTTTTGGGCAGGCTGGCGTACAGGCGTTCGGTTTCCTCGCGGGCGGCGGCGAAGCGCTTGAGTTCCTTGCCTTCCAGTTCGCGGCCCGACGGGAAGGTCACGGCCAGCGGGTTGACCTGGGTGTTCTTCTTGAGGATTTCGTAGTGCAGGTGCGGCCCGGTGGAGCGGCCGGTGGAGCCGATGTAGCCGATCACGTCGCCCTGGCGCACGCGCTTGCCGGCCTTCATGTCCTTGCCGAAACGCGACATGTGGGCGTAGGCGGTGTGGAAGGAGCTGTTGTGGCGGATGCGGATGTAGTTGCCATAGCCGCCGTTGACGCCGGCCTTTTCGATCACGCCGTCGCCCGCCGCGAAGATCGGCGTGCCGGTCGGGGCGGCGAAGTCCACGCCGCGGTGCATCTTGCTGTACCCGAGGATTGGATGGCGGCGCTTGCCGAAGCCCGACGACAGGCGGGCGCCGTTGACCGGGGTGCGCAGCAGGGCCTTGCGGACGCTGTGGCCTTCCTGGTCGTAGTAGTCGATGTCGCCGGCGCTGTCCTCATAGCGGAAGATGGCCAGTTTCTTGCCCGACAGGGTCAGCGCCGCATAGGTCACCACCGGTTCGCCGACGCGCTGGCCGTTGGGCGCCACCTTGCGGTCGAGCATCACGGCGAAATGGTCGCCCGGGTGGATGTCGCGCTGGAAGTCCACGTCGTAGGAGAACGCCTTGATGACCGACGCTAGCGCGGCCGGGGACACGCCCGCGGCCGTGGCAGCCATGTACAGGCTGGACTCGATGGGGCCCTCGAAGCGCAGGGTCTGGTCGCTCAGCTTGGCCTTGACCTCGGTGGCCGAGAATTCGCCGGTGTCATCGCGCGAGGCCAGGACCCGGCGCGCCGGGTCGGGCTCCAGGGACAGGCCGTGGAAGACCTCGCCGTCGTCGTGGTCCAGGGTGAAGGTGACGGAAATCTGGTCGCCCGGGCGCAGGCTGCGCGGATCCCAGACGTCGCGGAGGGATTCGACGGAGGCGTGGGCATCGCCGCGCTCGACGCCGGCGTTGACCAGCATCTTCATCAGGGTGTCGCCGCGCGCCACGGTCAGGATCTCGCGTCGGTTGGCCCCGGGAATGGGACCGCTGCCAAGGACGCTGCCGCGGCCGGCGTGGGCCAGGGTCAGAACGCCGTCCTCGGCCGTGGAGCCCGGCTGCGGCTTGGGGGACGGCGCCGTGGAGGCGCCCGTCGCCGAAGCCGTGCCCTGGGTCCCGGTCTGGGATGTGGCGGGAGTGCTGACCCGGCCGGCACTGCGCGGGCCGGTCACCATGGCTGAGGTCTGGCTTTGCTCAGCCGCCGGGGCGGAGGCATCGGTCAGGGAAGCCGGCGACAGGGACAAGAAGGAGGCCACGGCGGCCACTGCGGCGGCGCCGGCAAACAGGCCGGCCGTGACGAAAACTGCGGGTTTGCGGTGCCGCATGACGCTCGGAACTCCCCTGGGCAGCAGTAGGCTGGTGTCCGAATCCGCTGAGAAAATCAACCGGTCCGGGTGTGTTTCGTTGCATCGGCAGAATGAAAGAGCCGCCCCGCGAAGTCAACAGCTTCCTGTGGCGAATTCTGCCGCCGAATCATCGCATTCGCAGCGCCACTTTCCATAATGGGCCCAAACAGGGGCGCAATGCCCCGGATTCATTCGTTTTAGGACGCGCTCTCGCGTCGTCGCGCGTGCGCGTTATCTGTTTATTATCCCGGCCGGGTCTGCCGCCGGAGCCGGGGAAGGGGCGGCCTGGTACCGAAATCCGTATCGCACTGCAAAAAGGCGTTGACACTTTTGTGATGGTCCCCTACAAACCCCCTCGTCGGCGCCGGAGCGTTCCGGAGTTCGACGGTCCTGATTTCATCCTTCACACCAGGGTGTCTTGCGAAGCCGAAAGGTTGGCTTTGCTGATGATGCTTCCCTTCGGGGGCGGGTCCTACGGGGTCCGGGCGGTGAAGAAAAAAGATGAAAAAAGGTGTTGACGGCCTTGGCGGGCCGCAGTATAAACCGCCTCCCGACGCGGCGCCGGCCACCAAGTGGTTGGAAACGCAGAGGAAACAGAGATAAACGGGATTG
>JAWLDH010000007.1:0-245402 GCA_041686745.1 Rhodospirillaceae bacterium | reverse complement strand
GACCGTGACCTTGGGCACGGTGCATTCGGCAAAGGCGTACAGCAGCTTGGCGCCGTGCTTGATGATGCCGCCGTATTCCTGGGTGGTGCCGGGCAGGAAGCCGGGCACGTCAACGAAGGTCACCACCGGAATGTTGAAGGCATCGCAGAAGCGCACGAAGCGGGCCGCCTTGCGCGAGCTGTCGATGTCCAGGCACCCGGCCAGCACCATCGGCTGGTTGGCGACGACGCCGATGGTCGAGCCTTCCATGCGGGCGAACCCGGTGATGATGTTGCGGGCGTAGTCGGGGGCGATCTCGTAGAAGTCGCCCTCGTCGACCACCTTCACGATCAACTCCTTCATGTCATAGGGCATGTTGGGGTTGTTGGGGATGAGGGTGTCGAGCGAGAAGTCCTCGCGGTCGGCCGGGTCTGCGGTCGGGCGGACCGGCGGCTTTTCCTTGTTGTTTGCCGGCAGGAAGTCCATCAGGCGGCGGATCTGCAGCAGCGCCTCGACGTCGTTTTCAAAGGCCAGCTCGGCCACGCCGGACTTGGCGGTGTGGGTGACGGCACCGCCCAGTTCCTCGGCCGTGACCACCTCGTGGGTCACCGTCTTGACGACGTCCGGGCCGGTCACGAACATGTACGAGCTGTCCTTGACCATGGCGATGATGTCGGTCATCGCCGGCGAGTACACGGCGCCACCGGCGCACGGCCCCATGATCACCGAGATCTGCGGGATGACGCCCGAGGCCATGACGTTGCGCTGGAACACCTCGGCGTACCCGGCCAGGCTGTCCATGCCCTCCTGGATGCGCGCCCCGCCCGAGTCGTTGAGCCCGATCACCGGCGCCCCGACCTTCATGGCCTGGTCCATCACCTTGCAGATCTTCTCGGCATGGGTCTCGGACAGCGAGCCGCCGAACACCGTGAAGTCTTGGCTGAACACGAACACCAGACGGCCGTTGATGGTGCCGTAGCCGATCACCACGCCGTCGCCCGGCGTGCGCTGCTCGGCCATGCCGAAGTCCGTGCAGCGGTGCTCCTTGAACATGTCCCACTCTTCGAACGAACCCTCGTCCAGAAGCAGGTCAATGCGTTCGCGCGCGCTCAGCTTGCCCTTGCCGTGCTGCGCCTCGATCCGCCGCTGACCGCCGCCAAGACAGGCCGCCGCGCGCTTCTCGTCGAGCTGCTGAATGATTTCGTGCATCGGACCCCCAACTGCAAAACTTTGTTTGGCCGGAAAGCGACGGGATTAGCATATTTGCCACCAGGAGGCGCGCAAAATTGTAACAGAAGGAAGCCTTCGGCGTCCCACCGCGCAAGAATGCGCCGCCCGGCAATTCGGGGGGGCACCCCACCCCGCCTGCGGGCGTTTCCCCAAGGAGCGGGCCGTGGTATGAGAGCGGATCGGGAAGAGATATGGAACGCGCGATGAACCAGTGGCTGAAATTCGGCCTGGAGATGGGACCCCTGCTGGTCTTCTTTGTGGCCAACGCCAAGTGGGGAATCCTGACCGGCACGGCCGTGTTCGTGATCGTCACGGCGATCGCCTTGACCACGTCCTATGTGCTGGTCCGCAAGGTTCCGTTCCTGCCGCTGGTGTCGGGCATCTTCGTGCTGACCTTCGGCGGACTGACGATTTTCCTGGAAGACGACCTGTTCATCAAGCTCAAGCCGACCATCGTCAACGTGCTGTTCAGCGGCGCCCTGATCGTCGGCCTGCTGACCGGCCGCAACCTGCTGCGCGTGGTGTTCGAGGCCGCGTTCAAGCTGACCGAGGAAGGCTGGCGCGTGCTGGCCTGGCGGTGGGCGTTCTTCTTCCTGCTGCTGGCCGTCATCAACGAGGTGGTGTGGCGGAACTTCCCGACCGACACCTGGGTGAGCTTCAAGGTGTTCGGCATCATGCCGCTGACGGTGCTGTTCAGTCTGGCCCAGCTACCCCTCCTGATGCGTCATCAGGCCGTGGAAGAAGGCGAAACCTCCTAGCCATAGGGGGCAGCAACAGCCCTCTCGGCGGCGGCGTAACCCCTTGGGCGCACGCCCTTATTTCAGTTCGACGGCGCCCCGTGTGCGGGTAGCGTGAATGAGCCTCAAGGCATCCGGCAAGCCTGTCCCGGCCCCGGAGACAATGACGTTCAGCCGCGCGAGGGCCACCATGATCGAGCCCCAACCCGCTCTTTTGGCCGCAACCGTACTCCTGACCGCCCTGGTGGCGGGAATGGCGCTCGGGGCATGGGCCATGCGAGCCGCAGCACGCCGCGACGCCGAAGGTGACAGCACCGTCACCCTCGGCGTCCGTCCTGTCGCTTCCCCGGCAGGCGCACCCCGTGCCGCGGTCGGCGGTCACCAGGGTCCGGTCGTGGTCCCGATCCCAAACGGCTGCGTTCACGTCTTCGACCGGGACCTCAGGATCCGGATGGCAGAGGGGGAAGCCCTGGCGCGGTTCGGCCTGGAGCGTGGCCAGGCCGGCCACCCCCTGCGACAGGGTTTCCCGAGGGACGCGGCGCAGCGTTTGGAACCGGCGCTGCGCCGCGCCCTCCTTGGCCGCAGCGAACGCTTTGAAATGACCCTCGGCGACATTCCCGTGCTGGCCGCCTGCGGGCCGGAGGCGGGGTCAGAGGCGGGGTCAGAGGCGCCGGGCGTCATCCTCGTCCTGCAGGACATCAGCGACCAGCGCACCCGTCAGGAGTCGCTGGACGCCGCACGGCGCGATGCCGTATCGCGCATGACCGAGATGGCCGCCACCCACCGCGACCTGGAAACCTTCGCCACCAACGCCACCCGCGACCTGCGCGACCCGCTGCGCCTGCTGGCCGCCTATCTGGCCGTCATCCGGCAGCGCCATGCGCGGGTGCTCGACCAGGACGGCCTCGCCCTGCTGCGACAGGCCGAAGAGGGCGCCCGCCGGACCGACCGCAGCCTGCGCGACGTGCTCGAATACGCCGCCCTCAATGGCGCGGAGCCGCCCCGCCGCCCGGTTGCCCTCGCCGAATCGGTGGGCCGGGCCCTGCGCGACCTGATCGTGCCGCTGCAGGAAAGCGGCGGACAGGTGGACATCCGCGACCCGCTGCCCACGGTCCGCGCCGCCCCCGACCAGATGCAGCGCCTGTTCACCGCCGTGCTGGGCAACGCGCTGCGCCACCGCCGGGCGGGCCGCCCGCCGGTCGTCACCATCGGCTGCGAGGAGGACGGCGCGTTCTGGCGCCTGAGCGTGCAGGACAACGGCCCCGGCGTGCGGGCCGACGAACGCGCGGCCCTGTTCGAGCCCCTGCGCCGCCGCAGCGCCAGCAGCCCCGAGGACAGCGGCATGGGCCTCGCCATCGCCCGCCGCATCGTGGAGGCCCACGGCGGCCGCATCTGGGTGACGCCCCCCACCATGCCCCCGACCACGCCCGCCACGCCGCCGGCCGAAAGCGGCACCACCGTGTGCTTCACCTTGCCCATCGACCAGACGGCCGGCTCTCCGACCGGCGCGCTGGCCCTGCGGTTGGGGTTGGGGCGGTAGGGCGTTCTGGCCGATGGCGGGCTGCCGCCCGCGCCCGCTCGGGGGCAGGCCCCTGAACCCCTTTTTTCTTTATTAAAAACAAAGAGGTCTGGAGCTTGCTCCAGCCGGGTTTCGGGCGGGAGCCCGTCCGCGCAAGCGGAATTTCCCCCTACCCGCGCACCAGGTCCAGATACCGGGCGACGTCTTCGAGTTCGCGTTGGGCGCGGGTGCGGCGTTTGACGGCTTCGCGGTCGTCGCCCCACTGGGCGGCCTGATAGAGTTCATCGACCAGCGACGTGGTGAAGGCATCGACCGCGCTGATGCGGCCTTCGACCAGGGCGATGCCCAGAATGGGCGAGCCGCACAGCGGGGCTGCCACCTGCACCGCGGTGAGGGTGGCGTCGTCCATTGCCTCGAAGGTGGCGCGCAGGGCGGCGTGGACGGCCGCGCCCTGGCTCACGGGCATCAGGCCGACGGTCACCGTCCATGTGCAGCCGAAACGCTCCCGCGCCCAGGCCAGCATCGGATCCCAGGAGTCGGCCTGACGCTCGACCAGATCGGCCGGGCCGGTGGCGCGGTAGCACAGCACCTCGGAATCGGCGTGGGCCATCATCTCGCCGATGATCGCGCCGCGCATCACCCCGACCCGGTCCTGCGCCGTATTGGCGAGCTGAGTGAGGGGCATGGCGTCGGGGTCCATGGTTTCGCCCTGGGCGTTCCATTCGTCGGTGATCGCCTCGGCCAGGGCGCGGGTCGGCACGACCAGGGGCTTGCGCGACGGCACGCGCACCGGCCGGCCGTCCAGGGCGATGCCGAAGCCGGCGCCCCCCACAACCGCCGCATCATCGATTACCGTCGCCTGCTTCCAGAAGCGCCGCGGTCTGTCGCTCACCAAACTTCTCCTTTATCGGCCGAACAGTTGATTGAGGCCCCGCTGCATGCCGCTGCCCAGGTCCTGAAGGGGGTTGGCCGGCTGCTGCTGCTGTTGCTGCTGCTGCTGAGCGGCAGGCGCCGCCTTGCCGGGACCGTTGAGCGCCGTGGCACAGGGCTGCGGGTCGGCGCTGGCGTGGCCGATCAGCCCCTCGGCGAGCAACGAGGCGCCGCCGGTGGCCAGCGCGCCGACCACGGACACCGCCGTGCGCGCCACGCCGGCAACGTCGGCGACCACCTTGGGCTGGGCCAGCGAGCCCTGCAGGCGCACCATTTCGGCCAGCTTGCCGGCCGAAATGCCGACCCCGTCCTTGGGATAGGGGCGCACGGCGACATCGAGCTTCTCGGCCCCCAGGTCGATGACGCCCGACGACACCACGCTCATGCGCGAGGTTTCCATGGCGATGGCGCGGTCATAGTCGATGACGCCGCCGCGCGCCCGAAGGTTCACCGCCGCACACACCAGATCGGCGTACTCGCGCTTTTCCGCAAAGGGGTTGAGGGTTTCGCTCAACTGGTTGAGGACGTCGCCCCCGGCCCAGTCGATCAGCGCCTGGTTGACCCGGCCAGCGCCCACCGAGATGCGCACCGTGCCGTCCAGGCTGCCCATCAGCCCGGCCACCGAGGTGCCCGAGGCGGTCAGGTCGGCCTTGGCGTCGGTCGGCGCGTCAGTCAGCAGGTCCGAGCGGGCCATGTCGGCGAACAACTGCCCGAGCACCACCTTGTCGCCGCTGACCGCCGCCTTGAGGACCAGCGCCTTGCCGGAGGATGCGTCGGCCTCCACCGTGGCCTTGACGATGCCGCCGCCCAGGCGGGCCTGCACGGGGTCCAGGGTCAGCCGGCCGCCGCGCAAGCCACCACGGGCGCCGAGTCCCTCGAGCACCACGCCATCGGGCAGGACCAGGCGGGCGATTTCAATGTCGAACGTCGCGTTGGCCACCTTGAACGCCTCAAGCGGCAAGGGCTCGCGGGAAAACACGCGGTCGCGCGGAGTCGCCGTGCCCGTCGGCCCTGCCTGTGCGGCGTCGGCATCCTGCGGCAGCAGTTCGCCCAGATCGAGCAGCGCGGCCTGAAGGCTGGCCTTGATGACCGGGCGGGACCGGCTGAGGTTGATGCTGACCGTGCCGGCGGCGGCCGAACGGCCGGCCTTCAGCGTCAGGTCCGACAGCGCCCAGGCGGCGCCGCCGCCCTTCACACGGCCCTTGACGTCAAGCGGCGGCAGGGCCGGCAGAGCGCCGGTCAGCGGCGCAAGCCCGGCCAGGGTGGCGGCCTCGACCTTCACGGCCATGTCGATGCCGCGACCGGCCAAGGGCTCGGCGATGCCGCCGTCGGCGCTCAGGGTGACGCCCCCGACGGTGCCTTTCAGGGCCACCGGATAGGGCGTTTCGTCGGTGGCCGTCAGGCGGGCCAGCGGACCGAGAACACCCTGCACGTCGAACGGCACGGCGTTGTAGGTGCCCTTGAGGGCGAGGTTGAGCGGCGCGTCGAAGGCCTCGGCCGACAGGTCCAGGCGCTCCACCGCCAGGGTGGTCAGGACGTTGCCGTCCTCCTTGATGATCAGGCGGGCGTTTTCGATGCGCACGTCCTCGAGGCTCGGCAGGCGCAGGGGGTCCGACCCGGTTTCAGCAGACGGCTCGGAACCGGACGTCGGGAAGGTCCAGTTGGTCCGGCCCTTGGCGTCGGTCTCCAGGAAAATGGCCGCCCCTTCGAGGATCAGCCGCTGGACCTGGATGTCGCCGCGCAGGGCCGGAAACAGGGCGATCTGCGCCTCGAAGTGCTCGACGGCGACCATGTGCGGGTCGCTGCCCCACTCCGGATTGCCAAAGCGCACGCCCTTGGCCTGGACCGACGGCGTCAGGCCGATGACCATTTCCAGGTTGCCGTCGATGACCAACTCGCGGCCCGTCGCCTCCCGGACCTTGGTGATGATCAGGTCCTTGTATTGGTTGGCGTCGATGGTGGCGATCATCGCCCCGGCGGCGACCACGACGGCCACCACCAGGACAACGACGATCTTCAGGACGGTGCGCCCTCGCATGGTTCAACCCCCTTCTGCCCCGTGGAATGGCGTGCCACGCCGGTCAGGACATCGACCGCCGCGCGCAGATCGGCGAAATCATCAAGCACGGCGGCCGCACCAGCATGGTGCAGTTCGGCCGGCGCGTGGTTGCCCCACGACACGCCGATGCCCCCGATGCCGGCCGACCGCGCCATCATCATGTCAAAGGTAGTATCTCCGACCATCACCGCCAAGTGCGGAGCGACCCCGGTTTCGGCCAGGGCGTCCCGCGCCATGCGGGGATCGGGCTTGCCCGGCCCGCCGTCGGCGGTCTGCACGGTGACGAAATAGCGTTCCAGGCCGTGCCGTTCGATGAACGTCAGGGCGCCGCGCTGCGACTTGCCGGTGGCGATGCCCAGCAGAATGCCGGCGGCATCCAGGTCCTCGATGGCCGCGCGGGCGCCGGTGAACAGGTGCTCCTGATGGCCGGGCGCCGACCGCCGGGCCATGAAGGCCTCCTTGTAGGCCTCGGACAGGCGCAGGTGGGTGTCCATCCCCGCGTCGGGGATCAGCGTCGCCACGGCCTCGACCAGGGACAGCCCGATCACCCTGTGGACCGCGCGGGCCGAGGGCATGGGCAGGCCGCAGGCACGGCAGGCGTCCTCCATGGCGGCGACGATGTTGTGCTGGCTGTCGGCCAGCGTGCCGTCGACGTCGAGCAGAACCAGACGCGGAGGCACGGGACGCAGAGGATGGGTCACGGGAAGGCTCCGCTTCAAATATTGCAGCCGGTGGTGCAGTCGTCGCCATCGAACGGATCGGGCGCCTCGTTCAGCTCGAAGCCGAAGAAGTCGAAGCTTTCCGTCATGTGCTCGGGCATCGGGGCGATGATGCGCAGGAAACCGCCGTCGGGGTGCGGGATGCTGATGGCGCGGGCGTGCAGGTGCAGCTTGCGCGAAATCCCCATGCCCTGAAGATGGGCCTCGGCGCCCCCATACTTGCCATCGCCGACGATGGGCGTGCCCATGTAGGCGCAGTGGACGCGCACCTGGTGGGTCCGGCCGGTACGCGGTTCAAGCTGCAGCCAGGAGGCCTTTTTCTGGGCCGCCTCGACCACCCGGTAGTCGGTCACGGCGCTGAGGCCCTCATAGGGATCGACCTGCATCTTTTCGCCGCCGGAGCCCTCCTGCTTGGACATGGCGGCCTTGATGACGCCCTGCGGCGGGTTGGGCAGCCCGACCACCAGCGCCCAATAGATCTTCTTGGCGTCGCGCGACCGGAACGCCTTGGCCAGCGCCGCCGCCGCCTTCGCCGTGCGGCCCAGCACCAGGACGCCCGAGGTGTCCTTGTCCAGGCGGTGGACCAGCTTCGGGCGGTCGGGCAGGTCGAAGCACAGGGCGTCGAGCATGCCGTCGAGGTGGCGGGTGATGCCGGTGCCGCCCTGCGTCGCCAGCCCCGGCGGCTTGTTCAGCACCAGGACCGAGGCGTCGCGGTGCATGACGCAGCCCCGGATCATCGCCTCGTCCTCGGCCGAAACCCGACGCGGGGCGAAGAACTCGGTGCGTTCGGCCGGCACCGTCTCGGCGGTCAGCGGCGGAACCCGGACGGCCTGCCCGGTCTCCAGGCGCTGGCTCGACTTGGCGCGCTTGCCGTCGACGCGGACCTGGCCGGTGCGCAGCAGCTTTTCGAGGCGGCCGTGGCTGAGGCCCGGATAGTGGCGCTTGAACCAGCGGTCCAGGCGGATGTCGGCCTCGTCGGCAGCAATGGTGATTGTGGTAACGCTCATGGGGTGTCTTTTCTCTACGCCAGCGTCCAGCGGACCATGAAAAGCCCGAGGACCAATCCTGAAACCCCCAAAACAACGGAGGCTGTTCCATAAACCACCGCCGCTCCCCAGGTGCCGCGCTCGATCAGGGTGACGATGTCGAGCGAGAACGTGGAAAACGTGGTGAAGCCGCCCAGCAAGCCGGTAAACAGCAAGGCCCGAGCCTCAAGCCCCAGCGACCAGCGGTGCGCGGCCAAGCCGGCCAGCAGGCCCATGGCCAGCGACCCGGCCAGGTTGACCGCCAGGGTGCCCCACGGGAACCCCGCCCCCAGCCACCGGCCCATCAGGCTGGTGACGGCGAACCGGGCGACCGAGCCAAGGGCTCCCCCCGCCGCCACGGCGGCCAGCAGCTTGAGGTTCATTCCGGCTCCCCCTCCTGCGGACCCGAGTTGCGGCGGCCGCGCAGCTTGTCCCAATAGGCCAGACGCTTGCGGATCTCCCGCTCGAAACCGCGTTCGGGTGGGTCGTAAAAGCGCGGCCGGGGCATTTCCTCGGGAAAGTAGTCCTGGCCGGAGAATCCGTCTGCGGTGTCGTGATCGTACTCGTAGCCGCGCCCATAGCCCAGGTCCTTCATCATGCGCGTCGGCGCATTGAGGATATGCTTGGGCGGCATGAGCGAGCCGGTCTGCTTGGCGGCACGGGCGGCCGCCTTGTGGGCCTTGTATCCGGCGTTGGACTTGGGCGCTGTCCCCAGGTAGATGACCAGTTGGGCCACGGCGAGGTCGCCCTCCGGGCTGCCTAGGCGGTCGTAGGCCTCCCACGCCGCAATCGCCTGGGTCAGGGCGCCGGGGTCGGCCAGGCCGATGTCCTCGACCGCGAACCGGGTCAGGCGGCGCAGGATGAAGGCCGGATCCTCCCCGCCGTCGATCATGCGCTGCATCCAGTACAGGGCGGCATCGGTGTCCGACCCGCGCAGCGACTTGTGCAGGGCCGAGATCAGGTTGTAATGGCCCTCGCGGTCCTTGTCGTAGACCGGGGCGCGGCGGTGCACCACGTCGGCCAGGGCGCGCGGATCCAGCGGGGCGTCGGCCGACACCTGGAACAGTTCCTCGGCCATCACCAGCAGATAGCGCCCGTCGCCGTCGGCCATGGCGCGCAGGGCGACGCGGGCCTCGGCGTCCAGGGGCAGCGCCCGCCCCTCCTCCGCCTCGGCGCGGACCAGCAGGTTTTCGAGGGCGGCATCGTCCAGGCGGTTGAGCACCAGGACCTGGCAGCGCGACAGCAGCGCCGCGTTCAGTTCGAACGACGGGTTTTCCGTGGTGGCGCCGACCAGGATGACCGTGCCGTCCTCCACATAGGGCAGGAAGCCGTCCTGCTGGCTGCGGTTGAAGCGGTGGATCTCGTCGATGAACAGCAGCGTCCCCTGCCCGGCCTCGCGCCGCTTGCGGGAGGCGTCGAACACCTTGCGCAGGTCGGCGACGCCGGAGAACACCGCCGACAGGGGCTCGAAATGCAGATCGGTGTGGGCGGCCAGCAGCCGGGCGATGGTCGTCTTGCCGCAGCCCGGCGGCCCCCACAGGATGAACGACGCAAGCCGCCCGGCCCGCACCATGCGGCCGAGCGCGCCGTCCGGGCCGATCAGGTGATCCTGGCCGACCACGTCGTCGAGCGTCTTGGGCCGCAGGCGGTCGGCCAACGGTCGGGGAGCGTTGCGTTCAAACAGCGTGCTCACGCGCCTATCCGGAAGTTCAGGACCTTGTCGCCGCGCTGCACGGCGATCAGCCAGCCCGGCCGCTGCCCGGTCAACAACGGCGGCACTTCGGTGACACGGCTGACCTCGGTCCCGTTGACGGCGCGGATGATGTCGCCCGGCTGCACGCCGATGCGCGCCGCATAGCCATCGCGCGCCACCGCCGTCACGATCACCGAGTCGGGCAGATAGATGGTGCCGCGCTCCTCGGCCAAAGCCGGGTTGAGGTTGGCGATGCGGGTGCCGGCCAGGGGGTGGCGGCCGGACAGCTCCGTCTCGTTGCGCGGCGGCAGTTCGGGCGGCGGCTCCAGCGCCACCTCCAGGTCCTTGACGGTGCCGTTGCGGATCACCGTCATGGTCGCCGTGGTGCCGACCGGCAGGGTCGCCACGCGATAGCGCAGGCCCTGGAGATCGACCACGTCGCGGCCCTCGACGGCCACCACCACGTCGCCGACCCGCAGCCCGGCCCGTTCGGCCGGCGCGCCCGCCGTGATGTGGTTGACCAGCACGCCGCCCGGACGGTCCATCCCGAGCGACGCCGCGATGTCCGGACCGACCGCCTGGCCATTGGCGCCCAGCCACGAGCGCACCACCTTGCCCCCATCGACCAGCCCGGCCACCACGGCCTGGACCAGTTCGGCCGGGATGGCGAAGCCGATGCCCACATTGGCGCCGTCGCGCGAATAGATCGCCGTATTGATGCCAACCACCGCGCCGTCCATGGTGACCAGGGCGCCGCCGGAGTTGCCCGGGTTGACCGCCGCATCGGTCTGGATGAACGAGCGGAAATCGGCCACGCCCATGGTGTTGCGGGCCAGGGCGGAGACGATGCCGCTGGTCACGGTCTGGCCGACCCCGAACGGGTTGCCGATGGCCAGCACCAGGTCGCCGACCTCCAGTTCATCGGCCCGCCCGAACGACAGCACCGGCAGGACGTCGGGCGCGTCGCGCAGGCGCAGGACGGCGAGGTCGGTGCGCTCGTCCACCCCCAGCACGTCGGCGGCGTACTCGCGCCGGTCATGCAGGACGACGCGGATCTCGTCGGCGCCCGCGATGACGTGGTTGTTGGTGACGATGATGCCGTCGGGCTGGACGATGACGCCGGAGCCAAGGGCGTTCTGCACCTGCTGCTCGACCTGCGGCAGATTGGGAATATCGAAGAAACGGCGGAAGAACGGGTCGTTGAACAGCGGCGACATGGGGCGGCGCGCCTGGACGACGCGGCTGGTGTAGATGTTGACCACCGCCGGTGCGGCCATCTTGACCACCGGCGCGAACGACAGGCGAACCTCGGACTGCGACTGCGGCACCCGCACGTCGGCCGCCTGCGCCGTCATCCCGCCCAGCATCATCCCCGCCGCGGCCAGCGCCGCCAACCATCCACTCCGATGCCCCGCCACAGTATCTCTCCCACTCGTAGTGCCGTAACCGGTGCAGATGTAGGGACTGCCCCCGAAAAGCGAAAGGCAGCCACGGGGGCTGCCTTTCACCAAAATGCTTCGACGAGGACGATTACTCGTCGCCGGCCTCGGCCAGCTCGGCCTCAACGCGCGCCTTGTCGGCGGCGCCCTTGGCGGCCGGGTCGCGGTCAACCAGCTCGATGACGGCCATCGGAGCGGCATCGCCGTAGCGGAAGCCGGCCTTCAGGACGCGGGTGTAGCCACCCTGACGGTCCTTGTAGCGCTCGCCCAGGACCGAGAAGAGCTTCTTGACGACTTCGTCGTTGCGCAGCATGGACGCCGCCTGGCGACGGGCGTGCAGGTCGCCGCGCTTGCCAAGGGTCACCAGCTTCTCGGCGACGGGGCGCAGTTCCTTCGCCTTCGGCAGGGTGGTCTTGATCTGCTCGTGCAGCAGCAGAGCCGCAGCCATGTTGGAAAACATTGCCTTCCGATGGCTGGAGGTGCGGTTCAGCTTGCGGCCGCTCATACCGTGACGCATTGCGTTCTCCTCTATCCTGATCCCGCGCGCGGGGTCGATCGTGAACTCACGCCGCCAGATTTGGCTTGTACGCCAAGTGGGCCTGTACGGGTGAGGTGGCCTGCGTGGCCGGAAAAAACAGCAGCCGCCGGCCCCGACGTCCGGGCCCGGCGGCTGATATTGGTGTTAGTAGGGCTCTTCGAGCTTCTTGGCCAGTTCCTCGATGTTCTCGGGCGGCCAATTGGGGATTTCCATGCCCAGGTGGAGACCCATCTGAGCGAGGACTTCCTTGATCTCGTTCAAGGACTTGCGGCCGAAGTTCGGGGTCCGCAGCATTTCCGCTTCGGACTTCTGAACCAGGTCGCCGATGTAGATGATGTTGTCGTTCTTCAGGCAGTTCGCCGAACGGACCGACAGCTCCAGCTCATCGACCTTGCGGAGCAGGTTCTTGTTGAACGGCAGCTCGTCTTCGCGCTTCTCCTCGAAGGCCGCCTGCGGCTCCTCGAAGTTGATGAACAGCTGAAGCTGGTCCTGCAGGATGCGCGCGGCCAGGGCCACGGCGTCCTCGGGCGTGACTGAGCCGTCCGTCTCAAGCGCCATGTTGAGCTTGTCATAGTCGGTGACCTGACCGACGCGGGCGTTCTCGACCTTGTACGACACGCGGCGCACCGGCGAGAAGATGCTGTCGACCGGAATGAGGCCGATCGGCGCGTCTTCGGGACGGTTGGCGGCGGCGGCGACATAGCCCTTGCCGGTGTTGACGGTCAGTTCCATCGACAGGGTGGCGCCCTGGTCGAGGTGACAGATCACCAGGTCCGGGTTCATCACGTCGATGTCGTGGCCGGTCTCGATCTGGGAGGCGGTCACTTCGCCGGGGCCGGTGGCCTTCAGCGTCATGCGCTTGGGGCCTTCGCCATGCATGCGCAGGGCCAGGGCCTTGATGTTCAGGATGATGTCGGTGACATCCTCACGCACACCGGCCACAGACGAGAACTCGTGCAGCACGCCATCGATATGGATGGCGGTCACGGCCGCACCCTGGAGCGAAGACAGCAGCACGCGGCGCAGCGCGTTGCCCAGCGTCATGCCAAAGCCACGCTCGAGCGGCTCGGCAACCACCGTGGCCAGACGGCGCGCGTCGTCGCCCGGCTCGATGTTCAGCTTGGACGGTTTGATCAATTCCTGCCAGTTCTTCTGAATCACGGGCGTGCCCTCTTCACTCGGAGTCAAGCGGTTCCGCGGACCGTGCACGATTGCACGGGGCCGCTCAGGTTTGTCCGCTCGGTGGCGCTGGCCGGCCCTGCCGCTGGCTGTCGAGGCCCAAAACCGGGGCGCTCGGTGGCCTTGGCTGCCGGGACGACATCACGCCAAAACCGCCGATCCCCGGACGCAATGTCCGGGGCGGCGGCGGATTGGCTTACGGCTGGGTCTTAGACCCGGCGCCGCTTGCGCGGACGGCAACCGTTGTGCGGAATCGGCGTCACGTCGCGGATGGTCGTGATCGTGAAACCCGCGGTCTGCAGCGCGCGCAGAGCGGACTCACGCCCCGAACCGGGACCCGACACCTGGACTTCCAGGGTCTTCATGCCGTGCTCGGCGGCCTTGCGGCCGGCATCCTCAGCAGCCACCTGGGCAGCGTAGGGAGTCGACTTGCGCGAACCCTTGAAGCCCTGGGCGCCAGCCGAAGACCAGGAAATCGCATTGCCCTGAACGTCGGTGATGGTGATCAGGGTGTTGTTGAAGCTCGCACTCACGTGGGCGATGCCCGACGTGATATTCTTGCGTTCGCGCCGACGGGGACGCGCAGCAGCTGCCTTGGCCATTGCCGAAACCTGCCTTTCTTAGCTGAATTACTTCTTCTTACCAGCGATGGGCTTGGCCGGACCCTTGCGCGTCCGCGCATTGGTGTGGGTCCGCTGACCGCGCACCGGCAGGCCGCGACGATGACGCAGGCCACGGTAGCAGCCCAGGTCCATCAGACGCTTGATGTTCATCGCAACTTCGCGACGCAGGTCGCCTTCGACGCGGTGTTCGCGGTCGATCAGCTCGCGCAGGCGCAGCACTTCGTCGTCAGACAGCTGGTTCACGCGAACCTGCTCGCCGATGCCGACTTTGGTGCAGATGTCACGCGCGGTCTTGGCGCCGATGCCGTAGATGTAGGTCAGCGCGATCGGGACGCGCTTGTTGGTCGGAATGTTAACGCCAGCGATACGCGCCAAAGCCCGTACTCCTCAAAAAACACAACGACTCGATGTCGCCAGAATTGGTCCGTCCACGGGGGGACTCGGAAGGTGCGCGATTATAGGCAGAACACCATCCGAGTCAACCGCTCATCAGTCTTCCAGAGCAGCCTCAAGCTGCCTGGTCACTTCGTCGATCGGCAGCGTGCCGTCGACGACCGTCAGCAGCCCCTTGCCCTCGTAGTATGGCAGCAGGGGCGCGGTCTGGGCGTGATAGGCCTCCAGACGGCTGGTCACCGTCTCGGCGTTGTCATCGGCCCGCCGCTTGAACTCCGTCGAGCCGCAGGAGTCGCAGACCCCTTCGACCTTCGGCTTCTTGAAACTGTCGTGGTAGCCGGCGCCGCACTTGGCGCAGGTGTAACGGCCGGTGATGCGGTCGACCAGCAGGGCGTCGGGAACGCGCAGCTCGAGCACCGCGTCCAGGGCCAGGCCCTTGTCGGCCAGCAGGCCATCCAGCGCCTCGGCCTGCGCAACGGTGCGCGGAAACCCGTCGAGGATGAAGCCGTTGGCGCAGTCGGGCTGGTCGAGCCGTTCGTCGATGATGCCGATGACGATGTCGTCGGACACCAGCTTGCCGGCATCCATCACCGCCTTGGCCTTGAGCCCGATCTCCGAGCCCGAGGTCACCGCCGCCCGCAGCATGTCACCGGTGGACAGCTGCACGATGCCGTAATCGTCCTGCAGACGCTGCGCCTGGGTCCCCTTGCCACCGCCGGGCGGTCCCATGAATATGAGTCGCTTGCCCTTCATCAGCTGCGTTTCCCCCTAAGCTTGGATTTCTTGATGAGGCCCTCGTACTGATGGGCCAGCAAGTGCGACTGGATCTGCGCCACGGTGTCCAAGGTCACCGTCACGACGATCAGAAGGCTGGTGCCGCCGAAGTAGAACGGCACGGCCAGGCGGCTGATCAGGATTTCCGGCAGCACCGAGATGAACACCAGGTACAGCGCACCGACCGTGGTCAACCGGGTCAGGACGTAGTCCAGATATTCGGCCGTGTTCTTGCCCGGACGGATGCCCGGAATGAACCCGCCGTACTTCTTCAGGTTCTCGGCCGTGTCGTTCGGATTGAACACGACAGCCGTATAGAAGAAGGCGAAGAAGGCGATCATCGCGGCGTACAGGAAGATGTACAGCGGCTGACCATGGCCGAGCACCGCCGTGACCGTGTTCAGCCACTCGGGGCCGCCCTGGGCCGAGAAGCTGGCCGCCGTCACCGGCAGCAGCAGCAGCGAACTGGCGAAGATCGGCGGAATGACGCCGGCCGTGTTGAGCTTCAGCGGCAGGTGCGTGCTTTCGCCGCCATACACCCGGTTGCCCTTCTGACGCTTTGGATACTGCACCAGGATGCGCCGCTGCGATCGCTCGATGAACACGATGAAGGTGATCACCGCCACGGCCAGCAGCAGGACGCCGATGATGACCAGCGGCGACAGCGCGCCGGTGCGGCCAAGCTCGAGCGTGCCGGCCAGAGCCGACGGCAGCTCGGCCACGATGCCGGCGAAGATGATCAGCGAGATGCCGTTGCCCACGCCGCGCGCGGTGATCTGCTCGCCCAGCCACATCAGGAACAGCGTCCCGCCGACCAGGGTGATCACGGTCACGAAGCGGAAGAACCAGCCGGGATCGGACACCGCCGCGCCGCTTGCGCTGCTCATGCCTTCCAGTCCCACGGCGATGCCGTAGGCCTGCATGGTGGCGATCAGCACCGTCAGGTAGCGGGTGTACTGGTTGATCTTCTTGCGGCCGCTCTCGCCTTCCTTCTTCAGCGCTTCCATGGACGGCGACACCGCCGTCATGAGCTGCATGATGATGGAGGCCGAGATGTAGGGCATGATGTTGAGGGCAAAGATCGTCATGCGCGACAGCGCGCCGCCGGCGAACATGTCGAACATGCCCAGGATCCCCTGGGCCTGCTGCGAGAACACGTCCTTCAGCACGCCGGGGTCGATGCCGGGCAACGGGATGTACGTGCCCAGGCGGTAGACGATCAGGGCGCCCAGGGTGAACCAAATGCGCTTCTTGAGCTCGGTCGCCCTGGCGAAGACGCCGAGGTTCATGTTGGCAGCAAGCTGCTCGGCGGCGGATGCCATGCGGTGCTCCGAATTCCTCAGAGTGACGCGGGGAGCCTAGCGGATTCGCCTGCCCATGGCACGCGCCCCCGTCGCTCCCCGCCCGAACCTTTCGGTAAAGCCCGAACCTTTCGGGAAAACCATGAGGGCGGCCCGCGTGAACCGCGGCCGCCCCCTGTCCCGATCAGCCTTCAGCGCCCTCGTCGGCCGCCTTGGACTGCAGCACGGTGATCGAGCCACCGGCCTTCTCGACCGCCGCAACGGCGGACTTGGAAGCACCGGCCACTTCGATGGTCAGCTTGGTGGTCAGTTCGCCGGTGCCCAGCAGACGGATGCCGTCCTTGGCACGGCGGACCACGCCGCACGCCACCAGCGAGGCGGCGTTGACCGGCTGACCGGCGTCGATCTTGCCGGCGTCAACCGCGGCCTGAAGACGGCCGAGGTTCACGGTCACATAATCCTTGCGGAAAATGTTGTGGAAGCCGCGCTTGGGCAGGCGACGGTAGATGGCCATCTGGCCACCCTCGAAGCCGTTGATGGACACGCCCGTGCGGGACTTCTGACCCTTCACGCCGCGACCAGCGGTCTTGCCCTTGCCCGACCCGATGCCGCGGCCGACGCGCATACGCTGCTTCGTCGCGCCCGGATTGTCGCGCAGTTCGTTCAGTTTCATTTCAGCAACGTCCCGTTGTCTTGCACCGCAACCGGCCCCGAAGTTGCCTTCGGGACCGCTCGCGGCAGGCCTCAGGCCTGTTCGACCTTCACCAGGTGCTGGACCTTGGCGATCATGCCGCGCACAGAAGGAGTATCCTCCAGCTCGCGCGAACGGTGCATCTTGTTGAGGCCAAGACCCACCAGGGTGGCGCGCTGATCGTCCTTGCGGCCGATCGGGCTGCCGACCTGGGTGACCTTGAGCCGGCTTTCAGTCTTTGCCATGACTCCAGTCCTCCTTAGTCGGCCGACGCATCGGCGGCTTCGCCACCGACGGCGCCACCAACGGCGCCCATGGACGATTCGCGGCGCGACACGATGTCACCGACCTTCTTGTTGCGGCGGGCCGCAACCATCCGGGGGGACATCACGCTTTCCAGCGCGTCGAAAGTCGCCTTGACCATGTTGTACGGGTTGGTGGTGCCGGTGCACTTGGCCACCACGTCCTGAACGCCCATGGTCTCGAACACCGCGCGCATCGGGCCGCCGGCGATGATGCCGGTACCGGCCGGAGCCGTGCGCAGAAGCACACGACCGGCGCCGAAGTGACCCTTCACGTCGTGGTGCAGGGTGCGGCCTTCGCGCAGCGGCACCCGGACCAGGCCACGCTTGGCCTGTTCGGTGGCCTTGCGAATGGCCTCGGGGACCTCACGCGCCTTGCCGGTGCCGAAACCGACGCGGCCCTTGCCGTCGCCGACGACGACCAGAGCAGCGAACGCGAAGCGCCGACCACCCTTGACCACCTTGGCAACACGGTTGATGTGGACGAGCTTGTCAACGAACTCGTCGTCACGCTCGCGTTCATTGCGACGGTCACCGCCGCGATCGCGAGAGCCTGGGTTGGGAGTACGTGCCATACCTCTTTATCCCTTAGAACGAGAGTCCGCCTTCACGCGCCGCGTCCGCCAGGGCCTTGACCCTGCCGTGGTAGATGTATCCACCACGGTCGAACACGACATCCTTGATGCCGGCAGCAGCAGCCCGTTCGGCCACCAGCTTACCAACCTCGACCGCCGCAGCGGAGTCCGCGCCGGTCTTCAGCTTCCCGCGGAGATCCTTGTCCAGGGTCGACGCAGCGGCCACGGTGCGGCCGGTGGAGTCGTCGATGACCTGGGCATAGATATGCCGCGAGGATCGGAAAACCGACAGGCGCGGACGCCCGGAAGCCTTCTTCTTGATCTGGAAGCGCACGCGACGGGCGCGGCGCTCGAACAGTTCCTTGCCTGACTTCGCCATGTCCGTTGCCCTTACTTCTTCTTGCCTTCCTTGCGGAGGATCTGTTCACCCGAATAGCGCACACCCTTGCCCTTGTAGGGCTCCGGCGGCCGGTATGAACGGATCTCCGAGGCCACCTGGCCGACCTTCTGCTTGTCCGTACCCGAGATCTCGATCTGGGTCGGGGCAGGGGTCTTGATGGTGATGCCGTCCGGAATCAGATACAGCACGTCATGCGAGAAACCGAGGTTGAGTTGCAGGGCGTTGCCCTGAACCGATGCACGGTAGCCCACGCCGGTGATGTCGAGGTTCTTCTGGAACCCCTCGGACACCCCCTTGACGAGGTTGTTGATGCGCGCACGGGTGGTTCCCCACATCATGCGGGCCTTCTTGGACTCGTCCTTCGGCTGAACGAAGACCTTGCCATCCTCAAGCTTGGTGTCGACCAGGTCGGGCGACAGCTCGAACTTCATTTCGCCGAGCTTGCCCTTGGCCACGAGCACCGCGCCTTCAAAAGACACGGACACGCCCTGGGGCACCTCGACGGGATATTTGCCAACTCGCGACATTCGTCAGGTCCCCTCTTAGAACACCTTACAGAGAACCTCGCCGCCCACATTGGCCTGGCGAGCTTCATGATCGCTCATCACGCCACGCGGCGTGGAGAGGATCGAGATGCCCAGACCATTGTAGACTTTCGGCAGGTCCTTGATCTTGGAATAGACACGGCGACCGGGACGGGAGACACGCGAGATCTCCTTAATCACCGGAGTGCCCTCGTGGTACTTCAGCTCGATGCGAAACTCATCGATGCCCGCACGCACGTTGTAGCGCTCGTAGCCGCGGATGTAGCCTTCACGCACCAGCACCTCGAGCAGGTTGGCGCGCAGCCCGGAGGCCGGCGACACCACGCTCTGCTTGCGGGCCTGCTGGCCGTTACGAATCCGGGTGATCATGTCACCCAAGGGATCGCTCATGGTCATTGCACGCTCTCCCTTACCAGCTCGACTTGACCATGCCGGGGATCTGTCCCCGCGAAGCCAGATCGCGCAGCATGATGCGCCCCAGCTTGAACTTCCGGTACACACCACGCGGACGGCCAGTGACCTCGCAACGGTTGCGGTAACGGATGCGCGAAGAATTCCTCGGCATTTCGGCCAGCTTCAGGACAGCCTGAAAACGCTCCTCCGGGGAGGTGCTCTGGTCCTTGATCACCGCCTTCATGGCGGCGCGGCGGCCAGCGTACTGCTTAATCAAGCGAGCCCGCTTCTTATTGCGCTCGACGGCGCTGGTCTTAGCCATCTCTATGCTCTCCCATGCGCCTTAGGACTTCACGAACGGGAACTGGAACGCCTCGAGGAGCGCACGCGCCTCGTCGTCCGTCTTCGCCGTCGTGCAGATGGTGATGTCCATACCGCGGACCTTGTCCACCTGGTCGTAGTTGATCTCAGGGAACACGATCTGTTCCTTAAGGCCCATGTTGTAGTTGCCGCTGCCGTCGAAGGCCTTGCCGTTCAGGCCGCGGAAGTCACGCACGCGCGGCAGCGCGATGGTGACCAGGCGGTCCAGGAACTCGTACATGCGATCACGACGCAGGGTGACCTTGGTCCCGACGACCATGTCCTCGCGCAGCTTGAAGCCAGCAATCGACTTCTTGGCGCGGGTCACGACCGGCTTCTGGCCGGCAATGGCGGTCAGGTCGGTGACGGCGCCCTCGATCTTCTTCTTGTCTTGGGCAGCCTCACCAACACCCATGTTGATGACGATCTTATCGATCCGCGGCACTTCCATCATGTTGGCATAGCCAAACTTTTCCTGGAGCGCCTTGCGGATGATGGTGTCGTATTGTTCACGAAGCCGTACAGCCATCGTCTCCGTCCTCACTTGTCCAGGATCTCGCCGGACCGCTTGGCGACTCGCACCTTGCGGCCATCTTCGAGAACCGTGAAGCCGACGCGGGTCGGCTTGCCGTCCTTGGGGTCGATGTGGGCGACGTTGGAAACGTTCAGCGACGCTTCCTTCTCGATGATCCCACCCTCGGTCATCGCCGTGGCGCGCGTGTGACGCTTCACCATGTTGATGCCCTGGACGACTACGCGGTTGTCCTGCGGCAGGGCTTTCAGGACTTCGCCCTTCCTGCCCTTGTCCTTTCCGGTGAGCACGACGACGGTGTCACCCTTGCGGATCTTCTGCATCACAGCACCTCCGGCGCGAGCGAAATGATCTTCATGAAGCGCTTCGCACGCAGCTCACGGACGACCGGACCGAAGATACGGGTACCGACCGGTTCACCCTGCTTGTTGATCAGCACCGCCGCATTGCGGTCGAAGCGGATAATGGACCCGTCGGGGCGGCGCACAGGGAAGGCGGTTCGCACGATGACGGCCCGGTGAACGTCGCCCTTCTTGACGCGACCCCGCGGGATCGCCTCCTTGATGGACACGACGATGATGTCACCGACGCCGGCAGTCTTGCGTTTAGATCCGCCCAGAACCTTGATGCACTGCACCCGACGCGCGCCGCTGTTATCAGCGACGTCCAGGTTGGTTTGCATCTGAATCATGGCAACAAATCCTTAAATCTCTAAGGAAAAGGAAAGCGGGTCAGGTCGAGGCCTATGCCTCTTCCGTCACCAGTTCCCAGCTCTTGCGCTTGCTGACCGGACGGCACTCGCGGATGCGAACGATATCGCCGATCTTGCTCACGTTGGTTTCGTCATGCGCGGCGTACTTTTTCGACCGCCGGATGAACTTCTTGTAGAGCGGGTGCATGAAGCGACGTTCGACTTTGACCACGATGGTCTTGTCTCCCTTGTCGCTCACCACCACGCCCTGAAGGATACGCTTGGGCATTCTCGTCTCTCCTCGACGCGAAGGGCGCGGATATTACTGCGCCTTGGCGCGTTCGTGAAGGACAGTTTTGATCCGCGCGACATCCTTCCGGATCTGACCGACCCGGGCGGTGTTTTCCAGCTGCCCGGAGGCGCGCTGGAAACGCAGATTGAACTGTTCCTTTTTCAGGTCGATCAGGCTCTCCTTGAGCTGATCGACCGACTTGGCGCGGAGATCTGCGGCGTTGCTCATTCTCAAACCTCCCCAGCCAGGCGGGCCACGAACTTGGTCTTGATCGGCAGCTTGGCAGCGGCCAGTTCGAAGGCGCGACGGGCAATCGGCTCGGGCACACCATCGATCTCGAACAACATGCGACCCGGCTTGATCTTGGCCACCCAGTATTCGGGCGTGCCCTTGCCGGAGCCCATGCGCACCTCGGCGGGCTTGCGGGAGACCGGCACATCCGGGAAGATGCGGATCCACACGCGGCCCTGGCGCTTCATGTGACGGGTCATCGTACGGCGGGCGGCTTCGATCTGGCGCGCGGTGATGCGCTCCGGCTCGAGGGCCTTCAGGCCGTACTGACCGAAGTTGAGCGAAAACCCGCCTTTGGCATTGCCGTGGATACGGCCCTTATGCTGCTTGCGGAACTTCGTACGTTTCGGCGAAAGCATTCCTACGTCCTTTCGTCGGTCCTAGGCGGCCGCCTTAGCGGCTGCCGACCTGCTCCTGGGCGCGCTTGTCCTGAGCCATCGGGTCGTGCTCGAGGATTTCGCCCTTGAAGACCCACACCTTGACACCGCAAGTACCATACGTGGTCTTGGCGGTGGCTTCACCGTAGTCCACGTCGGCGCGAAGCGTGTGCAGCGGCACGCGCCCTTCGCGGTACCATTCGGTGCGCGCGATCTCGGCCCCACCCAGACGGCCGCCGCAGTTGATGCGGATACCCTGGGCGCCCAGGCGCATGGCCGACTGCACGGCGCGCTTCATGGCGCGACGGAAGGCGACACGGCGCTCAAGCTGGCTGGCGATGTTCTCGGCGACCAGCTGGGCATCGAGTTCCGGCTTGCGGATCTCGACGATGTTGAGATGCACTTCCGAACCGGTCATCTTCGACAGTTCTTTGCGCAGGACTTCGATGTCCTGGCCCTTCTTGCCGATGACCACGCCGGGACGGGCGGTGTGGATGGTGATGCGGGCCTTCTTGGCCGGGCGCTCGATGATGACCTTCGAGAGACCAGCCTGCTGGAGCCGCTTCTTGAGGTACTTGCGCAGCCGCAGGTCTTCGTGAAGCAGGCTGGAGTACTCCTTGTCGGCGTACCAGCGGCTGTCCCACGTGCGGTTGATGCCCAGGCGCAAGCCGATCGGACAGACTTTCTGACCCATTATGCAGTCTCCTCGCGCTCACGCACCACGATCGTCAGGTTGCTGAACGGCTTTTCAATTTTGCCGACCCGACCACGGGCGCGCGGACGCCAGCGCTTCAGCACCATCGACTTGCCGACATACGCCTCGGCCACATAGAGCCGGTCGACGTCGAGCTGGTGGTTGTTCTCGGCGTTGGCAATCGCCGACTGCAATACCTTGCGCACATCGTTGGAGATGCGACGGGTATTGAAGGTCAGCTCGGCCAGCGCCTTTTCGGCAGCCATGCCCCGAATAGAGGTGGCGACCAGGTTCAGCTTGCGGGGGCTGGTACGGAGATTGGCGGCAAAGGCGCGCGCCTCATTATCCGGCAGCCGCCGCGGAGCAGCAGTCTTACCCATCGCTTATTTCCTTTTCGCCTTCTTGTCGGCGGCGTGGCCGTAATACGTACGGGTGGGCGAGAATTCACCGAACTTGTGACCGATCATGTTTTCGGTCACCAGGACGGGGACAAACTTCTGCCCGTTGTAGACGCCGAACGTCAGACCGACGAACTGCGGCAGAATGGTCGATCGGCGAGACCAGGTCTTGATGACCTCGTTGCGGCCGGACGAGCGGGTCACCTCAGCCTTCTTAAGCAGGTGACCGTCGACGAACGGGCCTTTCCAAACACTGCGAGCCACGGCCGTTCCCCTTACTTCTTCTTCGCCAGATGACGCGACCGCATAATCAGGCCGTCGGTCTTCTTGTTGCTGCGGGTGCGCTTGCCCTTGGTCGGCTTGCCCCACGGGGTCACCGGATGGCGGCCACCGGAGGTACGACCCTCACCACCACCATGCGGGTGATCGATCGGGTTCATGACGACGCCACGGACATGCGGACGGCGGCCCTTCCAGCGGGAGCGACCGGCCTTGCCGAGCTTGACGTTCTGGTTGTCCGGGTTGGACACGGCGCCGACAGTGGCCATGCACTCGCCGCGCACCAGGCGCAGCTCGCCGGACGACAGGCGGAGCTGGGCGTACCCGGCATCCTTACCGATCATCTGCGCGTAGCAGCCGGCGGAACGGGCCATCTGGCCGCCCTTGCCTGCCTTCAGCTCGACGTTGTGGACAATGGTGCCCACCGGCATGTTCTTCAGCGGCATCGCGTTGCCGGGCTTGATGTCGGCCCGCGTGTCGGCCACCACCTGGTCGCCCACCTTCAGGCGCTGCGGCGCCAGGATGTAGGCAACGTCGCCGTCCTCGTACTTGATGAGGGCGATGAAGGCGGTGCGGTTGGGGTCGTACTCAAGCCGTTCAACGGTGGCGGTGACGCCCATCTTGCCGTTGCGCTTGAAGTCGACCAGGCGGTAACGGCGCTTGGCGCCGCCGCCACGCCACCACACGGTGATGCGACCGGTGTTGTTACGGCCGCCGGACTTGGTAAGGCCTTCGGTCAACTGCTTGACCGGCTTGCCCTTCCACAGGTCCGAACGGTCGACCAGAACCAGATTGCGCTGGCCCGGAGTTGTCGGGTTGTAAGTCTTCAGAGCCATGGCGTCAGATTCCCGTCGTCACGTCGATCGACTGGCCTTCGGCCAGGGTCACGATCGCCTTCTTGGTGTCCGAACGGCGGCCGATGATCCCGCGGAAACGCTTCACCTTGCCCTTCTGGCGCAGGGTGTTCACCGCGGTCACCTGGACGCCGAAAATGCCTTCCACAGCAGCCTTGATTTCCGGCTTGCTGGCGGTCAGCGGCACCTTGAAGGTCACCTGCCCGAATTCCGAACCCATGGTCGCCTTTTCGGTGATCACCGGGGCCGAAATGATGTCGTACATGCGCTCGCGCGAGAGCTTCACAGAGGTCTTGCTCATTTCAGGCGCTCCTCCAGCTTCTCGATCGCCGCCTTGGTCAGGACCAAGGTGTCGCGACGCAGGATGTCGTAGACGTTGGCACCCTGCACCGGCAGCACATCCAGGTTCGGGATGTTGCGCGCGGCACGGGCGAACGTGGCTTCGACTTCCGCGCCGTCGATGATCAGCGCGCGACCCCACCCCAGCGCAGCGAGCTGGGTAGCCAGGGCCTTGGTCTTGCCGTCGGACTGGGCCTGGTCGAGAACGACCAGCTGGCCGGCCTTCACCTTGGCCGACAGGGCGTTCTTGAGGCCCAGGGCCCGGACCTTCTTCGGCAGGTCATGGGCATGCGAACGCACGACCGGCCCGAAGATGGTGGCGCCGCCACGGAACTGGGCGGAGCGCGTGGAGCCCTGACGGGCACGACCGGTGCCCTTCTGCTTGAACGGCTTCTTGGTGGTCCCGGAGATCTCGGAGATCCCCTTGGTCTTGTGCGTGCCGGCCTGGCGCTTGGCAAGCTGCCAGCGCACAACGCGCTGCAGCAGGTCCGCGCGCGGGTCGAGCCCGAAGATGGAATCGTCGAGCTCGATAGAGCCGGCCGCCTTGTTCTCGAGCGTGATGACGTCACACTTCATGGCGGCTTATTCCTTGCTCTCGGCTTCGGCGCCACCGGCGCCAGCCTGGGTGGCCGGGGCATCAGCTTCCGGGGCGGCGTCCGCCTCGGGTGCCTTATCCTCAACGGCTGCGGTCTTCCGCAGCCCCGCCGGCATCGGCAGGGGCTCGTGGTGCGACCGCTTCACGGCATCGCGCACCAGCACGAAGCCATTCTTGGAGCCCGGGACGGCACCCTTGACCATGATCAGGCCACGGGCATCGTCGGTGGACACAACGAAAAGGTTCTGGATGGTCACGCGCTCAGCGCCCATGTGACCCGCCATCTTCTTGCCCTTGAACACCTTGCCGGGGTCCTGGCACTGGCCGGTGGAGCCGTGCGAGCGGTGAGAGACGGACACGCCGTGCGAGGCCTCGAGGCCCCGGAAGTTGTGGCGCTTCATGCCGCCGGCAAAGCCCTTGCCGATCGAGGTGCCGGTGACATCGACAAACTGCCCGGCAAGGAAATGGTTCACCGAGAATTCGGCGCCCACATCCACCAGGCAGTCTTCGGTCACGCGGAACTCGACGAGCTTGCGCTTGGGCTCAACCTTCGCCTTGGCGAAGTGGCCGCGCATCGCCTTCGTGACATTCTTCACCTTGGCCGTGCCGTAACCGATCTGCAGGGCGGTGTAACCGTCCTTCTCCTGGGTACGCTGGGCAACAACCTGGAGGTTGTCGACCTTGAGCACAGTGACCGGGATGTGCTCCCCCTCGGGGGTGAACACCCGGGTCATGCCCAATTTCTGAGCAATAAGACCGGAGCGCATTAATTCGTTCCTTTGTTTTTGTCACGCCCATCATTTAGCGTGATCCGGGTGCCGCACCGCGGTTCGGATCGTGCCCCGTGGGCGCGTCGACGGTCTGTGGTTCTGGTGTTGAGCGACTTAAAGCTTGATCTGCACGTCGACGCCGGCGGCGAGATCGAGCTTCATCAGCGCGTCAACGGTCTGCGGGGTCGGATCGACAATGTCGAGAACCCGCTTGTGCGTGCGAATCTCGAACTGCTCACGCGACTTCTTGTCGATGTGCGGCGAGCGGTTCACGGTGAACTTCTCGATGCGGGTCGGCAGCGGAATCGGACCGCGCACCTGCGCACCCGTGCGCTTGGCCGTGTTCACGATTTCCAGCGTGCTCTGATCCAGCACGCGATGGTCAAACGCCTTGAGGCGGATGCGGATGTTCTGGCTTTCCATTATGGACCAACCCGTTTCTTTACGTTTGGGTGACATTCGGCGCCCGGGAAGCGGGGGTTATATCCCACCGAAACCCAGGCGCCTACCCTTTTTTTGTCCAACAGCGAAAGAACTTCGGCAGGCGAGGTTCTTGGGCTACTTAACGATCTTGGCCACCACGCCGGCGCCGACGGTACGACCGCCTTCACGGATGGCGAAACGCAGGCCCTCGTCCATGGCGATCGGCGCGATCAGCGAGACTTCCATGGAGATGTTGTCGCCCGGCATGACCATCTCGGTGCCTTCCGGCAGCTTGATGGTGCCGGTGACGTCGGTGGTGCGGAAGTAGAACTGCGGGCGGTAGTTGGAGAAGAACGGCGTGTGACGGCCACCTTCTTCCTTGTTCAGGATGTAGCACTCGCAGGTGAAGTCGGTGTGCGGGGTGATCGAACCCGGCTTGGCCAGAACCTGGCCGCGCTCGACGTCCTCGCGCTTGGTGCCGCGCAGCAGCACGCCGACGTTGTCGCCAGCCTCGCCCTGATCGAGCAGCTTGCGGAACATCTCGACGCCGGTGCAGGTGGTCTTGACGGTGGTCTTCAGACCGACGATCTCGACTTCCTCACCAACCTTCACGATGCCGCGCTCGATGCGGCCGGTCACCACGGTGCCACGGCCAGAGATCGAGAACACGTCTTCGATCGGCATCAGGAACGGCAGGTCCTTCGGGCGCTCGGGCTGCGGAATGTACTCGTCCACCGCCTTCATCAGCTCGAGGATGGCGGCCCGGCCGATGTCCTTGTCGGAGTCTTCCAGCGCGGCCAGGGCCGAGCCCTTGACGATCGGAATGTCGTCGCCGGGGAAGTCGTACGAGGACAGCAGCTCGCGGATTTCCAGCTCCACCAGCTCCAGCAGCTCGGGGTCGTCAACCTGGTCGACCTTGTTCATGAACACCACCAGGGCCGGCACGCCGACCTGACGGGCCAGAAGGATGTGCTCGCGGGTCTGCGGCATCGGGCCGTCAGCGGCCGACACCACCAGGATCGCGCCGTCCATCTGCGCCGCGCCGGTGATCATGTTCTTCACATAGTCGGCGTGGCCGGGGCAGTCGACGTGGGCATAGTGACGGTTGGCCGTCTGATATTCCACGTGCGCGGTCGAAATCGTGATGCCGCGTGCCTTTTCCTCGGGAGCCTTGTCGATCTGGTCGTAGGCCGAGAAGGTCGCCCCGCCGGTCTCGGCCAGGATCTTGGTGATCGCCGCGGTCAGCGTCGTCTTGCCGTGGTCGACGTGGCCAATGGTGCCCACGTTGCAGTGCGGCTTGTCGCGATTGAACTTTTCCTTACCCATACCAAAATCTCCGTTCGCTTACACCGCTCCGCCTCAGCCGGCGAGCTTGGCCTTGATTTCTTCAGACACGTTGTTCGGCACTTCCGAGTAGCTCTCGAAGTGCATGGTATACTGGGCGCGACCCTGCGACATGGAGCGCAGCGTGTTCACGTAGCCGAACATGTTGGCCAGCGGCACCTGAGCGTCGATGACGCGCGCGTTGCCGCGCTGGTCCATGCCCGAAACGTTGCCACGGCGGCTGTTCAGGTCGCCGATGATGTCGCCCATGTACTCTTCGGGGGTCACCACTTCGACCTTCATCATCGGCTCGAGCAGCTTCGGGCCGGCTTTCGGCATGGCTTCACGGAACGCGGCGCGGGCCGCGATTTCGAAGGCCATGACGCTGGAGTCGACGTCGTGGTACTGACCGTCAACCAGGCTGATCTTCAGGTCGGTGCAGGGGAAGCCGGCGATCACGCCAGTGTCCTTGGCCGACTTGAGGCCCTTTTCGACGCCCGGAACGTATTCCTTGGGCACCGAACCACCAACGCACGAGTTGTGGAAGACGAAACCAGTCCCCGGCTCCTGCGGCTCGAACTTGAGCGACACCTTCGCGAACTGGCCCGAACCGCCGGTCTGCTTCTTGTGGGTGTAGTCGTGGGTGATCGTCTTGGAAATGGTCTCGCGGTAGGCCACCTGAGGGGCGCCCACGTTGGCATCGACCTTGAACTCGCGCCGCATGCGGTCGACGAGAATTTCCAGGTGCAGTTCACCCATGCCCTTGATGACCGTCTGGCCCGACTCGGGGTCGGTCGCAACGCGGAAGGACGGGTCCTCGGCGGCCAGACGCGCCAGCGCCATGCCCATCTTTTCCATGTCGGCCTTGGTCTTGGGCTCGACAGCCACTTCGATCACCGGCTCGGGGAATTCCATGCGCTCCAGGATGACCGGCTTGAGCGGATCGCACAGGGTGTCACCCGTGGTGCTGTCCTTTAGGCCCACCACCGCGACGATGTCGCCGGCCGCAGCCCACTTGATCTCTTCACGGTTGTTGGCGTGCATGAGCAGCATGCGGCCGATGCGCTCGCGCTTTTCCTTGACCGTGTTCATCACGTAGGACCCGGACTCGACGATGCCCGAGTAGATGCGCACGAAGGTCAGAGAGCCGACGAACGGGTCGTTCATGATCTTGAACGCCAGGCCGGAGAACGGCTCTTCGTCGGACGAGCGACGAACCACCACTTCCTCGGACCCCGGCAGGATGCCGTTGATCGACGGCACGTCGAGCGGCGACGGCAGGAAATCGATCACGGCATCCAGCATGGTCTGGACGCCCTTGTTCTTGAACGCCGAGCCGCACAGCACCGGCACGAAGGTGCGCGAAATGGTGCCCTTGCGGATGCACTTCTTCAGCGTCTCTTCGTCGGGCTCGATGCCTTCCAGGTAAGCCTCGGTGGCGGCATCGTCGACTTCCACGGCCGTGTCGATCAACTTGGCGCGGTATTCCGCGGCCTTGTCGGCCATGTCGGCGGGAATGTCTTCGTACTCGAACGCGGCACCCAGGTCGTCACCCTTCCACACCACCGCCTTCATCTTGATGAGGTCGATGATGCCGGCGAATTCGGCTTCGGAGCCGATCGGCAGGTTGATGACGAGCGGCGTGGCGCCCAGCCGGTCGATGATCATGTCGACGCAGCGGTAGAAGTTCGCGCCCATGCGGTCCATCTTGTTGACGAAGCACATGCGGGGAACGTGGTACTTGTCGGCCTGACGCCACACGGTCTCGGACTGCGGCTCAACGCCGGCAACCGAGTCGAACACCGTGATGGCACCGTCCAGAACACGAAGGCTACGCTCCACCTCGATGGTGAAATCCACGTGGCCGGGAGTGTCGATGATGTTGACGCGGTGCTCTTTCCAGAAGCAGGTCGTCGCAGCGGAGGTAATGGTGATACCCCGCTCCTGTTCCTGCTCCATCCAGTCCATGGTGGCAGCGCCATCATGAACTTCACCGATCTTGTGCGACTTCCCGGTGTAGTACAGGATTCGCTCGGTCGTGGTGGTCTTACCGGCATCAATGTGAGCCATAATGCCGATGTTGCGATATCGCTCGAGCGGGGTCTCGCGTTTCATGGCGTACTCTTCGCGTCTGGTCGGTTAAACAGTATAGGGGCGACTACCAGCGGTAATGCGAGAACGCCTTGTTGGCGTCCGCCATGCGGTGCGTGTCTTCACGCTTCTTGACCGCACCACCGCGGTTGTTCGCCGCGTCGAGCAATTCGCCCGACAGACGATCGATCATCGTGGTTTCCGACCGCTTGCGCGCGAAATCCACGAGCCAGCGGAAGGCCAGCGCCTGACGCCGATCAACGCGCACCTCGACGGGCACCTGATAGGTGGCACCGCCAACGCGGCGCGAACGGACTTCCACGGCCGGCTTCACGTTGTCGACGGCGTCGTGGAACATCTTGATCGGATCGCCGCCGGCCTTGGCGCCGATCTTGTCGAGCGCGCCATAGACGATCATCTCCGCCGTGCCCTTCTTGCCGTCGAGCATGATGGAGTTGATGAATTTGGCCAGCACCTGATCGCCGAATTTGGCATCGGGCAGGACCTGGCGCTTCTCCGCACTGTGGCGACGAGACATGGTCGTGTTTCCCTGTAAGACTTACTTCGGACGCTTGGCGCCGTACTTCGAACGACGCTGCTTGCGGTCCTTGACGCCCTGGGTGTCGAGCGTGCCGCGGATGATGTGGTAGCGCACGCCAGGCAAGTCCTTGACGCGGCCGCCGCGAATCATGACCACCGAGTGCTCCTGGAGGTTATGACCCTCGCCGGGGATGTAGGAGGTCACCTCGAAGCCGTTGGTCAGGCGCACACGCGCCACCTTACGAAGGGCCGAGTTCGGCTTCTTCGGGGTGGTGGTGTACACGCGGGTGCAGACGCCACGCTTTTGCGGGCAGGACTGCATCGCCGGAACCTTGTTCCGCTTGACCACCGGCTTACGCCCGCTGCGGACCAGCTGATTGATCGTGGGCATTACCGTTCCTTCTTCCTACGCTCTCGCGTTTTCCAATCGCCTGCGCACCAAGGCGCTTTGTCCCAAAGCACTGGCCAGGGGGCCTGAACTGGCCTGCCTGGAACCGCCCGATGGAAGTTGCGGCGTGATATTCCTGTACGACCATGAAAAGGCCCCTGTGGCACATCCCCTTGCGAGGAAGTCCGACCGGGCGCCCTTTCCACGTCGGCCGGTTGGGCTGCTAGTCCCGCGGGCCGTATGTAAAAGCAGCTTAACCGAGGCCATCCGCGTCTCGGCCGATAAGACCGACCACCGGCACCCCGATTGAGGGGCGCATACTAGGGGCGCCCCACTGGAGCGTCAAGAGAAACCGTGTGACGCCACGCGGCCTCCCGGACCCTCCGGGGAAACCGGACGCGCCGCAGCGATTCCCGAAAGAATATTGCTGCGACGCGCCCGCTAAACTCACACCGTTACCCTGGACAGGGCGACGGTTACTCCGCCGGGCGGTCGGGAGAAGACGACTCCCCGCCCCCGGCCGCGCTGTCCATGCCCGGCAGGGGCTGGGACTCGGGAACGCCGGAAACCGCGGCCAGTTCGCGATCGCGCTTGGCGGCAACCTGACGGAAGCGGTTCATCATGGCGCCCGTTCCCGCCGGGATCAGGCGGCCCACGATGACGTTTTCCTTGAGGCCGACCAGGGTGTCGACCTTGCCCGAAACCGACGCTTCGGTCAGCACACGGGTGGTCTCCTGGAACGACGCGGCAGACACGAACGAATGGGTCTGCAGCGATGCCTTGGTGATGCCCTGGAGCACCGGCATGCCGTTGGCGACGCGGCCGCCTTCCTTGATGGTCTTCTCGTTCTCGTTGAGGAAGTCCATGCGATCGACCTGTTCGCCGATCAGGAAGGTGGTGTCGCCGGGCTCCATGATCTCGACCTTCTGCAGCATCTGGCGAACGATCACCTCGATGTGCTTGTCGTTGATCTTCACGCCCTGCAGACGATAGACGTCCTGGATTTCCTTGGTCAGGTAATCCGACAGAGCCTCGACGCCCATGACGCGCAGGATGTCGTGCGGGACCGGGTTGCCGTCCATCAGGGCGTCGCCCTTCTTGACGTAGTCGCCTTCCTGCACGGCAAGATGCTTGCCCTTGGGCACCAGGTATTCCATCGCATCCCCGTCTTCGGGATGGACCAGAACGCGGCGCTTGTTCTTGTAGTCCTTGCCGAACTCCACACGCCCGTCGATTTCCGCGATAACCGCGTGATCCTTGGGCTTGCGGGCTTCGAACAGCTCGGCCACGCGCGGCAGACCACCGGTGATGTCGCGGGTCTTGGAGCTTTCGCGCGGGATACGCGCCAGCACGTCGCCGGCATGGACCTTCTGGCCCGGCTCGACCGACAGAACGGCGTCGACCGACATGTAGTAGCGCGCTTCCACACCGTTGGGCAGCATCAGCAGTTCGCCGTTCTCGTCCCGCAGGGTGATGCGGGGACGCAGTTCGGAGGCCCGCGGCTGCGACTTCCAGTCGACCACGACGCGCGAGCTGATGCCGGTGGCTTCGTCCATCACTTCGCGCATGGACACGCCTTCGACCAGGTCGACGTAGTGGACGGTACCTTCCTTCTCGGTGAGGATCGGCAGGGTGTACGGGTCCCACTCGGCCATCTTGAAACCCTTGGCCACGTCCTGACCGCTGTCGACGTACAGCTTGGCGCCGTAGGGCACGCGATGGCGGGCCTTCTCGCGACCATTGACGTCGAGCAGCAGGATTTCGCAGTTGCGCGCCATGACCACGGGCACACCGTCCGAGTTCAGAACGATGCTGCGGTTTTCCACCGCCACCTTGGAGTCGAACGCCGCTTCGATGCTCGACTGCTCGGCACCACGCTGGGCCGCGCCGCCGATGTGGAACGTCCGCATGGTCAGCTGGGTGCCCGGCTCGCCGATCGACTGGGCGGCGATGACGCCGACCGCTTCACCGGCGTTGACCGCCGTGCCGCGCGCCAGGTCACGACCATAGCACTTGCCGCAAACCCCGTTCTGGGCCTCGCAGGTCAGCACCGAGCGGATGAGGATGGACTCGACGCCGGCCGACTCGATGAGTTCGACCGAGGCTTCGTCGATCAGCTCGCCCTTCTTGACCAGCAGACGGTCGTTGGCCGAGTCGATGATGTCCTCGGCCGCGGTCCGGCCGAGCACGCGCTCGCCCAGGGACACCACGACTTCGCCCCCATCGACCACCGGGGTCGCGGTCAGGCCGCGTTCGGTGCCGCAATCCTCTTCGCAGATGATGGCGTCCTGCGCCACGTCCACCAGACGACGCGTCAGGTAACCCGAGTTGGCGGTCTTCAGGGCGGTGTCGGCCAGACCCTTACGGGCACCGTGGGTGGAGTTGAAGTACTCCAGCACGGACAGGCCTTCCTTGAAGTTCGAGATGATCGGCGTCTCGATGATCGAGCCGTCGGGCTTGGCCATCAGGCCGCGCATGCCGGCAAGCTGCTTCATCTGGGCGGTCGAGCCACGGGCACCGGAGTGCGCCATCATGTAGACCGAGTTGACCTTCTTGCCCACTTCGAAGCGCGAGATCTCCTTCATCATCTCGTCGGCGACGCGGTCGGTACACTGGGCCCAGGCGTCGACGACCTTGTTGTACTTCTCGCCCTGGGTGATCAGGCCGTCCTGGTACTGCTGCTCGAATTCCTTGACCTGCTTCTCGGTGTCGCCGACCAGCACTTCCTTGGCGGCGGGGATGACCATGTCATCCTTGCCGAAGGAGATGCCGGCGCGGGCGGCATGCTTGAAGCCCATCGCCATGATGCGGTCGCAGAAGATGACCGTCTCTTTCTGACCGCAGTGGCGGTAGACGATGTCGATGACGTCCTGGATGTCCTTCTTCCGCAGCAGGCGGTTGATCAGGCTGAACGGCACGTTGGGGTGCTTGGGCAGCAGGTAGTCGAGCAGCATGCGGCCGACGGTGGTTTCCACCACTTCGACCTTGGGCTGGAAGTTTTCGTCGACGGTGTGACGGCGCGCGCGGATCTTGGCGTGCAGGGTCACCGCCTTGGCGTGCAGGGCGTGCTCCATCTCGGCCAGATCGCCGAACACGCTGCCTTCGCCGACTTCGCCTTCCTGTTCCATGGTCATGTAGTAGATGCCCAGAACCATGTCCTGGGTCGGAACGATGATCGGCTTGCCGTTGGCCGGGCTGAGGATGTTGTTGGTCGACATCATCAGCACGCGCGCTTCGAGCTGGGCTTCCAGCGACAGCGGCACGTGGACGGCCATCTGGTCACCGTCGAAGTCGGCGTTGAAGGCGGTGCAGACCAGCGGATGCAGGTTGATGGCCTTGCCTTCGACCAGCACCGGCTCGAACGCCTGGATGCCCAGACGGTGCAGGGTCGGCGCGCGGTTCAGCATGACCGGATGCTCGCGGATCACCTCTTCGAGGATGTCCCAGACTTCCGGCCGCTCCTTCTCGACCATGCGCTTGGCGGCCTTGATGGTGGTCGCCATGCCATAGAGTTCGAGCTTGGAATAGATGAACGGCTTGAACAGCTCCAGCGCCATCTTCTTGGGCAGGCCGCACTGGTGGAGCTTGAGCTCCGGACCCACCACGATGACCGAACGGCCGGAGTAGTCGACGCGCTTGCCGAGCAGGTTCTGACGGAAGCGGCCCTGCTTGCCCTTGAGCATGTCGGCCAGCGACTTCAGCGGACGCTTGTTGGCGCCAGTGATGGCGCGGCCACGGCGGCCGTTGTCGAACAGAGCGTCGACGGCCTCCTGCAGCATGCGCTTTTCGTTACGGATGATGATTTCCGGCGCGCGCAGTTCGATCAGCCGCTTCAGACGGTTGTTGCGGTTGATGACGCGGCGGTACAGGTCGTTGAGGTCGGACGTCGCGAAGCGGCCGCCGTCCAGGGGGACCAGCGGGCGCAGTTCCGGCGGGATGACCGGAACGACTTCCAGGATCATCCATTCCGGACGGGCGCCGGATTCCTGGAAGGCCTCGACCAGCTTGAGGCGCTTGACCAGCTTCTTGCGCTTGGCTTCGGACGTCGTCTCGCGCAGGTCCACGCGCATTTCGGCGCGCAGGTCCTCAAGGTCGATCGCCTTCATCAGCTCGCGGATGGCCTCGGCGCCGATGCCGGCCTGGAAGCTGTCCTCGCCGTATTCCTCGACGGCGCGCTGATAGCCTTCCTCGGTCAGCATCTCGAACTGCTTGAGCGGGGTCAGGCCGGGTTCGGTGACGACGTAGTTTTCGAAGTACAGGACGCGTTCCAGATCCTTCAGCGTCATGTCCAGCAGCAGGCCGATGCGGCTGGGCAGCGACTTCAGGAACCAGATGTGGGCCACGGGGGCGGCCAGCTCGATATGGCCCATGCGCTCGCGGCGCACCTTCGACAGGGTGACTTCGACGCCGCACTTCTCGCAGATGATGCCGCGATACTTCATGCGCTTGTACTTGCCGCACAGGCACTCGTAGTCCTTGACCGGCCCGAAAATACGGGCGCAGAACAGGCCGTCCCGCTCCGGCTTGAAGGTGCGGTAGTTGATGGTCTCGGGCTTCTTGATCTCGCCGAAGGACCACGACCGGATCTTTTCGGGGCTGGCGATGGAGATCTTGATCTGGTCAAACGTCTGGTTGCCGCTGACCTGACCGAAGATTTTCATAAGCTCGTTCATGCGGTCTCTCCCGTTGCGGCCTTCGGGGGCCGGCGCGTCCGCCGCCCACATCCGAAATTCCGCCCCAACCTTTCATATATGCGCGCGGTGCCGGCCCCGGGGGGTTGCCCCGGGGCCGCGCCGCATCAGACTTCGCCCTGCAGCAGCTCGACGTCGAGGCCCAGCGACCGCATTTCCTTCACCAACACGTTGAAGGATTCCGGGATACCGGCTTCGAAGGTTTCGTCGCCACGAACGATGGCCTCGTAGACCTTGGTACGGCCCGACACGTCGTCCGACTTCACGGTCAGCATTTCCTGCAGGGTGTAAGCGGCACCGTAGGCTTCGAGGGCCCACACTTCCATTTCACCGAACCGCTGCCCGCCGAACTGCGCCTTGCCGCCCAGGGGCTGCTGGGTGACCAGCGAGTACGGGCCGATGGAGCGGGCGTGGATCTTGTCGTCGACGAGGTGGTGGAGCTTCAGCATGTAGATGTAGCCCACGGTGACCTGGCGGTCGAACGGTTCGCCCGTACGCCCGTCATATAGGGTCACCTGCCCCGAGGATTCCAGACCCGCCATGGCCAGATGCTCGGTAATGTCGCTTTCGCGGGCGCCGTCGAACACCGGCGTGGCGATCGGAATGCCGCCGCGCAGGTTGCCGGCCAGTTCGACCAGCTGTTCATCGGAGAGGTCGGAGATGTCCTCTTCGTAGTGACGCTCGCCGTAGACTTCACGCAACTTGCCGCGCAGGTCGTCCAGCGTCTTGTTCTGGTAGCGCACCGCTTCCAGCATGGCGCCGACCTGTTCGCCCAGGCCACGGCATGCCCAGCCGAGGTGGGTTTCCAGGATCTGCCCGACGTTCATGCGCGAGGGCACGCCCAACGGGTTGAGCACGATGTCGACGTGGGTGCCGTCGTCCAGGTACGGCATGTCCTCGATCGGAACGATGCGCGAGATGACGCCCTTGTTGCCGTGACGGCCGGCCATCTTGTCGCCCGGCTGCAGCTTGCGCTTCACCGCCACGAAGACCTTGACCATCTTGAGCACGCCCGGGGGCATTTCGTCGCCGCGCTGCAGCTTTTCGACCTTGTTCTCGAAACGCTGCTGAAGCTGTTCGATGCTCTCCTCGAACGCCTTCTTCATGTCCTCGATGTGGGACATGACCGCGTCGTCCTCGGCCGCGAACTGGCGCCACTGGCCGGGAGTCCACTCGGCCAGAACGGCATCGTCCAGCACCACGCCGGCCCGGAAGCCCTTGGGACCGGCCACCGCCTTCTGACCCAGAAGCTGTTCCTTCAGGCGCTGGCTGAACGACCCTTCGAGAATGGCCCGTTCGTCGTCGCGGTCCTTGGCCAGACGCTCGATCTCGGCCCGTTCGATGGCCAGGGACCGTTCGTCCTTTTCAACGCCGCGGCGGTTGAACAGGCGCACCTCGACGATGGTGCCGGTGACGCCCGGCGGCAGACGCAGCGACGTGTCGCGCACGTCGGAGGCCTTTTCACCGAAGATGGCGCGCAGCAGCTTCTCTTCCGGGGTGACCGGGCTTTCGCCCTTCGGCGTGACCTTGCCGACCAGGATGTCGCCCGCCTTGACCTCGGCGCCGATGTAGACGATGCCCGCCTCGTCGAGGTTCTTCAGGGCATCTTCACCGACGTTGGGGATGTCGCGGGTGATTTCCTCCTGGCCCAGCTTGGTGTCGCGGGCCATGACCTCGAATTCCTCGATGTGGATCGAGGTGAACACGTCGTCACGGACGATGCGTTCGGAGATCAGGATGGAGTCTTCGAAGTTGTAGCCATTCCACGGCATGAACGCGACCAGCACGTTGCGGCCGAGGGCCAGTTCGCCGAGGTCCGTGGACGGGCCGTCGGCGATGATGTCGCCCTTGCGCACCAGGTCGCCGACCTTCACCAGCGGGCGCTGGGTGATGCAGGTGTTCTGGTTGGAACGCTGGAACTTGGCCAGACGATAGATGTCCACGCCCGAGGCCGCCGCTTCCACTTCCTCGGTGGCGCGCACGACGATACGGGTGGCGTCGACCTGCTGGACCACGCCGGTCCGGCGGGCCGCGATGGCCGCCCCGGAGTCGCGGGCCACGGTCTCTTCCATGCCGGTGCCCACGAACGGGGCTTCGGCCTTGATCAGAGGCACCGCCTGACGCTGCATGTTCGAGCCCATGAGGGCGCGGTTGGCGTCGTCGTTTTCCAGGAACGGGATCAGCGCCGCGGCGACCGACACCAGCTGCTTGGGCGACACGTCGACGTAGTCGATCTCGGTCGGGTTGACCATCACGAAGTCGCCGGCCTTGCGGCACGAGATCAGGTCGCCGACGAAGCGGCCGTCGGCGTCCAGTTCGGCATTGGCCTGGGCAATGGTGTACTTGCCCTCGACCATGGCCGACATGTAGACGACCTCGTCGGTCACCTTGCCCTCGGACACCTTGCGGTACGGGCTTTCGATGAAGCCGTAGGGGTTGACCTTGGCAAACGTCGCCAGGCTGTTGATCAGACCGATGTTCGGGCCTTCCGGCGTCTCGATCGGGCAGATGCGGCCATAGTGGGTCGGGTGCACGTCGCGGACTTCGAAGCCGGCGCGCTCACGGGTCAGACCGCCCGGCCCAAGCGCCGAGAGACGACGCTTGTGGGTGACTTCGGACAGCGGGTTGGTCTGGTCCATGAACTGCGACAGCTGCGAGCTGCCGAAGAACTCGCGGACGGCGGCCGCGGCCGGCTTGGCGTTGATCAGGTCGTGCGGCATCACGGTGTCGATGTCCACCGAGGACATGCGTTCACGGATGGCGCGCTCCATGCGCAACAGGCCGACGCGGTACTGGTTTTCCATCAGTTCGCCGACCGAGCGGACGCGACGGTTGCCCAGGTGGTCGATGTCGTCGATTTCGCCGCGACCGTCCTTGAGCTCGACCAGCATCTTGATGATGCGCAGGACGTCGTCCTTGCGCAGCACGCGCTGCGTGTCGGGCACTTCGTCCAGGGTCAGGCCCAGGCGGGCGTTCATCTTGACGCGGCCGACCGCCGACAGGTCATAGCGCTCGCTGTCGAAGAACAGGCCACGGAACAGCGCTTCGGCCGTTTCCAGGGTCGGCGGCTCGCCGGGGCGCATGACGCGGTAGATGTCGATCAGCGCTTCTTCGCGGCAGCTGTTCTTGTCGACGAACAGCGTGTTGCGGATGTAGGCGCCGATGTTGACGTGGTCGACGTGCAGGGTCGGCAGGCGGGTGATGCCGGCCGCTTCGAGGCCCTTGAGGGTCTCTTCGGTGACTTCCTCACCGGCTTCCATGAAGATCTCGCCGGTCTCCTCGTTGACCAGGTCAACCGCGGCATAGCGGCCGAGCAGGTCTTCGAGCTGAACGCGGATCTCGGTGGTGCCGCTGTCGAGAATCTTCTTGCCGGTGCGGACGGTGACCTTCTGACCGGCTTCCAGCTTCACTTCGCCGGTGGCCGCATCGACCAGGTCGTAGGCCAGCTTCATGCCCTTGAGGCGGTCGGGGGCGAAGTCGGTCTTCCAGCCTTCGGCGTCACGCGTGTAGGTGATCTGGTCATAGAAGTAGTCGAGGATATTCTCCGCCGTCATCCCGTGGATGTCGGACGTGTCCATCGGCTGCCCGGCCGCCTTGCGCTCGGCGCGCAGGGCCTGCGCCGCCTCGGTCTCCAGGGCGTACAGCAGCGTGGTGACCGGCAGCTTGCGGCGGCGGTCGATACGCACGTACACCAGATCCTTGGCGTCGAACTCGAAGTCCAGCCACGACCCGCGATAGGGGATGACGCGGGCGGCGAACAGGTACTTGCCCGAGCTGTGCGTCTTGCCCTTGTCGTGGTCGAAGAACACGCCGGGGCTGCGGTGCATCTGCGACACGATGACGCGTTCGGTGCCGTTGATCACGAAGGTGCCGTTGCGCGTCATGAGCGGCATGTCGCCCATGTACACGTCCTGCTCCTTGATGTCGCGCACCGAGCGCGCACCGGTGTCCTCGTCCACGTCCCACACCACCAGGCGCAGGGTGACCTTCAGCGGCGCGGCAAAGGTCATGCCCCGCTGCTGGCACTCTTCGACGTCGTACTTGGGTTCCTCGAGTTCATAGCGCACGAACTCGAGTTCGCCCTTTCCGGCGAAGTCCTTAATCGGAAAAACGGATTTGAAGACTTCCTGGAGACCGGAGTTGGTCCGCTTGTCCGCCGGCACACCCGTCTGCAAAAACTGATCGTACGAGGCCTTCTGGACCTCGATCAGATTGGGCATGGGGGCGACCGTCGGAATGCGCCCAAAGTTCTTCCGCACACGTTTCCGACCAGTGAAGGACTTAGCCATTGCCGCTCCTCATTCTGCCATGTCCGCCCGCTCCACGGTTCGCGACGCTCCGCGAGGGCGCCGTGTGCGGGCCTGGGCGCGCCACCGGCCGACGGGGCTATCCGTCGCGGCGGCGCTGCTCGGCGGCATGGGGTTCGCGCGCTCCCCACCCCGCCATGGAAACCTCGGCACCGGGCCATGCGTTCCGTGACGCACGTGCCCGACACCCCGGGACAACTGTGGCCCACCCCGTCAGGGGCGGACCACGGTGCCCGGTCCTGCTGCGGGGCGCCCATACCGTCGGAACGGAAGGGGCGCCCGGCACCAGGACCTCGGCACCGGGACCTCGGTGACTGTCCTTCAGGGCCCGGTGATCCCTGAAAGACGCCTTTGGGACCGTCTCAAGCGGTCCCTCCGGCAAACGTCGGCGGGCCGGAGGACGCCAAACGCGCCCTCCGGCCCAAAACCGCACGCAGTGGTCGAGACTACTTCAGGTCGACCTTGGCGCCAGCTTCTTCGAGCTTCTTCTTCAGCTCGGCAGCTTCGTCCTTGCTGCAGCCTTCCTTGACGGCCTTCGGAGCGCCTTCGACCAGGTCCTTGGCTTCCTTCAGACCCAGGCCGGTGATGGCGCGGACTTCCTTGATGACGTTGATCTTCTTCTCGCCGGCTTCGACGAGGATCACATCAAATTCGGTCTGCTCTTCGACGGCGGCAGCGGCGGCACCCGGCGCGGCGGCGGCGGCGGCCACCGGAGCAGCGGCGGAAACGCCCCACTTCTCTTCGAGCATCTTGGACAGGTCGGCGGCTTCCATGACGGTCAGGGCCGACAGGTCGTCAACCAGCTTCTGCAGATCAGCCATTTTTATTCAACTCCATCGATCGAACCGCGCGTCGTTCAGGACCACGCGGCCATGTATGTTTGGTTTGGGACTGGCTTAAGCGGCCTGGTCCTTGGAGGCATAAGCGCTCAGCACACGTGCGACCGAAGCGCCCGGCTGCTGGAGAATCCCAGCAATACGGGTGGCCGGAGTGCTGATCATGCCAACGATGCGGCCTCGCAGCTCGTCAAGCGACGGCATCGCCGCCAGAGCCTTGACGCCATTGACGTCCAGAACGGTCGCGTTCATAGCGCCGCCCAGGATCACCAGCTTGTCGTTGGTCTTGGCGAAGTCCGCCATGGCCTTGGCCGCGCCCACCGGGTCCTCCGACACGGCAATGCCGGTCGGACCGGTGAACAGGTCACCAATGCCTTCGAACTTCGTGCCTTCAAGGGCAATCCGCGTGAGCCGATTCTTGGTCACCTGGAAGCTGGCGCCGTTCTCCCGCATCTTCTGCCGGAGGGCCCCCATCTGCGCCACGGTCAGCCCCTTGTAGTGGGCAACCACGACGGTGGTGGACTCACCGAACATCTGATGGAGTTCAGCTACCAACTCCTGCTTCTGCTCTCGGTTCACCTTCGTCTCCGCTCTTCGCCCGGGGCCCCGAAGGGAGCACCGGGCCGGTTGCGAACGCACCCCGCCTGAAGACCAACATGGTCAGAAGGCCCGAAGGCCCCGGCGAGGTTGCGTACTGCCCCGGAAGTCGAAAGCCGTTGCCTGAACAGGTCCCAGGGGACCAAACCAGATCGACGGACCTTGCAACTCCCGTCTGCGCAGGTGGACTAGCGCCCCTTAAACCCCCGCGGATGCGGGGGCGCCTGCGGTCTTGGACAGGTACGCCCGGAAAGTCCGTGCACGCACGATCCTTCCGTCCCATCCGGGAGGCCGAAGCCCCCCGCTCACCCTCAGCCCTGGACGGAGCCGAGGTTGACCTTCAGGCCAGGCCCCATGGTGGAGCTGACCGAAACCTTCTGCAGGTAGACACCCTTCGCGCCGGCCGGCTTGGCCTTCATGATGGCGTCCACGAACGACTTGACGTTCTCGACGAGCTTCTCGTCATCGAAGGACGCCTTGCCGACGCCGGCATGCACGATGCCGGCCTTCTCGACGCGGAACTGCACCTGACCGGCCTTGGCGGCGCGCACGGCACCGGCGACGTCCATGGTGACGGTGCCGAGCTTGGGGTTCGGCATCAGGCCGCGCGGGCCGAGAACCTTACCAAGACGACCGACGATGCCCATCATGTCCGGGGTCGCGATGCAGCGGTCGAAGTCCATCTCGCCGGCCTGGATGCGTTCCATCAGGTCTTCGGCACCGACGATGTCGGCCCCGGCGTCCTGCGCTTCCTTGACCTTGTCGCCCTTGGCGAACACCGCGACGCGCAGGGTCTTGCCCGTGCCGTGCGGCAGTTCGACCACGCCGCGGACCATCTGGTCGGCGTGACGCGGGTCGACGCCCAGGTTCAGGGCGACTTCGATGGTTTCGTCGAACTTGGCCTTGGCGCCGGCCTTGATGACCTTGACCGCCTCGGCAATTTCGTAGAAGGCGTTGCGGTCGATGCCCACATACGCCTGCTTCAGTCGCTTACCAACCTTCGCCATCGGATTACTCCACCACTTCCAGGCTCATGGACGCCGCGGAACCGATCACCATGGACATGGCGGACTCGACTTCGCTGCAGTTCAGGTCGGCCATCTTCTGGGTGGCGATCTCGCGCACCTGGGCCATGGTGACCTTGCCGACAATGTTCTTGCCGGGAGTCTGCGAACCCTTGCTGATGCCAGCGGCCTTCTTGAGGAAGTAGCTGACCGGCGGGGTCTTGGTGACGAACGTGAACGTACGGTCGGTGTAGGCGGTGATCACCACGGGAATGGGCATGCCCACTTCCATGTTCTGCGTGGCGGCGTTGAACGCCTTGCAGAATTCCATGATGTTCAGGCCGCGCTGGCCGAGGGCCGGACCGATGGGGGGCGACGGGTTGGCCTTACCGGCCGGAACCTGCAGCTTGACGTAGCCAGAGACTTTCTTTGCCATTTCTCTACCTCGGTTGTGAGAGGCCCGCGGTACGGCCGCACCAGGTCTTCGGTGGCGCGCCTCCCGCGGAAAACCGGCCGCCGGGCGTTGCTGCCCGGAGCCGGAAACCACTGAAACTTAGAGCTTTTCGACCTGCCCGAATTCCAGGTCGACGGGCGTGGAGCGACCAAAGATCGACACCGACACCTTGAGCCGGGCCTTTTCCTCGTCGACGTCCTCGACCATGCCGTTGAACGACGCGAAGGGGCCGTCGGCCACCCGCACCTGCTCGCCGATCTCGAAGGTGATCGACGGCTTGGGCCGCTCGATGCCTTCCTGGACCTGGCGCATGATGCGTTCGGCTTCACGTTCGCTGATCGGCACCGGACGGCCGCGGCCACCCAGGAAACCGGTCACCTTCGGCGTGTTCTTGACCAGATGCCAACTTTCGTCGGTCATGTCCATTTTGAGGAGGACGTACCCCGGAAAGAACTTGCGCTCAGCCTGCACCTTGGAGCCGCGGCGCACTTCCACCACCTCCTCGGTGGGGACCAGGATCTGTTCGAACAGGTCTTCCATGCCCTGCTGGGCTGCCTGCTCGCGGATCGACTGGGCGACCTTGTTCTCGAAACCGGAGTAGACGTGCAGTACGTACCAACGCGCGGCCATCGCCGGTTTACCCTCCCAGTCCGAAGACGAGCCTCACGCCGAGCGCGAGAATCCAGTCTACAAAGAGAAAAAACAGCGACGCCAGCACCACCATGATGAAGACCATGACCGTCGAGATCATGGTTTCCTTGCGGGTCGGCCAGGTGACCTTGGACACCTCATGACGGACCTGCCGCACAAATTGTCCCGGGTTCGTTTTGGCCATGACGTTGCGTTCCGTCTCTTAAAAAATCTTGTGGCACAACTGCCCTGCGTTACTACCGATCCATCCGCCGCACCGCCCGAACCGTGGGCAAAAACGACGAAAGGCGCCTACCGCCCGTCGCGCCCCGCTTCCGAACCTGGAAACGGAAAACCAACGACGGGCTGCGGCGGTCAATCCGGCTGGCTGGCAGGGGTGGCAGGGGTCGAACCCGCAACCCCCGGTTTTGGAGACCGGTGCTCTACCAATTGAGCTACACCCCTAGGGAACCAGCCATGGACAGCGGCAGCTTTCCCGCCCGGTCCGAGGACCGGCCGGGGCAGGACGGTATAGCCGCCCTGCCCCGGGATATCAAGCTCTTTGTGCACACCCTTCCCATGCGGCGAACCGCGGGCGTGCGAGCTGGAACGCAGTCTTACTTAACGATCTTGGCCACCACGCCGGCGCCGACGGTACGACCGCCTTCACGGATGGCGAAACGCAGGCCTTCGTCCATGGCGATCGGCGCGATCAGCGAGACTTCCATGGAGATGTTGTCGCCCGGCATGACCATCTCGGTGCCTTCCGGCAGCTTGATGGTGCCGGTGACGTCGGTGGTGCGGAAGTAGAACTGCGGGCGGTAGTTGGAGAAGAACGGCGTGTGACGGCCACCTTCTTCCTTGTTCAGGATGTAGCACTCGCAGGTGAAGTCGGTGTGCGGGGTGATCGAACCCGGCTTGGCCAGAACCTGGCCGCGCTCGACGTCCTCGCGCTTGGTGCCGCGCAGCAGCACGCCGACGTTGTCGCCAGCCTCGCCCTGATCGAGCAGCTTGCGGAACATCTCGACGCCGGTGCAGGTGGTCTTGACGGTGGTCTTCAGACCGACGATCTCGACTTCCTCACCAACCTTCACGATGCCGCGCTCGATGCGGCCGGTCACCACGGTGCCACGGCCAGAGATCGAGAACACGTCTTCGATCGGCATCAGGAACGGCAGGTCCTTCGGGCGCTCGGGCTGCGGAATGTACTCGTCCACCGCCTTCATCAGCTCGAGGATGGCGGCCCGGCCGATGTCCTTGTCGGAGTCTTCCAGCGCGGCCAGGGCCGAGCCCTTGACGATCGGAATGTCGTCGCCGGGGAAGTCGTACGAGGACAGCAGCTCGCGGATTTCCAGCTCCACCAGCTCCAGCAGCTCGGGGTCGTCAACCTGGTCGACCTTGTTCATGAACACCACCAGGGCCGGCACGCCGACCTGACGGGCCAGAAGGATGTGCTCGCGGGTCTGCGGCATCGGGCCGTCAGCGGCCGACACCACCAGGATCGCGCCGTCCATCTGCGCCGCGCCGGTGATCATGTTCTTCACATAGTCGGCGTGGCCGGGGCAGTCGACGTGGGCATAGTGACGGTTGGCCGTCTGATATTCCACGTGCGCGGTCGAAATCGTGATGCCGCGTGCCTTTTCCTCGGGAGCCTTGTCGATCTGGTCGTAGGCCGAGAAGGTCGCCCCGCCGGTCTCGGCCAGGATCTTGGTGATCGCCGCGGTCAGCGTCGTCTTGCCGTGGTCGACGTGGCCAATGGTGCCCACGTTGCAGTGCGGCTTGTCGCGATTGAACTTTTCCTTACCCATCTTCGGACCCGTCTATGTCTACTGGTGGATGGAGCAGGCGGCGCGCCAGGGCGGTCAACCGACTGAATATGAGAAAACGAATTGGAGCGGGTGATGGGAATCGAACCCACGTAGCCAGCTTGGAAGGCTGGAGCTCTACCATTGAGCTACACCCGCGACATGCGTGCCACTGCGGCCACGATGCCAGGGCACCGCGGCTTCCGCGCACACAATCCCGCGCCGGGAGTCGAGAAGGATGGTGGAGGGGGTAGGATTCGAACCTACGTAGACATACGTCGGCAGATTTACAGTCTGCTGCCATTGACCGCTCGGCCACCCCTCCACAGGGCACCTTCCCGTCCGCTCCTTGGCGGCGGGAGGACAGGAACTATGGGAAATGGGTTGCCTTGTCAACGGCAAAGTTCACAATGCGATGCAGTGGTTAGCCCTTTCCCCGACCAGGAGCCTGCTCATGTCCCGGCGCCCTTCCCGCGCCCCCCATCCGCCGCGCGGCGGCCAGCCTGCATCTTCCGCCAACGCCGCCCCGTCGGCCACGTCGTCGGCCACGTCGTCAAGTCGGGCCTCCGGCACGGCAGCCGCGGCGCCCGCGCCCGGAAAAGGACGCCGCCAGACCGCGGGCGAGAACCGCGCGTCATCGCTCGGCCGCATGGGGTCCAACGACGTGTGGCTGTACGGCCGCCACCCGGTCGAGGCAGCGCTTGCCAATCCCGAACGCCGCGTGCGCCGCCTGGTCGCCACCGCCGAGGCCGCCGCCACCCTGCCCGCCGACCTGCTCAGCGAGCGCGGCCTGCAGGCGGAGTCGGTGGCGCGGGCCGATCTCGATGCCTTCCTGCCGGCCGGTGCGGTGCACCAGGGCCTTGCCCTCAAGGTCGACGCCCTGCCCGCGCTCGCCCCCGACGACATCATCGCCGCCGCCCAGGACGGCCCGGCCGTTGTGATCGTCCTCGACCAGGTCACCGATCCGCACAACGTCGGCGCCGTCCTGCGCTCGGCCGCGGCGTTCGGCGCCCGTGCCGTGGTCATCCAGGACCGCCACTCCCCCGACGAGACGGGGGTGCTCGCCAAGGCCGCCTCGGGCGCGCTGGAGCGGGTGCCGCTGGTCCGCGTGTCCAACCTGACCCGGGCCCTGGACCGCTTCCGCGACTCCGGATTCTGGACCGCCGGCCTGGCCGCCGACGCCCGCCACACGGTGGCCGGAGCCAACCTGCCCGACCGCCTGGTCCTGGTCCTCGGCTCGGAAGGCCAGGGCATGCGCCGCCTGACCCGCGAGCACTGCGACCACCTCATCCGCCTGCCCATGGTGGCCGGCGCGATGGAAAGCCTCAACGTCTCGAACGCCGCCGCCGTGGCCCTCTATGCGGTCACCCACGCCGCCCTGGAAGCCGCCGAGACAGACACCCCGTCTTAGCCTCCCGGTTCGATCTTAGGCTCTTGGTTTCAGGGCGAAGACGCGCTATTTGTGAGGCAGGCCGCAGTAGCTCAGCTGGTAGAGCACCTGATTTGTAATCAGGGGGTCGGGGGTTCGAGCCCCTCCTGCGGCACCAATGATTTCAAGGGCGGGAAAATCCGTGTTGGCCGGCGTCACCACGGCACCGGCGCCCCGCGATGATCGAAAAAGCCGCCCGTCTGGTCGGACGTGAGGCTGCCCACGACGGCCAGAAGCCGCGCCGCAGCGGTATCCGGGGACTGGACATCCAGCCCGCTCTTGACGAACAGCGACGACAGCGGCGTATCCACGGTGCCGGGATGCAGCGCCACGCAGAACGCCTCCGGCCGTCGCCGCCGGAGCTCGACGGCCGCTGTCCGCACCAATTGGTTCAGCGCGGCCTTTGAGGCCCGATAGGCGTACCAGCCGCCAAGATCGTTATCGCCAATACTCCCGACCCGCGCCGAGAGCGTTGCAAATCCGGCCTTGCCGGTTTTCGGCAGCACGGGCAGCACATGCTTCATGATCAGGGCCGGTCCGGTGGCATTCAGCGCAAAGGAGCGCGCCAGGTTGGCAGGATCCAGGTCACGCCATGTCTTTTCCGGCCGTTGGGAGGCGTCATGGAGAAATCCGGTCGCATCGATGACAAGCCGCACCTCGCCCAACGCCGCCGCAAACGCCACGGCACGCTCGAGGCTGCCCTCGTCAAGCAGGTCGATGGCGGGGACGCTGGTCCGGCTGAAGCCGACCACATGAGAAAACGCCTCGCTGGCCCGCAGACGGTTTTCGAGCGCCCGTCCGATCCCGCCCGCGGCCCCAAAAACCACCGCAACGCCATTCTCAGGAAAGGGAACGGGTCCGTTCATGACCGTTCACTCCGCGACGACATCCTCGCAGCCAGCCGCGAAAGCAGCGGCCGCACCGGCAGAAACAGGCGGTATCCCAGTTCCAGCAGGGCCATCATCCCCGGCATCCCCGCCAGTCGCCCGGCCCAGCGCCACCGGGGCAGACTGCGCCAGATGCTCACGAACGCAGCCGCGCCGGACACCAATTGCCCGTCGCTCCGCCGCACATGGAACCGGGCCATGGCCTGTTCCCTGGACAAATCCGCTTGCAGAACCTGGCCCGGCTGCGAGACATCAATGAAGCATAGCTCCCCGCCTCCAACCTGCCCCCGATAGTGGTCGGTTTCGGCCCGGCACAGCGGGCACGACCCATCGTAATATACCGTCAGATCCGGCTTCTTGAGCGACAAGACCGTCCCCTGTCCGTTTGAGACAACACCTGGGATGGTCTACGCACCAGCCGACCGCAGGGATCATCGCCCTGCCGGGCTGACGACATAGTCGCGCGGCAGGATCGCGCCTCCCCGTCTCACCCTCCGCCGATGCCTTCGACCACCTTGCCGGTGCCGTCGCAGGTGGGACACGGGCCGCCGTCAAGGCGGCCGCTGCCCTTGCAGTCGGGGCACAGGTGCTCGCCGGTGCCTGGGGTGCCGGGCGGGGCCTTGTTTCCAGGGGCGTTCGAATCGGGCTTCTCGTCGGTCATGGCGGAGTTCCTCGGGTGTGGCGTCTTGCTGGTTTACGCCCACCGCCGCCGTTCCGTTGGTTCGCTGTTCGTGGTAGGCCTTATGGCAAGACCATCAGGCGGGAGACGCCCATGACCGACGACCTGCGCCGCCAGCGCCGCTTCATGGAAGAGGTGGAACTGGCCATTCGCGCCGCCAACCGCGAGATCATCGGCGCCCACATCCCGGCCATGACGCGCGAGGCCTTCGTGCGCCTGGCCGTTGCGGTGGGCAAGGTGCGGGCCGGCTACCTCGACGCGGTCCTCGCCATGGACTGGACCGAGCCCAACGAGACGGCGCTCCAGGACCTGCGGCGCAAGCGCGAGATGTACGAGGAGGCGCGGACCGGCTTCGAGGCCCTGCGCCACTGCATCGAGGCGGGCTACGTCGAGATCGGAGACTCGGCGGCTCCCGGCACACCGGCCAATAAAGGAGGCACCCGATGACCAAGCCCCCTCCCCCCATCATCCCGGTGCCGCCGCCGGAAAAGGAACGCCCCATCCCGGTCCTGTCGGAACAGGGCTGCCAGAAGTGCGGCGCCACGTTTCGCTGGGAGCGCATCGACCCGGACCGCCCAAGCTCGCCCCTGACCCTGCGCGTGCTCAAGGGGTCGGACCGCTGCGACTGCGGCTACGGCCGGCCGCGCGGAGAACGGCGGAAGGGTTGAAGCGGCCTGCGTTCAAATTTGGCGCGGTAGTCCGCTAACGCGGATGGCTGCCGCCGGCCTGGAGGGGCCTCCAGACCTCCGTTGATTCTTTCTTGAAGAAAAATAAGGGGGTTTGGGGCCAATGGCCCCAAGCGGGCGTGGGCGGCAGCCCACCATCGCCTCAGAACACCGCCGGCAGGTGCTTGTCGAGCACCACGGCCAGGAACACGATGGCCAGGTACTGCATCGACCCGAAGAAGGTGCGGCGCGCCGTGGCCGGGCCGGGATCGCGGCACAGCTTGACGTTCAGCCACAGGAAGTGCAGGCCTCCCGCCGTCGCCAGCAGGCCATACAGCAGCCCCAACTCGCCGAGCATCCACGGCAGCGCGGCCGACCCGACCAGGGCCAGGCTGTTGACCATGATCCACCGGGCGCAGCGGACATCGCCGACCAGCACGGGCAGCATGGGCACGCCGGCCTTGGCGTAGTCGTCCTTGAGCAGGATGGCCAGCGCCCAGAAATGCGACGGCGTCCACAGGAACAGGGTGATGGCCATCAGGGTCGGCAGCAGCCAGATCGTGGGATCGACCGCCGCCGCGCCGGCCAGGATGGCGAAACTGCCGGCCGCCCCGCCGATCACGATGTTCAGCCACGTCCGCCGCTTCAGCCACACCGTGTAGACGATGCCGTAGATGAAGGCGCCCAGGAACAGGTGGAGCGCCACCGCCCAGTTGAACGACCCCGCCGCCAGCCACAGGCCGGCGATCAGCAGGGCGCCGGCCAGCCACACGGCCAGATAGGGGTTGCGCATGGCGCCCGAGGCCAGCGGCCGCCCCTTGGTGCGGGTCATCAGGCGGTCGAGGTCACGGTCGTAGAAATGGTTGAATACCGACGAACTGGCAGAGCCCAGCAACATGGACAGCCCCAGCACCAGCAGGTGAACGACGGAAATCTCTTCGGCCACCGCGGCATATCCGACCATGGCGGTCAGCGCGATCATGAATCCGATCCGCAGCTTGAAGAGTTCCAGGGTGCTCCGCAGCGTCATGTCCCACCTCCCGTTAGGCGTCCTCCGGCCCGGACCCGCCCTTTTGTGCAGTCCGTTGCGACTGCGTATGGTTCTTGGACGGGATCAGTGTGGCAGAGCCGGCCCCCTCTCCGCAAGACCCACTGTTACAGTGGGATATTGCGGAGGATGCACACGGTCTGGAAATGCCCGGGAGGACGCTAAAGTTCCAGAAGCGGCTTGCGGGGGGCCAGTTTGCCGAGGGCCAGGACCACGAAGGTCACCCCCCCGAAGACGGCGAGCACCGCGCCGCCGCCCATCACCACCATGGCGCCGACCTCCAGCGGAGAGGACAGCGCCTGGTCGGCGCCGGCGGTCTTGCGGGCCACACCGCCCGTGCCGGCCAGCCACAGGCCCACGGCGTGCAGCAACTGGCCGACGCCATAGGCCCAGATGAAGGCCAGCGCCCACCGCCGCCCGGCCAGCGGGCGGCCCAGGCGGGGCAGCACGACCTCGATCACGAACACCATGAAGGCCAGGGTCACGCCGCCGATCACGGCGTGGTAATGGCCGGTCGTGCGGGTATCGCCCTCGCCCATGAAGTAGCCGAGGACGCCGCCGACCGCGAACAGCAGCAGCGACAGGACGAGCCCGGCGCCGGCCGGGCGGCCCCAGTGAACGCCGCGCCGCACCAACGCCCAGGCCAGGGCGATCATCATTACCGCCGGCTGGACGATCAGGCCGTAGCGGTACAGGTCGGTAAAGCCGGTCACCAGCCGGGCATCGCCGGCATCGAGCAGCAGGTACAGCAGCGGTCCGCCGAAGGCCACGGTGGCCAGCAGGGCCAGCACCCGCCGAAACCACACCTGCGGCAGCGGCGGGACGGCGTGCAGACGCTCGCCCACCACCTGCCAGGCGACCAGCATCAGGGCGGTGTTGGCGAATTGCAGGATATGGCCGCCGCCCCAGAACAGCGCCTCGTAACGCGGCTCGTCCTCCAGGCCGGCCGGAAGCTGGGCCCAGGCCAGCAGGAAGCACCACAGCGCCACCAGATAGATGATCCCGGCCGCCGCGACGCCGAACGACGCCCCTTCCATGGGGCGCGGCATGGAGGCCAGCAGCCGCCCGACCGGCAGGGCGATGCACACCAGGAACAGCACCAGCCCGGCAAAGAAGGCCGGATGCGCCCCGACCGGAACATAGTTGTTGAGGATGGGCTCGCCCCAGCCGGCCACCACCGGCACGGCCATGACCGGAAAGCTCAGCGCCGCGCCCCGGACGGCCAGGGCACCGACGGCGGGACCGCGCACCGCCACGCCGTCCTCGGCGAGGCCTGAGGCCGCCCAGGTGGCCATCAGCCCGAGCACGGCGAGATACCAGAGCACCACCGTGAACACCACGTGGACGACCAGCGCCATGCGGAAATATCCGGCCGGCAGCAGGTCCTGCACCACCGGGGTGCGCAGCAGGGCCAGCGACAGGGCCATCAGACCGCCCAGCGCCAGGGCGCCCACCGCCAGCAGCGCCCAGTGGCGCATTTCCGCATCGAGTGATTGCCGTATCATCAGGTCACGGCACCGGCGCATAGAGGTGGTACAGCATCACGTAGATCACCACGCCCGTCACCGAGACGTACAGCCAGATCGGCATGGTCCAGCGGGCCAGCGGCCGGTGGCGCTCGATGGTGCCGCGCATGCCGCGCCATGCCGTCACGGCGATCATCGGAGTCACGGCGGCGGCCAGGATGACGTGGCTTATGAGGATCGCATAATAGGCCGGGCGCACCCATCCCTGCCCGGCAAAGACGAAGATCGGCGCCGTCAGGTGATAGATGACATAGGACACCAGGAAGATCGCCGATGTCACCAGCGCCGCGGCCATCACGGGGCGATGCACATCGGCCCGCCCGGCCCGCGCCATGGTCAGCCCGATGACCAGCAGGACGGTGGTGACGGCGTTCAGCGCCGCGTTGACGTGCGGCAGCGTCGAGGCTGTGTCCATGCGTCCCCTCCCCTCATGATCCTGGAGTTCAGGAGGTGAAGCCCTTGGCGGCCCACACGAGCTGGATGCTCAGGTACAGCCCGAGGACGATCAGCGCCAGCGTTACGCCCAGGGCACGGTTGCTGAGCCGGGCCGGCTTTTCCGTCTGTGCCATCAAGACTCTCCTGTGGTGGCGGGGACCACCAGCCTAGCGTTCCAGGCCGGCCCGCGAAAGGCCATTGATGCACCAACCGGAGGAGAAATTCGCCAAAAGCGCGGCATTACCCATTTGGGTTTAGTGGCTTCTCCCTTTGCGCCGGCGAGGTCCGCCATGCGGTTGAAGCCAGCCCCGCCCGAGGATTTGGCGCGGTGTTTAATTTTGCCGGGGCGGATCGGAGTGCTATACTCCCACGCATTGCTCGGGTATTTGCCCGACCCCCGGAGCGGTTTCCTCCGGGTCACGACAGGGAGGTAGCCAATGGCCACACAGTCCTCACCCGTCCACCCGCCGCGGGGGCATCTTGCCCAGGAAGCCCCACCCGAGGGCAAGTACACCCAGCCGGCACACCACGACGACAGCCCGTACTGGTTCGGCGGCACCACGCCCCCGACCATCCGCATGGTCAGCGCCGACGACACCACCCGCTGGCTGGTCCGCGGCTGGCATGACCTGCTGGCCGCCCCCACGGTCAGCCTGACCTATGGCGCGATCTTCGTGGTCGCCGCCTACGTGATCGTGTTCGGCCTGGGCCAGATCGGCATGACGTCGCTCATCCTGCCGCTGATGGCCGGCTTCATGCTGATCGGCCCCCTGGCCGCCGTCGGCCTGTACGAGGTCAGCCGCCGCCACGCCCTGCGCCAGCCGGTCAGCCTTGGCGCGGCGCTGTCGGCCTTCACGCGCTACAGCGGCCAGCTTCTGGTCATCGGCCTGGCGCTGATGCTCATGCTGATGCTGTGGGTGATCACCGCCATGTACATCTTCGCGATTTTCTACACCGGGGCGCCGCCCGCCATGGAGACCTTCGTCAGCGATCTGGTGGTCGCGCCGCAGGCTCCGCTGTTCCTGCTGGTCGGCACGGCCGCCGGCGGGGTCATGGCGGCCATCGTGTTCGCCATCAGCGCGGTGTCGCTGCCGATGATCGTCGACCGCAACGTCTCGCCGGTCCACGCCATGGCGACCAGCGTCATGGCGGTGCGCCAGAACTGGAAGGTGATGATCGGTTGGGCGGCGATGATCGTCCTGATCACCATGGCCGGCATGGTGACGTTCTTCGTCGGCCTGGCCCTGGCCCTGCCGTTGGTCGGCCACGCCAGCTGGCACGCCTACAAGGGCATGGTCGAGTAGGGCATGGTCGAGTAGGGCTGGCGCCCTCAGCTCTTCGCGGCGGCGTCCATCTTGTCGATGTACTTGCGCAGGAAGGCCCAGAACCAGTCGGGCTGATAGCCGGGAATACGGCCCACTTCCTTGCCGTCGTCGTCGAGGACCACGAACGTCGGGGTGAACACCAGACCCTTGATGTGCGCCAGGTCCTCGGGCCACGGCTCGCTGGACGACACGCGGCGCAGGGGCAGACGGGCGCCCTCGTCGGTCTTGTGGTAGATGGGCGCCACCTCGGCGTCCCACTCCTCGCAGTAGGCACAGCCGATGCCGTGGTAATAGAGCAACTCCGCCGCCATGGCGGGAGCACCCTGCGTCATCGCCGCCAGACCCAGGCATCCGGCCAGGGCAAGCGCCCGGAAACGGGGGATGAAACGGGAGAAAGGACGGAGACCCACGCCGCGCGGCGCGTGCCGCTCCCGGTGGCGTCCGGCGGGTGCGGCAGCACTGCAGTCGGCGGTCGGGGTGGAGCGTGCGGGCATGGGTCTCCTCCAAATCAGCAGGACGCGGCGGACCGGGGGAACCGGGCCGCCGCGTGGGGCTGCCTAGTTCTTCTGGATCTGGAACGTATAAACGCCGCCGGCTTCCTGCTGGCCGAGCAGCGAGTTGCCGGTCTGGCGGCAGAACGCGTCGAAGTCCTTCACGGAACCGGGGTCGGTGGCCTGGACTTCCAGGATGGCACCGGCGGCGAGGTCCTTGATGGCCTTCTTGGCGCGCAGAATCGGCAGCGGGCAGTTCAGACCCTTGACGTCCAGGACGGTCTTGTCGCTCATTGAAACATCTCCCTCAGTCGGTATGGTTTGGTTTTTGTGAACACGAACGACTCGGGCACCGGCCAGCCCGCCCGCCAAGCCGCGCAGGCGGCCCTGACAGGATGGCGGCCGGCAACCGGGTCAGATGAACAGGTTGATGTCGCTCTGCGTGGCCGTTTCGATGTACGTGGCCGCGCCGGCGTACTCCAGACCGTCGATCATGTCTTCCTGCTTGTAGTCGAACAGGTCCATGGTCATGTGGCAGGCGATCATGCGCACCTCGGCCTCGACGGCGAGATCGCGCAGTTCCTCCAGCGAGGCCACGCCCTTTTTCTTGATCATGCTCTTCATCATCGAGGTCGCCATCGCGTCGACGCCGGGGATCATGCCAACGATGTTGGGCATGACCATGTGCGTGCCCATCATGGGCATCTCCATGGCCGCGTTGCCCAGTGGCGTGACCTGGACATCAAGCTTCTTCTTGAGCAGCGCCAGACCGTAGAAAGTGAAGAACAGGGTGACGTTCAGGCCCATGCTGGCCGCCGTGGTGGCGAGAATCAGCGGCGGGTAGCCCCAGTCCAGGGACCCTTTTGTCACAATGATGGACATGCTCTTGGCGTTCGCCTCGGACATGTAATCCCTCCCATGGTTGCCTTCCGGTCCCGCGCCCCGGATGGGGACGCGCCCAGAGGCAGGGCCGGTTTCCGGCCATTGGTTCCGCGCACCCGGCGTTCCGGGCGCGGCTTTACGACGTTGCGCCTCGCTTCGCTGCGACCACGCCCGCCGCAATTCCCGGGGGTCGTCCGCATGTGAAGGCTTGCCGCGTGGCCGTAGCGACTGCTAATTTAGAACATCCCAATATAAAAACAAAGACCCTACACGCCATCTGCCGCCATCGCGTTCAATCGGGCCACGCCCGCCGCCGCGGCACCAACGAAAAACGGGGGGTACGGGACACCCCTCTGAAAAGACTCATCGGGAGGACGTCTCGTGGAAGACATGCCAATTTCCACCCTTATCGGCTGGTGGGCCCTGGCCGCCGGCATCGTGTTCGGGGCTACGGCGAACAAGACCAATTTCTGCACCATGGGCGCCATCTCGGACATGGTGTTCATGGACGACTACGGCCGCATGCGGGCCTGGGTCCTGGCCATTGCCGTTGCCCTGGTCGGCACCACGGTGCTGCACGCCAGCGGCCTGATCGACATCAACAACAGCATCTATCGCACCGCCAACCTGGGCTGGTTCGGCGCCGTGCTGGGCGGGCTGATGTTCGGCTTCGGCATGACCATGGCCGGGGGCTGCGGCAACAAGACGCTGGTCCGCATCGGCGGCGGCAACCTCAAGAGCATCTATGTTTTCCTGATCATGGGCATCTTCGCCATCATGACCCTGCGCGGCCTGACCGGCATGGCGCGCGTCGAGATGGAAGCCCTGATGAACGTCGACCTGGGCACCGCCGGGTACACGTCGCAGGGCGTCGAGGAACTGATCGCCGGCGGCCTCGGCCTCGGCGCCGACATGGTGCGCTGGGCGCTGGTCGCCATCCTGGGCGGCGGCGCGCTGGTGTGGTGCTTCAAGGACGCCGAGTTCCGCGCCTCGCCGGCCAACATGCTGGGCGGCCTCATCATCGGCCTGCTGATCCCGGCCGGCTGGTACATCACCGGCGTCCTGGGCTTCGACGAGTTCGAGCCCGCGCCGCTGATGTCGTTCACCTTCGTGGCGCCGTCGGGCGAGACCATCCAGTACCTGATGATCTTCTCGGGCGCGACCATCAACTTCGGCATCGCCTCGGTGTTCGGCGTCATCCTGGGGTCGTTCCTGATGGCCATGGGCACCCGCAGCTTCAACCTCGAAGGCTTCGGCGACGCCAGCGACATGCTGCGCCACTCCTTTGGCGCCGCGCTGATGGGCATCGGCGGCGTGCTGGCCCTGGGCTGCACCATCGGCCAGGGCATCACCGGCATGTCGACCCTTGCGCTCAGTTCATTCCTGGCGCTGGGCTCGATCATTTTCGGCGGCGTGCTGGGAATGAAGTACATGGAGGAAGGCTCGATCTTCGGCGCCCTGCGCGCCATGGTCCCGGGCCGGGCCTGAAAACCTGACGTGAACGTCCGAGGCGCAAAAGCATCCTCGGAACACTAAAGGATAGTGTGCACTGCGGCGGCCGGGAGTTTCCCGTGTCGCCGTTTTTGCGTTCACGGAACGTTGCCGCTGCAGTCCCAGAGGCTTACCATCGCGTCTTGCATGTGTGCAGCGCAATATTCCATGGTGCTTATCTAACATTAGGAAACATTCATAAAAGGATTGCGCTCGACAGGCTTCTTTCACTACACTTTTGGGAACAACAACAGTCCAACAATGGACCACGGCGGTGGACACCCCGTTTTGTGGGTGCCTCCAGCTATCTGAACAGGGAGGAATGATGACCGTGACCCCGCACACCTTCGGGCTCCGCCGCCCCATGATCGCCTGCGCCACGGCGCTGGTCGGTCTGACACTCGCCGGAACCGCCTCGGCCGAAATGGCCCGTGTCCAGGACCCCGGACTCCAGCCCTACACCATCAACGGGGCCGAAATCACCGAGCCTTTGACCGCTGAACCGGGCGATGCGAAGCGCGGCAAGGCGCTGTTCATCAACCGCAAGATGGGCAACTGCCTGACCTGCCACACCGCGCCCATCCCCGAGGAAGACTTTCACGGCAACGTCGGTCCGGACCTCGCTGGCGTCGCCAGCCGCATGAGCGCGGCCGAAATGCGCCTGCGCCTGGTCGATGCCAAGGCCCTGCTGCCCGATTCGCTGATGCCGTCGTTCTATCGCACCGCCGGCCTTACGCAGGTGAAGAAAAACTTCGTCGGCAAGCCGATCCTGCAGGCGCAGGAAATCGAAGACGTCATCGCCTACCTTCAGACCCTGAAGTAGGCCGAACCACGCGTCGGCCCAACGCCTGCGGCGTCCCGATCGGGGAAGGCCGCCGGGGCGGCCGACCGAACCCGCACACCGCGACGATCATTCCGGGCGCCGCCGCCCCCCGAACGGGGCTCCGTCCGGCCAAGGAGGAAACAAGGGAATGTCTGTGCTGAAGGAAACGCGCCTGGCGTTGAGCCGTCGTCAACTGCTCACCGCCGCCGGGACCGGCCTGGTGGCCGCCGCCGGCCTGTCGGTGATGACCGCCCGCCCGGCCGCCGCGGCCGCGAGCGCCGAAGAGCTGATCACCAAGATCGCCGGCGGCACCCCGAAGGAAGGCCTCGTCAAGGTCGACGGCCCCGAGATCGCGGAGAACGGCAACACCGTTCCGGTGACCATCGAAGTCGAGTCCCCGATGACGGCCGACAACTACGTCAAGTCCGTGCATGTGTTCGCCGACGGCAACCCCAGCCCGGAAGTCGCCGCGTTCACCTTCACGCCGCAGTCCGGCAAGGCCTTTGCGAAGTTCCGCATCCGCCTCGCCAAGACCCAGAACGTCCGGGCCGTGGCCGTGATGAGCGACGGGTCGTCCTATGTCGGCGGCAAGGAAATCAAGGTCACCATCGGCGGCTGCGGCGGCTGATCGCCCTGCGCCCCTGACCGATTGACCGACTGACTGACCGCCTGCCGCAAAAGACCGGGCGAGAACCGAGGAGAATTCAAGATGTCCGCCAAGCCGCGCGTCCGCGTGCCCAGCACCGCCAAGAAGGGCGAGGTGTTCGAGATCAAGACCGTGATTTCCCATTCGATGGAATCCGGCCAGCGCAAGGCTGCCGACGGCAGCCCCATCCCGCGCAAGATCATCGACAAGTTCGTGTGCACCTACAACGGCAAGGAGGTCATGACCTCCCAGTGGCACGGTGCCGTTTCCGCCAACCCGTACCTGGAGTTCTTCTGCACCGCCACCGAGAGCGGCACGCTGGAGTTCACCTGGCACGACGAAGGCGGCGAAACCTACACCGCCACCGCCGACATCAAGGTGACCTGAGGGCGCACAAGCGCCTCGGGATTCAAATAAACCGCGGGGGCGGTCCGCGAAGCCGACCAAGAAGGCGCAAAGCCTGCGGCGCGAGGACGGGGGACCGCCCCGAACGAACGGTAGAGGAGGCAGTACGAGATGGGAGCGAAACGCTTTGGCGGTCTTGCCGCCACCATCCTGGCAATGACGCTGGCCGCGCCCGCGTGGGCCAGCGATGCCAAGGATGATTCCTTCGCGGAATACCGCAACGGCGACATGTATTCGGGCTATGTCGTCGCGGATCCGAGCACGCGCGAGATCCAGGACGACGACTTCATGAATCCCGGCTTCCTGTGGATCGACCGGGCCAAGGAGCTTTGGACCACGGCCGACGGCGCCGCGGGCAAGAGCTGCGCCGATTGCCACAACGACGTCGAAAGCCTCAAGGGCGCGGCCACCAAGTATCCGACCACGGATGCGGCGACCGGCAAGTTCATGAACGTCGAACTCAAGATCAACGACTGCCGTGAACGCCACATGGAAGCCGCCCCGTTCAAGTTCGAAAGCGACGAACTGATCGGCATGACCGCCCTGGTCAAGCTGCAGTCGCGCGGCATGCCCATGAACATCGACATCACCGGCCCGAACGAGAAGTGGTTCAAGAAGGGTGAGGAGTTCTACTTCACCAGCCGCGGCCAGCTCGACCTGGCGTGCGCCGATTGCCACATCACCAACGAAGGCCAGTACATGCGGGCCGAAAAGCTCAGCCAGGGCCAGCCGAACGGCTTCCCGACCTACCGCATGAAGTGGCAGAAGCTGGGGTCGCTGCACCGCCGCATGCGCGGCTGCAACAACAACATCCGGGCGGAAAAGCTGCCTGGCCTGGGTGAAGACTACCTGGCCGTCGAGACCTACATCTCCTGGCGCGCCAGCGGGTTGCCGATGGAATCGCCGTCCGTCCGCAAGTAGGACCGGTCGGCAACGGCTCCCTGAGACCCACGGGGGGAAGTGCGGCACACGAATGCGCCCTTCCCCCCGCCGGGTTTTGCACCACTTACAGTTCACCATCGCGACCCGACGTTCAGGCGACGCGCCCTGCCCCGCCCCGAATGCCTCCACAGGCCGGGGCGGAACGCCGGAGGACTGCCCGGTGAAGCGCTGCAAAAGACCGCCGGGACACATTCAGGCAGGACACATTCAGGCCGGACAGATTTAGGCAGGCCGGACAGATTTAGGAGTTCAGTTTCCATGCTCAGTCGCCGTGATTTTCTGCAGGTGGCCATCGCCGCCGCCGCCTTTGCCGGCCCCGTCGCGGGAACCCTGGGGCGCGCCGCCGCTTCGCAGGGGCTGACCCAGGATGCCCTGCTGTCCTTCGAGCCGGTCGGCCAGGTCACGCTGCTCAACTTCACCGACATCCACGCCCAGCTCACGCCGATCTACTTCCGCGAGCCGTCGGTCAACATCGGCGTCGGCGGCGCGGCCGGGCTGGTGCCGCACCTGACGGGCAAGGCCCTGCTGAACGCCTACGGCATCAAGGGTGGCTCGCCGCAGGCGTATGCCCTGGCCTACAACGACTTCGACCAGCTTTCCAAGCAGTATGGCCGGGTCGGCGGCGTCGCCCACATGGCGACCCTGGTCAAGGCCATCCGCGCCCAGCGTCCCGACAACACCCTGCTGATCGACTGCGGCGACACCTGGCAGGGGTCCTACACCTCGCTCGAGTCGCGCGGCGAGGACATGGTGCGGGTGATGAACGCCATGGGCGTCGACGTCATGACCGCCCACTGGGAATTCACCTACGGCGCCGAGCGGGTCAAGGAACTGGTCGACAAGCTCGACTTCCCGTTCCTGTGCGCCAACGTGCGCGATTCCACCTGGGGCGACACGGTGTTCGAGGACACGGCGTTCTTCGAGCGCGGCGGCGTCAAGGTCGCGGTGATCGGTCAGGCCTTCCCCTACACCCCGGTCGCCAACCCCGGCCACATGATCCCGGAATGGGAATTCGGCATCCGCGACGACAACATGCAGGAAAAGGTCGATGCCGCCCGCGCCGCCGGGGCCGAGCTGGTGGTCGTGGCGTCGCACAACGGTTTCGACGTGGACCGCAAGATGGCCAGCCGCGTGAACGGTATCGACGTGCTGCTGACCGGCCACACCCACGACGCCGTGCCCGACGTGGTGCGGGTGAACGACACCCTGCTGGTGGCCTCGGGCTCGCACGGCAAGTTCCTGGCCCGCCTGGACGTCAAGGTGGAGAACAAGAAGGTTGTCGCCCACAGCTTCCGCCTGATCCCGGTGTTCTCGGACGTCATCGACGCCGACCCGGAGATGGCCAAGCTGGTCGAGGACATCCGCGGCCCCCATTCCTCGGTCATCAACGAGGTGCTCGGCCGCACCGAGTCGCTGCTGTACCGGCGCGGCAACTTCAACGGCACCTTCGACGACCTGATCTGCCAGGCCCTCATCGAGGGACGGGATGCGGAAATCTCCATGTCGCCCGGCTTCCGCTGGGGCTCATCGCTGCCGACCGGGTCCGAGATCACCATGGATGACGTCTACAACCAGACCGCCATCACCTACCCCAACGCCTATCGCTCCATGATGAAGGGCGAGATGGTCAAGGCGATCCTGGAGGACGTGGCCGACAACCTGTTCCACCTCGACCCCTACTACCAGCAGGGCGGCGACATGGTGCGGGTCGGCGGCATGTCCTACACCATCAATCCGCACGAGAAGATGGGGTCGCGCATTTCCAACATGACGCTGGTTCGCACCGGCGAACTGATCGACCCCAGCCGCGACTACGTGGTGGCCGGCTGGGCCTCGGTCAACGAAGGCACCGAGGGGCCGCCGGTGTGGGACGTCGTGGCCAACCACATCCGCGCCAAGAAGACCGTTTCGCAGCCGGAAAGCCAGTTGGTCAAGGTCGTGGGCGTCTAGTTCACCATCGCTGAGGGGGCAGGACGACCATGTTCGATGTTTCCTATTTCGGGGCCCTGACCGCTGGAGTCCTGACCTTCCTCAGCCCGTGCATCCTGCCGCTGGTGCCGGCGTACCTGTGCTTCATCAGCGGCCAGTCGCTGGAACAGATCGCCGGCAGCGCCAACATCCGCCCCGGCGCCAACGGCACCGCCTCCCTTGACGGCGGCGGGCCGACGGTCAACTGGAAGACCGTGTTCCTGCCCGGCCTCGCCTTCGTCATCGGGCTGTCCCTGGTGTTCATCGCCATGGGCGCGGCGGCCAGCGGGTTCGGCCAGTTCATCGCCCAGCACAAGCGCACGCTGGGCACCGTCGGCGGCGTGATCATCGTGCTGTTCGGCCTGCACTACATGGGCCTGTTCCGCCTGGGCTTCCTGAACTTCGAGAAACGCATCCACCTGCAGAACAAGCCGGCCGGGCTGGCCGGGGCGTTCATCATCGGGCTGGCCTTCGGGTTCGGCTGGACGCCCTGCGTGGGGCCCATCCTGTCGACCATCCTGATGATCGCCTCGACCGGCGACGACGCGCTCTACGGCATGAGCCTGCTGTCCACCTTCTCGGCCGGACTGGGCATTCCATTCCTGCTGGCCGCCCTGGCCGCCGGACCGTTCATGCGCTTCCTGTCCCGGTTCCGCCGCCACATGCGCAAGGTCGAGCTGGCCATGGGCGGTTTCCTGGTCCTGACCGGCGTCCTCATCCTGACCGGCAGCCTGACCGACATCACCGGATGGATGCTGCGCACCTTCCCCGTTCTCGGCGGCCTGAACTGAGTCAGTCCCCGGCGCCGTGCACGGCCTGCATGACACCGGCCATCCGCGTGCTCAGGTGGTCGGCCAGGCGCAGGGTGATGGCGACGATGGTGAGGGTCGGGTTGGCATAGCCACAGGTCGAGAACACCGAACTTCCGGCGACATACAGATTACGCATGCCATGGACGCGGCAATCGGTGTCGACCACCCCATGGCGGGGATCGGCGCTCATGCGGGTGGTGCCCATGTGGTGCATGCCGCCTTCCAGCGTATCGGGCCAGCCCTCGTCCTCGACCCACTCGGCCATGCGCGCCCGCCCGGCGCCTTCGCCGGTCAGCCCTTCGCCGATGATGCGGGCCGAGGTGACGCCCGAGTGACGATCCAGATCGGTCAACCGCCAGTCCAGCACCGGTCGCCGCATGCCCAGGGCATCCCGCTCGTCGCCCAACGTCACCCGGCTGTCCGGGTTGGGCACCTGCTCGCCATAGATCTTGACGCTGACCGCCTGCCGGTCTTCAGCCAGGGGGCGATAGCGCTGCCCCCGCACCTTGCGCCAGGCGCCTTGCGCCACGTCGTCCAGGTCGGAGAAGATCAGCGGCAGGGCTTCCCGCGCTTCGGCCATGTCGCCCTCCCGCACGCCGTTGAGCAGGCGGCGCAAGGCCACGAAACCGGTGACGTCCTTGTTGTACGCCGTCGAATCGAGGACGGCGCCACCGTTGGCGATGCCCAGACTCTCCTGCACCTTCGGTTCCAGAACCATGCAGGGCTTGATGTAAAGGCCATCGACGTTGAACCCGAAGTACGGCTGCACCTTTTCCTTGGCCGCCGTCATGGCGACATCGACCGGCCAGACCTCATAGTGCTCCATGAAGTAGCGGCCGACCTGGTCGTGGCCGTTGCCGATCCCGGCCGTGTGCACCTGATCGGACGACAGCAGCAGGCGGGGATTCTCGATGCCGCCACAGGCCAGCACATAGCGGCCGGAGCGCGCGGTGGCGGTGGTGCCGTCCAGGGTCGCCAGCCGCAGACCGCGCACCACCTCCCCGCCGTCGTCGACCATGATTTCCGTGACGTTGGCGTGCAGCAGAATGGTCACGTCATCGGCATCGACCAGTTCCTGCCGGTACACGCTGCCGAACCGGGCGGGCGGGCCGTACTGGTACACCCGGGACAGGACGCGGCTCAGGTCGGGCAGGCGCCGCTCGGCCTCCAGCCAGTCGGACAGGCCATAGCGCAGCGGGCCAAGCTGGCACACCTCCTGCGCCTCGCCGTAGTAGCGGGCGACGTCGCCGTAGGAGATCGGCCACCCGCTCAGGGGCACGGCGCTCCGACGGTCGAAGTCCATCGGCATCAGGGGGGCGCACATGCCTTCCCAATGATTGGTCGTTCCGCCGAAAAACCGCAGCCGGGCCACGTCGAGGTCCTGGTAGGGCAAGCCCACCAAGCCGCCCTTGTAGAGGTCCTGAACCGGCTCCGAGAACTCGAACCCGCCGCTTTCGATCAGGCAGATGCTGTGCCCCTGACCGCGCAGGCGGCGGGCCAGGGTGATGCCGGCCGCACCGGCCCCGATGATGCACAGGTCGGCCACGATCACGGTATCCTGCGGCAGGTCACGCAGATCCTTCAGCACCCGCCACCCCCTTCCGCGCACAGGAGCAGGGCGCAGAGGCGGCCCTCGGCCTCGGCCACCAGCCAACCGTCCACCGTCAGCGTGCGACCAGCCCGGAAGTCCGCCTGACGGGCCGCCCCGAAGGCGTCGCAGGCCTCCCGCCAGCCGGCGCCGGCGGAACAGCCCAGTCCGGCGACCAGGGCGCGGTGGCTGCGCTGGTCGGGATTGCGGGCCAGGTAGTGCTCTCCGATGCGGCGGGCGGCATCAGACGCCAGGGGCCTGAAGGGCGATGCCAGGGCTGCGGATGCAGGCGCGGAAAGAGCGGGCGCCATCAAAGCGCAGGTCGCCGCGGCAGTCGCACCGCGGAGAAAGGTTCGCCTCCTCATAGGGCCTCCGATTCCGTGTCGTGGGAATGCAGTAGGACGTATGATGGGCGTGATGACAGGCGCTCCGGAAGGCCGGCAACGGGGTTAGGCCCTCCCCGCCGCGGCGTCCTTCAAATGGGGTATCGTGTGCCCGAACGAAGAACTACTGCTGAGCAGCCTCTTGCGCGGCAGCCCGTTCAAGGATGTAGCGCTGAAAGGGTTGGCCCTTGGCGTAGCGCTTGTCCCAGACGTATTCGAACATGGCCGTGAAATGGCCCGGCCGGAAGTACCCCGGCATGCGCGCCACCTCGATCTGAGGGCCGCTCTTGCCATCGACGGCAGCAAGGTCGTCGGGAAAGAACAGGATGGTCGGGGTGAAGTTGACCGTGTAGCGCGACGCCAGATCCTTTTCCGCCAACACGGTGCCGTCGAAGTCGGTCACCTCGCGGTCGCCCCACAGGTTGATCTGCAGGATGTTGAAGCGCTCCCTGATCCACGCGTTCAGGGCCGGGTCGGCAAGGTTGATCAAGTGCATGTCGCGGCAGTACGAACACCCCTGCTGCTCGAAAATGATGACGAACCGTTTGCCGTCGGCGGTCGATGCCTCCAAATCCTCCCGCAGGTCGAGGAAGGTGTTGAGGAACCACTCCTGATGATACAGGCCATCGTCGCCCAGGGTCGGCTCGATGCGCTCCTGGGCCGATCCGGCCGAGGAGGCCCCGATCAGCAGGGCGGCCCCGACCGCCAGCGCCGCAAATGCCTTCATGAAAGCCATGGCTGCATCCTCCCGGTGGGTTGAGAGGCTTGCCGCCTCCCTTACGGAACGATTGTAGACCACCCGCGCAGGCCGCGCTCGACGATTTCGGCGATGCCCACCTGGACGACCTCGACGCCCGGCACCAGGTCGCGCTCGCGCTTGCCGATGGTGTCCAGGGTGTTGCCGCAGGCGACGAACGTGATGCCATAGTCCTGAAGGCTCTTGATGCGGTCGGCCGCCGTGGCGCTTTCGCCGATCAGATGGCGGACGCCGCCGGCAAAGGTGATGATCGCCACCTCCACATGGTCGATGCCATAGAACTTCTGCAGGTTGATGGCGTTGGACATGGCGCCCTCGAACCGCGCCGCATCGTCGGTCGAGACCTGGAGCACGATGCGCCGGGGGTTGTCCCAGTCGGGCGCCGGGTCGGACAATTCAACCGCGCGCCCCGGATCGGCCGCCACGGCGGGCCGCGGAACGAAGGCGCTCGACAGGCCCGCAAGGGCGACCACAACAGCCGTGACGATGGTCATCCGGCGGAAAAAGTGACTCGGCACAGGCGTTGCTCCCTGAAGTTTTTTTCGCTTGCCCCAACTGTAGCACATCGGCCCGTCGCACCTTACATGAGCAGCAACTAATCTTTACACCGTCCTGACGGCCGATTATAGGTGGCGTGACAGGTCCATTGGGCGGCTCCATTGGAGGATAAATCTGATGTTCGGCTGGTTCACCAATCCAGAGGCGCAGGCAAGCATGAACGACAAGGTCCATATGGTCGCGCCGCGTACCATCATGCAGTGGATGAGCCACGACGAATGCGTGGTCATCGACGTGCGGGAACCCAATGAATACGTCCAGGCCCATATCCCGGGCTCCATCCTGATGCCGCTGTCGCAGTTCGACCCGGCCAAGGTCCCGGTCGATCCGACCAAGAAGCTGGTCATCCACTGCCGCTCGGGCAACCGCTGCGGGATGGCCGCGGCGCGCATGATGGCGGCCGGCTTCGGCGGCGAGATCCACCGCATGGAGGGCGGCATCATGAACTGGCGCGTTCAGGGCGGAACGGTCGAGAGCGGCGCCTGAGGCATTTTCCCCGGTTCCGAGAATCGCGCGTGAATCAAAGGCTTGCCGGAACCGTTTGAAAGGCGGTCCCGAACGTGTCCATGATTGAAGTCACAAAGCGGCAATGACCGCTGCGGCGAAAGACCGCAAATGTGGCAGCTCGTATACGGGACACCGCAGGGAGGAACCGCCCATGGGCGCAAATGACCGCTTCTTTTCAGACCACCTGAATCCGTTTGCCGATGGCACCCCGACCTCACGCGACAGCACGGACCGCCGTGTCTTCCTGGTGGTCATAGACGAAACCGACGAGGTCGAGGCCGCGCTGCGATTCGCCTGCCGGCGGGCGCGCAACTCCGGGGGACGGGTGGCCCTGTTCTCCGCCCTCAAGCCGCCGGAGTTCCAGCACTGGATGTTCGTCGGCAACCTCATGCAGGAGGAAGCCCGCGAGGACGCCGAGGAACGCCTGCAACAGTACGCGGCGGCGGTGCATCATTGCTCGGGCGAAATGCCGGAAATCTTCCTGCGCGAGGGCGAAACCCGCGAGGCGCTGTTCGACCTGGTCGACGAGGATGACGGGATCTCCGTCGTCGTCCTGGCCACCGCGTCGTCCGGCGACCGTGGGCCGGGGCCGCTGATCGAGGCCCTGACCGGTAAGCATGCGGGAAAACTCCGCGTTCCGGTGACCATCGTTCCGGGCAATCTTAGCCCGGATGAGATAGACGGTTTGACTTAAATCAGCCTAATCTAATATTCTCTTCCCGGAATACGGCAACAAGCCCAGATCGGCCGTGTCGGCGCATCGTGTCGCCACGGTCGATTCAATGGGCCCCGCCGGCACCGCGCCGGCATAACGGGGAGGAATTTGGGACATGGCGCTAGACCATCCGGTCGAGGGCGACGGCGTTGACACGTCTCCGACGGTGGCCGACGAGGTCAAATATACGACCTGCTACATGTGCGCCTGCCGCTGCGGCATCCGCGTGTACGTCAAGGACGGCCAAATCCGCTACATCCAGGGCAACAAGAACCACCCCGTGAACAAGGGCGTTCTGTGCGCCAAGGGGTCTTCGGGGATCATGCAGCACTACTCGCCGGCGCGCCTGAGCAAGCCGCTGAAGCGGGTGGGCGAGCGCGGTTCGGGCGAGTTCGTCGAGATCGAGTGGGACGAGGCCATGGCCCTGGCCACCGATTGGCTGGGCACCGTCCGCAAAACCGACCCCAAGAAGCTGGCCTTCTTCACCGGCCGCGACCAGAGCCAGTCGCTGACCGGCTGGTGGGCGACCAACTTCGGCACCCCCAACTTCGCCGCCCACGGCGGGTTCTGCTCGGTGAACATGGCGGCCGCCGGCCTCTATTCCATCGGCGGGTCGTTCTGGGAATTCGGCGAGCCCGATTGGGACAACGCCAAGTACTTCATGATGTTCGGCGTGGCCGAAGACCACGACTCGAACCCCATCAAGACCGGCATCAGCAAGCTGAAGGCGCGCGGCGCCAAGTTCGTCTCGGTCAACCCGACCAAGACGGGCTATTCCGCCGTGGCCGACGAGTGGATCGGCATCCGGCCGGGCACCGACGGCCTGTTCGTGTTCTCGCTGATCCACGAACTGGTCAAGGCCGGCAAGGTCGACCTGGAATACCTGGTCCGCTACACCAACGCCCACTACCTCATCATCCAGGCCCCCGGCCAGGCGGATGACGGTCTGTTCCTGCGCGACGCCGACGGCGTGCCGCTGTGCTGGGATCAGGTCAAGGGCGCGCCCGCCAAGGCGCTGGACCCCGAGGTCTCCCCCGCCCTGACAGGCGAGTTCGAGGTCAACGGCAAGCAGGTCATCCCGGCCTTCCAGCTGATGGCCGGCCGCTACCTGGACGACAAGTACGCCCCCGAGGCGGTGGCCGAGACCTGCGGCCTGACCGCCGACCAGATCAAGCGCATCGCCGCCGAACTGGCCCATGTCGCCTTCGAGGAAGCCATCGAGCTGCCCATCGAGTGGACCGACTGGGCCGGCCGCACCCACAAGACCATGAAGGGCCGGCCGATCGCCATGCACGCCATGCGCGGCATTTCGGCCCACTCCAACGGTTTCCACACCTGCCGCGCCATTCACCTGCTGCAGATGATCCTGGGCACCGTCGAGGTCCCCGGCGGCTTCCGTTTCAAGCCGCCGTTCCCCAAGCCCATTCCGCCCAATCCGAAGCCCGCCGGCAAGGACGGCGGCAAGGCCAACACGCCGCTGGCCGGTGCGCCGCTCGGCTTCCCGACCCAGCCCGAAGACCTGCTGGTCGATGATCAGGGCAACCCGCTGCGCATCGACAAGGCCTACAGCTGGGAAAACCCGCTGTCCTCGCATGGCCTGATGCACATGGTCATCACCAACGCGTGGAAGGGCGACCCGTACCCGGTCGATGTCCTGTTCATGTACATGGCCAACATGGCCTGGAACAGCACCATGAACACCAAGGGTGTCATGGAGATGCTGACCGACAAGGACCCGGCCACCGGCGAGTACAAGATCCCCAAGATCATCTATTCCGACGCCTATGCGTCGGAAATGGTGGCCTACGCCGACCTCATCCTGCCCGACACCACCTATCTCGAGCGCTGGGACTGCATTTCCCTGCTCGACCGGCCGATCTGCGAGGCCGACGGCCCCGCCGACGCCATCCGCCAGCCGGTGGTCGAGCCGGGCCGCGACGTGCGCGGCTTCCAGACGGTGCTGCTCGACCTGGGCGCCCGCCTGGGCCTGCCCGGCATGACCAACGAGGACGGCAGCGCCAAGTTCCCCGGCGGCTACCCCGACTACATCGTCAACCACGAGCGCATGCCCGGCATTGGGCCGCTGGCCGGCTGGCGTGGCGAAAACGGCGACCAGCACGGGCGCGGGGCCAAGAACCCCGACCAGCTCAAGAAGTACGTCGAGAACGAGTGCTTCTGGCAGGGCCACCTCAAGCCGTCGCAGAAGTACTACAAGTTCGCCAACCGCGAATACCTCGACTACGCCGTCGAAATGGGCTTCATCGGCCACGCCGACCAGATCGTGCTGCAGATCTACTCAGAGATCATGCAGAAGTTCCGCAACGCCGCGCGGGGCCACGGCGCCGTTCCGGTGCCCGAACAGCATCGGGCGCGGGTCGAGACCTACTTCGACCCCATGCCGATCTGGTACATGCCGTTCGAGGAAGCCGCGGTCGACACCAGCGAATACCCCATGCACGCGCTGACCCAGCGGCCGATGTACATGTACCATTCCTGGGGCAGCCAGAACGCCTGGCTGCGCCAGATCATGAACCAGAACCGCCTGTACATGCATGCCGGCACCGCCAAGGCGCAGGGCATCGCCGACGACGACTGGGTGTGGGTGACCTCGCACCACGGCCGCATCAAGTGCCAGGTTCGCCTGATCGAGGGCGTCAATCCGCAGACCGTGTGGACGTGGAACGCCATCGGCAAGCGCAAGGGCGCCTGGAACCTGAAGGAGGACGCGCCGGAGGCCACCAAGGGCTTCCTGCTCAACCATCTGATTTCCGAACTGCTGCCCGAGGACAAGACCGGGGCCGGCAACGGCTACCGCTACTCCAACTCCGACCCGGTGACCGGCCAGGCCGCCTGGTTCGACCTGCGGGTCAAGGTGGAGAAGGCCGCGCCCGACGAGTTCGGCGAGTCGTCGCCGCAGTTCCCGGCGATCAAACGGCCGCCCAACATGGCCGAGTCGCCCGATGTGTCGCGCTACGGTGCGCAGTTCAACCCGGAACGCCACGGCGGCAAGCCGGTGGCCAACTCGGTCGTCGTCAAACAGACCGTCGGCAAGGGGGCCCCGGAGGCCAAGCCCGCCGCCAAGCCCGCGCCGAAGAAGGAGGGCGTGTGACATGACCACGCTGCCCACCACCTCGACCACCAAGCTCGGCCTGGTCATCGACCTTGATACCTGCGTCGGCTGCCAGGCCTGCGTCACCAACTGCAAGGAGTGGAACACCGGCGGCCACTCCGCCCCGCTGACCGACCTCAACCCCTATGGGGACAAGGTCGACGGCGTGTGGTTCAACCGCGTCCACACCTTCGAATACGGTCTGGGCGACAAGGCCCGCACCGTGAACTTCCCCAAGTCGTGCCTGCACTGCGAGAACGCCGCCTGCGTGACCGTGTGTCCGACCGGAGCGTCCTACAAGCGCGCCTCGGACGGCATCGTGCTGGTCGATCATGACAAGTGCATCGGCTGCAAGCTGTGCAGTTGGGCCTGTCCCTATGGCGCCCGCGAGTTCGACGAGGACGAGGGGGTCATGAAGAAGTGCACCCTGTGCGTCGATCGCATCTACAACGAAAACCTCGACGAGGTGGACCGCCAGCCGGCCTGCGTCATCACCTGCCCGTCCAAGGCCCGCCACTTCGGCGACCTGGGCGATCCCGACTCGGACGTCTCGAAACTGGTCGCCGAACGCGGCGGCTACGACCTCATGCCCGAGCAGGGATACAAGCCGACCAACAAGTACCTGCCGCCGAGGCCGCGCAAGCTGACCGGGGCCGCCATCGGTGCTCAGGAATCGCTCCAGCCGGTCAAGACCAACGGCAAGGGTTTCCTGGGTTGGGTCGACAAAGTGCTGACGCGCTAGGGGGAAACGAACGATGCATCCCGCATACTCCGTCATTTTCTTCACCACCGCCTCGGGCGCGGGCTACGGCATGTTGGCGCTGATGGCCATCCTGGGCACCGCCGGCGTGCTGCCGGCCGACCGCTGGTTCGGCTTCGTCGGCCTGGCCCTGGCCCTTGGCCTGATCACTGCCGGCCTGCTGTCGTCCACCTTCCACCTGGGCCGTCCCGAACGGGCCTGGCGGGCGGTCAGCCAGTGGCGGTCGTCGTGGCTGGCCCGCGAAGGCGTGCTCGCCATCCTCACCTACATTCCGGCCGGCCTGTTCGGCATCGGCTGGGTGTTCCTGGAACAGACCTCCGGGTTCTGGGGCGTCATGGGTGTGCTGGCGGCCATCGGGGCGTTCCTGACCATCGTCTGCACGTCGATGATCTACCGCTCCCTCAAGCCGATCCACCAGTGGCACAACGACTGGACCATCGCCGGTTACGTGGCGCTGGGCTTTGCCAGCGGCGCCGTGGCGCTGAGCTTCGTCGCCCACCTGTTCGACGTCGCCGGGCCGGTGGTCAAGGCCCTGCCCGTCGTCCTGGTGCCGGTCGCCTGGGCGGTCAAGGCCGGGTACTGGGCCTTCATCGACCGCACCGGGTCGCTGTCCACGCCCAACACCGCCACCGGTCTGCGCGGCGGTGCGGTGCGTAGCGTCGACTGGCCGCACACCCAGGAAAACTACCTGCAAAAGGAAATGGGCTTCCAGGTGGCGCGCAAGCACGCGACCAAGCTGCGCACCGTCGCCCACGCGCTGACCTTCGCGGTGCCGCTGGCCTTTGCGGTGCTGACCCTGTTGGTGCCCAACCCGCTGGCCGGCATCGCGGCGTTCGTCGCCCTGGCGTCCATGGCCGGCGGACTTCTGGCCGAGCGCTGGCTGTTCTTCGCCGAGGCCAAGCACACCGTGACCCTGTTTTACGGGGCCGAGGCGGCCTAGACCGGCTCACCTGTTGCGCGAGAGAAGGGTCCGCCCCCCAGGGGTCTGGCCCTTTTTCTTTTGCATCTGCGAAGGGATTTGCTGCGGGTGATACTCGCTCTCACATTACATTAGATATTACTAATGCGTCTTGTTCCATTCTACAGCGGAAAAACGTGACTTTCTCTTTGTGGAAATATCGAACCTTTGGTAGCCTCGGCGGGTAACTAATAAAAAGCTAATGTAGGGGAGGCTGAAATTGTCGGCACGCATGGGGGGCCATGCACGGCCGGCGGAGTCCATTGGGCTCGTCGCGCCGCTTTTGCCGCAAATCCGATTCACATCCCCCAACTCGATCGCCAGTCCATCGCGCAGCGGTGGAAAGCACAGGTGATCCGATGTCCGCGCCTAATGCGGACACGCAAGAAAACGCCACCCATCCACGGAGATCCCGCACGGGGAGGACGACGATAATGAAGGTAGGTAAGATTTCTGCGCTGGCGGCCACTGGAGTCCTGGGAGCACTGCTCTTCAGCGCTCCCGCCATGGCCGACGACGCCGCCGCCATGATGGCGGAAACCTGCGCCGGCTGCCACGGCACCGACGGCTCCAGCATGGGCCCGGTCACGCCGAGCATCGGCGGCGCCGACAAGGAATACTTCGTCACCGTCATGAAGGACTACGCCAGCGGACGCCGGCCGTCGACCGTCATGGGCCGCATTGCCAAGGGCTATACCGAGGCCGACTTCCAGGCCATGGCGACCTATTTCGCCGACCGCAAGATGGGCCCGGCCAAGCAGCCGTTCGATACCGCCATGGTTGCGAAGGGCAAGGACCTGCAGGCGCGCTTCTGCGACAAGTGCCACGAAAAGGGCGGCGCGGCCGGGGAACTCATCCCCCAGGTCGCCGGCCAGTGGACCCCCTACCTCGAACAGTCCCTTGCCGACTTCAAGTCCGGCGCCCGCGAAATGGAGCGCCGCAAGAAGACCAAGATGGAAGAACTGGCGGCCGAGGCCGGCGACGATGGCTTCAAGGCCATTCTTCACTACCTTGCCAGCCAGCAGTAAGGGGGGCACGACCAATGCTTAAGAACGGACTCAAAACCGATCGCCGCAGCTTCATCAAGATCGCCGGCGGTGTGGCCGCGGCGGGTGCCTTCGCCGGCGCCCTGTCGATGCCCAACGTCGCGCGCGCCGCCGGGGCCCGCGTGGTCGTGGTCGGCGGCGGCACCGGCGGCGCCACCTGCGCCAAGTACCTGCGCCGCGCCGACCCGTCGCTGGACGTCACCCTGATCGAGGCGAACAAGGAGCACTACACCTGCTTCATGTCCAACGAGGTCATCGGCGGCGAGCGGACCATGGCCGGCATCCAGGTCGGCTACGGCGGCCTCGCGGCCCACGGCGTCAAGGTGGTGCACGCCCTGGTGACCGAGATCGACGCCGCCGGCAAGAAGGTCAAGACCCAGGACGGCCAGTCCTTCGCCTATGACCGTCTGGTCGTCGCGCCGGGCATCGACATCGACTACGACTCCATCGAAGGCTACGATGAAGCCGCCGCCGAGAAGATGCCGCACGCCTGGAAGGCCGGTCCGCAGACCGCGCTGCTGCGCAAGCAGCTCGAAGACATGAAGGACGGCGGCACGTTCATCCTGGTCGCCCCGCCGAACCCCTTCCGCTGCCCGCCCGGCCCGTACGAGCGCGCCAGCCTGGTGGCCAACTACTTCAAGCAGCACAAGCCGAACTCCAAGGTCCTGATCCTGGACCCCAAGGACGCCTTCTCCAAGCAGGGCCTGTTCATCCAGGCGTGGGAAAAGTTCTACGGCTACGGCACCGACAAGGCGATGATCTCCTGGGTCCCGGCGTCCAAGCAGGGCAAGGTGATCGCGGTTCACCCCGGCGAAATGGCCGTGGAAACCGAGTTCGACAAGATCAAGGGCGACGTCATCAACGTCATTCCGGCCCAGAAGGCCGGCAAGATCGCTTTCGCCGCCGGCCTGACCGGTGACGGCAAGTGGTGCCCGATCAACATGAAGACCTTCGAGTCCAAGATCCATGCCGGCGTGCATGTGCTCGGCGACGCGGCGGTTGCGTCGGACATGCCGAAGTCGGGCTACTCGGCCAACTCGCAGGCCAAGGTCGCGGCCCGCGCCATCGTCGCCGCCCTCCAGGGCAAGGAAATGGCGGCCCCGGCCTACGTCAACACCTGCTACTCGATCGCCGGTCCCGACCACTGCTTCTCGGTGGCCGCGGTGTACAAGTACAGCGACGCCGACAACAAGATCGTCAGCGTCGAGGGCTCTGGCGGCCTGTCCCCGATGGATGCTTCGGCCGAAGACCGCAAGCGCGAAGTCGGCTTCGCCCACAGCTGGTACAACAACATCGTGAAGGACAGCTGGGGCTAAGCGCCTCCGTTGCTTGAGTGCGCGGCGGCGGTCCTCCCCCCAGGGGCCGCCGCCGCACTTCGCTGACGGCGCAAGGGAGGGAGCGCCGTGCCCATCCGAAGGGAACTGGAAAAGTGCGCCGTATCTGGAAATGGTTCACGCGCCCGAGTGCGCGCTATGGCTGGGGCATCGTCTTTACGGCGGGGGCCGCGGCCTTCCTCGTCTTCGCCGTCGGCTTCACCGCCGTGGTCGATGCCACCAACCGCACGGAATTCTGCGTGTCGTGCCACACGATGCAGATCAATCACGAGGAATACAAAAAGTCCGCCCACTACAACAACCGCACGGGGGTAAGGGTGGAGTGCGCGGACTGCCATGTGCCCAAGGAATTCGGCCCCAAGATGTGGGCCAAGCTGGTCGCCGCCAAGGACGTCTATCATCAGATCGTCGGCACCATAGACACGCCCGAACAGTTCGAGGCGCACCGCCTGCAGATGGCCGAGCGCGTGTGGGACAAGATGGAATCCACCGGGTCCCGCGAATGCCGCAACTGCCATGACTTCCAGGCCATGGACTTCGAGTGGCAGGGCCGACGGTCGGCGTTGCGCCATCAGTCGGCCATGGAAGAAGGCAAGACCTGCATCAACTGCCATCAGGGCGTGGTGCATTCCCTGCCGCAAGGCTTCTCCCGCAACTGACCGGCCGGAGGGCAGCCATGCGACTCCTCACCACTTCTTTGTATCGATTCGGGCGTAGCCTTGCGGTTGTCCTTCCGCTTGTTGCGGCGACAGGCATTGCGGCGGCGGGGGCTCCGGCCCTGGCCGCCGCGCCCGACCGCACGGCGTCCGGCGCTTCGGCCGAGGTTGGCTCGATGTCGTCGATCACCCGCGGCGGGCGGCTGTACGACAACTGGATCAAGGAACTCCACGAGTCGGCGCCGGCCATGACCCATCCGGCCTGGCCGGACGACGTGGCCACCGACCCCGTCCGCACCTGGCTGTGCGTCGAGTGCCACGGCTGGACCTACACCGGGCGCGCCGATCCCAAGTTCCCCGGCATCTCCGGTGCCGCCGGCGCCGACCCGCAGCGCATCATCGCCATCCTCAAGGGTCCGACGCACGGCTTCGGCGACGTCCTGCGGCAGCGCGAACTCGAAGACCTCGCCGCCTTCGTCGCCCACGGCCAGTCGCATCTGGTGGCCGACATCGACGCCGCTCCAACGGGCGGCGCCACGGCACCGCGCCCAGAGGGTGCCGTCTACCAGACCGTCTGCGCGCGCTGCCACGGCGGCGACGGCAAGCAGGTGGAAAGCATTCCGCCGCTGGGCGACGTGGCGCGGGAAAACCCGTGGCTGGTCATGCACAGCATCCTGAACGGCCACGCCGGCGGCGTCATGCCGTCCCTGCGGGCGCTGGACGAGGCGGTCGCCGTGGACACCCTGGCCGCCGTCCAGGCTCTGCCGTCGCGCGAACCCATTGCCGCCATCGCCCGCGGCGGCCGCCTGTACGGCGACTGGATCCGCGAAACCGGCCGATTCGCCCCCCGCGACGTCCACCCGGCATGGACCGGCGCCAAGCCTTCGTCGCCCAGCGACACCTGGCGATGCCGCGACTGCCACGGCTGGGACTACCAGGGCAAGGAGGGCCCGGCCGCCGCCCACACTCCCGTTCCGGCCGGCCCCCTGGCCGCTGCCGAAGGGGCTCCGGTCGAGCGGATTGTCGCCGTGCTGACCGATCAGACCCACCGTTACGGCGGCGTCCTGACCGCGCGCGACCTGTCCGACCTGGCGATCTTCGTCTCCCAGGGCCAGTTCCCCATGGACTGGGCCATCGACCCCGCCGCCGGGTCCTTCCACGGCGCGGGCGCGGGCTATGGCGACCATTTCGAGACCCTGTGCGCGTCCTGCCACGGCAGCACCGGAACCGCGGTGCGGACCATGTCGCCCCTGGGCCGCGTGGTCCGGGAAAACCCGTGGCGCGCCCTGCACAGCGTCCTCAACGGCCACGCCGGAGAGAGCATGCCGCCGATGCGGGTGTTCCCCCCCGACATGGCCGCCGCCATCCTCGCCTACATCGAAAAGACCCTGCCCAGCGAACGCTGATCGCGGCAGGCCGGAAACAAGACCGGGCGGCTCATCACGGGGCCGCCCGGCGCCGTTAAAGCCGTTTGCGTTCACCGTGACGCGTTGGTCCGCTGTCGCGGATGGCTGCCGCCGGCCTGGAGGGGACCTCCAGACCTCCTTGTTTTTCTTGAAGAAAGAAAAGGGGTTTGGGGCTTGCCCCAAGCGGGTTTGGGCGGCAGCCCAAGATGCAACAGACCAGGCCATGGCTCCCATCAAAAGCAAACCGCTCTAAGAAACGGGCACTAAAAACGGCGGCCCTGGTCGGGGCCGCCGTTCTTAACTACTTGATGCACCAGTACGCGTGTGGCTCAGCCACCCTGTTCAGGGCGTCGTTCAGCCACGGCGCTTTTCATCACGGGCGCGGAAATAATCGTCGAGATCTGCAGGTCCCAGCATGGCGAAAATCCCCTCAGTCGTGCGTCAAGGCCTGATGCGTCAGGCCGGTTTGCAGTATGGGCACGGTCCCCAACCTCCCCAGGAGGGCCGCACCTCGTTGGATGCAGTTGTCGCAAAATCGTAGTAGTCCGTCAAGGGGTTCGCGAACGAAAATTTCCGAAATCGCGATTTTTTGATGCGACAGTTGCGCGAGCATCCCAAAGCCTTGCCTCCGGTGCACCGCCCCCTCATGTTGAAACCCGCGTGTTCCAGCCCGCGAGATCCAGAGCGACGGACCCCACCATGCCAGACGGCGCCGACAGCCTGACCCTGACCGCCCATCCCGGCCTGGACGCCTTTACGGCGGCCGAGTGGGATGCCTGCGCCGGGGCCGACAATCCGTTCGTCAGCCATGCCTTCCTCAGCGCGCTGGAGGACTCGCGGTCGGCCTGCGCGGTGACCGGCTGGGCGCCCCAGCATCTGGCCCTGCGCGATCCCGGCGGGCGCCTCTTGGCCTGCGCACCGCTGTATCTCAAAAGCCATTCCTATGGCGAATACGTGTTCGACTGGTCGTGGGCGCGGGCCTATGAGCAGGCCGGCGGACGGTACTATCCCAAGCTCCAGTGCGCCGTTCCGTTCACCCCGGTGACCGGGCCGCGCCTGCTGGTGAACCCTGATGCCGGGCCCGACGCCGACACCCTGCGCCGGACGCTGGCCGCCGGGATGGTGCAACTGGCCCAGCGCCACGGCGCCTCGTCGGTGCACATCACCTTCCCGACCGAGGCGGAGACCGACGCCCTGGCCGCCATGGGCTTCCTGTCCCGCGTCGGCCAGCAGTACCACTGGGAAAACCGCGGCTACGAAAGCTTCGAGGACTTCCTCGCCACCCTGTCATCGCGCAAGCGCAAGGTCATCCGCAAGGAACGCGAGCGCGCCAACAGCCAGGGCATCACCTTCCGCACCCTGAGCGGCGCGGACATCACGGCGGACCACTGGGACGCCTTCCATCGCTTCTACATGGCCACGGCCGACCGCAAGTGGGGCAACCCCTACCTGGAGCGCAGCTTCTTCACCCTGCTCGGCGAGCGGATGGGCGAGCGCGTGGTGCTGGTGATTGGCGAGGCCGACGGCCGGCCGGTGTGCGGGGCGCTCAACCTGCGCGGCGGCGACGCCCTGTACGGCCGCAACTGGGGCGCCCTGGGCGATTTCCGCTTCCTGCACTTCGAGGCCTGCTACTACCGCGCCATCGACTACGCCATCGCCCACGGCCTGCGCTGGGTCGAGGCCGGCGCCCAGGGCGAGCACAAGGTCAGCCGGGGCTACCTGCCGCGCGCCACATGGTCGGCCCACTGGATCGCCGACCCCGGCTTCCGCGACGCCGTCGATCGCTTCCTGGACCACGAACGCGCCATGATCGGGGCCGACATGGAGGCGGTGGCCGAAATGGGCCCCTATCGCAAGGAGGGCGGCTGATGGCACGACTGATCGACCGCGTGCGGACGTTCTGGTTCGGCGACCCGGTCGGAGAGGAACATCCCTGGTGGTTCGAGCGCTCCGATGCCCTGGACGCCACCATAGCCGCCGAATTCACGGTCGATGTCGAGGCCGCCGCGCGCGGCCAGCACGACGCCTTCCAGGACACGCCGGAGGGCGCGGTCACGCTGTGCATCCTGCTCGACCAGTTCCCGCGCCACATCTGGCGCGGCACGCCGCGCGCCTTCGCCACCGATGCCAGGGCGCTGGCCGTGGCCCGCCACGCCGTCCACCGGGGCCTGGACCGCGCGCTGCCCCCGGTCCAGCGGCTGTTCGCGTACCTGCCGTTCGAGCACGCCGAGGACATGGCTGCCCAGGATCAGGCCGTGGCCCTCATCGAGGCCACCGGCCATGCGCGCTGGATCGATTTCGCCGAACAGCACCGGGCGATCATCTCCCGCTTCGGCCGCTTCCCCCACCGCAACGCCATCCTCGGCCGCGAAACGACCCTGGAAGAGGCGGAATTCCTGCGGCAGCCGGGGTCGTCGTTTTAGACCACTCGCCCGAAGTGAAGTGGGGAACCACAGAGGCACGGAGGCACAGAGGTTTCGGCGCTGGCCGGATATCTCCGTATCATGCCTGCCGCAGGCACATTAATGCGCTGCGCGCGGGGTGAACGCCACCTCATCCCTTTGGCCCCACGACCTCTGTGTCTCTGTGCTTCTGTGGTTCAAAAATACTTGTGCTCGTCAGTGCGACAGAAGCACCGGCACCTCGGCATGATCCAGAACATGGCGGGTCACGCCGCCCAGGATGAGCTGGCGCAGCCGGGAATGGGTGTAGGCGCCCATCACCAGCAGGTCGGCGCTGACGTCGTTGCACGCTTTCAGCAGGGCGGCCCCGACGGCATGCCCGGACGGCACCACGCGGCGGATCTCGGCCGTCACGCCATGCCAGGCGAGGTGAATTTCCAGATCCTGGGCCGACGGCGTGCCTTCCTCCTCGGCCGCCACCAGGATGGTCACGGTGCGCGCCTTGATGAGGAAGGGCAGCGCGGCGGCCACGGCACGGGCGGCTTCGGCGCTGCCGTTCCACGCGATGGCGCAGTTCTTGGCGATGCCGGTGACCGGGTTGCGCGGGGCGACCAGAACCGGCCGGCCGCTGTCCATCAGGGCGGCATTGAGGGTGGCCTGAAGGGCCGGTTCCTCGTCGCCCTTGGGGCGGCCGACGACGATCAGGTCGGCCATGCGGCCGCGCAGGGCGACCTTGTCGTCCTCCACGCCCTGTTCCTCCAGGAAGGCCACCGACATTTCCGGCGGGCCGGGCGGTTCGTCGGTCACCGGGATGGCGTAGCGACCACACACCTGGTCGAACATCTGGCGGACCTCCCTGGCCCGCTCCGTGCCCTGGCGTTCGCACACGGACATCATTTCATCGACCATGGCGCCCGACATGGCCTCGCCGACCAGCGGTACGGCGGACGCCGGGTCGGCCCGCACATGCAGGACGCGGACGTGGCAATTGTGGTCGCGACCCACCACCAGAGCGGTTTCCATGGTGGCAAGCCCGGTTCCGGTATCGGGCACCACCGCAAGAATAGTCTTCAGGCCGGGCATCACCGCCTCCTACCGCTAAGGGGTTGTCTTTGCATGATTATGGACCTTTCCGGCGGAGGGGGAAAGGACTTCCCGGAGAATCGGCCGGAAACGAAGGGGCAAGGTGCGCGTTGGCAGGACAACAAAGCGCGTACAGCTACGGGAGGTTCCATGAAACAGCTTCTGGCCAGCACGGCCATCGCCCTCGCCCTGGGCATCTCCGCCCCGGTCCTGGCACAAAGCCAGGGTTCGACGGGCGATCAGCTTCAGGTGCAGGAGACCGAACGCCCTGCCGCCGGCACCCCTGAACCCGGCGCGACCACCACCGGGCAGGACGCCATCACGCAGCCGCCGAGCCAGGTCATCGAGACCGGCGACGCCGACGACGACACCCTCAAGCGCGACCAGAGCACCCAGACTCAGGAGTCCGGCGAACAGCAGGGCATCGACACCAAGATCATCGAGCGCGAGCACGCCCTTACCGGCCGGCCCGCCCTCGGCGACGACCTCAAGGAAATCCAGGGCGGCGGCATCGCCCTGGTGCCCAGCCAGGACATCACCAACCGCGAGGTGAAGACGACGCAGTCCGAGTCGCTCGGTCAGGTCGCCTATGTGGTCGTGGACAGCGAAACCGGTCGCATCAGCTATCTGCTGACGCCCGTCACCGCCCAAGGCAACGTGGCGGATCCGCCCGAACGCTTCCGGGTTCTGCCGTGGGAGGCGGTCAAGCGGGACGCCGAGGGAGGCTTGACCGTCGATGTGCCGCAGGAGCAGGCGGCCCAGATGCCGGAAATCTCCCGCCAGGAGTTCAGCCGGCTTCAGGAGGAGCCCTTCCGCCGCGAAATCGAACGCGGCTGGCAGCGCCGCGCGGAGACGCAGCAAGACCTTCAGCAGGACCGGGCGGCCCTCCAGGGTGAGCAGCAGCAGGGCCAGCAGGCCCAGGATCAGCAGACGGCCGAGGTGGACCTGCCCGAGGGCCATCCGCCGGTCCTTCTGGTCGGCCCTGAAAGCACCGAGATGGTCGGCCGCGACGGCGTTCCCACCGCCGCCGTGATCGTCGACGAGCAGGGCGCCGAACTGGCCAACATGGAGCATGTGGTGGTCGACACCGCGCACGGCGTGGTCGCCTACAGCATCCTGTCGGCGCCGGGGCCGCAGCAGCAGATGGCGTTCCGCACCTCGCCGCTGTCGTCGCTGCAGTGGGACGAGGAGCGCCAGGCCTTCGTCGCCCCGCAGTCGGTCGCCGAAAGCCCGGCCCACGCCAGCGCCGAAGAGGCCCAGGGGTCGATTCGCGACGAGAGCCAGTTGTCGGAGCTGTACGAGGGCTCCGGCACGCCGCCCTATTGGCAGCCGGAACAGGCCCTGGATCTTGAGCAGGACCAGCAGCAGCAGAACCAGCCGGAAACGCGTCAGGACTGAGGGTCATGTCCTGAAAGAACTTGGGCGGCACCTTCACCGGGTGCCGCCCTTTTGCCTTACGCCGCGGCGCCGCAGCACTTCTTGTATTTCTTGCCCGAACCGCAGGTGCACGGGTCGTTGCGGCCGATCTTCTGGACCCGGCGGGGACGCGGGCCGAGGTTGCCGTCGTGGTACAGCCAGCGGCCGTCGCGCTTCACGAAGTGGCTCGACTCGTGGTGGGCGCGCTCCTCGCCGTCGTAGCGGAAGTGGGCGACGAACTCGACCCAGCCATCGGTATCGCCTTCGCGGCCGTCCTCGGTGCTACGGATCTCAAGCTTCAGCCATTCCGAATTGCGCGACCAGTCCTCGGCCTGTTCGGGCTCGTAGTCGGCCAGGGCCTGGGCGTCGAGCGTGCTGTGCAGGTACGGCAGCGCCTGGGTGGCAAAGGCGGAATAGCGCGAGCGCATCAGCGCTTCGGCGGTCGGCGGCAGGGCCGCGCCGGTGATGAACGGCTCGCAGCATTCGGCAAACGGGCGGCCGGAGCCGCAGGGGCAATCGGTGGTCACTTAATCTTCCTCCTGGAGCAGGACCGCCTTGCGGCAGGCGCGGTCGGTGCGGTCCTTGGCAAACGAACTGTCGATGCGGGGCCAGTCGAGCGGCCCGACCGGATAGGCAAGCTGCGCCTTGAGCACGTCCGGCGTGGCGTCCGACGCATTGCGGCGGCGCATCAGGATGCGCTGCTCGGCGATGACCGGGTCGGACTCCAGCCACAGGCCGGTGAACGGCACCCCGGCGGCATCGGCCACGGCCTTGATGGCGGCGCGTTCGGCGGGTTTGGAGAACACCGCGTCGGCGATCACCGGATAGCCGGTGGCCAGCACGTCGGCGGCCTCCTGGCACAGACTGGCGTAGGTGCGGTCGGAGGCCTCCTGGGTGTAGGCGGTCTTTTCCAGCTTGTCCCACGGCTTGCGCCCGGCCAGACGCTTGCGAATGACGTCGCTGCGCAGGACCAGGCCGCCCGGCGCCCCCAGGTACGGGGACAACTCGCGCGCCGCCCGCGACTTCCCGGACCCGGACAGGCCGCCGATGGCGACCAGACGCGGCTTCGGCGGTTCCAGGTAATCGGCCGCCTCCATCAGGTAGCGCCGCGCCTCGCCGTGCAGGGCCTCGGGGTCGGGGGCGTGGACGGCAATGGCCGCCGTGACGTGAGCCCGGATCTGGGCGCGCAGGGACAGCATCAGCGGCAGCAGGGGCAGGCCCAGGATGTCGTCGCGCAGTTCCATGTAGTGGTTGAACACCAGGCTCGCCGCCCGGGCCAGGCCGGCGTGGCGCAGGTCCATGAGCAGGAACGCGAGGTCGTACAGCACATCGATGACGGCGAAGTCGTCGTTGAACTCGATGGCGTCGAACAGGGTCGGCCGCCCCTCCATCATGCAGATGTTGCGCAGGTGCAGATCGCCGTGGCAGCGCTTGACGAAGCCCTGCTCGCGCCGCTGGTCCAGCAGGGCGGCATGGCGCTCGGCCTTGACCTTTGAGCGTTCGAGCACCGAATCCACCGCCGCCGCATCGAACACCGTGCCGCGGAAGGCGGCGAAGGCGCGGCCGTTGCCCTCGATGGTGGACAGCAGGGCCGCCGCGCCGCCGAAACGCGGCTGGTTGACGACTTCGGCGTCATCGTGGAAGCGGGCCACGGCCTCGGCCAGGTCCAGCAGCACGTTGCGGTCGAGCTTGCCTGCCGCCGCCATGTTGTCGAACTGGGTGGCGCGGTCGAAGCGGCGCATGAGCACGGCCCAATCCACAACTTCACCGGCAACCACCTCCCCTTCCCCACCGACAGCCAAATGACCATCGCGCCGCACGATGGGTTCGCAGCCCAGGTACAGGGCCGGTGCCGTGCGGCGGTTGATCTCGACTTCGCGGTGGCAGGCGTCCTTGCGCGCGGCCAGCGGCGCGAAGTCCAGGAACGGCAGGGTCACGGCCTTCTTGACCTTGACCACGCGGTCCACGCCTTCGGGCAGGAAAATCGCCGAGATATGGGTATCGACGCGCTCGACCGCCGTCACCCCCGGACCGTGGCTGGCCGGGTCGGCAAGGAAGGCGAAAACATCGTCCTGCGGAGTGCTGTCGTTCATGCTCATGCGCGCAAGCTAAACGAAACCCCCCGCCACGCCAAGCGGCGCAAGCGGGGGGTGGGGTGATACCAGGCGGCCAACCGGAAAAAGGCGGTCGCTTAGAAAAGAGCTGGGCTCTGCCCAGACCCGCAAAGGGCCATTGGCCCTTTGATCCCATGAGTGGTTATGGCTTCTCTTGCGCCGCGGGCAGACGTCCCCTCGGCATTTACTGCGCTGCGCGCGGCTTTTCCATACCCACTCACGAGGTCCAGGAGCCCGTGGCTCCTGGCGGGTTCGGGCAGAGCCCGACCTTATGCCCTTCTACACCGTCTCAGGAGTCGGAGCAGGCTCCTTGACCGCCACCGGCGCCCCCGGCTCGTCGTCGCCGAAGCCCCGGCCGTCATCGCGCAGCCACACGTACAGGGCCGGGATGACCAGCAGGGTCAAGGCGGTGGACGATGCCAGCCCGAACACCAGCGAGATCGCCAGCCCTTGGAAGATCGGGTCGGCCAGGATGAAGGCCGCGCCGATCATCGCCGCCAGCGCGGTCAGCAGGATCGGCTTGAAGCGGATGGCACCGGCATCCAGAAGGACCTGTCGCAGGGTGACGTCGCGCTCGGCCCGTAGGTGATTGATGAAATCGACCAGCAGGATGGAGTTGCGCACGATGATGCCGGCCAGGGCGATGAAGCCGATCATCGAGGTGGCGGTGAACGGGGCGGCAAAGGCCCAGTGCCCCAACACGATGCCGATGAGGGTCAGCGGCACGGGCACCAGGATGACCAGCGGCACCTTGAAGGAGCCGAACTGGCCGACCACCAGCAGGTAGATGGCGAGGATGGCCACGGCGAACGCCGCGCCCATGTCGCGGAAGGTCACGTAGGTGATCTCCCACTCGCCGTCCCACAACAGGGTGACGCCCGATTCGTCGAACGGCTGCCCGGCGTAGGACACGGTCAGCCCGCCCAGGTCGTCCCACTGGCCGGCGGCCGCGGCGGCGTCCAGGCGTTCCTTGACGGCGGCCATGCCGTAGATGGGCGCCTCGAAGGCCCCGGCCAGTTCGCCGGTGACCATTTCGGCGAAGTGGCCGTCGCGGCGGTACACCGGGAAGGACTGCACCTCCGTCGTCACGCGCAGCACGTCGCCCAGTTCGACAACGCCCTGGCGGCCGGGAACCGGCGTGGACATCAGGCGTTCGCCCGGCGTCAGGTCGGCCCGCGACAGGCGGACGGCGATCTCGATGGGATCGACCCCGCCGCCCCGGTGGGAATAGCCCACCGACACGCCGCCAAGCAGCGCACCCAGGGTGTCGTAGACCGCCTCTTCCTCGACCCCGTGGAACTCCAGGGCCTCCTGGTCGATGGCAAAGCGCAGGCGTTCGGACGGATTGCCGAAGCTGTCGTCGACGTCGACCACGAAGGGCACCGCCTGGAAGGCACCACGCACGCGGCGCGCGGCCTCGCGGCGGGTTTCGGCGTCGGGGCCATAGATTTCGGCCAGCAGGGTGGACAGCACCGGCGGGCCGGGCGGCACCTCGACGACCTTGATCGAGGTTCCCTCGGGCATCGGCAGGTCGGCCAGCCTCTCGCGGGCGTCCAGGGCGATGTCGTGACTGGCCCGGTCGCGCTCGTGCTTGGGGGCCAGGTTGACCTGAAGGTCGCCCATCTCGGGGCTTTCGCGCAGGTAGTAGTGGCGCACCAGGCCGTTGAAGTTGAACGGCGCCGCCGTCCCGGCATAGGCCTGGATGGAGGTCAGTTCCGGCAGGGCGGACAGGCGCGTCGCGGCGTCGATCAGCACCCGCTGGGTTTCCTCGACCGTCGAGCCCTCGGGCAGGTCGACCACCACCTGGAACTCCGACTTGTTGTCGAAGGGCAGCAGCTTGACCGTGACGTCGTTGGTATAGAACAGCACCATCACCGCCAGGGTGGCGACGCCGACCGAGGCCAGCAGCACCTTGGCGCGGGTGCGCCCGGTCAGCAGCGGCCGGGCGATGCGGCGGTAGAAGGCGCCCAGGCGGCCCTCGTGGTCATGGTCGCCGCCCAGTTCCTGGCGGTCGGCCTTGCGGCCGGCCATGCGGTACAGCAGCCACGGCGTGATGGTCACCGCGACGAAGAACGAGAACACCATGGCGGCCGAGGCATTGGCCGGAATGGGGCTCATGTACGGCCCCATCAGCCCGGACACGAACATCATGGGTAGCAGGGCGGCGACGATGGTCAGGGTGGCGATGATGGTCGGGTTGCCGACCTCGGCCACGCCGGCGATGGCCTTCTGCAGGGCCGAGCGGTCATCCTTCATGGCCCAGTGACGGGCGATGTTCTCGACCACCACGATGGCGTCGTCGACCAGGATGCCGATGGAGAAGATCAGCGCGAACAGGCTGACGCGGTTGATGGTGTAGCCCATCAGGTGAGAGGCGAACAGGGTCAGCAGGATGGTCGTCGGGATGACCACGGCGACCACCAGCCCTTCACGCCAGCCAATGGCCAGGGTGATGAGCAGCACGATCGACACGGTGGCGAGGCCCAGGTGGAACAACAGCTCATCGGCCTTTTCCAGGGCCGTCTCGCCGTAGTTGCGGGTCACCTCGACCGCCACGTCGGCGGGGATCAGGCGTTCCTCAAGGGTGTGCAGACGTTCCAGGACCTGTTCGGCCACCAGCACGGCGTTGGCGCCCTTGCGCTTGGCCAGGGCGATCGACACGGCGGGCACGACGCGCACCTCCCCGCCTTCCACCGCCCCCCCTTCGACCGCCTCAACATTCCACGCCCGCAGTTCATCGGGACGGGCGCCGACCACCACGTTGGCGACGTCCTTGACATAGACCGGCCGGCCGTCGGCGGTGGTGATCAGCAGGTTGCCGATGTCGCCGACGCCCTGAAGGGTCTGGCCGGCCACCACGGGGGCTGCCTGCCCCTCGGCCGACAGGCGGCCGAGCAGGAACGAGCGGTTGGCGTTTTCCACCTTCTCGACAAGTTGGTTGAGCGTGATGCCGTACAGGGACAGACGCTCGGGATCGGGCTCGACGCGGATCTGGTTGGGCCGGCCGCCGGCGATGAAGGTCAGGCCGACGTTCTCGACCTTGACCAATTCGGGCAGCAATTCGTCGGCCACCTTGTACAGGTCGTTGTCGTCCCAGCGCTCCTCCGAACCCGGCTTGGGGGTCAGGGTCAGCACCACGATGGGCACGTCGTTGATGCCACGGCCGACGATCATCGGCTCGGGAATGCCGATGGGGATCTGGTTGAGGTTGGCGCGGATGGTCTCGTGGACGCGCAGCATGGCGATGTCTTCGTCCACGCCCACGTTGAACCGCGCGGTGACCATGACACGGTCATCGGCCGTCTGCGAATAGACGTGCTCGACGTCGTCGATGCCCTTGACGATTTCTTCCAGCGGCTTGGTGACCAGTTCCACCGCATCGGCGGCGCGCAGGCCATTGGCCTCGATCATGATGTCGATCATCGGCACCGAGATCTGAGGCTCCTCCTCGCGCGGCAACTGGACCAGGGCGATCAGCCCGACGGCCAGCGAGGCCAGCAGCAACAGCGGCGTCAGCGGCGAGGTGATGAACGCCTTGGTAATGGTCCCGGAGATGCCGAGCTTCATTGCGCATCCCCCTTCAGGACCTGGCTTTGCGGCTTGACCACCATGTCGCCCGGCCGCAGGCCGCTGAGGATTTCGATGCCACCGTCAACCCGGTTGCCGGTCTGCACCACCACGTCGCGGCCGTTTTCCAGCGTCGCGTAGGTCACGCCGAAGCGCGTGGTCAGGTAGTCGGGCGGCAGGACGATGGTCTCGCGGCTGCCGGTCGAGATGTAGACGATGGCGCGCTCGCCAATGAAATAGTCGCCCAGGCCTTCGACCTTCACGTCGGCCAGCACCCGGCCCTTGCGCAGCAGGGGGTAGACCTTGACCACCTCGCCCTTGCGCATGTCGCCGCTCTGTTCCTGGGTCAGGCCGCGGTCGCTGACCAGCACCGTCTCGCCGAGTTCGATGAACCGGGCGTGGCGCTCGGGGACCTCCATGCGCAGCAGGTAGTCGCCCGAGGCGATCTGGGCGATCGGCTCGCCGGGCATGATGACCGACCCGTTGATGACCAGAACATCGAGCACGCGGCCCGAGGCCGGGGCCAGCACCTGGCCCTCGTCGGCCTGCTGCACGGCCACCGACCGTTCGGCCTGCAGGGCATTGAGGTTGCGTTCAAGCACCTGCACCGCCGTGCGCGCCTGGTCCAGGCGGGCCTGGGCCACGACGCCCTGGCGGAACAACTGCTCGGAGCGGTTCAGTTCCGTCCGGGCCTGATCGAGTTGCGCCTTCAGAGAATTGATGCGGGCGTCGATGGAGCGCAGCCCCAGCATCAGCTTGGGGTCGCCGACCACGGCGATGACCTCGCCCTCCTGCACCGCGTCACCGTCATCGACCGACAGGCTGCCGACCGTGCCGCCGATGCGGGCGCGGGCATGCAAGGTGTCGGCCGCCTCGACCGTGGCGAATACCGCCTTGAGGTCGTTGACCTCGCGCGGCTGGACCGTCAAAGCGTCCGACCCGTCAAGGGTGGGCGATTGGGCAAGAGACTCACCGCTTCCGAGCGTCAGGATCAGCGCCCCGAAGGCGCCCGCCAGCGAAAACATTAGGGTTTTCGTAATTAAGCTCTTCATTATGCGCGGTCCTCTTGGCACACTTCGGGAACGGGGGGTGGGACGTCAGTCGTGTCGCTACACCCCCAAAATGGTGTTGACTATCATATTAGCAAGGGCTAATTTAGCAAGCATGAATATCACAGACTTTCATGACAGCGCCAAAGAGGCGGCCGATCTGCTCAAGGCCTTGAGCAACGACCGGCGGTTGATGATTCTATGCCTGTTGTCCGCGGGTGAGAAGACCGTCGGGGAACTCGAGAAGAGCGTCGGCCTGCGCCAATCGGCCCTGTCCCAGCACCTGGCCCGCCTCCGACGGGACGGCCTCGTCAGGACCCGCCGCGAGTCGCAGAACATCTACTACGCGCTGGAGGGCGACAACGCCGTCCGCGTGATCGAGACACTGGCCGGGCTGTACTGCCCGCTGGGAGAGGCGGAACCCGCCAAGGAAGGGGCCGCCTGACGCACGCGCGACGCACAATCAAAAAAAAATCCGGCGTCGCGCTGGGAACCGACAGGAGAGGAAACGACCAATGGCGCACATCGTCATCATGGGAGCCGGCATCGGCGGAGTTCCGATGGCCTACGAGATGCGGGAAGAAGCCCGCAAGGAAGACAAGATCACGGTGGTGAGCAACAACCCGCGCTTCCACTTCGTGCCGTCGAACCCGTGGGTCGCCGTCAACTGGCGCAAGCGCGACGACATCGAGATCGAGCTGAAGCCCGTCCTCGCCAAAAAGAACATCGACTTCGTCGATACCGGCGTGAAGCGCGTGCACCCGGAAAAGAGCCAGTTGGAGCTCAACGACGGCTCCGTCATGGACTATGACTATCTGGTCATCGCCACGGGGCCGCACCTGGACTTCGACGCCATCGAGGGCCTCGGCCCGCACGGCGGCCACACGCAGTCGATCTGCCATGTCGAGCACGCCGCCAACGCCGCCAAAAACTGGGAGGCGTTCTGCGCCGATCCCGGCCCGGTCGTGGTCGGCGCGGTGCAGGGTGCGTCGTGCTACGGCCCGGCCTACGAGTTCGCCGCGATCATGGACACCGACCTGCGGCGCCGCAAGATCCGCGACCAGGTGCCGATCACCTACGTGACCGCCGAGCCCTACATCGGCCACCTCGGCCTGGGCGGCGTCGGCGACTCCAAGGGCATGATGGAAAGCATCATGCGCAACCGGCACATCACCTGGATCACCAACGCCAAGGTGGACAAGGTCGAGGCCGGCCTGATGCACGTCACCGAGTTCAACGAGGACGGCACCGAAAAGAAGAAGCACGAACTGCCGTTCAAGTTCTCCATGATGCTGCCGGCGTTCCGCGGCATTGACGCGGTGTTCGGCATCGACGGGCTGACCAACCCCAAGGGCTTCATCACGGTCGACAAGCACCAGCGCAACACCGCCTACCCCAACATCTTTGCCGTGGGCGTGTGCGTCGCCATCCCGCCGGTCGGCCAGACCCCGGTGCCGGTGGGCGTGCCGAAGACCGGCTACATGATCGAGTCGATGGTGACCGCCACGGCCCACAACATCGGCAACCTGTTGCGCGACAAGGCGGCCGACCAGCAGGCCACCTGGAACGCCATCTGCCTCGCCGACTTCGGCGACTCGGGCGCGGCCTTCGTGGCCCTGCCGCAGATCCCGCCGCGCAACGTCAACTGGTTCTCCGAAGGCCGGTGGGTGCACCTCGCCAAGATCGCCTTCGAAAAGTATTTCCTGCGCAAGATCAAGAAGGGCACGTCCGAGCCCGTCTACGAGAAGTACGTGCTCAAGGCGCTCGGCATCACCAAGCTCAAGGGCCAGGTGACCCCCAAAGTGCCCGCCGACGGGATCTGACGCAGGAGAGTGACACACTGATTTAGGACCCAGGAGAAAACCATGTCCATCGACCGCATCGTTATGGCCTTCGCCGGCACCGTCATCCTCGCCACCCTGGCGGCGTACTTCTTCGCCGGCATCGAGTGGGCCCTGTACCTGACGGCCTTCGTCGGCCTCAACATGCTGCAGGCCGCCTTCACCGGGTTCTGCCCGCTCGCCATGATCCTCAAGAAGGTCGGCGCAAAGCCGGGGGTCGCGTTCTCCTGATCGCGGTCTGATCGGCACGGCAATACACGGCGCGGTTCCTTTCGGTTCCGCGCCGTTTTGTTTTGTTTTGTTTTGTTTTGTTTTGAACCACAGAGGCACAGAGGCACAGAGGTCGCGGGGCAAGTGAACGACCCTGAGTTCATCCCGCGCGCAGCGCAGAACCTTGCCTGCGGCAGGCTTGAAAACGGAGTTCGGAGCCAGCACTGAAACCTCTGTGTCTCTGTGCCTCTGTGGTGAATACCTTCACTTCCCTAATTCCGGCGGTGAAACCCTGCGGCATTCCACGCTGAACACGCTGCCGCGGCCCGGTTGCGACCACAGGTGGACCGGGTGGCCGAGCAGGCGGCACAGGCCGCGCACCACCGACAGGCCGAGGCCCAGGCCTTCGCTGCGGTCGCGGGTACCGGTGCCCACCTGAACGAAGGCCTCGAAGATGCGCTCCTGGTCCTCGGTTGCGATGCCTTCGCCGCTGTCGGCCACCTGGATGAGGACGTGGTCGCCGCGCCGCCGGCAGCCGATGACCACGCCGCCCTCGGTGGTGTAGCGCAGGGCGTTGGAAATCAGGTTGCGCAGCACGCGCTCCAGAAGATGGGCGTCGCTGTCCACCCACAGGGCGGTCGGCACCACCGCGAGGCGCAGTTCGCGGGCGGCGGCGGCGGGCGCCAGTTCGGCCGCCACGCCCAGCAGCAGCGGCCCGACGGCGACCGGCCCGAACACCGGCGTCACCACCCCGGCCTCCAGCTTCGACACGTCGAGGACCGAGCGCACCAGATGGCGCAGCGACTGCTGCGTGCGGCCGAGGTCCTGCAGCAGGGCCTGGGCGCGCGGCGTGGTGGCCTCGCGGTCGAGCAGACCGGCGAACATTTCGGCCGCCTCGAGCGGCTGCAGCATGTCGTGCCCTGCGGCGGCCAGGAAGTGCGACTTCGACCAGTTGGCTTTTTCGGCCGCGGCGGTGGCGGCGGCCAGGGCCTCGGTCCGCTCGGCCACGCGGCGCTCCAGGGTGAGATTGGCCTCGCGCAGCGAGGCGCTGGCCGCCTCCAGGGCCTGGAACTGGCTGCCCAGGCGGCTGACCATGGGCCGGAAGATGAACAACGCCTCCAGCAGCAGGGTCAGCAGGGTCAGCGCCAGCACGGCGATCTCCAGGCGGCGCAGCAGGGCCATGGCGGCCTCGCCATCATGCTGGTAGGCCAGCACCACGGCGTCGAGAGCCTCCAGCAGCGGCCCCGGCCCCTCCCGCAGGACATGGCGGACAGCCGGATGATCGGGGCCGAGCGTCCCGGCCGGCGCCTCCAGGACGGCGCGCACCGCCGCCGCATACTCCCGCACCCGCGTATCGAGCGACGGAGCACCGTCGAAATACAGACTGCGCACCAAGGCGCTGGTCGGCCCGGGAATGTCCCCATCACCGACCCCACCTCCCCCCCCAAGCGTCAGGCCGGTGTGGGAGGCCTCGAACACCTCGAGGGAGGTGCGCAACTGCTCCACGCACAGGGCGCGCGGCGCGATGCAGTCGTCGGACGCCAGACGATGGACATAAAGCGCGATGCGCTGGGACAACATGCGCTGCCGGCCGCTGATGTTGACCACCGACAGGGTCCGGTCATGGGCCGCGATCAGGCCCTGAAAAGACGTGAAGGCGGCAACCGCCAGCAAGGCGATGGCGCTCAGCGCCAGCACATAGCGGCGGGTCGTCCAGCCCATGCGCCGGGCTGTCGAGGCGTCGGGCGAGGCGTCGGGCGAGGAGTCGGGCGAGGAGTCGGGCGATGAGGCGCCGGGGGGGGCGGGATACGGTTCAGTCATGCCCGCATGCTACACAGGGACGGCCGCGTCGCGCTACGCCGGGTTCACATGCGCATGATCTGGATGATGGCCGGGCCGATGATGGCCACGAACAGGGCCGGCAGGAAGAACACGATCATCGGCACGGTAAGCTGGGCCGGCAGCGAGCCCGCCTTCTTCTCGGCCTTGGCCATGCGGTCGCTGCGGTTCTCGTCGGCCAGCACGCGCAGGGCCTGGCTGACCGGGGTGCCGTACTTTTCCGACTGGATGAGCGTGGTGGCCAGCGAGCGGGCGGCCTGCACGCCGGTGCGGTCGGCCAGGTTGGCGTAGGCCTTCCGCCGGTCCCCCAGAAAGGCCAGTTCGGCCGACGTCAGGCCCATTTCCTCGGCCATGGTCGAGGAACTGTCGCCGACCTCCTCGGTCACGCGGGCGAACGCCGCCTCGATGGACAAGCCCGATTCGGTGCAGATGACCAGCAGGTCCAGGACGTCGGGGAACACCAGGGTGATCTCCTCCTGGCGTTTCTGCGCGCGGTTCTTGACCAGGATGGCCGGCAGATAGAATCCGGCGACCAGGGCCAGCGCGATGACACCCATCTTCTGACCGGGCGGGAACGCCTCCTTGGACAGCATGAAGAAGGCGAGCGCCGCGACGACCAGCCCCACCGTGGTCCCCAGGCGGATGAACAGGAACACCACCGGCGCCGACGGCGACCGATACCCCGCCGCCTTCAGCCGCTGGCGCAGATCCTTGGACGCCGCCAGGTCCTGCAGGTTGACCTTTTCGAGGATGCCGCGCATCAGCGCGACGCTCTTCTTCTTTTCGCGCAGGGGCGAGCCGCGCTGCTTGTCGATGCGTTCGGACTGCTGGCGCGACAGTTCCTCGCGGCGCTGGGAAATGGCATTCAGGCGGGCACCGCGCTCATCGCGTCGCAGGAACGGCAGGGCGATGGCAAGGACCGTGGCAAAGGCCGCCAGGGCCGACAGCAGGGTCAGCAGAAGCTGCGGATCGATGAACCGGCTTATCATGCCTTTCCCCCCCTAGATCTTGAAGTTGACCATCTTCGTCATCACCGCCACGCCCAGCGCCATCCACGTCAGGCCGCAGGCCAGGATGATGTTGCCGACGCGGTCGCTGAACAGCAGGCCGATGTATTCCGGGCTGAGCAGGTAGACGAAGAAGGACACCAGGAACGGCAGCGACCCGATGATGGCGGCCGACGACCGGGCCTCGGACGACAGGGCGCGGACCTTGTCGCGCATCTTCTTGCGGTCGCGCAGCACGGTCGACAGGCCTTCGAGCGTTTCGGCCAGGTTGCCGCCGGTCTGCTGCTGGATCTGCAGGACGATGGCGAAGAACCGGTACTCGGCCGTCGGCACCCGCTCCAGGCCCCGGCGCATCAGGTCGTCCAACGCCATGCCCAGCTTCTGGCCTTCGACCAGCAGGCGGAATTCCTCGCCCACCGGGTCGGGCAATTCGCGGCCGATGATGGCCAGGCACTCGCCGATGGGCAGGCCGGACCGGATGCCGCGCACCAGGACGTCCACGGCGTTGGCGAACTCGGCGGTGAACTTCTTGCGCCGCCGCCCGGCCATGATCTTGAGCGCCAGGCGCGGCAGGCCGAACCCGGCGACCAGGCCGAGCAGGCCGGACACGACCGGGCTCATGCCCAGGCCGAACAGGGCGAGGCCGACCAGGATGCCACAGAGGACGGCGGCCATGGCGACCTTGCCGACCGAGACGTCCAACCCGGCCTGCAACAGGTCGGCCTTGATCTGGTTGCGGCGCCGCGACCGCTTCTGCTTGGAGTTTTCGAGTTCCTGGAGCTTTTCCTGGATGCGGCGCTGGCGGGCGGCACCCGGATCGGACCGCGCCGCCCCCTTGGCCGAGTTGCCCTTGCCGACCAGACCGAGCATTTCCCGGCGCTTTTGCAGCCGGCGCGCATTGCGCCCGCCGAACGCCACCAGGGCGGCCATCAGCAGCATGAAGGCTGAAAACAGGACGGTTCCGGCGATCAGCATCACCAGGCCGGCGTCGGGTCCTGTCGGGGCGGCCTCAACCATTGCCCAGCTCCAGCGCCTCGGCCAGCTTGCCGTCCAGGCCGAAGTAGCGGGCCTTCTCCCAGAAGTGCGGACGCAGCCCGGTGGACCGATGGCGGCCCAGGACGCGGCCGTCCGGCGTCTCGCCGGTGTAGTCGAAGGTCAGCAGGTCCTGAAGGGTCACCACCTCGCCTTCCATGCCGATCACCTCGGTGATCTGCACGATCTTGCGCGACCCGTCACGCAGGCGCGAGGCCTGGACGATGATGTCGATGGAGGATGCGATCTGTTCGCGCACGGCCCGGGCCGGCAGGGTGAAACCGCCCATGGCGATCATGTTTTCCAGGCGGCCGATGCCTTCGCGCGGCGTATTGGCGTGGACCGTGCCCATGGACCCGTCGTGGCCGGTGTTCATGGCCTGCAACAGGTCGAACGCCTCGGGGCCGCGCACCTCGCCGACGATGATGCGTTCGGGCCGCATGCGCAGGCAGTTTTTCACGAGGTCACGCATGGTGATCTCGCCGACGCCCTCAAGGTTGGGCGGCCGGGTTTCCAGGCGCACCACATGGGGGTTGCGCAGTTGCAGCTCGGCGGCGTCCTCGCAGGTGATGACGCGCTCGCCGTGCTCGACGTAGTTGGTCAGGCAGTTGAGCAGCGTGGTCTTGCCCGACCCCGTGCCGCCCGAAATCAGGATGTTGCAGCGGCTGGCCGACGCCACCTGGAGCACCACCGCCCCGGCCGGGCTGATCGAGCCGTAGTCGATCAGGTTCTGAAGGGTCAGCTTGTCCTTCTTGAACTTGCGGATGGTCAGGGCCGGGCCGTCGATGGCCAGCGGCGGCACGATGACGTTGACGCGCGAGCCGTCGGACAGGCGGGCGTCGCAGATCGGACTGGATTCATCGACCCGCCGGCCGACCGCCGACACGATGCGCTGGCAGATGTTCATGAGCTGCGCGTTGTCGCGGAACTTGATGTCGGTCAGCTCGATCTTGCCGTTGACCTCGATGTAGACCTTGTCGAAGCCGTTGACCATGATGTCGGCGATGTCGTCGCGGGCCAGCAAAGGCTCCAGCGGACCAAGGCCGAGGACATCGTTGCAGATGTCGGTGATGACCTGCTTCTGTTCCTGGGCCGACAGCACGAAGCTGCGCATGGCGATGATCTCGGAGACAACGTCCGTGATCTCCTCGCGCACGGCGTCGGGCGTGAGCTGGCCAAGCTGGGCCAGGTCAACCGCTTCCATCAGGCTGTTGAAGACCGAGACCTTGATCTCGTCCAGGCGTTCCTCGGCCGGGCCGCGCGGCCGGGCAACCTTGGGCTGGGCCGGCAGCGGAGCGGGAGCCGCGGCACCCTTGGCGGTGTCGAGCACCGCAGCGCGCGCCGCCACCGGCTCGGCGGCGGCCGGCGAGACCGGCGTGGCCGGTCGGGGCGGAACTGCTCCTCTGTCGCGCCGCCCGAACATGGTCAGGCCTTCCGGCTCGACAGGGAGAACCCGCCGAACAGCCCGGAGAGGGAGAAGCCGCCGCCCGCCGCGCCGGCCTTGCCTTTGGCCTTGCCCTTGGCCTTGATGTCGGACCGCGACCGGCCGCTGACGATCCACGCCAGTTCGGTGATCGCCTTGGCCGCCGCGCTGCCCGGCGCCGCCGTGACGACCGGCTCGCCGGTGTTCATGGCGGTGACGAAGGCCACGGCGTCATAGGGGATGGACAGGGCCGGACGGCTGCCCAGGCTGTCCTCGAAATCCTTGGCCGCCAGTTCGCCCTTGCGGGCCGCGCCCTCGCGGTTGAACACCACGCGGGTGGGCGCCTGGATGCCGCGCGGCTCGGCCAGGCGCTCCATCAGGTTGCGCGTGTCACGCAGGTTGGCGAGGTCGGGATAGGCCACCAGGATCAGCTCGTTGGCGTCGAACAGCACTTCGCGCACCCACGGGTTCCACTGGTGCGGAAGATCGACCACCACATAGCTCGCGTTGCGGCGCAGCAGGGTGAACAGGGCATCGAGACCGGCCGCCGTGGGTTCGCCGGTGCCGTCGCCGAGAACCGCCGGAGCGGCCAGCAGGCTGAGGTGTTCATCCACCTTGACCATGAACCGGTCGAGCAGCAGGTCGTCCAGGCGGTCGGGCTGGGCCAGCGCCTCCTGCACGGTCTGGCGCGGGTTGAGGTTCAGCGCCAGGGCGTCGGTCCCGAACGACATGTCGAGATCGACCAGCAGGACGTCCTCCTCGGTCTCGCGGCCCAGGGCGACGGCCAGGTTGGTGGCCACCGAACTGGCCCCCACCCCGCCGCGCGCACCATAGACGGCGATGACCCGGCCGGCGTTGTCGCTGCCCTCGGCGCTGAAGATGCCGGTCGCCACGGCGGCCAGTTCGGTCGGGTCGATCACGCCGACCATGTATTCGGACACCCCCAGGCCGAGCAGCGCGCGGTACAGGGCGATGTCGTTGCTGCTGCCCAGGATGACCACGCGGGTCTGCGGCGCCACCGCCCCGGCCAGGGCGTCCAGCGCCTGCATCAGGTGGTCGGCGCCCAGGTGGCTTTCCAGGATCAGCAGGTCGGGACTGCCGCTCATGGCCAGATGGCGGGCCGCCGCTTCCAGGCCGCCGTCCTGGACCGCGACCGTGCAGCGGCGCAGGCGATGGTCGGTCGCCATGACCCGCACCGCGTTGGCGCGTTCGTCGGTTTCCGTGAAGGCGACGATGGAGATGCGCATGGTCGTCCTCCCTCTCCTAGCGCTCGATCTGGATGGTGGTCTGTTCGGTGGACGGCGGCGGCGCGCCGATGCTTTCCCCGGCGCGGTAGCGGCCCATGGTGTCGACCATGCGCGCCGTGTCGGGTGCCCCGGTGGCCGGGGCGCCCAGCAACTCGCCGGGGTCGCTCAGCATCATGCCGATGTTGCGCTGGGTCGCACAGCCGAAGTTGCTGTGCGGCAGGTTGTCGGGGTTGTGGCCGGCGGTGCCGCGCCAGTCCTCGCATTCGGGCACCACCGCGACGTAGGCCTTGAAGAACACCTCGACGCTGCCGTCCCCGACGTCCTCGGCATTGACCGCCCGCCCGACAGACGCCGGGATGAGGCGGTCCTTCAGCCATCCGGCCAGATGCTGCCCGGCATCCATCGCCCGCCCGTCGGCGGCCGACGGCAGGACGACGGTCATCGGCCCCCGGCCGCGCCGATAGTATTCCTCGACGAACTGGGCCGGCAGCGGCTGGGCGGTGGTGGCGCGGGCCAGCGGCACGGTCACCTGGAAGGTCTCGAGCTGCGGCCGGATGACGTGGGTCTGGGCCGGCTCGGGCGCCGCCGAGGGGGGCGCGCAGGCGGCCAGGACCATGACGATGGAGGCCGCCCCAAGGGTCGTAACTATCCGCATCGTCCTTACTCCATGATGTAGCCCATGGGGCCGGCAATGGTCAGTGCCTCGCCGCGCACGGTGCCGCCATAGCGGGCGTGCAGGCGGCCAAGCAGGTAGATGTCGAGGTCGCTGGCCGGCACGAAGCCGTCGGTCGGCAGGGCCAGGCCCTTGGCGAACTCGATCGGGCGGACGCGGAAGGCCTGGACCACCACGACCAGTTCGGTGCGCTGGCTGCGGAATTCATGGCTGCGGAACAGGGCGCCGAGGATGGGAAGATCCATCAGGCCCGGCACGCCGGAGAACGAGTTGATCTCGTCATTCTGCAACATGCCGGCGATCATCAGGCTGCCGCCCGACGGCAGGGTGACGGTGCTGTCGGCCCGGCGCACGGACAGGCCCTTGATCGACACCTCGCGCCCGGTGCCGCGGATGACGAACGGCAGGGCGTTTTCGTTGGACACCCGGCTGACCTCGGTGGCGATGCGCAGGGACAACTGGTTGTTGGCCAGGACCACCGGCGTGAAGCTCAACGACACGCCGAACTCGCGGAAGGTCACGCGGACGTTGCCCTGGTCGTCCACGTCGGACGGCACCGGCAGCAGCCCGCCGGCCAGGAAGTTGGCCGTCTCGCCGGAAATCGCGGTCAGGTTCGGCTCGGCCAGCACCTTGATGAGGCCCTGGCGCTCCAGCACGTCGAAGGCCATGTTGTCGACCCCGACGGCGTTCATGGCGCCGGTCACGGCGCGCACGAACGGCTCGCCGCCAGGGAATGGCAGGTTGGTCGCCACGGTGCCACTGAGCACGTTGACCGACAAGGCTTTCAAGGTGGTGCGCTGAACCTCGGCCACCTTGACCTGCAGCAGCACCTGCTGGTCGCCGATGATGCGCAAGGCGTTGATGACCCGGACGTTGTTAGCCTTGCCGCCGCCTTTGTTGGCGATGGCCTGGAAGGCTTCGGCCATCACGGCCGCCTCTTCCTGACGCGCGGCGGCGGCGTCCGGGGTCCCGCCGGCGGCTTCGGTGGCCTCGAGGCCGCCGGGCATCCCGGCGCCGAGGAACTGCTCGACCACCGCCTGGGCATCGGCGGCCTCGCGGGCGGAATGGACGGTGCCGCTCATCACCACGCTCTGGCCGACCGCCCGGAGGTCGATGTTGGCTTCGGGCAGCAGGCGGGACAGCACCGTCTTGGCCGCCGTCAGGTCGGCCGACACCAGGATCTCGGCGTTGAGCACGACCTCGCCGTTGCGGCCGATGAAGAACACGTTGGTCGCCCCCGGGCCGCGCCCCAGGACGTAGACCTGCCGCGGGCTGCGCACCAGCACGTCCACGACCGCCGGGTTGGCGACGATGACGTCGGTGATCGGCGCGTTGAGCGGCACCGCCATGGTGCGCCCCACGGCCATCTCCAGCGGCGTCGCCGGGCCGACATCGGACCGCAGGTCTAGCGCGCGGGGGGCGCCTTCGCGCACCTGGACGCCTTCCATCTCCATGCGGTCGACGGCCGGCGCGGCAAGGACCGCCTGCGGGAACAGCGGAGCCAGGGCAAACAGCCCGGCCACCAAGGTCCTGTGAAGACGTACGTTCATTGTCCCGTTCCCCCGTTCCTGGCCGTCGCCATCATTCGCCGTCCCCATCACTGGCCGTCAACGGTCTGCACGCGGCTGACCCCGCCACGGAAGATCGACACCGACCACGCAGGCTTGGCCGGCGCCGCCGCACCGCTGGACTGCGGCGCGGCGCGCTCCCCGGCCGACGCTTCGGAGCGCCGCTCGGCCGAGGCGATGGCGCGGGCCAGCACGGGGCTGACCGCAACGTCGCTCGACGAGGCGGAGACGTTCTCGACCGAATTGGCGTCCAGGCTGCGCAGCGACAGGCTGAGCGACCCCATGTTGGCGGCCAGGGCCAGGACCTGCGCGTGTTCCGGCGTCACTTCCAGCGTCGCGGTCTTGGCCACCACGGCCTCGCCGTCTGCATTGTTGGACACCGTCTGGTCAACCGCAAGGACGCGGACGTTTTCCAGCACCGTTTCGGCGGCGTGCTTGACCACGCCGGCGTCGCTGCCGAAGTCCTGCATGGTGCGCGGCAGGCTTTTGGTGATGTCGTGCGACAGGATGACGTCGACCTGGTCGCCCGGCAGCACGAAGCCGCCAGCCCCGCTTTCGGCGGTGATGGCGACGGACATGGCGCGCATGCCGCTGTTGAGGGTGCCCGCCAGGAAACCGACCGACTGGCGCTCGAACACCTTGGCCTCGGTCAGCGGTTCGCCAGCCGCGATGTGGCGGCGGGCCAGCCGCCCTTCGATGCGCGCGGCGGTGGCCGTGCGGGCGGCGCTGTCGTCGCGGCGCGGGTCGGTCTTGACGTATTCCGGCCGCACCATGTCGTCGGGCCACGGCTGCCAGCGCAGGGCGCCGGGGCCGACCGCCTTGCCGGGATCGATGTCGGTGGCCGCCACAAGGACCATCAGGCCGGTGGCGGGCATCGGCTCACCCAGGTCGGACGACACCATGGTGCGCGGACCGGACATCATGCGGTTGGCGAAGAAGGCGGCTCCGCCAGCGGCCAGGATGGCCACGGCAACCAGCGCGAAAATGGCACCTCGCATCTTTACCCCCCGGCCAGCCTGCGGGCGGAGCCCGTTGTGCGGCCTTGTTCAGGAAACCGTCTGCCCGGTGAAAAGAAGCGGCAGAACGATGAAATCGGTCACCACGCCGGCCGCGATCGCAACGCCGTAGGGTATCCCGTGGCGCCCCGACACCAGGCGCTCCAGCCCGGCATTGGCCTGCATCACGCGGGCCGGCAGCAGGCGTCCGGCCAGCAGCGCCAGGCTCAGCACACCGCCGAAACAGGCGACCAGCAGGACCAGGTCGGCAAGACCGGAAAAGCCGCTCCACAAGGCTGCGGCGCTCATCAGCTTGACGTCGCCACCGCCGAACACGTTGAAGTGGAACAGCACCAGTCCCGAGGCGAAGACCACCGCAGCGGCCCCGATGTGCCCCGGCAGTTCGGCCGGTGCGCTGTACCCGGCCATCACCGCCACCGCGAAGGCGGCCAGGATGCCGAGTGAAATCCAGTTGGGAATGGTGAAGGAGGCGACGTCCCGGACGCCTCCGACCGTCGCGAGGACCGCGAAGGTGATGACGCAGAGCCCCTGGATGACGGCGTGGGCCGTCGGGGCGTCGCCGCCGAACAAGGCTGGCAGCACCGCATCCTCCCCCGCTTCCCCTTAATCCGGCCGAATGGCGCCCCGGACACTGCCGGGGCGCCTGGCCGTGGGCCCTACTGCAGCTGGGCGCTCACTTCGCCGAACTTGGCAACGAGGCCATCACCGACCAAGGTGATCGCGCCGATGATGACGACGGCAATCAGGGCCGCGATCAGGCCGTATTCGATGGCGGTGGCGCCGGACTCGTTGGAGCGGATCGCCTTGAGGGTCTGGATCATCTTGGTCATTGTCTTATCCTCCAATGGGAAACGCACTCATTCAGTCGATCAGGGCGGGGACCGCTTTCGCATCATGCCGACCACCCCAGGGAGCCAGGGCCTCAGGCCCGGATTGAAGGCGCTTTGAAACGATTCTAACCGTTTGAAGCGCCTTGTTTTCCGGGGGGCCTCGGACCCCCCTCATCCCTATGCCCCGAGTATATCCAAACGATGTAAAAACCGTTTGTGAACGGGGTTGGAATAATGTAAAAAACATGTGATATTTCGTGAAATGGTTAAGCGCGGTTTAAAATTTTTCTTCACATGATGTGATGCCTGTCACACCCCGAGTGACCGTCGGCACACGGCCAGTGATGGACCGCACCAGGCCAGTGACGGCGCGCACAAACCCAAGAGGTGCCTCCATGGCGAGTCCCGCTCCCAGACGTCGAGTCGTCGTTCTCGATGGCGACTCGATCCGGCGAAAGGGCTTGATCGACGCCCTGAACCGCGACGGTCACGAGTTGATGGCGGCCGACACCGCCGCCGCCCTGCATCGCATCCTGAGCGAGCGGCCGGTGGATGCGGTGGTTCTGGACATGAGCCCGCCGGACGACAACGGACTGGTCGTGCTGCGGACGCTGCGGGCGGCATCATCGGTCGGGCTGATCGCCCTGTCCCACCTCGACGACCCGTTCGACCGCGTGATCGCGCTGGAAATGGGCGCCGATCATTACATGGTCCACCCGGTGGACACGCGCGATCTGGCCGTGCGCCTGCGCAATCTGCTGTGGCGGGTCGGCGGCAGCGCCAACGGGGCCGGTGCCGGACCGGCCGGCGCCGGGGCGAACAAGACGCAATTCCGGTTCGGGGACTGGCTGTTCGACGTCCCCAAGCGCGTTCTGCGCTCGCCCGACAGCGGCACCAGCACCCTGACCCGGCAGGAGACGGCGGTGCTCCAGGCCCTGGTGTCGCACGCCGGCAAGGTGCTCAGCCGCGACCAGTTGATGGATGCCGTGAACCGCGAATGGAATCCCACCGACCGCACCATCGACGTGCTGATCGGCCGCCTGCGCCGCAAGATCGAACCCGACCCCGCCAAGCCGGAGCTGATCGTCACCATTTACGGCGAGGGATACCTGTTCACGGGGGTGGTGCTGTAGATGATAACACGCGCGCGGCCGCGCGAAGGTCGGCCACCAGTTGCGCCAGCCCGGCCCTGCGCGCATCCTCGCCCCGCGCCCGACAGGCCGTGCAGCCCGCCGCGGCGGCGCGCAGGGCATCGAGGTCCACAGTGTCGGGCACCGGGGTGGGATGTGGCGTCATGGCGGCCTCCCGGAGAGCAACGCCTCAGCCCGCCCTTGCGCTTCCGCGGGAGACGGGTAGGATCGCGCCCACCCAAAGCCCCCATTTTCGAAAAGGGTGGGTCGCCGCCCCGCCCGTCCGGGTACCGTTCCACCTGCCCCCGGGGGCAGGTTACCGCCCACCCTTAATAGTTTCACCCACCCCACCGCGGGGTGTTCCGAGGCTATCGGCGTTCAGGCAAAACAGTGTAACACGGCGGTCGTTTGGTGGCTGAGGCGCCCTTTACCCGCCCGATCAAAAAAGAAACGTCCAAGCGGAGTATCAAAGAGATGGACCAGTCTAACCGCTACGCCAATCTTTCCCTGCGGGAAGAGGACCTGATCGCCGGCGGCAAGCACGTGCTGTGCGCCTACATCATGAAGCCCAAGGCGGGCTACGGGTATCTGGAAGCCGCCGCCCATCTGGCCGCCGAAAGCTCGACCGGCACCAACGTCGAGGTCTGCACCACCGACGACTTCACCCGTGGCGTCGACGCCCTCGTCTACGAGATCGACGAAGCCGCCGAGATGATGAAGATCGCCTATCCGGTCGATCTCTTTGACCGCAACATCACCGATGGCCGTGCCATGCTGGTGTCGTTCCTGACCCTGACGGTCGGCAACAACCAGGGCATGGGCGACATCGAGTACGCCAAGCTGCATGACTTCTACGTGCCGCCGGCCTACCTGCGCCTGTTCGACGGCCCGGCCATGAACATCGTGGACATGTGGCGCGTCCTGGAGCGTCCGCTGGTTGATGGCGGCATGGTCGTCGGCACCATCATCAAGCCGAAGCTGGGCCTGCGTCCCGAGCCGTTCGCCGCGGCCTGCCACCAGTTCTGGCTGGGCGGCGACTTCATCAAGAACGACGAGCCCCAGGGCAACCAGACCTTCGCGCCGATGCGCACCATCATCCCCCTGATCGCCGACGCCCTGCGCCGCGCCCAGGACGAAACCGGACAGGCCAAGCTGTTCTCGGCCAACATCACCGCTGACGACCCGTTCGAGATGATCGCCCGTGGAGAATTCATCCTCGAGACGTTCGGCGAGTTCGCCGACCACGTCGCGTTCCTGGTCGATGGTTACGCTGCCGGCCCGACCTCGGTCACCGCCTGCCGCCGCCGCTTCCCGCAGCAGTTCCTGCACTACCACCGTGCCGGCCACGGCGCCGTGACCAGCCCGCAGTCCAAGCGCGGCTACACCGCCTTCGTGCACTGCAAGATGAGCCGTCTTCAGGGCGCCTCGGGCATCCACACCGGGACCATGGGCTTTGGCAAGATGGAAGGCGACGCCGACGACAAGGCCATCGCCTACATGCTGGAGCGCGACGACGCCCAGGGCCCCTACTTCCGCCAGACCTGGCAGGGCATGAAGCCGACCACGCCGATCATCTCCGGCGGCATGAACGCGCTGCGCCTGCCCGGCTTCTTCGACAACCTCGGCCACTCCAACGTCATCCAGACGTCGGGCGGCGGCGCCTTCGGCCACAAGGACGGCGGTGCGGCCGGCGCCAAGTCGCTGCGTCAGGCGAGCCTGGCCTGGCAGCAGGGCGTCGACCTGGTGGACTACGCCAAGGAGCACCCGGAACTCGCCGGGGCCTTCGAATCCTTCCCCAAGGACGCCGACGCGCTGTACCCCAACTGGCGCGAAAAGCTCAAGACCGTGGCCGCCTAACAGCGGTCCTACGGGGGGGAGGCCGCCCGGCCGTCGCGCTTGGGGGAGCGCATTGCCGGGCGGCCGATCCCGTCGCCTGCTTTCGGTTTGTCCACAACGCACCGCCCACCCAACCATAAAAAGGGGCGGGCCCAAGGGAGGGTCGAATATGTCGATCAGACACCCCATCATCGCCGTGACCGGGTCCTCGGGCGCCGGCACCAGCACGGTCAAGGACGCGTTTTCGCACATGTTCCGCCGCGAGGGCCTGAACCCCGCGGTGATCGAGGGCGACAGCTTCCACCGCTACGACCGCGCCGAAATGAAGAAGAAGGTGGCCGAGGCCGAGAAGGAAAACTGCCGCGAGTTCAGCCATTTCGGCCCGCAGGCGAACCTTTTCCCGGCGCTTGAGAACCTGTTCAAGACCTATGGCGAGACCGGCGGCGGCCAGCGCCGCCTGTACCTGCACAACGAGGCCGAGGCCCAGCCCTATGCCGCGCTCGGCCTTCAGCCCGGCCAGTTCACGCCGTGGGAAGACCTGCCGCAGGGCACCGACCTGCTGTTCTACGAAGGCCTGCATGGCTGCGTGGTGTCCGAGCCCGAACAGGACGAGCAGTACAACGTCGCCCAGCACGTCGACCTGCGCATTGGCGTGGTGCCGGTCATCAACCTGGAATGGATCCAGAAGATCCACCGCGACACCAGCCAGCGCGGCTACTCGGAAAAGGCCGTGATGGACACCATCATGCGCCGCATGCACGACTACGTGCATCACATCCTGCCGCAGTTCAAGCTGACCGACATCAACTTCCAGCGCGTGCCGGTGGTCGACACCTCCGACCCCATCATCGCCCGTGACATCCCGTCACCCGATGAAAGCCTGGTGGTCATCCGCTTCCGCAAGCCCGACCGCTTCGGGGTGGACTACCCGTACCTGCTGCAGATGATCCCGGGCTCCTTCATGTCGCGCCGCAACACCATCGTGGTGCCGGGCGGCAAGATGGGCTTTGCCATGGAACTCATCCTGACCCCCATCCTGCGCCGCATCATGGACCAGAAGGCCAAGGCGACCGAAAAGGAAATGGCGCCGGCCTGAGGCCCGCCAACCTGCCCGTCGCCAGCCTGCCGCTCAAAAACCTGAGTTTCGTCTCCCTGCCCTCCCCCCTCGCGTTCCGGCGCGAGGGGGTTTTTGTCGGCACACACGCAGGTAACTAATTGTAAACAAGCCCCTAGCGGGCGCTTGTCGGGTTGCGGTACGGGCCGCGGGGGGACAGTCTTGACGACTCTTCCGTCCCTGGAGCGTCCGATGCAGGCCTGCCCGTCTTCCGCCCTTGATGAAACGATGCTGCTGAGCCGGGTGGCCGGCAACCGGAGCCTGGCGGTCGGCCTGCTGCGCGAGTTCTACGTCACCCACGCCGACGTGGTTCATCGCATCCGCGCCGCCGTCGGGGCGCGGGCCGATGACGACGCCTTCCGGTTGCTCCACCGCACCGCCGGCACCGCCGCCAACCTGGGGCTGGCCCAGCTTGCCGCCGCCGCGGCGCGGGCCGAGCAGGTGATGCACGACGCCCTGCGCCGCGGGACCAAGGTCGTGGGGCTCGACCTCGATGCCGTGGAGCGCTGCCTGCACGAGGCCCTGGCCGAGATCCTGGCCGTGGAAGCACGGCTGACCGCCCCATGCGACGCCCCGTGCGACGCCCCACCCGTCGCCCCGCTCGACACCGAACGGCGGGCCGACCTGATGGCGCAACTGGCCGAGGACCTCCAGGCCGCCCGGCTCGAGGCCCTGGACCGCGTCGCCCTCCTGGCCTCCCACATGGGGCCCGAGGCGGCGCCGCTGTCGGCCGCCGTCGCACGACTGGACTTCGTCGAAGCGGCAGGCATACTGAAGGCTCTGCAACAGCAACACGGAGATCCACGGTGAGTGAGCAGCCCGGCGCAGGAACGCTGCTGATTGTCGACGATGAACCGAGCAATATCCAGATCCTCTTCGCCGCCCTAAAGGGCCAGGCCCAGGCGCGCTTCGCCACCACCGGCGAACAGGCCCTGGCGCTGGCCCGCCAGCACCGGCCCGATGTGGTCCTGCTGGACATCTACATGGCCGGCATGGACGGTTTCGCCGTGCTAGAAGCCCTGCGCGCCGACCCGGCCACCTCCGGGACGCTGGTCGTGATGGTGTCGGGGTCGGCCGACGACGACCTGATCGCCCGCGCCATGGCCGACGGGGCGGACGACTTCCTGGTCAAGCCCTGCCCGGTGCCGCTGTTGCAGCGCCGTGTCGCCCTTCTGCTGGAACTGGCCGCCCGCCGCCGGGCCGAACCTGTGCAAACCTCCCCGACGAAGGCTGCCCTGCCCGAACGCACCGGCCGGCAGAACGTCCTGGTGGTCGAGGACGGCGAGATCAACCGTGTCATCCTGTGGGAAATGCTGCGCGCCCATAACCACGACGTGACCATGGCGGTGTCCGGCGAGGAAGGCCTGCAACTGCTGGCCGACCGCACGTTCGACGCGGTCCTGCTCGACATCCACCTGCCGGGCCTGGACGGCCTGGAAGTGGTCAGCCGCCTGCGCACCCACGAAGGCACCGCGCGGCGCAGCTGGGTCGTCGCGGTGACCGGGGACGCGGCCGGCGAGACGGTGTCGCAGTACCTGGCCGCCGGCTTCGACGCCGTGGTCCGCAAGCCGGTCGATCCGGCCGCCCTGGAGGCCGCCCTGCGCCGTCGCCCGCTGGCCCTGGACGCCTCGCCGCTGGTGGCCGAGGCTCCGCTGCCCTCCCTGCTGGTCGATCACGACCGCGTCGTCATCCTGCTGCGCACCTACAAGGGGCCGCGCCTGGCCGCCCTGTTCGGCCTGTTCGAGCGGGAGACGGCGGGCTACCTGTCCTCCATGCGCGCCGCCCTCGACAGCGGCGACATGGCCGGGGTGGCCGCCATCGCCCATCGCCTGAAAAGCGCCCTCGGCCACTTCGCCTGCGTGCGGGCCGCCGCCGTGGCCGACCGCATCGCCCACGGCCACGCGCCGCTGCCCGCCCAGCGCGCCGCCGACGTGGCGGCCCTCGAAAGCCTGTTGCCGGAAACCCGCCGGGCCCTGCGCGGCGCCCTGGATCTGGCCGAACCGGCCGCGGCCTGACGAGGAGAAAGCCGGCCGATGTGCAACGCCCTCAGCCCGGAGCGTGCCGTCCTGTGGGCGGTGCTCCACGATGCCGCCGTGCATCGGCGGGTCGGGGGGCGGCTGCATGACGACCTGTTCACCACCGCCTTCCACCGCGCCTGCTTCGCCGCCTGCCGCTCCCTGCGCGCGGCCGGAACCGGGCGGCTGGACGAGCCCGCCATGTGCGCGGCACCGGGCACGGCCTTTTCGGACGGCGAGCGGCGCGCCCTCGCCCGCATGCTGCGCGTCGCGCCGCCGGCGCGGGTGCGTGACAATGTCGACGCCCTGGTCGCCGCCCTCGACGACCGCGCCCACGGGCGGCCGGTCAACCTGCTGCACCTCATCAACTAAAGCAGTCCGCGTTCATCTTGACACAGGTGTCCGCTTACGCGGATGGCTGCCGCCGGCCTGGAGTGACCTCCAGACCTCCTATTTTTTCCTGAAGAAGAAAAAAGGGTTTGGGGCTTGCCCCAAGCCGGTTCGGGCGGCAGCCCGTCCGCACCAGCGGAAGCGCCTGTCTCAGATCAAACGCAAACGCTATAGTCCCTATATAAGCTTGCACAGGCGGCCTCCGGTACGGTAACGGGAGGGCCTTGCTTTCATCAGGACCGACGATGCCCCTCGATTCCTCTGCCGCGCTGGTGCTGTTTTCCGGCGGCCAGGACTCCGCGACCTGCCTGGCCTGGGCGCTCGACCGCTACGCGCGGGTCGAGACCATCGGCTTCGACTATCGCCAGCGCCACGCCGTGGAACTGACCGTGCGCGATCAGTTCCGCCGCCATCTGGCCGAGGCCTTCCCGGCCTGGGGCGCCCGCCTGGGCGAGGACCGGGTGCTCGATGTGCGCGGCCTGGCCGACATCGGGCAAACCGCCATGACCGAGGCCGCGGCCATTGAAATGGGCGAAGCCGGCCTGCCGACCACCTTCGTGCCCGGCCGCAACCTGCTCTTCCTGACCTACGCGGCGGCGGTGGCCTATCGGCGCGGCATTCGCACCATCGTGACCGGGGTGTGCGAGACGGACTTTTCGGGCTACCCCGACTGCCGGGACGACACCATCAAGGCCCTTCAGGTGGCGCTCAACCTGGGCATGGACAGCCGCTTCGTTCTGGAAACCCCGCTGATGTGGGTGGACAAGGCCGGCACCTGGGCGCTGGCCGAACGGCTGGGCGGCACGGCGCTGGTCGATCTGGTGACCGAGCACACCCACACCTGCTACCTCGGCGACCGCACCACGCGCCACGCCTGGGGCTACGGCTGCGGAACCTGCCCGGCGTGCCAGTTGCGCGCCAACGGCTGGGCGCGGTGGTCGGCATGACCTATGCGGTGAAGGAGATCTTCCACACCCTGCAGGGCGAAGGCGCCCAGGCCGGGCGCGCCGCCGTGTTCTGCCGCTTCGCCGGCTGCAACCTGTGGAGCGGCCGCGAGGAAGACCGGGCCGAGGCGGCCTGCCGGTTCTGCGACACCGACTTCGTCGGCGTGGACGGCACCGGCGGCGGCAAGTTCACCACGCCCGACGCCCTGGCCGACGCCGTGCGCGCCTGCTGGGACGCCGCCGTGACTGAGGGCGGCATCCCCTATGTTGTCTGCACCGGCGGGGAACCGCTGCTGCAACTCGACGCGCCGTTGATCGACGCCCTGCACGCCCGCGGCTTCGAGATCGCCGTCGAGACCAACGGCACCCAGGCCGCGCCGCCCGGCCTCGACTGGATCTGCGTCAGCCCCAAGGCCGGGACCGACCTCGTCCAGACCACCGGGTCCGAGCTGAAGGTGGTGTGGCCGCAACCGGGGCTCGACCTGAGCGCGCTGGAGCGCCTGGACTTCGCCCATCGCTTCCTGCAGCCGATGGACGGGCCGGATCAGGCCGCCGCCATTGCCCTGTGCGCCGCGCACTGCCAGGCCCACCCGCGCTGGCGGCTGAGCCTGCAAACCCACAAGCTGATCGGCATCCCATGAGCAGTCATTACGTCGTCACGCGGCGCATCGGCATCGATGCCGGCCACCGCATCCGCCTGCACGGGTCCAAGTGCCGCCACGTCCACGGCCACCGCTACGAGGTGGAGGCCACCTGCCGGGCAGACCACCTGCACCGCGAGGGCGAGCAGACCGGCATGGTCCTGGACTTCGGCTTCCTCAAGGAGGAAATGCTGCGGGTGATCGACGGCCCGTGCGACCACGGCTTCATCGCCGAACTGGCCGACGAGGGCGTGCTGGAGATGTTCAGCCCGCCGGGCGTGGCCTTCGCCGACTGGCTCCAGGGCATCCAGGCCGCCGTGGCCGCCGACGGGTTCGCCGCCGTCACCGACGGCCGCCTGGAGTCAAAGCTGTACGTCGTCCCCTTCCCGCCCACGGCCGAGGCGCTCGCCCGGCATTGGTTTGAGCGCCTCGCGCCCCTGGTCCGCCAGCGCTCGGACGGCGTCGGGGACCTGATGCGCCTGCGCGTGTGGGAAACCCCCAACTGCTGGGCCGAGTGGGGGGTTTAGTCCCTTAAACATCCCGGCGCCAGTCCACCCGCAGGAAGTACTCCTCGGGCGAGGTGCGGAACGAAAGTCTGCCATCGTAAGCCTTGGCGAGGGCCTCGCCGATCCGCCGTGGCAGATGGATGTCGGTCGTGCTCACCTCAAGGGTATTGCCTTCCTCGCGCACCGACATGATGCGGTTCAGCGGGTGGGTGCTGCGCTCGTCTTCCTCGCACCGCCGCACCAGCCCGACGATCTCGTCCTTGTGCTCGGGCACGAACCATCCTTCGATGGTGAGCAGCCCGGCCGGCGCGGCATCGCGGACACGCCGACAGGCGGGGCACAACACGGCCCGCGCACCCTGCGGCGGTTCCTCGCTCCACTGCCAGCGGCCCTTGTGCCAAGCCACGGAGCAGGCCGGGCAATAGGTCGGCTCAGTCGGTTTTTCGCGCGCCCGATAGGGGTCGTGGACCCGTTCCCGAACCAGCCGGTCACGGCGTTGCGGCCGGGGCTGCGGCCCGGACTGTGGATGGGCCATTCTGCTGATGGTCTTCATGGCACCCTCCTTTGGATCAGTCTCCATTATACCGCACCGCATGATGACGCTGGGCGGCGCAAGGGGTTGAAATCGACGTAGCCGGGCCTACCGCTTTTGCCAGTAGTCAAACAGGCTCCCCCCTACTCCCAAAGGCGTGGTACAGTCCGGCCATACTCATCCATAGGGGGGAACAGGGGATGCGCGGAGTTTTCGGGATGCTGGCGGCCGGCCTGATGCTGGCTGGCGCGACGGGGGCCCAGGCGGGCGCGACGCTGGACGAGGTCAAGGCGCGCGGGTCCGTGCGCTGCGGCGTCAACGAGCTGGGCAAGGCCCTGGGCACCCTGAGCCCGGAAGGCCAGTGGGTCGGGTTCTATCCCGAGTTCTGCCGCGCCGTCGCCGCCGCCGTGACCGGCGACAAGGATTCCGTGGACTTCGTGATGGTGTCCACGCTCGACCGCTTCGATGCGGTGCGGGCGGGCGCCGTCGACCTGCTGAGCGAGGCGTCAACCGTCACCCTGACCCGCGATGCCGCCGACATGGACTTTCCGGCCGTCATCTTCCACGACGGTCAGGGCTTCCTGACCTACGCCAAGGACGGCATGACCGCGATCAAGGACCTCAAGGGCAAGCGCGTGTGCGTCCAGGGCATGACCACGTCCAACGACAACCTCCGCGACTTCGCCACCTCGAGTGGCCTGAACGTGGACGTCATGACCTTCACGACCATCGAAGGGGCCTATGCCGCCTTCTTCGGCCGCCAGTGCGAGGCGATGTCCACCGACAGCCTGATCCTCGGGTCCATGCGCCTGTCGCTGGCCCCCAACCCGGCCGACTACGTCCTGCTGGACGAGCGGATCAGCCACGAGCCGATCGGCCCGGTGGTCGGCGACACCGACCCCGAGTGGACGGAGGTCGTGCGCTGGGTGTTCAACGCCATGTTCAACGCCGAGGAACTGGGCGTGACCCAGGCCAACGTGGACGCCATGCGCGCCGACGGGCCGGTGGACGTGCGCCGCCTGCTCGGTGTCGAGGGCGACATGGGGCCGGCCCTTGGCCTGGACGGCGCCTGGGCCTATCGGGTCATCAAGCAGGTCGGCAACTACGCCGACGTCTATGACCGCACCATCGGGCCGGGCTCGGAATTCAACCTGCCGCGCGGCCGCAATGCCCTGATCAAGGACGGCGGCCTGCTGTGGTCGCCGCCGCTGCGTTAAACGCACGTTGTGTCAAGAACAGGGTCCCCCATGTCCGCTGCCTCCCCCGTGCAGACCTCGATCCCGTCCTCCACCCCAGGCCAGAAAACGGGCGGACGTCGCCCGGTCAGGTTCGGCGTCGCCTCCCGCGTCACCCTGACCCTGGTTGCCCTGGTCGCCCTGACCGTGCTGGTCGCCGGCTTTTCCTTGTGGGGCATCGACCGGTTCCGCCAGGGCTTCGACCACATCGCCCTGGAACGCCATCGGCAGTTGACCAGCGTGGCGCGCCTGGCCCAGCGGGCCGAGGCCGTGGCGGTCACCGCGCCGCGCCTCATCACGGCGCGCGACCGGTTTGACCTGCAGCGCCAGGAGCAGTACCTGAACGATCAGCTCAACCTGATCAAGGCGGCCTTCGACGACACCCACGCGCTCGGCATCGACCCCACGGTGATGGCCGAGATGGATGCCCACCGCGAGGCCATGGTCGCCAACCTGCGCCAGATCATCGCCGTGGTGGAGCAGCGGATCTCCGTGGCCGAGGGCATCGCCACCCACCTCAAGACCATCGACCAGGCGTTCGAGGCGAGCCGCGGCCTGCGCGAGGGTTCGGAGGACGGCAGCCGCGCCCTCCGCCGCACCCTCGAGCTGATGGACCACGCCCACGCCACCCTACTGCAAAGCCTGACACAGCCCTACGTCAGCGGCGTGCGCGCCAGCGAGCGCGAGACCTCGACCACGCTGGCCAACGCCTTCGCCCAAATCCAGAAGACGTCGGGCGTGGAATGGGATGGTCTGATCGTCCTGTGGCAGGCCGTCAAGGACCGCGCCGACGGCCCCGGCGGCCTGCTGCCCCTGCGCCGCCAGCAGCTTGACCTGGCCCTCACCAACCAGGGCCTGCTGATCCGCAACAACGTGCTGTCGGGTCGTTTCTCGTCCAGCGCCACCAACCTGTTCACCGACATGGAAGCCGATATCGACCGCGAGCGGGTGGCCTTCGCCGACCTCATGGACGTCGGCGTCGCCCTGCTGCTGGCCGCCGTCGCGGCGTCCGTGATCGGGGCGCTGGCCGTGCTGGTGTTCCTGCGCCGCCGGGTGATCGGCCGCCTGACCGGCCTGCAACAGACCATGCACGCCCGCGCCGAGGGCCAGCCGGTGCCCATCCCGACGGCCGGCAACGACGAAATCTCGGACATGGCCCACAGCCTGGCCTTCTTCGTCAACGAGATCGAGCGCCGCGAGGACGCCCTGTCGGAGGCCCGCGACGACGCCAACCGCGCCAACGACGCCAAAAGCTCGTTCCTGGCCAACATGAGCCACGAAATCCGCACCCCCATGAACGCCGTCATCGGGCTGTCGCGGCTGGCCCTGCAGACCCCGCTGAACGACCGCCAGCGCGACTACCTGACCAAGATCCTGGGCGCCTCGCAGTCGCTGCTGGGGATCATCAACGACATCCTCGACTTCTCCAAGATCGAGGCCGGCAAGCTGGACCTCGAGGAACTCGAGTTCTCGGTCACCGACCTGCTCGACGACGTCGCCGCCCTGATCGCCGGGCGGTCCGAGGAAAAGGGCCTGGAGGTGGTGTTCTCGGCCAGCCCTGACCTGCCGCAGCGGCTGTTCGGCGACAGCCTGCGCCTGGGTCAGGTGCTGACCAACCTGGCAACCAACGCCGTCAAGTTCACCGAGGTCGGCGAGGTGGTGGTGCGGGCCGAGGTCGAGGCCGAGCACGACGACCGCGTGGTGCTGCATTTCTCCGTCCGCGACACCGGCATCGGCCTGACCGAGGAACAGCGCGCCAAGCTGTTCACGCCGTTCACCCAGGCCGACACCTCGACCACCCGGCGGTTCGGCGGCACCGGCCTGGGCCTGAGCATCTGCCAGCGCCTGATCGGCATGATGGGCGGCCGCATCTGGGTGGAAAGCGCGCCCGACAAGGGCAGCACGTTCCACTTCACCTGCGACCTGCGCCGCGCCCGGCCGTCCCTGCGCGACGTGGCCCGCTGGAAGGACCTGCGCGGCACCCGCGTCCTGATCGTCGACGACAACGAAACCGCCCGCGCCATCCTGGGCGAAATGCTCCGCTCCTTCGAATGCACGGTGGCCGAGGCGGCCGATGGCGCCAGCGCCCTGGACGAACTGGAGCGCGTCACGGCATCGGGCGAGGAGCCCTATCAGGTGGTCCTGATGGACTGGCGCATGCCGCGCATGGACGGCCTGGAGGCCTCGCGCCGCATCAAGGGCCGCGACGGCACGACCGACCTGCCGGTCATCATCATGGTCACCGCCTACGGCCGCGACGAGGTCATCCGCGAGGCAGAGTCCCGCAAGGCCATCGACGGCCTGCTCATCAAGCCGGTCAACCCGTCGCTGCTGTTCGACAGCATGATGCAGCTCATCGGGCTGGGCGGCGAAGGCGACGAGCGGCGCTCCATCGTGGCCTCGCTGCCGACCGCCCAGGACGCCGTGGGCACCTTGTCCGGGCGGCGCGCCCTGCTGGTCGAGGACAACGTGCTGAACCAGCAGGTGGCCTCGGAAATCCTCGCCCACTGGGGCATCGCCGTGGAGGTCGCCAACGACGGCCGCGAGGGCCTGCTGGCCCTGGAGGCCGCCGGACCGGACGGCTACGACATGGTGCTCATGGACGTGCAGATGCCGGTCATGGACGGCATCGAGGCGACCCGCGCCATCCGCGCCCAGGACCGCTTCAAGGATGTGCCGATCATCGCCATGACCGCCCACGCCCTCAAGGAGGAGCGCGAGCGCTGCCTGGACGCCGGCATGGACGAGCATGTGTCCAAGCCCATCGATCCCGAACACCTGTGCGCCGTCCTGATCCGGGTGGTCGGCACGCGGCCGGCCGGCCTGTCCGCGGCGGCTCCCGCCGGACAGCCCGCCGCCGCGTCCGACGCCGCGTCCATTCTGCCGGACAGCCTGCCCGGGGTGGACGTCGCCACCGCCCTGCGCCGCGTCATGGGCAACGCCCGCCTGCTCGCCAAGCTGCTGCGCGACTTCCGCCACCAGCACCGCGACAGCGCCCGGGACCTGGCCGACATGGTCGCGGCCGGCGACTGGGACGCCGCGCGCGAGGCCGCCCATGCCCTCAAGGGCGTGGCCGGCAACGTCGGCGCCATGGACGTTCACGCCGCCGCCCAGGCCCTGGAAAAGGCCATCAAGGTCGAGCGTCTGGCCGAGGCCGAGGCCGCCCTGCCCGGCCTGCGCGACGCCCTGGCCATCGCCCTCGACGGCCTGGCCGTGCTTGAGGAGGCCCCCGCCGCCCCGAGTGCTGCCCAACCGCCTGCCGGAGTGGACCGCGCGGCCGTGGCGGCTGAACTCGACCGCCTGCAAGCCATGCTCGACAGCTTCGACCTGGAAGCCGGAGAGGCGGCGCGCCGTCTCCAGGACATGCTCGGCGCCAACCACGCCGAACCGGCCGGCCGTCTGGCCGACGCCACGGCGGGCCTGGACTTCGAGGCGGCCGCCACTGCCCTGGCCGATCTGCGGGCCGCCCTCGACAACGCGGCTGAGGAGGTGGTCGCGCCATGACCATGGACGAAGCCGACACCCTCCCCGCCACCCTCGCCCAGTCCGCCCCGGACGCGGGAACGCGGATCCGCACGGTGCTGCTGGTCGAGGACGACCGGGTCACCCTGGAAATGCTGCGCTTCATCCTGGAGGATGCCGGCTATTCGGTGCTGCCGGCCGAGAACGTCACCACCATGCGCCGCATTCTGGCGGTCGATGCGGTTGACGTGGCCGTTCTGGACCTGTCGCTGCCCGACGGCAACGCCCTCGACGCCCTGGTCGATCTGCCCGAGGCCGCCCGGCCGCCGGCCATTTGCATGTCCTCGGACGGTTCGGCCGACGTGCGGGTCAGCGCCCTGCAGCGCGGGGCCAGTGACTTCGTGGTCAAGCCCGTGGTGGAAAGCGAACTGGTCGCCCGCCTGGCCAAGCTTCTGCCCTCGGGCGAGGGAACGGCGGCGGGCGGCCAGGGTACGGCCACCGCCTCGGGCGTGATCGCCTGCGCCGGCTGGACCATCGACGCCGGGGCGCAGCGCGTCCAGGCGCCGGACGGCAGCGACCTCGACCTGACCAGCGGCGAGTTCCGGCTGCTCATCGCCCTGGTCCGCAATCCGGGGCGGCCGCTGTCGCGCGAATGGCTGACCGAGACCGTGATCGGCCGCCCGTGGCGCCCCGAGGACCGCTCCATCGACGTCATGGTCGGGCGCCTGCGCCGCAAGATGGACCTGCCGGACGACGGGCCGCTGCGCATCTCCTCGGTCCGCTACCTGGGCTATCGCCTGGACATCGCGGGGTAGCGGCCGCCCCTGGGCCGTACCACGTTAACAGGACGCCCACCTCCTGGAGCAGCGCTCACATGCCCGAAACCGACCCGCAACCGCTCGGCCCCCTGCGGGAGTGGTTTCGCCGCCACTTCTCCGACGTGGAGGTGCTGCTGCTCAGCGGTTTGCTGGTGATCGGGCTGGCGGTGCTGATCTTCGCCGGGCAGATCCTGGCCCCGGTGATCGGCGGCATCGTCATCGCCTATCTGCTCGATGCCGCCGTCACGGGCCTGACGCGCCTGGGGTCGCGGCGGCTGCCGGCCGTGATGATCGTGTGGCTGCTGTTCCTCGGCCTGATGGTCGGTGTCCTGTTCGTGCTGCTGCCACTGCTGATCGGGCAGGTCGCCGACCTCGCCCAGCAACTGCCGTCCATCTTCCAGGGCGTCCAGGCCCGCCTTCTCGCCCTGCCCCAGGTCTATCCCGAACTGGTCGGCCAGGAGCAGGCCGAGGAAATGGTCCGCCGCCTGCAGGAAGAAGTCATTCAGATCGGCCAGCGGCTGTTCGGCTACTCCATGACCTTGCTGCCGGGGCTGGTCACCTTCGGGGTGTACCTCATCCTGCTGCCGGTGCTGGTGTTCTTCTTTCTCAAGGACAAGCACGCCATCCTGGGCCTGCTCGCCAGCGTCCTGCCCCCCGAACGGCGCCTGGTCGACAAGGTGTGGATCGACGTCAACGACAGCGTCGGCGGCTATGTGCGCGGCAAGCTGTACGAGATCGTCATCGTCGGCGCGGTGAGCTATCCGGCCTTCCTGGTGCTCGGCCTGGACTTCGCCGCCCTGCTCGCCGTCGGCACGGCCCTGTCGGTGCTGGTGCCCTATGTCGGGGTGGTCGTGGCCGCCATCCCGGTCGGCCTCGTGGCCTTCGCGCAGTGGGGCGCCGGGGACGAATTGCTGTGGGCGCTGGGGGTCTACACCGTCATCCAGTTGATCGACGGCAACATCCTGGCCCCGCTGCTGCTGTCGGGCACCATGAACCTGCACCCCATCACCATCATCGTGGCGATCCTGTTCTTCGGGGCCATCTGGGGCTTTTGGGGAGTGTTCTTCGCCGTCCCGCTGGCCGCCCTGCTGCAGGCCGTCTTCAAGGCCTGGCCACGCGATGTGTCACGGCCGCGGGAGCCCTGATTGAGCGATTGGTCCGCTGACGCGGATGGCTGCCGCCGGCCTGGAGCGATGCTCCAGACCTCCTTGTTTTTTGAAGAAAAGAAAGGGGTTCGGGGTCCCCCCGAGCGGGTTCGGGCGGCAGCCCGCGCTTCCCCAGAGATATTAAATATCCTGCTTCGGCTCGTCCGGCTGGATCGGGTACCGGCCGCCGAGTTCGTCGATCTCGGTCTTTTCCCACAGCGGAACGCGGGTGCGATAGGCGGCCCGGCCGATCATGTGGGCGCCGACCGGGGCGGTCAGCAGCAGAAAGGCAAAGATCGCGATGGCCCGCGTGGTCACCCCGACGTCGTGGAAGTACAGCGCCACCGCCAGCACCACCAGGCCGACGCCCAGCGTCCCGGCCTTGGTGGCGGCGTGGGTGCGCTGCAGGACGTCCTGCAGGCGCAGCAGGCCCAGCCCGGCGACCAGGGAAAACACTCCGCCGCCGATCAGCAGGGCCCCGACCAGCAGGTCGACGAACAGGTTTCCGGTGGTTGCCTGGCTCATCGGGTTTCCTCCTTGGCCTGGTCCGTCGCCTGGTCGTCAGGGGCGTTTCCGGGCCGGCGTTTTTCGGCGAAGCGGGCGAACGCCACGGTGCCCAGGAAGGCGACCAGGGCGAACGCCACCGAGACGTCGAGGTAGGCCGAGAACCCGGTGGTGATCGAAAACAGCGCGGCCAGCGCCACGACCAGAACGCCGATGAAGTCCAGCACCACCACGCGGTCGGGGAAGCTGGGGCCCTTGACCAGCCGGATGAAGGCGAACACCCCGCCAATCACGATCAGCACGATGGAGATGTTGGCCGCCCAGGCAATGATGGAGCCCGTCTCGAACGTCAGCATGGCAGTCGCTCCCTAGGCCGCGTCAGTGCCGCCGCCGACGACGCGGCGGATCAGGCGTTTCTGGTTGTCCTCGATGCTGCGGCGCACCGCCTCGGGGCCTTCATCGAGGAACATGCAGTGGACGTAGAGGGTGTTCTTGTCGTCGGACACCTCCAGCGTCAGGGTGCCCGGCGTCAGGGTGATGAGGTTGGCCAGGGTCAGGATCTGGACGTCGCTCATGCCCTCGGTCGATACCGCGACGATGCCCGGCCGGGACCGCGACTGCGGCCGCAGCACGTCGATCAGCACGCGCACCGACGACTGGAGAAGGTCCCACAGGAAGTAGAAGATCAGCAGCAGGATGCCCGTGACCTGCTCGAAATAGCTGGTCGGCCGGTACAGGGGTTGGGCGACCCACAGGGCGCCGAACGCCGTGACGAAGCCGACCACGAGGCCCGACAGGCTGAACGTATCGTTGAACGCCGCCCAGGCGATGGCCAGCAGGACGTTGACGGCGAGAAGGTTGATCATCGCACGCCTCCGATCAGGGTCGGCGCTTTTGGCACCGCGTCAGGGCCGAGCACCGCCGTGATGTAGGCGGTGGGGTCCAGGAGTTGCTGCGCCGCCTGATCGACCAGCGCCAGGACCGGCTCGGCAAAGACGCCCAGGCCCAGAATGACCGCCGCGACCGCCGTCACGGCCGGCACCATCAGCGCCATGTCGCCGCGCGTCGGGGCGTAGGCGGCACGGGCGCGGGCCTCGGCATCGGTCAGCGCCGGCGCCGGCTTCCAGAACACGGTGGCAAACAGCCGGCCGACCACGTAGAGCGTCACGAAGCTGGCCGCCAGGGCCACGCCGGTCAGGATCCAGGCCTCGGCCTCCAGCGCGCCGCGCACCAGGGCCAGCTTGCCCCAGAAACCCGACACCGGCGGCAGGCCGACCAGCGCCATGGCCGGGATCAGGAACAGCAGGGCCAGCCACAGCTTGTTCATCCACAGGCCGCCCAGGCGCCCGTAGGTGCTCTCGTTGGCGGCGTAGCGCACGGCGATGCCGCCAGCCAGGAACAGCCCGACCTTCACCAGGATGTCCTGGAGCATGTAGAACACCGTTCCGACCAACCCCATGCGGGTCATCAGCGCAAGGCCGATCAGCATGAAGCCGATCTGGCTGACCACGGTAAAGGTCAGCACCCGCCGCATGTCGGTCTGCGCCGCCGCGCCCAGGACGCCGGCCACCATGGTCACCACGGCCAGGATGCCCAGGACGGTATGCGTGATTGCCATGTCATGCGTGAAAATCAACGTGAACACGCGGATCATGGAATACACGCCGATCTTGGTGAGCAGCGCGGCGAACAGCGCGCTGACCACCATGGGCGGCGTGTGGTAGCTGGCCGGCAGCCAGGCGAACAGCGGGAACAGGCCGGCCTTGATGGCGAACGCCAGCAGGAACATCACCGCGATCACGGTGAGCATGGCGGGATCGTCGACCTCGGCCACCTTGATGTGCAGGTCGGCCATGTTCAGCGTGCCGGTCATGCCGTACAGCAGGCCGATGGCGCTCAGCAGCAGGATGGTGGCGACCATGTTCAGGGCCATGTACTTGACCCCGCCGTCGATCTGCACCTTCTCGCCGCCCAGGACCAGCAGGCCGAACGTGGCCATCAGCAGGATCTCGAACCACACATAGAGGTTGAAGATGTCGCCGGTCAGGAACGCGCCCGCGGCCCCGGCCAGCAGGATGAGCAGGAACGGATGAAAGCCGTGGCTCTCCCGCCCGCGCCCGACCTCGGCACCGGCATACAGCGCCACCACCAGGCCGGTGAACGCCGCCACCACGACCAGCAGGGCCGACAGCAGGTCGGCCACCAGCACGATGCCGAACGGCGCCGTCCAGGTGGAGACGGCCACCGCCTGCGGCCCATGATCGGCCACAAGACCCAGCAGTTGCACGGCGAACAGCAGCATCGCCGCCATGCCGAAGATGCTGACCGAGCGCTGAAGCAGCGGCCAGCGGCGCAGCCCGAAAGCCAGCGAGGCGGCCAGCAGCGGAAGGATGATCGGAAGGACGAGGGGCCAGCCGGTTGGCGACATCACACGTTCCCCCGTTCGGCGGCATGACGCATGGCGCGGGCCTCTGACAAATCGTCGTAGGGTTCATCGATCTGGGGTTCGGCGTGGCGCATGGCCGTGGTGTCGACCGTGCCGAGTTCCTGATAGGCCCGGTAGGTCAGCACCAGGGCGAAGGCCAGCAGGCCGAAGCCGATCACGATGGCGGTCAGCACCAGGGCCTGCGGCAACGGATTGGCGTAGCCCTCCGGCGGCAGGGTTCCGCCCTCGGCGACCAGCGGCGGAATGGCGCGGGTCAGGCGACCCGAGGTGAAGATGATCAGGTTCACGGCGTTGGACAGCAGCGACAGGCCCAGCACCACGCGCACCAGGTTGCGCGACAGCATCAGGTAGATGGAGCACGCCACCAGAACGCCGATCAGGACGGGAAGGACGAAGTCCATGGGCCTAGTCCTCCTCTTCTTCGAGGGCCAGCAGCATGGCCATCACCGCGCCGACCACCACCAGATACACGCCGATGTCGAACAGCAGCGGCGACCCGACCTTGACGCCCAGGACGTAGCCCCACTGGCCGGTCAGGAACACGTCGCCCCCGAAGACCGCCAGAAGGCCGGCGCCCACCGCGGCGACCACGCCGATCATGGCCATCAGGCGCGGCTCGATGCGCAGCACGCGGCGCACCATCTCGGGCCCGTCGGCCAGCGACGACAGCGCGATGCCGGTCGCCGCGACCAGCCCGCCGATGAACCCGCCGCCGGGGTCGTTGTGGCCGCGCAACAGCACGAAGACCGAGAACATCAGCATCAAGGCCGCCAGAATCCGCGTGGCGACGCGCAGGATGAGGGAATCCATCACACCGTCTCCCGGTTCTTTTCGGGCGCCTTGACGGTCGGCGCCGGGGCGACCCTGTCATGGTCGCCGTCCGACCGCAGCTTGATCAGCGCATAGGCGGCCAGACCGGCCAGGGCGACCACGGTCACCTCGCCCATGGTGTCCAGGGCGCGGAAGTCGACCAGGATGACGTTGACGATGTTGCGGCCGTGGGCGTCGATGACGCTGCGCTCGCCATAGAAGTCGGGGATGACCATGTCCAGGGTGCCCGCCGTCACGCCCATCAGGATGACCGTGATGGCGACACCCAGCGAGACCGACAGCGCCCCGTCGAGCATTTCGGACCGCCGCCAGCCCTTCTCGGTCACCCGGAAGCCGGGCAGGCGCAGCAGGATGAGGGCCAGCAGCACGACCAGCAGCGTTTCCACCATCAACTGCGTGGTGGCCACGTCCGGCGCGCCAAAGAACACGTACAACAGCGCGATGCCCGATCCCACGCCCGACAGCGCGACGATGGCCAGCAGGCGCGACTCGGTCAGCACGGCGACGATGGCGCCCGCCCCGATCAAGGCCACCACGGCCCACTCATACAGGAACAGGTCCGGCAGTTCGGACGGCATCGGCACGTTGGCCAGCGCCCCGGTCCCGATCAGGGTGGCCCACAGGCCGGCGGCGATGAAGGCCAGCAGCGTCCACATGTACCCGACCAGGCTGCCATGCTGGAAAGCGTGCATGAACCCCCGGCCCATCGCATGGATGCCGCGCAGGAAGGCATCGTAGACATCGTCGGCCGACGCCGGCATGGCCCACAGCATACCGGCCACGCCGCGCCGGATGGGATTGCGCATCCAGAAGATGACGGCCCCCAGCGCGAAGGTCAGCAGCGACAGCATCAGCGGCGCATTGATGCCGTGCCACAGGTACAGCGACACCGGCACCGGCGCGCCATACACCGCCGAGGTGACCGGCCCGATCAGCCATTTCGATGCCGCGGCCGGGAACAGGCCCAACCCCAGGCCGACCAGCGACAGCAGCACCGGCCCGGCCCACATGCTGGGCGGCGCCTCGTGCACATGGCCATGGTGGCCGAGGTGCGGACGGCGGGTCCGGTTGAGCCAGAACGGGTCGAGCGCCAGGATCAGCCCGACGCCCAGCATCATGGCGTTGGCGGCCAGCGCCATGACGATGACGAAGGGCGCGGCAAAGGTCGCCTCAAGCGCACCCTCGTAGATCAGTTCCTTGCCGATGAAGCCGATGAACGGCGGCAGGCCGCCCATGGACAGCGCCGCCAGGGCCGCCGCCGCCGCCGTGAACGGCATGGCGCGGGCAAGGCCGCCCAGGCGGTTGATGTCGCGGGCATGGGCCTCGTGATCGACCGTGCCGGCGACCATGAACAGGGCCGACTTGTAAAGCGCATGGACCAGGATGAAGGTCACCGCAGCCATCACGGCCGCCTCGCCCGAACCGGCCAGGAACAGCGTGATGGTGCCCAGGCCCATCACCGTGGTGTAGGCCAGCATCTTCTTGAGATCGGTCTGGCGCAGCGCGAGCACCGAGGCCATCACCGCCGTGATGCCGCCGAACAGGGTCAGCGTGACCTCCCACTCCGGCGTGCCCGACAGCACCGGATGCAGGCGGGCGAGCAGGAACACGCCGGCCTTCACCATGGTCGCCGAGTGCAGGTAGGCCGAGACCGGGGTCGGCGCGGCCATCGCCTGCGGCAGCCAGAAGTGGAACGGGAACTGCGCCGACTTGGTGAAGGCGCCGATCAGGATGAGCACCAGGATCCCGCCGTACAGCCCGTGGTCGGCAATCGAGCCGGCCTCCAGGATCTCGGTCAGCGAATAGGTGCCGGCCGCCTCGCCCAGCAGGATCATGCCGGCCAGCAGGGCCAGGCCGCCGCCGCCGGTGACCACCAGGGCCTGGGTCGCGGCGCGCCGTCCCTCGGGGTTCTTGAAGTCGGTGCCGATCAGCAGGAACGACGTGATCGACGTCAGTTCCCAGAAAATGAAGATCAGGATCAGGTTGTCGGCCGTCACCACGCCGAGCATGGACAGCATGAAGGCCAGCAGGATGAAGGTGAACCGGCCGGACGCCGGATAACCCTTCATGTAGCTGGCCGAAAACAGGAAAATGAACGTGCCGATGACGGTGATCAGCAGGGCGAACAGCAGGCCCAGGCCGTCGACCCGGAACGCCAGGTCGACCCCCATGGTCGGCACCCATTCCCAGGCCGCACGAATCGGCGCCGATTCGACGGCGGGAATCATGCTCAGGAACCATACGGCCAGGGCGGCTGGAACAGCCACCGCAGCCCAGCGCACGGCCTTTACCGCACCGGTTTCCGCAATCTGTTCGCCCGCCACGCCTCGATTCTCCCCGTGCGTTCTGGTCTACCTGGGCTTCCCAATTACTGGACAGCCCCTTCTCACGCAAGGGAAACCGGTGGAATTCCACACTGTTTTCCTGCGTATAGTACGTGGTGCAGGCGTAGTTTGGCGCGTTCAGTCCCCCTCCCGCGCCAGGGCCCGCACCGGCAGCGGCCGCAACGCGAGGGCGGCCCCCAGCGCGGCCAGCCCGCCGACCGCCAGAGCGGCGGCCAGGACGGGCAGCGCAGGGGCGACATGCAGCGGCGCATCGGCCAGCACCGCCCGCACCACACCGGCCGCCAACCCCAGCCCCAGCGGTACCGCCAGCCCGGCCACCGCCAGGCCGAGCAGGCCGAACTCCAGCGCCGACACCGCGGCCAGGGGACGGCGCCCGACCCCGACGGCATGGAGGACGGCCGCCTCGCGCCGCCGCCGGCGCAGGCTCGCCAGAACCGCGCCGGCCAGCACCACGCCGGCCGCCACCACGGCCAGTCCGGCCACGCCCAGCAGGGCGCGGCGCACCTCGGCCACCACGCCGCCGAGCGCGTTCAGCACGGTCGCGACCCGCACGACCGGGGCCTGCGGGGCAAGCGTCGCCAGACGCTCGATCAAGCCGGGCAACGCCGCTGGCGGCGCCCGTACTGCCGCTATCAAGGTATGCGGCGGAGGGTCTGCCGGGGGCGACAGCAGGACCGGGAAGTCGAGGTCCAGGCCCGCCCAATCCATGCGGCGCAGGACGGCGACCACCGCCGTGACCGCGCCGTGCGGCATCGCCAGGGTGAGGGTGTCGCCGACCGTCACACCCAGGCGGCCAGCCACGCGCGCATCGACCGCGACCATGGGCGGCCCGCGATACCCGGACGGCCACCATCGCCCGGCCACGATCTCGCCCGGCGGCGCCGCGGCGCGCCACGACACCCCCCGGTCGCCGCGCACCGCCCAGGCCACCGAACGCGGCACCGAGGCCTCGGTCGTCGGCACGCCGTTCAGGCGGCTGATGCGGGCGTGAACGAACGGCGCGGTCTGGACGTCGCCCAAGAACTCGACAGCCAGGGCCTCGATGGCCCGGGCTTCGGAGGCTGTCAGGTTGAGCACGAACAGGTCCGGCGCACTGGCCGGCAGGGCGTGGTCCACATGGCGCAGGGCCGCCGCCCCCACCGCCGCGATCGCCACCACCAGCGTCAGACCGAGACCGAACGACGTCACCACCGCCGCCGTCGGCGCGTCCGGCCGCCCAAGGTTGGCCCACGCCAGCCGCCGCCGCGGGCCGCCCGCCCGCCGGGCCAACCGCCGGGCCAGCCGCGCCAGCCCCGCCGCCAACCCGCGCAAGACCACGGTGACCAGACCCGCTGCGGCGGCAAACGCCAGCGCCACCACGGGCATCCCCGTCCAGACCACCAGAAGCGCCGCAAGCAGGACCCCGACACTCGCCACGGCGAGCATCGCGCGCCAGCCAATCCGGCCCCGGCCGAGGCTGCGCCACGTCTCGGTCGGGCGCGCGGCGCAGGCGGCCGACAGGGGCGGCAGGGCGAACAGCAAGGCGGCCAGCAACCCCGCCGCCGCCGCTGCCCCCAGGGCCGGCGGATGAACGAGCGTCGCCTCGGGAGCCCAGGCGCCGGCCAGCGGCCCGGCCATCGCCGCCAGCCCTGCCCCGGCGGCGACGCCCAGCGCCACGCCGACGCCCGCCGCCGCCATCACCTGAATGAGGAACGTCGAGAACACCAGCGCGCGGCTCGCCCCCAAGGCCTTGAGGGTGGCGATGGTGTCGCGCCGGGCCTCCAGCGCCGCGCGCACCGCCGCACCGACGCCGACGCCGCCGATCAGCAGAATGCCGAGGCCGATCAGCACGAACAGGGTGCGCGCGATGTCCAACGTGCGCTCGACGCCGGGGATGCCGTCGGCGGCGTTGACCATGCGCCACCCGGCATCGGGAAAGCGGCGCTCGACGGCATCCAGCACGGCGGCCGGGTCGGCGCGGTCGGGCAGGCGCAGGCGGCTGTACCAGTAGACCGGCGCCCCCGGCCCGGCCAACCCGCTGTCCTCCAGCGCCGCCGCCGCAACGATCAGCCGAGGCCCCAGGGTGAAAGCGCGGAAGGCCCGGTCGGGCTCGTGGGTGAGAATGGCGCGGACATCGACCTCGATGCCGCCGAGGGCGAGGCGGTCGCCCACCGCGCCGCTGTCGGCCACCGCGCCCCATCGGCCGTCGCGCTTTTCCAGCGCCTGGGCGAGGGAACCGGGGGCGACCCCAACCTCGCCATACAGCGGATAGGCACCATCGACCGCCTTGACCTCGACCAGGCGGCCGGCCACCCGGCTGCGCACTTCCGCCACCACGCTGAGCGCGCCGAAGGTCTCCAGGAAGGCGCGCTGCTCGGCGGTCGGCGGGGCGTGGAACAGCCGCAAGGAGAGATCGCCCCCCACACTGTCGCGCGCCCCCGCCCGCATGCCGTCCAGCACGCCGCCGGCCACCGACCCGACAGCCGCCATCAAGGCCACGCCCAATGCGACGCCGGCCACCAGGATCCACAATCCGCCCAGGCCTCCCCGCAGATCGCGGACCGCCAGGCGCAAGGCCATGCGCAAAACGTTCATCCTCAAAGTATGCAACAGCGCCAAGCGTATGGACAGGGGCCGCCCAGTACCGCACATAGTGAAGCCTGTACTTGACCCTTTCAGGAGCCTGCCCGTGGACACCCCCAAGATCGGCCGCCGCCACCCCGCATGGGATCCCGAAATGGGCGAGTACGGCGTGTTTGAATGGCAAGGCGCGGTGCCGCTGTTCATGGCCTGCCTGGACCTGGAAACCGGCGACGAACGGCGCTTCAAGAAAGCCGGCCTGCGCCTGTCCCTCAGCCGCCGCGACCCCGCCCTCATCATCGCCGCCGAATGGAAGGACTGGGTGACCCTGGCCGCGCCGTTCCACGCCGCCATGGCCGCCGTCCGCGACCTGCCCGAGGACGCCCGGCCACGACTGCCGGCCGGACCGGTGCCCGACGCCGGCCTGCGCCTGGACCTGCACCTGGTGGACGCCAACACCGGGCGTTTCGCCGCCGAGCGCCCCATGCTGCTGTCCGGCCGCTTCGCAAACGCCCTCGTCGCCGAAGCGCGCCGCCAGATCAGCGAAGGAATCGACGTCGCCGCCTACACCACCGCCGTGGATACCTTCCATGAGGAACTGGACGACCCCGCCGTCCTGTTCAGCACCGCCATCGCCACCGACCGCCCGCACGCGCTGATTTGGTGAGGGGGGTACGTCGGGGAAGGATGGGTGGGCTCTGCCCACGCCCGCAAGGGGCCGAACGGCCCCTTGACCCCGTATAGGAAGGGCGGAGAGCGCCGCAGGCAATAGACGTGCGGTGTGATGCGGGACGCAGGTGTGTGGATGCCTGCGGCGCAAGGGAAGTATGCCAAGAACCGGTTTCCAAAGGCCAATGGCCTTTGGCGGGTGCGGGCAGAGCCCGCGTCTTTCCCTTATACAAAAACGCGCCCCACAAAGTGGAGCGCGTTTCGGTCTGTTCAGTCTTCGGTCGCCGGTTCTTCCTCGCCTGGAGCGCCCTGCATCTGGGCGGCGATCAGGCCGGCGTTGGCGCGGATGGCCGCCTCGATTTCCGCGGCGACTTCGGGATTGTCGCGCATGAACTGCTTGGCGTTCTCGCGGCCCTGGCCGACACGGGTCGAGTTGTAGGAGAACCAGGAGCCGGACTTTTCGACGATGCCGGCCTTGACGCCCAGGTCGACCAGTTCGCCGGCCTTGGAGACGCCTTCCCCGTACATGATGTCGAACTCGATCACCTTGAACGGCGGGGCGACCTTGTTCTTGACCACCTTCACGCGGGTCTGGTTGCCGACCACTTCGTCGCGGTCCTTGATCTGCCCGATGCGGCGGATGTCCAGACGCACCGAGGCGTAGAACTTCAGCGCGTTGCCGCCGGTGGTGGTTTCCGGGCTGCCGAACATCACGCCGATCTTCATGCGGATCTGGTTGATGAAGATCACCAGGGTGTTCGACCGCGCCACCGACCCGGTCAGCTTGCGCAGCGCCTGGCTCATCAGGCGGGCGTGCAGGCCGACGTGGCTGTCACCCATCTCGCCTTCGAGTTCGGCCCGGGGCACCAGGGCGGCCACCGAATCGACCACCAGAACGTCGATGGCGCCGGAGCGCACCAGGGTATCGACGATTTCCAGGGCCTGTTCGCCGGCGTCGGGCTGGGAGATCAGGAGGTCATCCAGGTTGACGCCCAGCTTGCGGGCATAGACCGGGTCCAGGGCGTGTTCGGCGTCCACGAAGGCGCAGGTCCCGCCCTTCTTCTGGGCCTCGGCCACGCAGTGCAGGGCCAGGGTGGTCTTGCCCGAGCTTTCCGGCCCGTAGATTTCAACGACGCGGCCGCGCGGCAGTCCGCCGATGCCAAGACCCAGGTCGAGCCCGAGCGAACCGGTGGAGATCGCGTCGACGTCCACGGCCTTTTGCTGGCCGAGCCGCATGATGGAGCCTTTGCCAAAGGCGCGTTCGATCTGGCTGAGGGCAGCGTCCAGCGCTTTCTGCTTGTCCATGGTATCCTTGTCGACGAGTCTGAGTGCGGTCTGAGACATCGGTGCCACCCCTTATTTCACAGGTTCTTTGGGCCGCGCAACGATCCTCAATGTACATCTTTTGTTCTCGGCGGCAACGGCTTTTGCGAACACAACCGGAACACTTTCCGCCGCAAACCGAAAACATAAACTTCTTCAGGCACTTACACTCATGACCTCCTTCACCTTCGCGGCCAGTTGCTGCAGGCTGAAGGGCTTGGGCAGGAAGTGCATGTCGGCCGAATCGGTAATTTCACCGCGCGCCGCCTCTTCGGAATAGCCCGAGATCAGGATCACCGGCAGGTCCGGACGGTCGCGCCGCACGACGCGCGTCAGGTCGGCGCCGTTCATGCCCGGCATGACCATGTCGGTAATCAGCACGTCGATGTGGGCGTGTTCGGCCAGAAGGTCGAGGGCGCCTTCGCCGGTGCGTGCCTCGATCACGGTATATCCCTTGTTGCGCAGCGCGCGGGCGGCGAACACCCGCACCGGGTCCTCGTCCTCGACCAGCATGATGAGGCCGCCCCCGGTCAGGTCCGCGCCCGGCTGCTCTGCGCCCGCACGGTTTGCCGCGGCCGGCCGGGCGGCAGCGTCGGTCGCCGCATCCTCGGCGCGTGGCAGCAAGATGGTAAACTCGGTCCCCTTTCCCACCACCGAGTCCACGAAGATGAACCCGCCGGTCTGGCGAATGATGCCATAGACCGTGGACAGGCCCAGCCCGGTCCCCGTGCCCACCGCCCCGGTCTTGGTGGAAAAGAACGGCTCGAAGATGCGGCCGAGGTTCTCGCGCGGGATGCCGGTGCCGCTGTCGGCCACCGAAATGACGGTGTAGTCGCCGGCCGGCACCTGTTCAGGCCCCCGCGTGAACGGCTTGTCGACCCGTTCGGAGCGGGTGCGCAGTTCCAGGCGGCTGGGGGCCGTACCCTGCTCGGCCATGGCGTCCCGGGCGTTGACCGCGAGGTTGATGATGACCTGGTCGAACTGCCCCGGATCGACCCGCACCATGCCCACGTCGCGCCCGTGCTTGATGTCGAGGTGCACGCGCTCGCCCAGCAGGCGGCGCAGCAGGTGGTGCATCTCGGTCAGCGCGTCGGTGACGTCGAGAAGCCGCGGGGTCAGCGGCTGCTTGCGCGAGAAGGCCAGGAGCTGACGCACCAGATTGGCCGCCCGGTTGGCGTTCTGCTTGATCTGCATGATGTCGGAGAACGACGGATCGCCGGCCCCGTGCCGTTGCAGCAGCAGGTCGCAGAACCCGATCATCGCGGTCAGCAGGTTGTTGAAATCGTGCGCCACGCCGCCGGCAAGCTGGCCCATGGCCTGCATCTTCTGGGCCTGGGCGAACTGAGCCTCCAGCGTGCGCTGCGCCGTGGTGTCGATGAAGTGGGCGACCAGGGCATCGACCCCGGCGCCGCTGCCCATCGGGGCGATATAGAGCGCCGCGGCACTGTCGGGATCATCGGCCAGCCGCACCTCGCGATGGGCGGTTTCCTCGGCGCCCAGCGCCACGCGGTGCATCAGGGCGTCGAGGTCCCCGGCGTCGGCCGCCGCCAGCACGTCCTTCAGCGGACGGTCGATGAGGTCCTCGCGCCGCCGGCCGGCGATCCGCACGAAGGCCGGGTTGCACTCGGTGATGACGCCTTCCAGGTCGAGCAGGCACAGGCCCACCGGCGCGCCGTCGAACAGCCAGCGGAAGCGGCCGTCGAGGGGGGCTTCCGGCCGTCCCTCGGCACTGTCGTCCCCGGCCGGTCCGCCGCCCAGGCCGTCGCGCACGACCACCGAGCGGGTGCGCGTCTCCCCGGCGTCGTCGTAGGTGCTTTGCACGATGAGGGCCGGAAAGGTGCGTCCGGAGCGTGTCGCAAAGGTCACCTCGCCCCGCCACGCACCCTCGGCCTCGGGCACCACGCCTTCGGCCAGCACGAGGTCGAGGGACTGGCCCGGCAGTTCCTCGGGCGTATAGCCCAGCCACTCGGCCAGGCGCTGGTTGACGAAGCGCAGCCGCCCATCGGCATCGGCCGAATACAGCCCGACCGGCGTGAAGTACAGGAACTCGGCCAGGTCCTCGCGCTCGCGGATGATGATGTCGTCGATCACCCGCCGCGCCGTGACGTCCTCGAAGGACCACGCCAGGGTGCGCTCCGGCACGGTATTGCGCGAGCCTTGCCCCAGGGGAACCTGGCCCAGGGGAACTTGGCCCAGGAGAACTTGGCGAAGCGTGATCTGCCACCATTCCGGGGCCACGCCCGGCGGATTGACCTGCGGCCCGTCGGGGCCGAGGGGCAGTTCCACCCGCTCGGCCGCCCCGGCCTCGACGGCGGCGCGCAGCCGGTCCAGGCCCTCGCGCGCGGCCTCGTCGTCGATCAGCCGGCGTTCCAGCACGGCCAGCGGCGCCTCGGCCCCGACCAAGGCCCGGCCGGCCGCGTTGGCGTGCAGCACCCGGCCGTCGCGGCCGACCAGCAGGCGCGGCCCGGGTTGCGCTTCCAGCAGGGTGTCGACCAGGGCGGCGGCCTCCTCGGCCCGCCCCCGTTGCACCAGGGCGCGGATGACGAGGACCAGCGCCGCGATCAGGGCAACAAGCGCCAGGGCGGTCAGGAACGGCAGGCTGTCGACTGGCACGCGGACGGGGTCCCCTATCTGGTCTTGCTTGTCTTTGTTTTTCCGGCGCCCTTCAGGCGCATGACGTATCCGATCACCTCGGCGACGGCCTTATAGTGGTCCTGCGGGATCTCTTCGTCCAGTTCCACGGCGGCATGGAGGGCACGGGCCAGCGGCGGGTTCTCGACGATGGGGATGTCGTGTTCCTTGGCGACCTCGCGGATGCGCGCCGCGATGAAGTCCATGCCCTTGGCGACCAGCTTGGGGGCCGCCATGTCGTCCATGTCGTACTTGAGGGCCACGGCGTAGTGGGTCGGGTTGGTGATCACCACCGACGCCATGGGCACTGCCGCCATCATGCGCTGACGCGACCGCTGCATGCGCATCGACCGGATGCGGCCCTTGAGCGCCGGATCACCTTCGGCCTGCTTGTGCTCGTCCTTGACCTCCTGCTTGGTCATCTTGAGCTTGGCCATGCGCTGGTGGCGCGTCCACATCAGGTCGATGAACGCGACGGCCGAAAAGGCAACGACCACGCTTATCAGCAACAGGACGATGAGCCAGTGCAGGTCCTGGAGCGTCACCTCGATGGGCCGGCCGGCCATGATGTCGGGATGCGGAACGGCTGGCAGGACGATCAGCCAGCCCGCCAGAAGAACGATGGCGACCTTGAATATCTGCTTGATCAGATCAACCAGCTTCTGCTTGGAGACCACCCGGCTGACCCCCTTGATGGGATCGATGGCACTCAGTTTCGGCGCCAGCTTCTTGGGCGTGTAGAGCAGGCCGACCTGCCCGACACTGGCAATCAGCCCGCTCACAACCGCCAGCGCGAACGGCACGGCCATCAGCCAGCCAACGCCCCCGATCAGATCGACCAGCGTCCGGATCATGCCTTCCTGGTCGGTGGGATAGCTGTGAACCTGACCCAGGAAGCCGGTCATCATGACTGACAGGTCACGCATGAACCACGGCGCGACAAAGGCCACCAAAACCAGTGCAACGACCAGCGAGGCAAGGTTGCTGATCTCCTGGGAATTCGGAACGTCACCTTCCTCGCGCGCCTTTTCAAGGCGCTTATCGGTGGCGTCCTCTGTTTTGGAGTCCTTGTCCGGGGCGTCGTCAGCCATGGCTCGTCTTTCCGTCCGGGGCCGCGCAAACTCTCATCAGTGGCGCATTCCGGGGCATCCGGAGTCTAAGGGAGGAAGCGGGTGAAGGTGTCTTCAAAGAACGCCAGATACCACAACATCAGACCCGGCATGGCAACCATCAGCATTCCCACGCCCAGGATGATCTGCAACGGCAACGCCACGAAGAACACGTTCATCTGCGGGGCGAGCCGCGCCAGTACGCCCATGGTGGTTTGGAACACGATGGCATAAACGATGAACGGTGATGCCAGCTGAAGGCCCATGAAGAAAGACCGCGACAGCTGATCCGTGAAAAGGCTCAGATGGTCCACCGGCAGCAGGCTGGCGCCTGGAATGAACACGGCGTAGCTGCTGACCACGGCCTGAATGATCAGGTGGTGCATGTCCATGACGAACAGCAGCACGATCATCACATTGGCCAGAAACCCGACGACCAGGGCGCCCTGCTGTTCGGTCACGGGGTCGAACACCATGGCATTCATCAGGCCGGTGTTGTGGCCGATCGACGAGCCGGCCAGATGCAGCGCCGCCATCGCGCCCTGTGCCAGCAGTCCCATGAAGATGCCGTAGAACGACTCCAGCAGGATGAGACGCACCATTTCGATGGCGGTGTCGGGCAAATCCGGCAGCACGGGCGACACCAGCGGCACCACGACCAGGGTGACGGTCAGGGCGATCAGCAGGCGAATTTTCACCGACACGTAGCTGGCGGCGAACCCCGGCAAAAGCATGAACACCGAACCCATCCGCACGAAGACCAGCAGGATGTGGAAGGTGTTAAGCGTCAGAAAGTGCTCTAGCATCGGGCGGCCTCCACCGCGTGCCGCCCCTCAGCCTCAGGGCAAGCCGACGATGGTATCCATCAGGCGCAGAGTAAACTCTGACATATGACGGATCATGTAGGGCAGGAACAGAATCAGCGACGCGAAGATGACCAGGATCTTGGGCACGAAGGTCAGCGTCATTTCCTGAATCGACGTCAACGCCTGGAACAGCGAAATTAGCAGGCCGATGCCCAGGCCGACAAGCAAGATGGGGCCTGAGACCAGCAGCATGGTCCACACGGCATCCCGCGCCAGGTCGAGGATCTGGGATTCGTTCATCGGCCCGCGACCACGCCGTCAGATCGGCATACGCAGGATTTCCTGATACGCCGAGACCACCCTGTCGCGCACGGCGACCACGGTGTTCAGGGCGTTCTCGGCGTTGTTCACCGCCATGACGACGTCGCGCAGGTCGGCTTCGCCGGCCACGCCCTTGAGGCCCATTTCCTCGGACTTGTGCCCAAGCTCGACCGCTTTCTCCAGGCTGCCGCGGACCAGACCGGCGAAGCTCTCGCCCTCGGGCGGGGCCGCCTTCGAGATCGACGGGGCGTCCTGAAGGGCCGAGCGCGCCGCGCTCTGATAGGCGGAAATGGCGCTGTTGATGCTGCTGATAGCCATGATGATCCGCGTCCCTTAACGCAACAGTTCAAGAGTCTTGCCGACCATTTCGCGCGAAATGGTCACGACGTGCATGTTGGCCTCGTAGGAGCGCTGCGCCTCGCGCAGGTCCATCGCCTCGATCAGCGGGTTGACGTTGGGCTTCAGCACGTAGCCGGCGGCATCGGCCGCCGGGTGGCTGGGATTGTAGTCGCGTTCGAAATCCGACATGTCGCGGACGGTGCGGCGCACCCGCACCACCTCGGCGTCCATGCCGCGCTCGAGTTCGGACTTGAAGGTGACCAGTTTGCGGCGATACGGCTCGCCGCCCGGCGTAGTGGCCAGGGACTCGACGTTCGCCATGTTCTCCGCCACGACGCGCAGACGCTTTGCCTGGGCCTTCATGCCAAAGGACGCGATGTGCGATGCCTTGCTGAGATCATCCATTGTGCCGGTCCCTCAAACGCCGTATTGCCCCGTTCCGCTAGACCAGGCGGATCAGCCGCCGCCCTTGCCGATGGCCGTGTTCAGCATGTTGATGTTCTTACGGATCAGGCTGAGCGCCAGCGTGTAGCCGCTCCGGCTTCTGGACATCTTTTCCATCTGCTCCTCCAGCACGATGGGGTTGCCATCGATGGAGGTTTCAAAGGTGCGCCGCTCGGTGATCTCCCGGTACGGCCCGACGTGGGGCAGCCCGCCGGCGATGTGGGCCGGATTGGTCACCGCGGTCTTGGGTGCGGTGTCCACCGCATCCAGGGCCATGCGCTTGAAGTTGAGTTCGCGCACGTCCTTGGCCCGATAGCCCGGCGTGTCGGCGTTGGCGATGTTCTGGGCCAGCACCTTTTGGCGCTGCGCCAGCCAGTCCATCCTCATCCGCGCCATGCGGAAAATGGCAAGCTTGTCGAAGTCCATGCCCAACCCCTGCCGTTTCGCCGATCTCGGCGGTATACCAGCGGCCGCCCCATAGGGTCTTCACCGCGCTCGTCCGGAGTATGGCCCCCGGCGGTTTAAGAAACCGTAAAGCCGGTCGCCGGCCCACCCCGACGCCCTTCCGGAAGGCCACGGTTTAAGCCTTTCTTAAGCCGGGTCAAGCAGTATGACGATGGGTGCCGGACCGCCAGCGGGGGTGCGGCATCAGGGGTGGGGATAGACCGGTGGAGAATGCGACCGTGGCCGCCGAACGCGACGCCAAGCCGCACGGAATGGGTCCCGAGGCACTGCCAAAGGACGACGGCCCGGCATGGACCGTACCGCAGCAGAAGGACCCGGCAGGCGCCGGCCCGCCCGATTCCGTTGCCGTGGCGCTCGACCATGATGCCGACGGCGGCCTGCCGCGCGTGGTGGCATCGGGCAAGGGCTTCGTCGCCGAACAGATCCTGACCCTGGCGTTCGCCAACGGTGTCCGCGTCCGCCGCGATGCCGATCTGGCCCAAATCCTGTCCCAGATCGACCTGGACAGCGAAATTCCCGCCGAGGCCTTTGCCGCCGTTGCCGAGATTCTCGCCTATGTCTACAAAGCCAATGGCAACACCACCCCATGGCTGGAAGTGACCGCACCATGACCGAGGACAACACCCCCGCAGGGTCGCGCAGCGAGGCACGCGCCGCAATCGACGGCATCATCGCCCACATCACGGCGGCGCGGCGCGGCCTGGGCGAAGGTCATGCGGTCAGCCTGGCGCCGCTCGAAGACCTGACCCGGGCGGCGTGCCGCACCGTGGCGGCATTGCCGAGCGACGACCGGCGCGCGCTGCGCGGCCTCCTTGAGGCGGTGCTGTACGACCTCGACACCCTGTCGGCCGACCTGACGGCGCGCTACGGCAGCCTGGTGCGGCGGGCCGACCACGGGGGGCGCAGGCCGCCGACCGTGGGCGACGCCTATCGCCGCAGCGACCTCCTCGCCCCCCGCCCTACTCCGGCCCCGTCAGAGTCGGTACCCGAGGGCGATCCCGAAGCGACGCATGAAGCCGGCAGCGGCGACAGCACCTGAAATCCTGAGCCCCCATGGAAACCGACGACTACCTGCGCTTCGCGCTGTCCTTCGTGCTGGTCATCGGCCTCATCCTGCTGGCCGGCGGCCTGTTGCGCCGGTTTTCGGGAAACCTGCCGTCGCTGGGGGGCGGCCGAAAGGGTCCCCGCCGCCTGAAGATCGTCGAAACCCTGGCGCTCGACCCGCGCCGGCGCCTCATCCTGGTGCGCCGCGACGGCGTGGAGCACCTGCTGCTGATCGGCGGGTCGACCGATCTGGTCGTTGACACCACCACCGCACCTCCGCCCGACTGCTCGGCGACCACCGGGACTGCACACTCCACCCAAGGAATCATGCCATGAATCGCCGCGCCAATCCGATTGGGGGGCGCCCTGCCTCCAGCCCGTGGCGGCTGGTCGCCCTTGGTCTTGCGGCGATGGCCGGCCTGGCGGTCGTGACCATCGCCGGTCCCGTCCTGGCGCAGGAGTTCAGCATCGACCTGGGCGACGACACGGGGTCGACCACGGCCCGTATCGTCCAGTTCATCCTGTTGATGACGGTCATCACGCTGGCCCCGTCGCTGCTGCTGATGGTGACCAGCTTCACCCGTCTGGTGATCGTGTTCTCCATCCTGCGCAGTGCCATGGGCACCAACACCACCCCGCCGTCGCAGGTGGTGATCGGCTTGTCGCTGTTCATGACCCTGTTCATCATGCAGCCGACCCTGGAGAGGGCATGGGAGGCCGGCATCACGCCGCTGGTCAACGAACAGGTCGACGAGTTCGAGGCGTTTGAATTGGCCAGCGCGCCGTTCCGCGACTTCATGCTCAAGCACGTCCGCGACAAGGATCTGCAGCTGTTCCTGGACATGGCCCAGATCGAGGGCGTGGAGACGCCCGAGGCGACGCCGATGCGCGCCCTGGTTCCGGCCTTCATGATCAGCGAACTGCGCCGCGCCTTCGAGATCGGCTTCCTGATCTACCTGCCGTTCGTGGTCATCGACATGGTCATCGCGTCCGTCCTGATGTCCATGGGCATGATGATGCTGCCCCCGATGATGCTCGCCATGCCGTTCAAGCTCATCTTCTTCGTTCTGGTCGACGGCTGGCACCTGCTGGTCGGATCGCTGGTCCAGAGCTACGGGATAATAGGATAGGGGAGAGCCCCTGGCGCTCTCCCCCTCCCCATTCAGAAGTTGAAGCCGATACCCACCGCGTGGAAGAAGCCGCCGTCGTTGAACGCTTCGTCGATCTCGTTCCCGTTACGGAAGGTGAACTGGTATTCGGTCTGCGCGAACACGAAGGTGTTGTTGTCCGCGTAGTACTTCACGCCAAGTTCAGGGCCGGCGGTGAAGGTGTTGTTGACCCCCTCGCCATAGATGCCGCCGAGGCTCACACCGACGTACGGGCGCCACCGGTTCATGTCGAAGATGTAGTCGGCGAACACCCGGGTCGAGCCGGTGAAGACGTCGTCGTTGGTGGTACCGCTGTAGTTCAGCGTCTGGCGGAGGCCGACGAGCACGTTGGGCTGCATGTACTGCCCGATGCTGCCAGTCAGCCCGATGGTGTTGGTATCGAAATCCGTGTCGCTGGTGCCGCTGCCCGACAGGGTGGCTTCCCACTGGCCCGTCGTCGGGCCGGCGAAATCGACCTGCTGCGCGACCGCGAGGCCGGGAGCAAGGAGCGCGGCGGCGAGGCCGGCTGTCAAAATACGAGCGTTCTTCATGGCTGCCTCCAAGGTGTGTACCCTGAGACAGACGCTGACCGCGCCCGCTGGTTGCAGCACCAGGTGCGCAAGGGACACAGATGTTGCGCCAGAGCAACACCTGCCCGGCCCGGTCACGCCTCGGCTTGGTTAAAGCGGTTTGCCTTTAACTTGACGCAGTGGTCCGCTGTCGCGGATGGCTGCCGCCGGCCTGGAGCACCGCTCCAGACCTCCCTTATTTCTTGAAGAAGAAAAAGGGGTTTGGGGCCTGCCCCAAGCGGGTTTGGGCGGCAGCCCAAGATGCATGAGCACAGGCGGTGGTTCACATCAAAGGCAAACCGCTTTAGTTAAAGCGGTTTGCCTTTAACTTGACGCAGTGGCCCGCTGTCGCAGATGGCTGCCGCCGGCCTGGAGCACCGCTCCAGGCCTCCCTTATTTCTTGAAGAAGAAGAAGGGGTTTGGGGCCTGCCCCAAGCGGATTTGGGCGGCAGCCCAAGATGCATGAGCACAGGCGGTGGTTCACATCAAAGGCAAACCGCTTTAGTTGATGGCGCTCAGCCCGTCGGTGCGCAGGCGGTCACGGTAGGCCGTGAGGAAGGCGCGGAAATCCTCGGCTTGCTTGATGCGATCGGCCACCGTGCGGTAGTCGATCAGCCCCTGTTCCGGCGGCGCGGTGATCAGGTCGAAGGCCCGCGCCAGGGGCGTGCGGTTCATGGCATCTGCATAGCGCCGGCGCAGGGTACGCACTCCCGCCTCGTCGCGGGCAAGGGTCATGGCGGTCGCCCAGTCAAGCACCAGACGGGCCTCTTCGCCGGCCAGCACCAGGTTGCGGCTGGCTTCGGGGATGACCGCCTCCAGCGCCGTCGCGGCGCCCGCCCAGTCCTGCTTGTCCCACTGGATTTCAGCCCGCAGCAGGTGGGCGTCGCGGCTGGTGTCCTCGGCCAGCAGGGCGATGGCGTCGCCCATGCGGTCCATGTCGGCCAGCGAGCGGGCCATCAGGTGGCGGCGCTGGCGGTCGAGGGCGGCCGTCATCCCGCCATCCTTGGTGGCCATCAGCGTCGTCACGGCCTTGTCGGGCTGGCGGTCGAGCAGGTAGACGAGGCCCAGGCGCGCCCCGACCCGCGCCCGATCAAGGCCGCTGAGGCGGTGCTGGACCTGCCGCTCCAGGAGCACGGCGGCCTGCTGCAGGAGGTCCATGGACACCAGACGGTCGGCCAGACGGCGGATCATTTCGTCGCCGTCCGCCCCGTCCGGGGTCAGGTGGCGGAACTCGTCGAACAAGGCGATGGCGCGCACCGGCGGCATCGAGTCGGCCACCCCGTCATGGTACAGCGAGCGGAAGGTGTCGCGCATGCGCTGGCCCGCTTCGGCCATGCGCACTTCATCGCGGAAATAGGTCGAGGCCTGCTGCCACACCCGCAGCGCTTCGCCATGGTCGCCGGTCTGGGTATAGAGGTCGCCCAGGCGCATCAGCAGGTTGAACTCGAACTCGCCGCCACGCCAGGCGAAGCGCAGGCGCTCCAGGCCCTTGATGAGGTCGGCGCGGCTCAGTTCCTCCAGCTTGTGCAGCAGTTCGAGGCGATCGCGCGAGGCCAGGGCCCGGTAATAGCGGTCATCGCTGTCGGCCACGTCACCCCACAGATCCAGCGCCTGGGTGTAGTTGCCGATGCCGACCGCCTGTCGGCCTTCGATGTAGGCCAGCGCGGCCTGTTCGTGGGCGGTGTTCTCGTCGATGCGGGCGGCGGTCAGGAAGTTGCTGGCCGCCAGGTCGTCGGCCGCTTCGACGGCGGCGCGGGCGGCGACGATGGCCAGCGGGACCTTGACCCGGCGCGGATAGCTGCTGATCACCCCGCCGGTGTCGCGCAGGGTCAGGGCCTGCAGCGCCGGGTCGCCAAGCTGGGCCTGGGCGGCGGCGCGCCAGAAGGTGGCCTCCTGGATGCCGAGCAGGCTGGGGTGGCTCATGTCGGCCACCGCCTCGTCATAGCGGCCCATCAGATAGTTGGCCGCACCACGCAGGGCATGGAAGGCCGAGGTGTTGGCCATGTCCGGGGCGTCGGCCTCGATGGCGCGCAGGATGCCGAGGGTTTCCGCCGCATAACCGTGGGCGAAGAAGAAGCGGGCCAGCTCCAGGCGGGCCGGGTTGCGGCGGCTGGGCGGCGAATTGGCCACGGCCAGTTGCAGCATCCGCTTGTTCTCCTGGAACTCCTCCTCGGGGCCGCGCATCCAGCCGCCGATGTCGAGCACCTTTTCCAGTTCGACGTTGCTGCCGATGGTCGCCATCGCCTGAAGCTGCGCCGTGTCGGGCGAGAAGATCATGCCGCCTTCGGAGGTCACCTCGACTCCGTTGCGCGTCGAGGTGACGGACACCCGGTTGGTCCGCGGCTCCACCACCACGCCCTGCACGGTCACCGGCAGGACGGCGTCGGGATAGGCGTGACCGGGGTAGACGCCGTTGCCCAGCGGCACGACAGGCACCACCAGGAAGCGGTCGCCCACCTCGGGGTCGAGCAGGACCATGGCCTTGCCGGCCTCGGCCAGGGGCAGGTACAGGCGCGGGCCGACCGGGCTGGACGGCTGCGGCGTCACCGCCACCGGCGTGCGCGGCCGGTACGGCTGGCGCATCAGGTCGACGATCCACAGCAACCCCTCGCGCCGCACCGACGGGTGGTAGCCGTCCTCGACGATCATGCGGACGATGGTGTTGGTGCGGCTCTCGCGCTGTTCGATGTGGTGGACGATGCCGGCGCCGAGGCGGCGCAGCAGACGCAGGTCCAGTTCCTGATAGCGGTCGAACACCACCCACAGGTAGCCGCCGCGCTCGAACACCGCCGCGGCGGTCGACTTGTCCCACGAGAAACTCAGGCTGGCGACGCGCGACCGCTGGGCCGTCCCCGGCTCGGCCGCGGCGTCCACCGAGGACGCGCCGGCGGTCGCCGGTTCAGGAGCCTGGGCCGGGGCGGGCGCCGGGCTGTTGGCGCGCAGGGCGTCTTCCAGCGCCTGCGCGGCGGGCGATGGCTGGAGCGTGGCCGGTTCGGCGGCGGCGGCCGGCGGGTCGGCTTTCGCGGCGGCAGCCGGGGCGGCCGGAGCGGCGGCGGGGGCCGGAGCGGCGGCGGGGGCCGGAGCGGCGGGGGCGGGAGCCTGGGTCTGGCCGCTTTGCACGGCGCGCGGCGGGGCCGACGGGCGCGGCGCCGCCTTCATGGGATCCTGCTCCGCCGCCGCGGCCGGCGCGGGAGCGGGAGCGGGCTTTTCAGCCGCCACGGCCACGTCTTCGGGCAGCAGGACATCGACCACCACGCGCGGCCCGATGGTGAAGTGACGCACCCGGCCGCCCGAGGGAATCGGCAAGGTCACGGCCAGGGTGGTGGAGGTCGGCGCCACGGTCACGCCGCGCAACGGCTGGGGCAGAGCCGCGTTGAGCGCCGCCGTATCGATTCGGGCGGGAGCACGGAAGGTCACCACGGCATCCGAGTCGCGGCGATCGACGCGATAGCCGACCGGCGCCTGGAAATCGAACACCGTCCGATGGTAGCCGGGATGCTCGCCGGTCCGCACCGGGACCAGCGGGGCATCGGGCGCGGCACGGGCGGAGACGGGTGCGGGTGCGGGTGCGGCGGCGGGACTGGACGCCGGGGCTGCCGGGGCGGCGGCGGCCTTCTGGGCGGCGGGGCCCATCAGGTCGATGACGACGGCGCTTCCCAGGGTGAAGGTGCTGACCGCGTAGGCGCCCTTGAGCGGGAAGGTGACGACCCGGCGGTCGTCCGAAAGATGGGCCGAAGCCACGTATCCGCCCAGCGTGCGGACGACCTTTTCCGGATTGTCGCGCACCGGGTCGCTGAATTGGACAATCAACTGCCCGGCGGCAACTTCGGCGGAGTAGCGCACGGCGCCGGGCCAGTCGAACACGATGCGGCCATAGCCGTCATGGGGCGCGGCGCGCACCTGTGCGGCCTGCGCCGGGGGACTCCCGGCCCCCAGTACAGCGCCCCACACCAGGGCAAGCACCAGCGCCAGCACGCGCCGCGTGCCCGGCCCCGCGGCAAACACGCCGCGGATACCCTGCACTACGGCGCACGCGCCGCAGGCGCCCCGGCGGGCGCCGGTGCCATGATGTGCCCACATGCTCACGCCCTGTTACCGGGCACCTTCGCGCCCCGGCTAGCCCCTGCCGTCATGGCCGGTCATCCTGTCATTCCTCAGACGCCACCCGAAGGAGGAGTCCTCCCTCGGTCGTCACCCCAACGGGCGTTTTCGCTCCTGCACTTGCACGGCTATTCTGACCGGCAAATGTGCAAGAAAAGTAAACGCTTCCAGAAGACAATTCCACCAAATCATCAAACGCACGAGAAGGACCTCAACCCCTTTCTTTCGAAGAGGGGTTGAGGGTGACCGCACTGCGTCATGAAAGGTGAATCGTGCTCAGTCGAATTTGGCGAGCAGGGCGTCCACGTCATCCTGCCTGATGGCTTCCCCCTGCCCCTGGGGCCCGTTGAGCAACGCGGCGTCTTCCGCCTTGTCGCCCGCCGCAGCCACCCCGGAGCGCATCGCCCCGGCCGGGGCCGCAGAACCGGCCGACCGCCCGGTGGCGTCCAGGCTGACGCCATGACGTTCCGGCTCGAACGCCCGCACCAGGCCGTCGACCCGGTCTTCGATGCTCTTGAGGGTGCGCACCACCTTGGTCACCCGCTGCCCGGTGATGTCCTGGAACGAGCAGGCCTCGTAGATCCGGGTGGTGCCGGCGCGAATGGCGGCCGCCGTTTCTTCCGGAAGTCCGGCCAGCGCGTCCTCGATGGATTCGGCGGCATCCATGATCTCGCCGGTGGCAGCCTCGGTCGACTGGACGATCGCGTCCAGTTCGTCGGCTGCCGTCGGCAGGAATTCCTCGCGGATGTCGGCCGGGTTGAGGGCGGCGATCTCGGCCTTGGCTGCCTGGATGTAGCGCGCCAGGTCCTCGACCTCGCGGTATAGGCGGACGTCTTCGGCCGACAGGTCGCCGCTCAGGCTATCAAGCAGGGACCGCACCACGGTCGCCACTTCATCGAGCGGCACGCTGTCGCCCGACCGCGCCCGGATGGCGGCGATGCGCTCATCCACCGCGGCCGCGGTCACGCGGCCGCCGGTCCCCGGGCCGGCGGCTGATGATTCGCCGCCGGTCTCCGGACCTGCGCCTTTGGGTGTCTCTTCCGATGCCATGGCACGGCCTCCGCTGTCTTGTACCGGGGCGTGCCGGGCCGGACTCAGAACTCGCCCAGCACGCTCACCATCTTGGCCTTGAGAGTCTCGGCGTTGAACGGCTTCACGATATAGTTGGAAACGCCTGCCTCCTTGGCCGCGATCACGTTTTCCGACTTGGATTCCGCCGTAACCATGATGAACGGCATGGACTTCAGCTTGGCGTCGGCACGCACTTCGCGCAACAACTGGAGACCGGTCATCGGTTCCATGTTCCAGTCGGAAATGACCAGCCCATAGACGGTTCCGGTCCGCAATTGCTGAAGCGCCTGACTGCCGTCGCTCGCCTCGTCGATGTTGTTGAAGCCCAACTGCCTCAGGAGATTGCGGATGATGCGGAGCATCGTCTTGTAATCATCCACAATGAGGACGCGCATATTCTTGTCGACAGCCATCTGTCACTCCGTTTACGACAGCCCGAAGGCAGCCAGCCCTGATCCGAAAGAGCGCACGATCACGCGTTGTTCTTAAAGGACGAAAGCCCTTTGGCGCAACCCCTTTCGCTTATTCGGGTCCGTTCAGCCACCTTCCGATCCGACGGCGGGCAAACGCCGCCGATTGGTGAGTTCTTCGGTGAGAGCCCGCGCCTTTTCCACACTCATCGAGGCGAGAATGGCCGCTGACTTGCTTTCCTTCATGTTTTCCATGACGGCCAGCAGGATCGGCATGTCCAGCGCATCAAAGATGCGGGCTGCGTCCTTGGGCTTCATGGTGGCATAGATGCGCACCAGTTGCGCCATCTTTTCCGCTTCTTGGTCGTCATGTTTCTTCAGGAGGCCGTTGATGGTCTCCTCAAGCTGGCGCAGTTCGCCGATCTTGCGGTCGATCCGCCCCTCGGCGGCCTGCAGCAGGCCCTCGCGGGTGGACAGTTCGCGCTCGCGCGTCTCGATCATTTCGCGCCGCTCGGCCAGGCGTTGCAGCAGGTCGATCTCGTTTTGCGTGAAATTCGTCGGATCGGACAGCGGGTCCACACCGGTCGACGGCGCCCCATAGGAGACGTTGGGATTGGGCGGCGGCGCATCGCCCGACGCGGCCATCTGAACCACTTCGGGCGCCCCCGGAGCGTCCGACAGCCCGGCGTCGGCCAGTTGGGCGGCGGAGGCCATCATCGGGGCGCTGTTGCGCGGCGGGGCGATGCCGGTCGGCGTATCCTCGCCCGCCCCGACGGCGCGGGCCGTGGTCTGGCCCACCGACAGCGACGGCACCACCAGCCGCTCGACATCCTGCCACAGGCCGCTCAGGCGGACGGACAGCATCAGCACGGCGGAAAAAATCACCAGCGGCAGCAGCCGGAGCCTGGGAACCTTGAAGGTCGTCTTCTTCATCATCATCCCGCCCCTCAGCGCACGGACTGCAGGGCGCGGAGCAGTTCCCGCTCGGCCTCGGACCGGCCGTCATCGTCGCCACTCAGGCCGGCCGCGACCGACGCCCCGCCATCGCGGGCCAGGGCCGCACCCAGCGACCCGGCGGCCGGAGCACCGCTGCGCGCCGTCGCCCGGCCACCGCGCGACGCGGCGAGGCTGCTGACGGACGAGGACGAACTCCCGGACGAGGCCGTGGATGCGGCCGGCGCGGCGAACGGAGCCTGGGGCGCCTGAAGAGCCTGGGGCGCCTGGACGGCCGGCGACGCCGCCACGCGGTCGGCCAGGCGATCGGGAAGGTTTTCCAGCAGGCCGTCGGGCAGCCGGTCGGTGAACCGTTCGGGCAGGCGTGCCGCAGGGGGCGCGCCCTCGGCACCACGCTCTGCACCACGCTCGGAGGCGCGCAATTCCAGGCGCCCGCCGGAGCGCGGGTCGGACCGCAGCGGGGCACGCGCATCATCAGAGAACTGCGTCTTGATGCGATCGGCCGCCGCGGCGGCGCTCTCGATGTCCATGGCGGCGGTGGGCACGGCAGCCGGACGTTCGGCCATCTTGCCCTCGGCGGCGCGGCCGTGGCGGACGGCGCCTTCCAGGCGGCCGGCCATGCCCTCGGCCCGCTCGATCATGAACGCCAGGTCGTCGCGCAGGGTGCGGGCGCGCTCCACCTGCTCCTGCAGGGCACGGGCCGAATCCTCTGAGGTCTTGCGCAGGCGCGGGATGCCGCTCTCGGCCCGCACGGTGGCGTCGTTGAAGGCGGCGACCAGGCGGGACAACTCCTCGCGGTTCTTGCGCAAAACGGCCAGACGGTTGTTGAGCACCACGGCAAAGATGATGGTGGGCACCAGCAGCGCCACGATCACCAGGTCAAGGACGAGTGAAAAGGTCATGTCCCCTACCCCCTCTGCCGCTTGATCTTCTGGTCGACGCGAATGGCGATGTGGGCGCCCTTGCGGCCCATCTGGCCGCTGAACATCGGCACGTCGCCGCACCGCATCTCCACGGACGAGTTGGGCGTCGCGTTCAACATGATGCGCGACCCGACCTCGAGGTTGAGAATCTCGCGCAGGGGCATGGTCTGCTCGTCCAGGACGGCCTCCATCTCCACCTCGGTGAACCACATTTCCTCGGCAAGGTGGGTTTCCCAGATGGAGTCGCGGCCGAACTTCTCGCCCATGAACATCTGCAGCAGCAGTTCGCGCACGGGTTCGAGGGTGGCGTAGGGCAGCAGCAGTTCCAGGCGCCCGCCGCGGTCTTCCATGTCGATGCGCAGCTTGGCCACGATGGCGGCGTTGCTGGGCCGCGAGATGGTGGCGAAACGCGGGTTGGTCTCCAGGCGGTCGAACCGGAAGGTCACCGGCGACAGCGGATCGAAGGCGGCCGACAGGTCGGCCAGCACGACGTGGATCATGCGCTCGACCAGCGTGCGTTCGATGGTCGTGTAGGGCCGCCCCTCGACGCGCATCGCCGCGGTGCCACGCCGGCCGCCCAGCAAAACGTCCACGATGGAATAGATCATCGCGGAGTCGACCGTCATCAGGCCGTAGTTGTCCCACTCCTCGGCCTTGAACACGGTCAGCATGGCCGGCAGCGGAATGGAGTTCAGGTAGTCGCCGAATCGCAGGGACAGGATGTTGTCCAGCGACACTTCCACGTTGTCGGACGTGAAGTTGCGCAGGGACGTCGACATCATGCGCACCAGGCGGTCGAACACGACTTCCAGCATGGGAAGGCGTTCGTAGGACACCAGGGCCGAGTTCAGGATGGCCTGGATGCCGGTCTTGTCGTGGCGCTCGTCCTCGGAGTCGTCGAAGCCCAGCAGGCTGTCGATCTCGTCCTGATTCAGGACGCGGGTGTTGCCACCGCCACCACCGCCGCCGCCGCCACCGCCGCCGCCACCGCTGGATGACCCGCCGCTGTCGCCGCCGCTGTCGCCGCCGAGCATGGCCTCCCATTCGGCGGCCATCGCATCGTCGTCGCCTTCTTCGCCACCACCGCCGCCGCCATCGCCATCACCGCCGGCCATGGCCTCCCACTCACGCATGAGGGCTTCTTCGTCGTCGGCCGTTCGCTTGTCGTCGTCGTCGGCGGGCGTCATGTCGCAGAACCTCTTGTGCTGGCCCTCATCTGCTGGCCCTTTCGCGCTGCTCCGGCTTTACTGGACCAGCATTTCCTTGAACAGCACGTCATTGACCTTGGCGGGGCGCACCGCGGCGTTGACCCGGACCAGCAGTTCCTCGCGCAGGCGGTAGATGCCGCCCGCCCCCTGCAGGTCTTCCAGACGCAGCTCGCGCAGATAGACCTGGAAGTTGTCGATGATGCGCGGCATCACGGCCTCCACGGCGGCAGTGTCCGTCGGCGACGACAGTTCCAGGCTGACCCGCAGCTTCAGGAAGTTGCGCTTGCGGGCGCCGGCATTGATGTCGACCAGCATTTCGGGCAGGTCGTAGAAGATGGCCGGCTGCACCTGCAGGGCGGCACCGGGCGCACCCGGCGCACCGGGCGCCGCACCCTGGGGGGCGGCCGCCTGCTCGGGCGCCTCGCTCGACGGGGCCAGCAGCGGATCCAGAAGGCCGGCGAAGTACGCGCCCGCCCCACCACCGATCAGCAGCAGGAACGGCAGGACGATCAGCAGAAGAAGCTTCTTCTTCTTGCCACTGCCCTCTTTTCCCCCACCTTCCGGCTCTTCGTCGTACTCGTCGTCCAGGTCTTCGGCCATCTGCTCCTCCGGCGGCCCGGTCCCGTCCGGCGCCGCATGGGGCGCCTGCCCCCGCGGGCCGGTCCTTCGATCTCTCGGTGCAGCCTAAGCGGCGAACGTTAACAATACGTTGAAAGAGCATTTTGGCGGTTCTTTGCCGCCCTCCCCTCGGCCAAACCGGGCAGCCCGGCAAGATCTGCCCAACGACCCTGCAAAAACCGCCGCCACGGCACGCCCTGCCGCCTCCCGAAGGACCGCCGCCGCCCGCTGTGCCGCATGTCGCCTGGATCCGGCGATCTGGCACACGTCCTGCATAGGAATGCGCAACTGACCCGCGGCCAGCCCGCGCCCCGCTTCGAAGACGGAAGAGAGCCGATGCAGAATACCAGCTACATCGCCCTGTCGAGCCAGACCGCCCTGTGGCGCCGGATGGAAATGGTGGCCAACAACATGGCCAACATGAACACCACCGGCTACCGGTCCCAGGAGCCGCTGTTCACCAGCTATCTGGTGCGCAGCCCCGGCGACGATTCGGCCTTCCGCGAGAAGGTGAACTTCGTGACCGACTTCGGCCGGGTGCATGACTTCACGCCGGGTGCGGTCAAGGCGACGCAGAATCCGATGGACCTGGCCATCGACGGCGACGGTTTCTTCGTCGTCGAGACTGCCGATGGCCCCAAGTACACCCGCGCCGGCCACTTCGTCCTGGACAGCCAGGGCCAGTTGGTGACCAAGGACGGCCTGCCGCTGCTCAACACCGACAACGAGCCGTTTTTCGTCGCCCCCAACGAGGCCGAGTTCACCGTCGCCAAGGACGGCACGGTGTCGACGGAAAACGGCCCGATCGGCCGCGTCCAGGTGGTGACGTTCGATGACCCGCAGCGCCTGCGCAAGGTGTCCGGCAGCCTGTTCGCCGCCCCCGAGGATTTGCCGGCCCAGCCGGTCGAGGCCGTCAAGGTCGCTCAGGGCATGATCGAAGGGTCCAACGTCAACGGCATCGTCGAGATGACCCGCATGATCGATGTCCAGCGCTCCTACATGCAGGCCAACAAGCTGATTGACGCCGAACACGACCGCGTTCGCAAGTCCATGGAAACCTGGGCGCGCCGCTCCACCTAAAGCGCCGCCGTTCGCACACCGATATTCCGCCGCCCTCCAGCACGGGGGTGGCGCGCCAAAAGGATGAAAGTCATGCGTTCACTGTCCATCGGCGCCACCGGCATGCTGGCCCAGCAGACCAACGTGGAAGTCATTTCCAACAACATCGCCAACATGAACACCACGGCCTATGCCCGTCGGCGGGCCGAGTTCCATGACCTGCTGTACCAAAACATCCGCCGCGTCGGTTCCACGTCGTCGGACACCGGCACCGTCGTTCCGGCCGGCGTGCAGCTCGGCCTGGGTGTCAAGACCGCGGCCGTGTACCGGATTTCGGAACAGGGCAGCCTGAACAACACCGAAAACACCTTCGACATCGCGCTGCGCGGCAAGGGCTACTTCCAGATCCAGTTGCCCAGCGGCGAGACGGCCTATACCCGCGACGGCTCGTTCCAGCTCAGCCCGGACGGCCAGATCGTCACCCACGAAGGCTACCCGGTGCTGCCCGGCATGACCGTGCCGCAGGACGCCGTCAGCGTGACCATCAACGCCTCGGGCGAAGTGCTGGTGAAGCTCGATGGCGAGGTGCAGCCGCAGAACGTCGGCCAGTTCCAGCTCGCCACCTTCGCCAACGAGGCGGGCCTCGAGGCCATCGGCTCGAACCTGCTGCTGGAAAGCCCGGCCTCGGGCGCCGCGGTGGCCGCCGTTCCCGGCACCCCCGGCTTCGGCACCACGCTGCAGGGCTTCCTGGAGACGTCCAACGTCAACGTGGTCAGCGAAATCACCGACCTGATCGCCGCCCAGCGGGCCTATGAAATGAACTCCAAGGTCATCACCACGTCCGACGAAATGATGGCCATGATCAACCAGCTCAAGTAATCTCCAACCGCCGCTTGCCGGCCCCGTTCCCCCGGAGACACGCCATGCGCCGCTTCATCCCGACCACCCTCCTCGCCGTCCTGGCGCTGGCCGCCGTCCCGGCCGCCGCCCAGCAGGCGCCGGCAGGTCTGTCGATGCCGCAGGTCATGAGCGCCGGCAGCAGCAATGGCCTGGGCGGCGCCCAGGTGCTGGCGCGCCGGCAGGCCGAGGTGAGCGGGGAGTTCGTGAGCCTGGGCGACCTGTTCAGCGGCCTGGACGGCAAGGCAGAGACCGTCGTCGCCTACGCCCCGCCGGCCGGCGAGACCCTGGTGTTCGACCATCGCCGCCTGGACGCCCTGGCCCGCGAGCACGGCATCACCTGGCAGGTCCTGGGCTCCGGCCCGGCCGAGGTGGTGGTCAGCCGTTCGGCCGACACGGTCAGCCCCGACCACATCCGGGCCGCCCTGCGCGACGCCCTGGCCGGCCAGGGCCTGACCCCGGCCAGCGAGGTCGAACTGTCGACGGTGGTCCGCCCGGTGGCGGTGCCGGCCGGCACGCTCAACCCGGTCGCCGTGCTCGACGCCACCCTGGACCGCCGCACCGGCCGGTTCTCGGCCATGATCGAGGTGCCCGCCGGGGCCCCCAACGCAACGCGCCAGCGCGTTGCGGGCCAGGTCTACGAGTCCATCGAGGTCCCGGTCGCGGTGCGGCCGATCAACCGCGACGGTGTCATCACCGAGGCCGACATCGACTGGATCAAGATGCGGGCCGATCGCCTGCAGCCCGGCGTCGCCACCGACCTGGCCGAAGTGCTCGGCATGGCCACCCGCCGCTCGGTGCGGGCCGGCGAACCGCTGCGCCTGCGCGACCTGGCCCGCCCGACGCTGGTCGCCCGCAACGAACTGGTCACCATGATCCTGCGCAACGACTTCATGACCCTGACGTCGCGCGGCCGGGCGCTGCAGGACGGCGCCATCGGCGACATCGTCCAGGTCCGCAACGAACGCAGCAACAAGACCGTGCTGGGCCGCGTCATCGACGCGCGCACCGTGGTGGTCGACGGCGCCCAGAACGCCGCGGCGATGCTGCAGTGAATCCTCCGAACTCGGCCCGCCTTCAGAGGCCTGGGGAGACCAAGATGACCCGCTTCCGCAAGACCCTCATCATCCTGTCGGCTGTGGTCGCCACGACCAGCCTGTCGGCCTGCAACGCCCTGCAGCGCATGTCCGAGGTCGGCGAACCGCCCAAGATGACGGCCATCCAGAACCCCGTGCAACAGCGCGAGTACCGCCCGGTCAGCATGCCGATGCCGGCCCCGCAGATCGCCGAGCCGAGCGCCAACTCGCTGTGGCGGCCGGGCGCCCGCGCCTTCTTCAAGGACCAGCGGGCCGGCGAGGTGGGCGACATCCTGACGGTGATCGTCGACATCACCAACGAAAAGGCCGAGTTGTCCAACGAGACGTCGCGCACCCGCGGCGCCTCGGAAAGTGCCGGACTGCCGGCCCTGGGCGGCGTGCAGGACACCATCCGCCGCGTCCTGCCCAACACCGACACCATCGACATGAACAACCTGATCGGCGCCAACAGCGACAGCAGCCACGCCGGCACCGGGTCCATCGCCCGCGAGGAAACGGTCAACATCCGCCTTGCCGCCGTGGTCCTCCAGGTCCTGCCCAACGGCAACCTGGTGATCGCCGGGCGCCAGGAGGTGCGCGTCAACTCCGAACTGCGCGAGTTGCAGGTCACCGGCGTCATCCGGCCGCAGGACATCAACTCGACCAACACCATCGACTGGGACAAAATTGCCGAGGCCCGCATCTCCTACGGCGGCCGCGGCACCATCAGCGACGTCCAGCAGCCGCGCTACGGGCAGCAGATCTTCGACATCGTGTTCCCGTTCTGAGGACTTCGTCAGCGGAATCGACTATGGCCGGTGGGGCGACCCGCCGGCCATTTTCTTTTGCGCGATGGGGAGGGAAAGGGGAGGGAAGTGAAGGGAAGTGGGAACACAGAGGACACAGAGGAGGCACAGAGAGCACCGAGAGGCCGTGCAAACGCGCGCAGCGCAGTAAACACAATCAGGGTTATCTGCCTGCGGCGCCACCTGCTCCGCTCTCTCTGTGCCCTCTGTGCCTTTCTCTGTGTCCTCTGTGTTTCCCCACTTCACTTCCTCACCTTCAGGCCACGAACTTGGACTTCGGAGGGTCTTCGGGTGCGGTGAGATCGGACGCGGAGCGGTAGGATTCGACGGCATCGGGGCCGGGAGCGTCCTGGTCCGGCTCGATGATCGTGCCAATGACCGGCTCGCTCACATCGGCGGCGGGCTGCGGCGCGGCGGCCGGCGGCGGGCTGCGGCGGCGCGGCGGGCGGGGAGTGGCCGGGGCACCGCGCAGCCAGCGGCTGATGAGGCCGCCTTCGGGCGCGGGTGCACTGGCAGCATCGGCCCCTGACGCGCCCGGACCGGGCACATCGCTGGGCGTGCCGAGGGTGTCGGTGGCGCTCCGCAGGCGGAAAAAGGTCTTCTGGCCATCGGCAGAGGTGCGGGCGGCATCGGTCGCAACCGGAGTGTGGACCGCCGCTTGCGCGGGGGCCCCCTTGGCCGGCGGTTTCCTGGGCTTTGCGGTCATCGCTTCCGCATCCCCGAGCGCGTTGAATCCCGGCCCGAGGATACCGTAGACGGCCCGCGCCTGTCCATCATGACCCGCGTTCCCCGCCCGCCGACCGCAAGGATCGCGCCCAGATACCGACTTACGGGAACCGCCTGCCAGGACGGGACACCGTCAGTCGGTGCGGTGGGTGCGTTCCATGCGTTCGTGGCGCTCTTGCGCTTCGACCGACAGGGTGGCGATGGGCCGCGCCTCCAACCGGCGCAGGCCGATCGGTTCGCCGGTTTCCTCGCAGTAGCCGTAGACGCCGTTTTCGATGCGCTCCATGGCGGCATCGATCTTGGCGATCAGCTTGCGGGCCCGGTCGCGGGTGCGCAGCTCGAGAGTGCGGTCCATTTCAGCCGACGCGCGGTCGGCCAGGTCCGGCTCCTGAAGGCCGCCTTCCTGAAGGTGTTCAAGGGTTTCCTCAGACTCACGAATGAGTTCCGCCCGCCACTTGAGCAGCTTCTGGCGGAAATACTCGCGCTGCCGTTCGTTCATGAACGGCTCGTCATCAGTCGGACGATAGTCCGGTGGTAAGGTTACAGTCATGAGCCTTCTTGGGTTGCAGCCTTCCAATCCGGGGTCGGACTATAGGGAACAGACTGGCCCTCCGCAAGCGCAGTTTGACCCGGATAAGCGTAAAAAAAGCATATAATTCGCGCGCTTGGCGACAACGCGGAGAAAACCGCGCGTTATCGCCCGGTTGCCCGGGCCTCCGCCACGGCGCTGCCGCAGCGTCACCCTAGGGGCGTCGTGTCAGCTTGGCGAGTTCCACCTCGGCGCGAAGCTCGATCTCGTCGAGGATGGCCGAAAGGTGGGGATCGACCCCGGTGTCGCGCTTGCTGCGCACCATCTGGGCGAGTTCGGCCAGCCGCGCCTTGGGGATGCCGCCCAGCAACAGGCCGCGACGCACCTCCTCCAGACGGTCGAGCAGGTCCTCGCCATGGCGGATCATGCGCTGGCGCCCGCGCCCGCCCCCGGCATCGGGCGACACCGACTGCGCGGCGAGCAGGCCTTCCAGCCCCGACAGCGACGCCGGAGCATCCAGCCCCGAGGCGCCGTCAGGCCCTCCCGCAGCCTCGGCAGAGTCTGTGGAGCCCTTGAGATGGCTTGCAAAAACCCCGCCCACGCCCTTGGACTTCTCGGTGCGTTTGGTCGAGGCGGACCCCGAAGAGCCCAGACCGGAAATCTTCATGGATACCCGGTACTTCCGTTTGTGGAACCGATGCCTTTGAATCTACGGCCTTCGCGCGCCCGGCGAAAGGGGGAAATCGGAACCTCGGCACGGCAAGTTTTGCCGGGCGCACCGGCCGAATGTGCCGCCGACAGCCCCACCGGGTCGCCTGCCCCCTGCACCACCGCCCGGAATCACTGGCTTTTTGGGAACCCGGCAATCTGGCACGCGGTTCGCATAGGTGGGGACGGACGAACCCCGTTCCCGAAAAGAATACGGCTCGCAAGAGGACCGCCATGACCCAGTCCCGCCACACCTTCCTGGAAGCCTGCCTGACCGTGCCGCGGCGCCTCGCCCGTGCCGTTCTGCCGGTCGCCGCCGTGGTCGTGCTGCTGGTCGGTGCGGCCGGTCCCGCCGCGGCCGCCTCCCGCCTCAAGGACATCGCCGACTTTGAAGGCGTGCGCGACAACCTGCTGGTCGGCTACGGCCTGGTGGTCGGCCTCCAGGGCACGGGCGACAACATCGACAGCATGGCCTTCACCAAGGAAAGCCTGATGGGCATGCTGGAGCGCCTGGGCGTCAACACCCGGGGCGGCCAGCTCAAGGCCAAGAACGTCGCCGCCGTGATGGTCACCGCCGTGCTGCCGCCGTTCGGCCGCCAGGGCGCCCGCATGGACATCAGCGTCTCGGCGCTGGGCGACGCCAAGAGCCTGCTCGGCGGCACCTTGATGGTGACCCCGCTGGTCGGCGCCGACGGCGAGGTCTACGCCGTGGCCCAGGGCCAGGTGCAGGTCGGCGGCTTCATGGCCCAGGGCCAGGCGGCCAGCATCCAGAAGGGCGTGCCGACGTCGGGCCGCATTCCCAGCGGCGCCATCATCGAACGGGAAATCCAGTTCGAGATGAACGACATGGCCGAAGTGTCCATCGCCCTGCGCAACCCCGACTTCACCACCGCCCAGCGCATCACCCAGGCGATCAACGCGTTCCTTGGCACCGCCGCGGCCAGCACCCGCGACCCCGGCACGGTCACCATGAAGGTGCCGGCGCAGTATCAGTCCAACATGGTCGGCCTGCTGACCGATGTCGAACAGCTCCGGGTCGAGCCCGACCAGCACGCCCGCGTGGTCATCGACGAGCAGACCGGCATTATCGTGATCGGCGAGAACGTCCGGGTGTCCCGCGTCGCCATCGCCCAGGGCAACCTGACCATCCGCGTGACCGAGACCCCGCAGGTGTCCCAGCCCGGCCCGTTCGCCGAAGCCGGCGAGACCGTGGTGGTGCCGCGCACCGAAATCGAAGTCGACGAAGATGCCGAAAAGCGCCTGACCGTGGTCGATGGCGGGGTCAACCTCCAGGAACTGGTCAACGGCCTGAATTCCCTGGGCATCGGCCCGCGCGACATGATCAGCATCCTGCAGGCCATCAAGGCGGCCGGCGCGCTGCAAGCCGAAATCGAGGTGATGTGATGATCGACGCCGCCGCCTCCTCCGTGTTCTCGGCCGCCCGGGAAAATCTTGCCGCCTCGCGCATCGACCGGGGCAACCAGATCGCCGGCAAGGCCGCGCCGCGCAACATCGACCAGGTGCGGGAATCCGCCCAGGACTTCGAGGCGTTCTTCCTGTCCCAGATGTTCAACCACATGTTCGCCGAGGTGAAGACCAACGAAACCTTCGGCGGCGGCGCCGGCGAAGACGCCTGGAAGTCCATGCTGGTCGACGAATACGCCAAGGCGACGGCCGCCAAGGGCGGCATCGGCATCGCCGACAACGTCATGCAGGCCATGCTGCAAGCCCAGGAGGCTTCCCAATGAGCACCCGCCCCCCCGAAGCCCGGAAGGTCCGCCCGCAGGCCGGTGCCGCCGAGGCCGTCACGCCGCAGCGCGCCACGCGGGCGACCCGCCCGGCGGCCTCGCCCGATGCGACCGCCTCGGCCGAGGCCACCGCCCGTCCGTCGCGTGGTCGCGCGGCGGCCCCCGCCGCCTCCGCCACCCCCTCCCGGGCGCCCGCCCGCGCTGACCGCCGCCCTGCCCCGGCCGCCGCCGTTGCGCCGCTGGTGGTGTTCGGGCCGCGCGCCGCCGCCACCAAGGACGCCTTCTTCGGCCCCATGGCCGAGGTCATGACGGAATTGCACGGCGTCCTGCACGCCGAGATCGCCGCCCTCGACGACGGCGACACGGCAACGCTGGACATCCTGCGCCACCGCAAGGATGGCCTGGCGGGCATCTACCTGGAGTGCCTGATCAACCTGCGGCGCGACGAGACCCTCAAGAACCGCCTCGACGAGGCTGACCGCGAGGCCCTGCGCCAGGCCGGCGAGACCCTGCGCGTCGCCACGGTCGAAAACATGCGCCGCCTGCAGGCCCGCATCGACACGGTCAGCGACGTGATCAACTCGGTGATCGAGGCCGCCCGCACCGGCGGCGACGATAGCCTCAAGGTGTACGAGCAGAACGGAACGGTCGGCGGCGGACAGCGCCCCACGTCCCGCCTCGGCGTCGACACCGCCCTCTGAATTTGGCCTTACCGTAAGCAGGAGACCTCGTCATGGTCGGCATCACCTCAGCGCTCTCCCAGAACACCGTCACCGGAGCGACCGGAGCCGTCGACACCGGCGCCGCGGCCGGCAAGATGGCGCAGAGCATGGACGACTTCCTGCTCATGCTGACCACCCAGCTCAAGCACCAGGATCCGCTGTCGCCGATGGAGTCCAACGACTTCACCAACCAGCTCGTGGGCTTCGCGCAGGTCGAACAGCAGATCGGCATGAACACCAACCTGCAGACCCTTCAGGGCATGCAGCGCCAGACCCAGCAGTCGCTGGCCCTGTCCTACCTGGGCCGCTACGCCGAGATCATCGACGACCAGGTCGAACTGCAGAACGGCAAGGCCAAGTTCGCCTACATCCTGGACAACGACGCCCGCACCACCCAAGTGTCGATCAAGGACGAGAAGGGCAACGTCGTGCGCACCATGGCGGGCAAGACCCTGTCGGGGAACCACATCGTCGAATGGGACGGCAAGAACGACGCCGGCCAGACCATGGCCGACGGCCGTTATTCCATCGAGGTCAACTCGGCGTTCGGCCAGGAAAAAGAGCCGCGCAAGCTGACCACCGTGGTGCAGGCGCGTATCTCGGCGGTGTCGGCCGGCGCCGGCGAAGACCCCACGCTGACCATCAACGGCATGGCCGTCCCGATGAGCGAAGTGCGCACCGTCAGCGACTCCATGTCGCTGTAGGCCGCCCCTCGTTCGGTTTCCGCCGCCGGCCCGTCCGGCGGCCTTTTTTATTGCTGTGCCAGCACCTTAGGATGGATCGACAAGCGGGAACTTTTTGCCGCCCGGCATCCCGGACAGCCCGGCAGAAATTGCCCTACAGAGCGGAATCCCCCTCCACGACACGGCAATCGCCGCAGAATCCCTCGGGCGGGAAACTGGCACAACGCTTGCTGATAGTGACCCGAGATAGAATGAGCGCGCGGTGCCGGTCCCGACTGCCGCGCAGGGTCAGCCCAGGGGCACGTGTTCAGGGCCCGCTTCCCGGGCAGCCCGCCACCAAACAGGAGTAAGCGCAAATGAGCGTCTACGCAGCGATGACCGCGGCAGTGTCCGGCATGAAGGCTCAGTCGAAGTCGATCGGCAACATTTCCGACAACCTGGCGAACAGCCAGACGGTCGGCTACAAGCGCGTCGACACCAGCTTCAGCGAGATGGTCACCGCGTCGAGCCGCCGCAACCACAGCCCCGGCGGCGTGCTGGCGACGCCGCGCTACCGGCACAGCGTGCAGGGCGACCTGACCCAGACGCAGATGGCCACCAACATGGCCATCGCCGGCAACGGGTTCTTTGTGATCTCCAAGGCCAACTCGGTGACCCCGCAGGGCGTGGCCTTCGACAACAACGCCCTCTACAGCCGGCGCGGCGACTTCTCGCTCGACAAGTTCGGCTACATGGTCAACGGCGGCGGCTACTACCTCAACGGCCGCCAGGTGATCGACCAGGACACCCTGAACACCACCGACATCCTGAGCCCGATCCGCATCCAGGCGGACGTCATGCAGGCCAGCCCGACAACGGCGGTGAACTACAGCGCCAACCTGCCGGCCAACGCCAATGCGGTGGTCAATCCCTACGTCGCCTCCTCCGGCGCCGACGGGACGTGGGACGCCGACGGCGACACGGTCGCCGACGACCAGGAAACGGTGTTCACCTTCAACACCGCCGGCAGCGGCTCGTATCGGGGCGGCGACGTTCTGAGCCTGGAGATCGAGGGCAATCTGTACGAGGCGACCGTCTCGGCGGCCCTCGGGACCGGCATTGCCACGGCCGCTGAAGTGGAAACCGCCATCGCCACGCTGGCCGCCGCCATCAACGCCGACACCGCCGCCGGCCGGCCGCTGGAGAACATCGTCAGCACCGCCGCAGCTTCGGCGGGCGCGGTGTTCCCCACGACGCTGACGGTCCAGGCGGAGGACGAAGCCACCTTCACACACTCCAACGTCCAGACCCTCGCCGGCGTCAACACGCTGCTGACCATGGCCGCGGCCGACGACGACACCTTCTATCAGGCGTCCGGCTCGTTCTCCGGTGGCGCGGTGACCATTTTCAACGAGTTGGGCACCCCGACGGACGTCCAGTTCCGCTGGATGCGCACCGGCTCGGCCGACACCTCTCCGGGGGCTGCCAACGCGGCGTGGACGCTGATGTACCAGGACCCCAACCGGGACTCCTGGTATGCCGTGGACACCGACACCAACACCGCCGGGTCGCAGTCCTTCACCTTTGACTCCGAAGGCGTGTCCAGCGTAGCGGCCGTAGACCTGTCGGTCGGACCGACCGGCGGACAGTCCGTCACCCTGGACTTCTCGGGCCTGGAGAGCCAGACCCTGCTGACCAGCTACTACGCCGACGACATTTCGGTGTACCGCCTGGAGCAGGACGGCTATCAGGCCGGCGTCCTGTCGGATGTGTTCATCAACGACTTCGGCTACGTGGTCGCCAACTACGACAACGGCCGGTCGCGGGTGCTGTACCAGGTGCCGCTGGCCACCTTCTCGTCGCCCGACGAAATGGCCCGCATGGACGGCGGCGCCTTCGGCCGCACGCCGGAATCGGGCGACCCGCTGATCGCCATCATGGGCGTCGGCGGTTCGGGGTCGATCATCGCCTCGGCGACCGAGAACTCCAACGTCGACATCGCCGACGAGTTCATCAAGATGATCGTCGCACAGCGGGCCTACTCGGCCAACTCGCGCACCGTCACCACGTCCGACGACATGCTGCAAGAAACACTGAACATGAAGCGTTAAGCTGTACCTGGCACGCGGATGGCAGAACGCCGCCGCGTGCTCACCTTCCCTCTTCGGCCCCTTTAGGGCCGAGGCCTGAACAGGACGACTGTCATGAGTTTGCTGGGCGCGCTCAATTCGGCGGTAAGCGGGCTGAGAGTCAATCAGCTTGGCGTGGATGTTGTTTCGCGCAACATCGCCAACGCCGGAACCGACGGGTACACGCGCAAGATCTCGCCGCGCGAGAACATGATGGTCGGTCCGAACGGCGCGGGCGTGCGCACCACGGCCACGATCCGCGACGTCAACTTCCACCTGCAGGAGCGCCTGCGCGCGGAGCAGAGCCGGTCAGCCCGCCTGGACGTGTCCGCCGATTACATGAGTCAGATCGACCAGATGTTCGGGTCGGCCGACAGCGAAGGCGGGATCTCCTACACCATCAACGATCTTGCCGTCACCCTGGGAAGCATGGTCGACAACCCGGAGAACGCCGGTGTGCGCGGAGCGGTGATGGCGCGGGCCGACGCGGTGGCGCGTCAGCTCAACCAGATGACCACCACCATCCAGGGCCTGCGCACGCGGGCCGAACAGTCCATCGCCGCGACCATCGACGACGTCAACAGCGCCCTCAAGTCCATTGAGGCCCTCAACCGCGAGATCGCGAACCGCGCCACCGGCGGCCATACCACCGCCGACCTGGAAGACCGCCGCGACCTGCACCTCAAGACAGTGGCCGAGAACCTCGACGTCCGCACCATCCTGCGGCCCGACGGCTCGATGACGGTATTCACGTCGGGCGGCTATACGCTGGTGTCCGACCGCGCCTCGCGCCTGGAGTTCGACGGCCAGCACCTTATCGGGGCCGATCAGCTTTACTCCACGGACGCCGAATCGCGGGGCGTGGGCACCCTGGTCCTGGTCAGCCCCGGCGGCACGCGGGCCGACCTGCTGAAGGGTGCCCCGCCGCGCGAAGGCAAGATCGCCGGCCTGATCGAAATGCGCGATGAGGTGCTGGTCCAAGCCCAGAACCAGCTTGACGAACTGGCCCATGCGCTGACCGTGGCGCTGTCGGACAAGGTCACCGACGTCACCGGCACGGACTATACCCACACCCTGCCGACGCCGCCGACCGCCGGCGACCGCTTCGCCCTCACCTACCTGACGGCGGCCGGGCCGCGCACGGTGACCGCCTATTTCGTGACCGCGCCCATCACCGACAGCATGAAGGACCGCGTTCCCGACCCTGACAACACGGTTTTCGTCGATCGCAATGCCGCCGACCCGGCCGCCGCCATGATCACGGCCATGGGCAACCTGTCCCCGGCCGTTCCGACCGGCGGCACCGGGGTCATCCATTCGGCTGTGCCCGGAGAAGTGACCATGCCCGCCGGATCGCGCAACCTGATCCGGTCGGCGACGTACCACACCCTGTCCACGTCGACCAGCGACGGGCCTCAGCTCAACGTGTTCAAGGACGGCAGCCCGCTGGTCGGCACGCCCAAGGACTATACGACGGACGTTGGCGATGACACCTGGGCGCGGCGGGGTTATGCGGGACGCATCTCGCTCAACACCGAACTTCAAAGCGACAACCTGAAGCTGGTCACCTACACCCACGATGACGGCAGCACGACGCCGCTCGGCGACATAACGCGGCCCGCCCTCATCCTGGAGCGCCTGACCGAAACGACCTTCAATTTTTCCAAGGATACGGCGCTGGGTGGTCAGGGCAGCCCCTACAAGGGCACGATCCTGGACATGGCCCGCGCCATGACCACCTCGCAGGGCCTTCAGGCGACCAACGCCAAGGACATGGCCGAGGACCAGGGGGTGCGCACGCAGCTCTTGAATGAGCGCGTCCTGGGCCAGAGCGGCGTGAACGTCGATGACGAAATGGCACAGCTTATCATGCTACAATCATCCTATTCGGCCTGCGCCAAAGTGGTGCGGTCGGTCGAAGCGATGTTTGATGTCCTGTTGAGCATCAAGTAGACCCTGGAACACATCGGAGCGACACGCCATGTCCAGCAGTTTTCTCACGCCCGGTAACTTCCAGAACGTCTCCACGCAGGGCCAGAACCTGCGGGTGCGCGAGGACATGATGCGCCTGCGCCAGCAGGCGACCAACGCCCAGATACAGCTTTCGAGCGGCTACAAGTTTGAAACCCATGGCGGCCTGAAGGCACAGGCCACGGTAGCCCAGGAACTGCGGCACAAAATGAACCGCGTGGACGGGTACTACCAGTCCATCAAGACCGTGGAACTTCGGCTGCAGGGCGTGCAGCAGGCCATGAACACGGTGCGGGACAGTGTTACCGACGTGCGGGAGGGGGCCGTGGACGCCTTCGCGCCCGGCACGGCCGATGGCATGCAGAGCAGCAGGGTACGGGCGCGCAGCGCCGTCGGCGGCATCGTCTCGCTGCTCAACACCTCGCAGAGCAACCGCCACCTGTTCAGCGGCGCCGAGGTCTCCACGGCCCCGGTCGCCGGCCCGGACGCCTTGCTGGACGGCGAAGGCGGGCGCATTGGCCTGAAGGCGGTCATGGAACGGCGCCTGGCGGCCGATATGGGCACCGGCGACGGTCGCCTGTCCACCGGGGTGGGCGGCACCGTCGTCACACTGACCCACGATGGCGGCGCCTTTGGCATGCGGCCGACGTCGATCAGCGGACCGGGAACCGGCGGGCCGACGGCGGCAACCGACGTTTCCACCACGGCGACCATCGACGCCGGCGTCGTTGCCGACGGCGATACGGTGACGCTCGGCTTTGAGATGCCCGACGGAACGGCGGTGTCCATCGCCCTGATCGCCACCACCACGATTCCCCTCCCGGACTCTCCGGGCAAGGACATTCAGTATTTCGAGGCTGGCAACGTGGCCAGCCTGGAGACCGTGCTGAACAATGCGGTGTCCACGGTGATCGACCGGGAGATGACGGGGGCTTCGGCCATCGCGGCGGGCAACGATTTTTTCGACCACAGCGTTGCGCGGATCCCGGACGACCCGGCGGCCAGCGCCACCCGTCTGGTGATGAACAGCTCCTCGGTCATCGACTGGTTCACTCCCGAATCGCCGCCCATTCAAGTCAAGGAAATCGCCGCCGATCCCGGCGCGCTTGTCCCGGCCCCGGTGAGGGGTGAGACCTACATCGTCGACGCCGCGGCGGTCGGCCTGTGGGCGGGCCACGACGGACAACTGGCGACCTTCAACGGCGTGGGCTGGACCTTCACCGAGCCCGAGGTCGGCACCCGTGCCATGCCGGAGCCGGCCACAGCGGCCGACACACAGCGGGTCTTCACCTTCCAGGCCGGCAACATCTGGACCGACACCGGAGCCGCGCCGCCGCAGACCTCCGCCCGCGATAGCGTGCAGGGAAAGGTCGATGACGGCTTGCTCGTTTCCCACGGCGTGCGGGCCGACGAGCCTGGCATTCGCGATTCCCTGAAGGCCGCCGCCGTGCTGGCCGCCGCGGGATACGACCCGAACGATGCCGACCCCTTCCAGCAGGTCGCGAAGAAAATCTCCGTCAAAGCGTACCTCGCGCACGGCGACGCGGTGGCCATCCAGGCGGAACTGGGCGTAATCGAGGAACGAACCCGCAGCCTTGGCGAAAGGCATCTGGAATTCCGCACGCTCCTGAACCGTCAGATCGTTGGTGTGGAAGGGGTTGACCAGTTCGAGCTGGCCGCGCGCCTTCAGGAACTCATGACTCGCTTGCAAGCAAGCTTTGCCATCGTTACCCGCCTCCAGAACATGAACCTGGCCAGCCATCTGTAAAGGCACCCCCCCTTAGGGAGGGGGGGGAAGGTTTCAGGTGAGAGTTCCGCCCGCCCCGGAACCACCGTCGGCTCCGCTGACCTGGCCCCCATCCGCGGCGGCATCCCCCCCCTGCTGCCCCAGCAGGCCGCGCGCGACCATGCGGTTGATGTCGACGAGCGGCGCCAGGCTTCCCTCCCCGCCGATGAGTTCCTCGCTGCGCCCGACGACCCAGAGGGCAAGACCGAGCAAGCGGGTACGAAGCGCTTCGGGCAGACCGTTCTCCGGCGACTTGCAGTCCTCGAAGAACACGCGCCACAAGCGGACATTGTCCAGCAGCGCCTGATACCGCAGCTTGACCGAATCGAGGCCCTCGCCCTGCCCCTCTTCCATTGCCCGCGCGATCTTCAGCAGGGCCTCAGCCTCGACCCGCCGCAGATCAACGCCCCCAACCGCGTTTTTCACCGCCTGGTATGCACCGACACCCTTCATGATGGGGTAATCCTCGCAAGAAACTGTAAGCCAAATCATACTCTATCGCCTGCCACGCGGCGCGACAACCTACGCCCTTCGATCCTTGGACAGATTCGGCATCAATGTGGTCTTTCGGGCGGAGATGCGCTTATTAGGATTGACCCGGACCGGAAAATAGGGGTAGCCTTACGTCGTTAGATCACTGGTGCAAAAAGCACCTCATTTTCTCAGAAGGAGAAGTATCATGACCTCCATCATTACCAACATCGGCGCTCTGTCTGCTGTGCAGACCATGCAGAAGACCCAGAGCAGCCTCCAGGTTACCCAGAGCCGCGTTGGCACTGGCCTGAAGGTGTACGATGCCAGCCAGAATGCGGCCCGGTGGTCGACCGGCACCTCCATGAAGGCTGACAAGGGTTCGTTCTCGGCTGCCTACGACGTGCATAAGGTGGCTCGCGCTGCCGTGGACGTCGCGCTGAAGGCCCTGAACGAAATGGGCGAGATTGCCGAGAAGATCCAGGCCAAGCAGACCGAACTGCAGGGCAGTGGTGACCCGGATGGTGCGCTGGCGGCTGAAGTTACCGAGCTGCAGTCTGCCATGTCCGACATTGCTGGCGCAGCGGAGTTCAATGGTGTCAACCTGCTGGGTAGCGGCACCTACACCGTTGCTCAGACCAGCAGCACCACCTACGCCATCACCGGCGTGGCCGCGCCCACCGACGTCGCCACCGTCAAGACGGCGGCCCAGACGTTGGGTGCAGCCGCTCAGCGTCTCGACGCGTACGCTGGCTTTGCCAAGGCGATGGAAAAGGGACTCCAGGCTGGTCACGGCGCCCTTCTGGACGCCGATATGGGTGAAGAATCCGCCCGTATGTCCGCTCTTCAGGTCCAGCAGCAGCTGTCTGCCCAGGCCCTGTCGATCGCGAACCAGTCGGCTCAGACCGTTCTGAGCGCGTTCCGTTAAGCCTACTTGATATGGCGTCGCCCCCCGTGGGCGACGCCATTTTTCCGCTTTAGCCGGACACGCCTCCATGGCCCTGAAAATTCGCCTGCGGCCGAACGAGAAGGTCATCATCAACGGGGCCGTCATTCAGAACGGCTCCCGTGCGACCTCTTTTCTCGTCCAGAACTTCGCGCAAATCCTGCGCGAACCCGAAGTGATGCAGGAAGAAGACGCCGACACGCCCGTGCGCCGCGCCTATTTCGCCTGTCAACTCATGCTGGTCGACCCCGCCAACGCCGCGGAATACCGCACCCATTATGATCGCTACACCGCCGATCTTCGCGGCGCGCTGATGAACAAGGCCGTGCTGGCGGACCTGGATACGGCGGAGCAGGCGGTGAACCAGAGCAATTACTACATCGCTTTGCGCCATTTGCGAAAAGTAGTGGATTACGAAGCTGTCCTGCTCGCCCGGCCCACGGATCCGGACCAGGACCGCGATCCGACAGCGCCCACCGACTGATATCCTGGGACGCCCTTGTAACCGTTCACGGCCGCGAAGGGCGTCGGCCAGCCAAGGGAGGTAATCATGCTTGCACAGATCGTCGCCGGTTTCGGTGGCTCCTCGATGGGAGCTTATAGCGCTGTCAAGTCGCAGTACACTTCCTTGCGCGAAACCCACACCAAGATGCCGGAAACGGAACGCGCTCTGGAATACATGCGTGAAAAGATCGGCCAGGTGGAGTCCCTGGACGACTTGATGGACGACTACCGCCTGTGGAGCACCGTCACCCAAGCCTTCGGCCTGGGCGAATACACCTTCGCCAAGGGGCTTTTCCGAGAGGTTTTGAACGGCGACCCCACCGACAAGACCGCCCTTGTCAACCGCATGGTCGACCCCCGGTACCGGGAAATGGTCGAATACATGGAAATGTCGACCAAGGGGGTCGAGAACTTCAAAGACGCCGCATGGGTGGATGGACTGGCCGAGAAGTTCGTGACCCGCAGCTTCGAGCAGTCCGCCGGCCAAGGTAACCCGGCCGTGGAAGCCGCCCTCTACTTCCAGCGCCGTGCCCCGAACATCAAGTCCCATTACGAACTTCTGGGCGATGAAAAGCTGGCCCAGGTCGCCCTGGCGGCTGCCGGCCTGCCCCCCACGGCCTCCGGAATGGACGTGGACCGACTGGTCGACCGGCTGAAGGATCGCTTCAGTCTTGATGACCTCAAGGATCCTGAAATCGTCAACAAGCTGCTGCAACGCTATTTGGCCCAGCAGGATGTCCAGGCGATCAAGAATGGTGGGGGCGCCATGACCATGAACGGCTTGGCAGCGCAGACCTTTGCTCCGGCGGACCTCACCGGATTCGGTCCCCTCGTGACCATCAACCCGACTCTGTTCCTGAAGTAGCAGCGATCGCAGCCCCCCGCCCTCCGAGGGGGGGTGGGGGGCTGTTTGAGCGTGCGGTTCAAGCCAAGGGGCAGTAGACTGCCCGGACTGGTGGAGACCGATAAGGAACTATTGCGGTGAACATGGCAGCCCCCCTGCAGTCGGCACTGGATCTGGTACTCACCGGCCAGCTTCCGCCCGCCCGCATGATGGTGAAGGCGCATCTTCGCGCCCATGCGCGCGACCTGGACGGGCTTCGGCTCCTCGCCATCATCGAGTTCCTGGCCAACGCTCCCAAGGCCGGAACGACCCACATGCGCAAGGCCATCGCCTTGGCGCCGCAGCGCGCCGACCTCCGCTATGAACTTGGCACCTTCCTGGCCGGCGCCAATAACCACGCCGACGCGATCAAGGAATTCCAGGAGGCGCTGCGCCTGGCCCCCGACATGGCCCCGGCGCACCTGGAACTCGGGCGCGCGCTGATGGCGCTGGGCCGCATCGAAAAAGCCATCGAGGCGCTCCGCAAAGCCCTCGACCATGCCCCCGACTTGAGCGACGCTTGGCAATCATTGGCTGCCGCCCACCAGCACCAGAAGAAGTGGGACGAGGCCCTTGCGGCGCTCCGCCGCGGCTTCGACCTCGGACCTGCCAATGCACTAATCGTCGCTGACCTGGTGGCGGCACTGCGCGCCGATGGCCGTGACAGCGACGCCGATGCCCTGATCGAGTGCGCCTGCGCCGCCGACCCCTCGGGCGAGGTGACGTCTGCCCTTGCCAGTCGGGAACTGAGCCGCTCCGGGGGCCTGGACATGACAGAGGCCCTGTGGACGGCCCACCGCAAGGCGCCCGAGGACCCGGACATCCTCTGCACCCTGGCCGAGAGCCTGGACCGCCAGGGCAAACTCGGCAGCCTCATACCGCAGCTTGCCAGTTGCGCCCAGGCCAACCCCAACCACTCCACGGTTCTGGAGTGGACCGGGATATCCTTGCTCGTGCAAGAACAAATGGGCCAGGCGACCGAGAACATCCTGCTGCTGGCCGCCGACCTGGCTGCGCAGGAAAAGCGACTAAGCCGCGCCCCGAATGCCCTGGGCCACCTCTATTTTAACCGTGGCGACTTGCCCAATGCGGTGAAATGGTTCCGCAAGGTCTTGGACCTGGACCCCGCCAATGCCGGCATCCACAGCAACCTGCTGTTCGCCCTGCGACACGGGGGCGACATGTCGGCCGAGGAGCTTTTCGCCGAGCACAAGCGCTTCGGCGAAATCCAGGAAAGCCTGGTGCGCCCCCTGCCCCTGCCACCCGTCAGCCCCGCCGACGCCGACCGCCGCCTGCGCATCGGCTTCGTCTCGCCGGACTTCCGCGAGCACGCGGTCACCATGTTCTTCGAGCCCTATCTCGACCACTTGGACCGTGGACAGTTCGAGGTCTTCCTCTACTACTCCCGGGGCATGGTGGACCCGGTGACCGAACGCCTGAGGACCAAGGCCGACCACTTCCGCCAGATCAACAACTGGACGCCGGCCGATCAGGCGGCCCTGATCCAGCGTGACCAAATCGACATCCTTGTTGATCTGGCCGGGCACACGGGCTTCAACTGCCTGCCCGCCTTCGCCATGAAACCTGCACCGGTGCAGGTGTCCATGATCGGCTATCCCGGCACCACGGGCCTGACGCGCATGGACTACCGCCTTACCGATCAAGGAAGCGATCCCAGTTCAACGGCCCCTGCCCTGCACGTTGAAAAGCTGCTGTATACTCCGGGAACAACGTTCCGGCCGCCGACGGATTGTCCGCCAGTGACACCGCCGCCGGTCCTGGAAACCGGGTCCATCACGTTCGGCAGCTTCAACCGGCCGAGCAAGATCTCGGACGATTGCTTTCGCCTGTGGACCGACATCCTTGCGCGGACACCCGGCTCGCGGCTGCTGATGGTGGCCGCCGCCCGAGAGATTGAAACTCTCCGCGAGCACACCCACAAACGCCTGACGGCGGCGGGTCTGGACCCTGCCCGCGTGGTGTTTCAAAGCCGTCTCCCACTGGCGGATTTCATGGCACTCTTGAGCACCGTGGACATCGGGCTCGACCCCTTCCCCTACGGCGGCGGCACCACCTCCCTGCTCACCTTGTGGATGGGCGTTCCCTTCGTTGCCTTGGCCGGCACGGACGGAGCAAGCCGCGGCGGCCAGGAAACCCTGGGGGCCGTCCGTGCGCCGGAACTCGTTGGCAAAACCATGGCGGACTATGCGGAGATCGCCGTGCGCCTGGCATCGGATCTTCCTCGCCTGACGATGCTGCGCAGCGAGCTGCGCGCCCGCGTGATGCTCAGCCCCGGACTCCAGGAGGCGGATGGCGCCCGCTGCTTCGGCGACGCCCTGCGCAAGGTGTGGCGAGAGCACGTCGAGTCGGCGCAACGCCAAGGCGCCTCAGCACTTCAAACGGTCTAGGGTCTGTTGAGATTTAAAGCGGTTTGCGTTTAACTTGACGCAGTGGTCCGCTGTCGCGGATGGCTGCCGCCGGCCTGGAGCACCGCTCCAGACCTCCCTTATTTCTTGAAGAAGAAAAAGGGGTTTGGGGCCTGCCCCAAGCGGGTTTGGGCGGCAGCCCAAGATGCATGAGCACAGGCGGTGGTTCACATCAAAGGCAAACCGCTCTAGAGCTTCGCGGCCTGGGGCCAGTACAGGGCATCCCGGCCCGGAATGTCCGAGGCTCCGAGGCAATCGGTCAAGCGGCGGCTTGCCGACGTGCCGCCGTTGGCGTCATAGACCCATGCGCCGATCAGAGCGGCTTCGTCTGGAGTCGGCTGCAGGATCATGGACCGCACGCGGTTGCGAACCGCCTCGGCCGGCGGCGCCGCATGTCCGCTGGCCGCCCAGGCGCGCGCCACGGCCAAGGCGCCGTCCTGCACCGCCTTCATTTGCCGCCACTGCTCCTGGCCATAACATTCCGCATCAAGCTCGGGCTGCCCGTCGGGCGCAAAGCCGACCAGCGATCCGCGGGGGTCTCCGGCGCACAACTCCAGAACCTCGGGCGTGCGGGCGAACACGGCCATGAAGTCTTCGGGGACGCCATTCTGGGTGAGGTATCCCAGGACTCGGCAGCCGGACTGCTGAGCCCACACCACGCCGGGGCCGGTGACAAGGTAGAGACCGACTGTTTGAACCGCCACGCCTTCCGCCCGCAGGCAGACCTCCAGCGCGCGTTGAATGTTGGCCGCATAGCCCATGTCGACCAGAACCAGCGGCCCGTCGGCGGCGCCCAGGGCTCCCACGCCGCGCAGATGGGCCATTAGGCGGCTCCTAAGGTCGGCCGCCTGCGCGAGGATGTGGTCCATGTGGCCGACCCGGATGAGCCATTCGATGAACTCCGGGGCCACCGTCGCATCAACCGCCTCATCCGGGCCGAACGGGCAATCCGGCGTCCAGGCCAGCGCCCAGAAGCCCAAGGCGACGCTGACCGTCACCGGCCGTCGCCGCGCCCGCCAGAACAGGTTGGGCAGGGCATCGGCGGTGCTGTCGGTGATCGCCGCCTTCAGGGCAACGTACCGGCTGAGCCAAAGGTCCCCGATTGCCGGGTCCGTCGGCCGCGCGAGGGTCCGCATGACGTCAGCCAAGTGGCGCCCTTCGCGCATCACGCCGAATGCCCGGCGTGCACCGCCCAGGGAGCGCAGATGGTCCAGCGCCCATTGGGCGAATCCCGTCAGCACCGGACCCGAGCGTTCGATCCCATACCGGTGGAAGCCCGACAGCGCACCTTCGGCGACCCCGTGCTCCACCGAGTCCAGGGCGCGGGCGACAGCCCATCCCAGCCCGCCATCGTCCCCCAGCCGCACAAGCATGGGCGCCTCATCCGGTGTGAGGACGACGCCAATGTCCGGCCGCCGTTCCTGGGCCAACAGCGCCCGGACCAAGGCGACGTCGTCCGGGGAGCCGGCGACGATGGTTGTCCCGGCGGCAAGCGCGGGATGCAGACGGGCGCCACGCAGGTGAGCGGCGCGCTCGACCTCGACGACGCGGGCCGCCGGAACCCGCAGGAACTGTTGCGGAAAACGGGCGTAGACCGCATCCAGATCGCCCCCCGGCGTCACTTTTTCCAGGTACCGGCGCACGGCGGCAAAGGTCGGCGGCGCGCAGCCCGGATCCAGAAGGCCTTCCCGGGCCAGTCCAGCGGCGAAGGCATCGACATCCAGCCCCCGCACGGACACCGCCACCGCCGCCGGCACGCGGCCGGATAGAACCGGGAAAGGCGGCTTGCCGGTCGTCATGGCACCAACCCCCGCCGCCTCAGGGTGGCCCGCACCACGGACCGCGCGGCCCAGCCAACCGCCCGCCACACCCGCCCGCGCGGCAGATGGCCAACCATCAAGCCCCGCGCCGCCGGGACAGACACATCAGACTGGCCGTGATCCCCGATATGCAGGATGTTTCCGGGCCGCACCCCTTCTTCGGCGACGAGCATGTCAAACAGCGTTCCCGACCGCTTGGTTCGCTGACGATCGCTGCTGATGTAGACCTTGTCGGGGCGCAGCGTTGACCCGCAGCGCTGAAGCAGGTCGGCGATGTCGGTGGAGGACAGGTACATATCGCTGGTGAGAACGAGGCGCCGCCCCTCGGCCTGCACCGTGGCGAGACGAGCGGCGAGGCGATGGTTCATGCGGACGGCGCGGCTTTCATACTCCAACTCCACCTCCCGCAGAACTGCCATGGCCTCCAGCGGGAGTGCCAAGGCGCGGCAGACGTCCTCCATGATGCCTTCAAATTGCGCTTCAACCAAACCCTTGCCCTCCCGGGCCCGGTCATAGGCGCGCAGCCCCGCCGCCAGACGTTCCCGGTAAAGAGCCTGATGCTCCACGGCGCAGCCCACACGCGCCAATGACCGTCGCTGGTTCCGCGCAATGACGGCGAAACGGGACAACTCCGGGCGCAGCCCCCTCAACAGCAGGGTGTCGAAGATATCCACCGATACTACGGCAGGATCATAGCGCTGAATGAAATCCCCAAGGGGCCCGGACATGATGCCTCTACCCACCCCCTTTGCCGATACTGCGACTGCACGCCAACAGCGCGGCAAGCGTATCTTCGGAAAACACCGCACCGGAGGCCGCGATGGTATTTTCCGCCACTTCCGCCGGGCTGAACATGCCTGGTATGGTCGTGGATACGGCCTTGAAGGACAGCACGTAGCGGAGAGCCAGGGTGGCTCCTGACACTGGCCCCGGGGGGAGTGGCCCATCTTCCAGACGGGCAATCCCATGCATCCGCCGTGCGCCGTCGGCCCACGCGACCCGACGGTCCCGCGGCCAACCGCTCCTGTGATCTTCGACGGGAAAGACCTCGTTGCCGGTCAAGTCCCCAGTGGCAAAGCCAAAGCACAGCGGCGTCCGGGCAACCAAGCCGACGCCCCTGCGCAGGGCTTGGGTGAGCAAACCGCAATCGACGGCGCGCGGGTCGAGCATGTTGAAGTTAATCTGAAAGACCTGAAAAATCGGCTGCGCCAACAGGGGCAGGGCGTCTTCGGGGCTCTTGACGCTGACACCGCAAGCGCGGACCTTGCCTTGCGCCTGCAGCGTGGCAAGCGTTTCCGGGATGTGCGGATTGTCGTTCAGCCCCTGGGCTGACAGGTCGTGCAGTTGCAGAAGGTCGATATACTCCGTGCCCAACCGGCGCAAGGAGTTCTCCACGGAGCGGCGCAGACCAGATGCCGTGAAGTCCTGGGGAGATGAAAAGTCCGTGTATCCCGCCTTCGTGGCGATCACCACGGACTCCCGCCGCCCGGAAAATGCCCTGCCGATCAGCGTCTCGCTGTGGCCCAGGCCATACAGGGGCGCCGTGTCATAGAAGGTGATCCCGGCGTCATGGGCGGCATTCAGTGCAGCCAAAGACACGGCATCATCCGTGCGGCCATAGGAGCGTCCGCCCTGGGTATGCCCGCCGATGCCCCATGCCCCGAAACCAACTGCGGAAACGGACAGTCCGGTGGTCCCCAGAGGACGATACTGCATGCCGGTGCTCAATAGTGCCCCGCCAACTGCTTCTCCACCGAGTGGTTGGTGTACAGGTAGGCGCCCTTTTTGTTGCCCCACCACACGACCTCGCGGCACCAGTCCTGCATGTCCGGGTAGTAGGACAGGGAACGCTGCACGGTTACCTCCATCCTGGCCGCCTTCAAGGGTATCGGAACCCCCTCGCGGATGCCTTGCCAGAAGGCAAGCACGTCCCAATCAAGACTGACAACCACGTCATCTGGCAGGTACGGCTGCTTGAGCAGAGCGTGGTTGATCCGTATCGCGTTCTCCAGCGGTCCGCTGATGTCATCGCCCGCCCGATCCCCTGCCAAAGCCCGCAGAAGACGGTGGCTCTCTTCGTAGAACAAGCCCAGGCGGTTCGTCGCCGTCAGATCGATGAAGGCGTACTCGTCAGCCGGCCAGTAGATGCCCAGCCAGTCGGGCGCGTACACGTATTCCGGCCCTCCCTCCTGCAGGGAGCGGGCTTCCTCGAGGAAGAAATCCCGGACCTGGGCGATCAACGGGTACTCCGCCGCATCGGCCGTCATAAATGCTTCAAGCATGGAACGATACGGCAGACCCGAAAGCTCGCGGCAGATGATCAAGGGGATCTGCAAGAGCTTGTCGAAATGCAGAAATGCCGTCATCGATCCCAGAGCCCGCACCTGCCGCCACGTGGCGGCCGGAAGGGTCGCCGTCGCGACCACCATGCGCTGGTATTCGCGCACATCGTCAGCATCGCTTAATCGCGCGCCGTGAATGTTGATGATTTCGCTGTCTACCGTCACCAGACCGTGACTGCGGATATAGTCGGGGTTTGCCATTTCCGCGTTCGGCAGGATCGACAGGTTGTTGAACTGGACGCGATTGTGCTGACCCGACGAGATCAGGGCATCGATACCATTGGCAAACGTATCGTATGTCTCACCGGGCAGGCCGATGATGATGTCGGAAAATGTCTCGACCTTGTCCCTGGTGAAGCGACGCTGCAGTTCCAGGAAACTGTCCAGGGAAATGTTGTCCCGCTTGATATTCTTGAGCGTTCCGCTGTCCAGGCTCTGCATGGAAATCGCCACGCCCTTGTTCAGGCCCGCGTCCGACAGAATCTTCTGGGTGCGGTAGGCGCGCTCGGTTGCGTTCTTGGTGTTCTGGACCGACAGGGCGACCGGGTACCCGGTTTCCTGCTTTGACCGCGCCATCCATTCGGCCAGTTCCACGTCGCGGGGCAGGATTCCAAAGTTTGCATCGCAGCAGAAGATAAACTCGATTTTATGCCGGGCGAACCAGTCCACTTCGGCCTTCAGGCGGTCTATGCCCACCTTGTTCAGCTTTGCCGCCGTTGCCGACCCCCAATCGCAGTACGTACACTGAAACGGACACCCGCGGTTGGTTTCCCACAAGCCAATCCAGGCATCGTTTGGGTTCGCGGCGATCAGTGGGGCGAAGGTGCCATCGAGAAATGGCGACGGCACGTCGTCCATATTGGTCAACCGAGGCCGCCGGGGCGTCTGGACGAAGCCGCCGTCCGGACCCAGGAAACTGAGTCCGGCGATATGCGACCACTGGCGGCCGGGCAGGCTTTCCAGAAGTTCAAGAAAGGTCTGCTCGCCTTCTCCGTTGGCGGCAACATCCACGAAAGAATGGTCGCGCAGGAAGGGCTCCGTGTCGTCGGGAACGTGCGGGCCGCCGAACACGATGACCATGTCGGGCCGACGTTCCTTCAACCGGCGGGCAATTTCCAGGGACAGACGAAAATTCCACACGTAGACGCTGAACGCCGCAACGTCGGCGTCCACCAGCCGCGCCACGGCATCCTCGACCGCGATCCGTTTGAAGATCGGCAGGAGGAAGCGGTAGCGCGCGGGATCGGCGGCATGACGACGGGCGTAGCTTTCCAGACAGGCCACCGCATAGGGCAGATAACTTTGCCCCGAGAAGCTGTTGTTGATCTGCACCAGCCCAATGTTCAACGGCGCGGGCGCGGTCATTTCGGTCTCCAGACCAGCAGGGAATATCCCTCGTGATAAAGGCTTCCGAAGCCCAGGCGGCGCTGCGCCAGGATCTCCACGCGGTCCTGCTCGGCCAGTTGCCCGATGCGGGAATAATACCCGTTCAGGTAACGGCGGTGCGTGTGATAACGCAGGGCCATGTAATCGACCAGGCTCTCTTCCTGGTACAGTTCAAGAGCCGGCTCCATGCTGACGACCAGCGCGGGCTTGCGTTCCAACAGCCAGTCCACGAAGGTTCCGAAGCGGTCGCCGGTCTGCTCCAGGGCACAAAATGTCATGGCGACATCGTCCGGCCCGCCGAAGTCGAACCCGGCGTCGGGGGCAAAAAAGTCGAAGTGGCGGCCCTGCAGGCTCAGATTGTGGCGCTGGCCGATATCGTTCATCAACCCGACCACCGAAGGCGACCAGTCCAGGCCGACCAACCGCCTGCCAGGGAACATCTGCGCCAGCGTCACCAAATTGAACCCGCTGCCACAGCCGAACTCGCAGACCCGACTGGTGCCGCCCAGATAACGGTGAAACAGCCACTTGCGCAGGACGCGGAACCAATGCGTCTCGAACGCGGGAACTTTTGGCCGCGCATAGTCACCGGCGATGCGCAGGATCGGCGTCGCCCCCATGAACGGGGGATCCAGCGCGGCGAGATCGCCCCCGCTGTCCGCATACCGTTGGCTGACGTCGGCCCACGCGCTTTCCCAGATGCCCCGCCGCTCGGCCCCGACCTGGGTGAACCCGTCCAGCCGCTTGAGAATACCAAGGATGACGTCATCCCGCTCGGTGCGGCTCAGTCGACTATAGGTGAAGTCGTAGCGGGACGCTTCCTCGGCAATGATCGCTTCATCCTCGGGCGGCGCGCCGAAGGCCTGAAGGAAATCACCGACCGAATAAACGCGGTCCACCGCCTCGCCTGTCATGCCGTACACTCCTTCACCCCTTGGAGATCATCTGTCGTGGCCACGACCACGGTGTATCACACGCATTTTTCATGAGCACGGAACCAGTGGACCAGTTCGGACAGTCCGTCGGCCAGTGAAACGTCCGGCTCGAACCCGAGAATACGCCGCGCCTTGCCGATGTCGATCAGGCGTCGCGGTATGGTGGTCGGGGCCGCTGGGTCAAAACGCAGGTCCGCGTCGGGGTACTCCGCCGCCACCAGCACCGCCCGCGCCAGATCCGCCACCGTGACGGAGCGGCCCGCCGCGATATTGATCGGGTCGCAGCTTTCGGCCTTCTCCAGCGCCAGCAGGCAGCCGCGCACCAAATCCCGGACATGCAGCACGTCCCGCTCTTCCCGCCCACTGCCCCAGACCGTGAAAGGAGCCTCCCGCGCGACAGCGCGGCGGATCAGGGCGGCAATCACATGGCTGCCGGACGGGCTGAAGTTATCGCGCGGGCCGTAGACCGCGCCCGGACGCACGATCACCACCCGCACCCCCGTGGCCGTGGCGGCGAACTCGCCCAGGCGCTCCACATAGCGGCGCATCCAGCCATAGCCGTGGTAGGCGGGATGCACCGGGCCGTCCCAGAAGGCGTCCTCCCGCACCGGTTGATCGGACACCGGATACCCGGTGCTGCTGCCGAACAGCAGGACGGTGCGCACGCCGCATTCCGCAGCGGCCCACAAAAGGTTGGCGGTGATCTGCACGTAGTCGCCGGCGCCAAGCAGCACGCTGGACGGCCCTACGCCCGCCGCCCCCACGCCGCCCGCCGCATGAACCAGCGTGTCCACGCCCTGCAAAGCCCGCAGGCAATCCTCCCGCTGGCGAAAGTCGGCCGATGTGGTCCAGGCAGCGCGGTCCGGTCCTGGCGAAGCACGGCGGTGGACTGAAATCCCCACGTCGGCGCCGGCATCGGCCAGGGCGTCGGCGACATGGGATCCGATGAATCCCGTGCCGCCCGCGACCAGGCAACGCCGCCCCTCGAAATACCGTCCTGAAAAGGCCCGCGTTCCGCCCGCTGCCGCAGCCATGCTTTGCACCATTCCGCCAGCAAGATCATCCTTGCCAACTTCTCAGCAAAAGCCTTAACGCCCATTTAACGCCTTCGAAGTTCTTATGCTGGTTGGCTTTATCCGACCAGGGGGGCGGCGCGAATGGACCGTCGATTGTCGTGACGCAGTGGGTCTTTCTTGTCGGCGGAGCGGGAACGCGGCTCGGCGCCCTCACGGCGAACACGCCGAAACCCCTGCTGCCGGTTGGCGGCCGGCCGTTCCTCGACACCTTGCTCGACGTCGCGGTGGGCCATGGCGCCAGTGACATCCTGCTCCTGGCCGGCTTCCATGCCGATACGGTGGCCGAGGCTTACGAGGGGCGCCGGGTCAACGGTGTTCCCGTCCGCTGCAGCATCGAAGACGAGCCGCTCGGCACGGCCGGGGCGCTGCGTCAGGCGGCCGCGATGCTGGGCGACCGATGGATTCTGATGAACGGCGACACGCTGTTTGAAGGCGACCCCCGCGCGTTGGGCCGGCCGCCCGAGGACTGGCTCGTCAGCATGGCCTTGCGCCGCCTGGACGACACCAGCCGTGCGGGCGTGATCGATCTGGCCGACGGGCGGGTACAGCGGTTCCGCGAGCGTGGCACCGCCGGTCCCGGCCTGGTGAACGCCGGCGTCTACGTGATGCGACGCGCCGTCCTCGACCTCATCCCAAATGGCCGTGCCTGCTCCCTGGAGGGCGAGATCTTCCCCCGTCTGGCTGCCGAGGGGCTCGTTCAAGGCATTGAACAAGAAGGATACTTCATCGACATCGGAGTGGTCGAGGATTACGCCCGCGCCCAGTCCGAGGTGCCGCGGCGCCACCCTTCACTGTTCGTTAAGCCCGCCCGCGCATAGTTCCCCCCCGGAGCACCGTTTCATAGGTGTGGCAGAACATGACCAAGAAAGCGTTGATTACCGGCGTCACCGGGATGGTCGGCTCCCACATGGCCGATTTCCTGCTGGCCAACACCGACTGGGAGGTCTACGGGGCCTGTCGGTGGCGGAGTCCACTGGACAATCTGAGCCACCTGATGGGGCGGATCAACGCGCGCGACCGCCTGCATCTGGTCGATTTTGAACTCCGGGATTCGGTGTCGCTGCAGCGCATGGCCGAGGACGTTCAGCCGGACTACGTGTTTCATCTGGCCGCCCAGAGCTACCCCAAGACCAGCTTCACCGCCCCGATCGACACCCTGGACACCAACATCCTGGGCACGGCGCGCCTGATGGAAGCCCTGCGCGGGGTGGACACCAATCCGGTCATCCATGTCTGCGCGTCCTCCGAAGTATTCGGCCGGGTGTCGGCCGACAAGCTGCCCATCGACGAGGAATGCTCGTTCCACCCCGCCTCCCCCTATGCGATCTCCAAGGTGGGGACCGACCTGCTCGGCCGGTACTATGCCGAGGCGTACGGCATGACGGTGATGACCACCCGCATGTTCACCCACACCGGCCCGCGCCGTGGGGACGTGTTCGCCGAGTCCACCTTCGCCAAACAGATCGCCATGATCGAAGCCGGGCAGATCCCGCCCGTGGTCAGGACCGGCAACCTGAAATCCATGCGCACCTGGGCCGACGTGCGCGACGCCGTGCGGGCCTATTACCTTCTGGTGACGGTCAATCCCGTCGCCGGGGCCTATTACAACATAGGCGGCACCCATTCCTGCACCGTCGAGGACATGCTCGGCCTGCTGCTGAGCCTGTCGACGCGCCAGGACATCGTGGTCGAAACCGACCCCGAGCGCCTGCGCAAGATCGATGCGGACCTGCAAATTCCCGACACCACCAAGTTTCGCCGCCATACCGGGTGGGAACCGACCATCGCGTTTGAACAGACCATGGCCGACCTGCTCGAATATTGGCGCGACCGCGTGGCGCGCGGCCAAACCTTCCCGACGCGGTGACCCATGGACTCCCTCGACGGCAAGACTGTGTTCGTGGCGGGTGCGGCAGGGCTTGCGGGGTCCAGCGTCGTCCGCCGCCTGCTTGCCGCCAGTCCGACCGTGCGGATCCGCGGGGGACGGCGCGGGCCAACCGGCTGCGTCGTTGAGGATGAGCGGGTCGCCTATGTCCATGGCGACCTGCGCGATGCCGACGACTGCCGCCGCCTGCTGCGGGGGTGCGACTGGGCGGTGCTGACGGCCGCCAACAGCGGCGGCGCGGCGCAGGCGGCGGCCGCCCCGTGGGAACAGGTCACCGACAATCTGGTGATGGACGCCCGGATCCTCCACGCCATGCACCTCGAAGGGGTGCGGCGGGCGGTCTACGTGGGGTCGGCCACGGTCTACCAGGACGCCGAAGGAGCCCTGAGTGAAGACAGCCTGGACTGGAACCAGGACCCCGTCGCCGCCCAGTTCGGGGTGGGCTGGGCGAAACGCTCGGCCGAGAAACTCTGCCGCTTCTGGCACACCAGCACCGGGGTCGAGATCATCGTCGCGCGGGCCGCCAACATCTATGGCCCGTTCGCCAAGTTCGACCCCCGCACCGCCAACTTCATCCCCGCCCTGATCCGCAAGGCGGTTGCCCGCATGGATCCATTCGAGGTATGGGGAGCCCCGGAGGTCAGCCGGGATGTGATCTATTCCGATGATTTCGGGGATGGCGTGGTGACGTTGCTCGCCGCAACGGACATCGCGTGGGACGTGGTCAACCTGGGGTCGGGACAGGCCGTGACGGTCGGCGAGGTGGTCGAGCACACCCTGCGCCACGCCGGCCACCAGCCGTCGGAAATCCGCTGGGTGGCGGGCGCACCGACGACCGCACGCGTCCGGATGCTGGACTGCACCAGGATGGCCGCCATGACCGGGTGGCGCGCCACCGTACCGCTGACCGAGGGAATACGCCGCACCGTTGCGTGGTGGCAGGAGGAGAACGACCGTTGGACCAGATGAAAACCGCCAAGCATGACGCTATCGTGCTTTCCAGCCAGAGCGAGAAGGACTCGCAAAAGCGCTTCACCGAGCTGCTCAAGGCGGCGCCGCTGCCCGATGACGAGTTGCAGCCCAACCTCGGCCTGTTCCTGACGTCGAAATCGCTGTCGCGCGTTCTTTTCTTCGACGAGATCTATCGCAAAATCCTCAACAGCCACGGGATCATCTGCGAGTTCGGTGTGCGCTGGGGTCAGACCCTGTCGGTGCTGTCGGCCCTGCGCGGCATCTACGAGCCGTTCAACCGCCACCGCAAGATCGTCGGGTTCGACACCTTCGACGGCTTCCGCGGCATGGCCGAACAGGACGGTGACGCGTGCAAGTGCACCGACGGCTCGTTCTCGGTCAGCGCCGGCTACGAGGATTACCTGAACGAGGTCATGGGCCTCCAGGAGGCGCTCAACCCGATCAACCACCTGAAGAAGTGGGAGTTGGTCAAGGGCGACGCCATGGAGACCGTGCCGGCCTACTTCGACCGCCACCCGGAAACGATCATCTCGCTGGCGATCTTCGATTTCGACATCTACAAGCCGACCAAGGCCGCGCTCGAAGCCGTCAAGCCGCATCTGTGCAAGGGCAGCGTCCTGGTGTTCGACGAGTTGTGCGACGACATCTTCCCCGGCGAGACCATCGCCCTGCGCGAAGTCTTCGACATGTCGACCCTGCGCATCGAGCGGCTGCCCAAAACGGCGCGCGTTTCGTATGTGGTGATGGAATGAACGATCTCTGCACCAAGATCCGCGCCAACATCCTGGATGTGTCGCACACCAGCGGGCACGGCCATGTTCCGACCTGCTTTTCCGTGGTCGAATGCCTGATCGCGGTGTACGCGGTCATGCGCCATGACCCGGCCCGCCCCGACCTGGCCGACCGCGATCTCTTCGTCCTCAGCAAAGGCCATGCCGCGCTGGCGCACTACAGCACCCTGGCCGCACTGGGGTACTTCGACGCCGCCGAGGTGGACGCCTTCGGGGCCTTCGACTCCCGCTTCGGGTGCCACGCCGACCGCCTGAAGGTGCCGGGGGTGGAAGTCTCGACCGGCTCGCTCGGTCATGGCATCGGCGTCGCCGTCGGCATGGCCCTGGCCGAAAAGATCAAGGGCAGCGGCCGACGGGTCTTCACCCTGATCGGCGATGGCGAGTCGAACGAGGGGACGGTCTGGGAAGCGGCCATGGTCGCCGCCGACCAGGGCCTCGACAACCTGACCATTGTCTATGACTTCAACGGGTCGCAAAGCCGCTGCCTCCAGATCCCCAACCCGGCCGAACGCTTTGCCGCCTTCGGCTGCGCGGTGAGCGAGGTTGACGGCCACGACCTCGCCGCGCTGACCGCCGCCCTGGCTCAAAAGACGGACAAGCCGCACGCGGTCATCGCGCGCACCGTCAAGGGCCAGGGGTGCAAGACCCTGGTTGATGAAGTCTTCGCCTGGCATCGCCGCTCGCCGGATGCCGACACTCTGGCCCGGTTGATGGAGGAACTGAATGCGGGGACGGTTTAAACAGACGGTCACGGCCCTGGCCGAGACCGACCCGCGCGTCGTCGTGCTTCTGGGCGACGTCAGCGTCTATCAGTTTCGCGATTTTCAGGACCGCTGGCCGACGCGCTTCTACAACATGGGCATCCTGGAACCGACCCTGATCAGCGTGACGGGCGGGCTGTCGGCGCAGGGATTCCACCCCTTCACCCACACCATCGCCCCGTTCCTCACCGAACGCAGCTATGAGCAGATCAAGCTGGACCTGTGCTACAACCAGTTCGGGGGCAACATCGTCACCTGTGGCGCCTCGTTCGACTACGCCTGGGACGGCGCCACCCACCATGCCTACACGGACCTGGCCATTCTGCGCCTGTTGCCGGGCATGGAGGTGACCCAGCCAGGCTCCGACGACGAGCTGGAAGCCCTGGTGCGCAGCCAGTACGACAACGGGCGGCCGACCTATTTCCGCCTGTCGGATCATCCCCATGCCATTGACACCGGCCCCACCGAATTCGGCAAGGGCGTCGTCCTCAAGCGGGGAAGCAGCGGCGTCACGGTCATGACGGCCGGGCCGTTGCTCGGCAACGTGCTGCCCGCCGTCGAGGGGCTGGACGTCACCGTGGTCTATTTCCACACCCTCAAGCCGATTGACGCCGAGTTGGTCGCGTCCTTCGCCGACACGCGCATCCTGGTGGTCCATGATGCCTTTGGACTGCGCGAGGCGATCAACGAGGTTCCAGGCCTGCGGACCTGGTACCACGGTCTTCCCGACGCCTTCTGCGGCTGGTATGGCACGCTGAACGACATCCGGGCGCGGCTGGGGCTGGATGTCGGGGGAATTCGCGACGCCGTGACGCGCATGCTGGCCGATGGCACCGTGCCATGATCATTACCAAGACCCCTTTTCGGATCTCCTTTTTCGGAGGGGGCTCGGACTACCCGGACTGGTATCTTCGGGAAGGGGGAGCCGTGCTGTCGACGTCCATCGACAAGTACTGCTACATCACCGCGCGGTTCTTCCCTCCGTTCTTCCCCAACTCCCACCGCATCGTGTGGTCCCACATCGAGAACGTCTCCAGCATCGCCGAGATCCTGCATCCGGCGGTGCGCGAGGGACTGCGCATGATGGAGTTCGACAGCCTCGGCGGGGTCGAACTCCACCACCAGGGCGACCTGCCGGCGCGGTCGGGGATGGGATCGAGTTCGGCCTTCGCCAACGGCCTGCTGCTCGCCCTGTCGGCCTTGCGCAACCAGCCCATTGCCCAGACCGAACTGTATCGGCGGGCGCTCAGTCTCGAACAGGACTGGCTCAAGGAAAACGTTGGCTCGCAGGATCAGGTGGCGACGGCCATCGGCGGGTTCAACATCATCCGCTTCGGCACCGACGGCAGCATCACCCCAACCCCCGTCGCGGCATCGCGGCAGCGGTTGAAGGATCTCAACAGCCGCCTGCTTCTGGTGTTCACCGGCACCTGCCGCCTGAGCAGCGAGATCGCCGGGCAGGTCATTTCGAGCCTGCGCGACCGCGCCGCCGTCTTGCGCGACATGCATGGCTTGGTCGACGCCGCCGCCGACCTGCTTGCCGGCACGTCCGACCTGGATGATTTCGGGCGGATGCTGCACGAAAACTGGCTCATGAAACGCAGCATCAGTGCGGCCATCAGTACCCAGGCCGTGGACGACATCTATGAAATGGCGCGCCACCACGGGGCCATCGGCGGCAAGTTGCTGGGCGCCGGGGGGGCCGGGTTCATGCTGTTCTATGTCCCGCCCGACCGTCAGGAAGCCGTGATCCAGGCGCTGCGCCTGCTGAATGTGCCCTTCCGCTTCGAGAACAAGGGCGCGCACCTGCTCCAGACCACATTGACAGAGGCCGACCAATGACCACGCTAAAGGTGCAGGACACCCCCCTGGCAAACGTCAAGCTGATCACGCCCCCCACGTGCTTCGAGGACTTTCGGGGATCCTACGTGGAGATCTACAACCGCGACATCTACCACGCGGCGGGCATCGACCAGGAGTTCCTGCAGGATGACATTTCCACGTCAACCCGGCACGTCCTGCGCGGCATCCACGGCGACCAGAAGACATGGAAGCTGGTGTCCTGCCTGGTCGGGAAGTTCTACCTGATCGTCCTGGACCTCGACGAAGCTTCGCCCACCCATGGCCGCTGGACCAGCTTCACCCTGTCCGACAGCAACCGGCTTCAGGTCCTCATTCCGCCCAAGCATGGCAACGGCCATGTCGTGATGAGCGACACGGCCATCTTCCACTACAAGCAGACGACGGACTACGACCGCAGCGGCCAGTTCACCGTGCGCTGGGACGACCCCACGTACGACTTCTTCTGGCCCGTCACGGCGCCAATCCTGTCGGTGCGGGACACTACGGGGAAGTAAGGACTGAAACCTCAGGCGTTCCGCGCCCGACCTGCATCATCGTTTCATACAAACTCCCGATCTTCACGGCAAAGGCCCGTGAATCACTCAGTCCGTGCGACCGCATCATCTCGGGCAAGGCGGTGCGCAGGGCACGCAGGCGCGGCACGTCCCCGGCCAGCCGGGCGGCGGCCTCGACGTATTCGGATGGCGTCTGGCAGACCAGATCGGACAGGCCGCTGGCGTGGAGCAGCGAGGCACCGTAGCGGGAGGCAAAAGTCTCGCCCTGCAAGCTGATGACCGGAACGCCCGACCTGACCGACTCCGCAATGGTGTTGCCACCGCAATAGGGCCATGTGTCGAAGCTAATATCCACCTGGGCATACAGCCGCTTGATGGTTTCGCGGTCGGTGCCCGGATGGAGCCAAAGCCGTTGCGGCGGGATGCCGTGACGGCTGAAGCGGCGCTCCATGAACCGGCGGTTGACCGGCGTGGACAAGGACGGATTGCACAGAACAAGGCGGCTGTCCGGAACGCGGTGCAGGACATCCGCCCACAAGGCGACCTGCCCGTCGTTGATCTTGGACCCTGACCCGAAACATCCGAACGTCACCGCTCCCGTGCTCAGCATGGGCGGTGGGACCAGCGGCGGGAACACGTCCCGTTCGAAGTCGAAGCAGAAAAAGGAAACCGGCAGCCGGGCGACGCCCTCGGTGAAAAAGGGCTCCATCGCGGCCGTCACCGACACTTCATCTGCAAGAATGTAGTCCACGTTTGGGCAGGCCGTGGTTCCGGCATGATTGGCGTAGGTAATCTGTATCGGCGCGCAACGTCCCGCGAAGGCGCGGTACGGGTTGCCCGGCCCGAACCCGGTCACATCCACAAGGATATCAATACCGTCCGCCTGAACGAGCGACCGGAAGTCCCCGTCACTCAGAGTTGCCACCACCCGCACCGCATCGGCACACCGCAGGGCGGCCGGGGTCTGCTGGTCGACGTAGAAGTATGCCTCGAACCGGCTGCGGTCGCGCGCTTCGACAAAGGGAATGATCTGATAGGTGAAATAGGGCGCGCTGGCATAGGCGCACACATACCCGATGCGCAGCCGCCGATTGGCCGGGTCGGGACGCGGGGCCAAGGCCACTGGTGGCAAGGCCGCGTGCCGCGCCGCCCAACGCTCTTGCCGCCGCAGAAGCCCTTCATTGGTGCCATCCAGCACCTTCAGGGCGGCCTGGCAGGCCAGGGCGTCGAACTCGATGTCGCGGAGGTCGGCAGCGGCGTCAAAAATCACCAGGGCCTGCGCGATCTGCGCCCTCTGTTCATACAGATTGGCAATCAGCGCGTAAGCGGCCCGGCCCAGGGGCGGCACGGGAACGGAACCTTTAACCTCGACCGTTGCCAGAATGGGGAAGACCTCGGCGGGGGGCCGCCCGGCATCAAGCAGAGCATTAACGGCACAACAGAACTGGCGGAGAAGATGATAACCGTTCAGGACGTCGGCCGAGACGAGGAGGCCACGAACGGCACCGGCCTTGGCATCAAAGCGCCGCCGCACCGCACCGCCCCCGCCCCCGCGCTCCGCGCAGCCATCCCCGACCACGGCCAGGTCGGCAGTCCGGGCATTGACCTCCATCGCCAGGCGAATGAGCAAGGCATGATCCTCCAGGCCCCCTGCCGCCGGCTCAAAGGCACCGATGTCTTCGAGCGCGCCGCGCCGCACAAACCCCGGAGGGATGTCCGCGGGCTGGTCGGAGGCTATCCACTCCGCCAGGTTCACCACCGGCCCGATACCGCTGTCGGCCTCGACGGCGATGCCGTGGAACAACGCCCCCACAGTCCGATGCCGCCGGAAACAGTCCACGGCCAGCGCCATGGCATCGGGACGAAATGTGCTGCCGGACGGGCACAGGCCGATAATATCGCCGGAACAGGCCCGCAGCGCAGCGGCCAGCCCGCCGCCATCGTCCTTGGAGCAATCGTACAGGACGCAGTCCACATCCCACGCCTCGGCCGACAGCGCGGCCTCCACCGCCTGTGCCGCATCCTCGGGCCGCGAAGCAGAGATTACGACCGACACCCGAGGCCTTTCGGGAAGCGTCCAGGCCCGGCCGCCCGGCGCTTCCGCACCAGCCTCCTCGGGCTCACACCAGACCGCGGTGGCAAAGCCTTCGTCACGGAGCATCGCCGCCCGCTCCGCCCCGGCCGCCGAGGTCAGGATCACCAGTGGCGCACCGCCCCGGTCGGTTTCAGCCAGCAGCGTCTCCCACGTACAGACGTCGAAAACCCAGTCCGCAGGCGGCGGCACATCGGCGACATGGCCGACGATGCCGAGGCCGGAAAACTCATCTTCAAGGCCGCGCAGACGCTTCGCCGCCTGTCCGGTTCCCTCGATGTAGACCGGCCGCACGGCCGGCCCGGCGGCGTCCCCAAGGGCGGCGCGAACGACCCCATGCAGCGGCGACAGATGGGCCAGGATATCCTCGGCCCCAAGGTCGGTGACAGAGCCGAGAGCCGCCTTGAGGGCGACCATATCCTCGGCAAAGCGGGCTGTCGGATCGAGCCTGCGATTGACCGCCCGGATGATGGGAGAGGCATCAACCACATCCTCGGCGCCCAACGCGTGCAGCATCCGGCCGATCTTCCGCCAGTGCTGGCTGGCGATCACGATGCGCGGGGCATCCCCCAACAGACCCGGAACCGCATCGGTGCGCAGGACCGGCAACCCGCACACCGGACCATTGGTCTGGTCATCAATGAAGCCGAGCACCGTGCGCCCGTGCGCCCTCAGCCATTCCAGAACAATCCGGCCCCCGCCACCCGCGCCAAAGATGTGCACAGGCGTGTCGTCACCACCCGGTTCGCTTGGGAAAAGGTGCCGCATCAATGCCACTCCGAAATGCTCTGCGAGGTCCGGCCACCATAGCGCGCCGGCCCCTCAAGGGCCACGGTCTACTGCGCTTGCGGCGGGACCTTGAATGTCTGAATAAGAGTGCTATCAATGGCCTGAACAATTGTCTGCCGCCTGTCTTTGCAGAATGTTTCAACGGCGGACGAAGGGTCAAAGCGGCCTTGGCAGTGCATGGGGTGGATCAAATGCCGGAAAAATTGATAACCTTCCTCCTGCAAGGCCGCAACGACGCGTACGCCCCTGATTACTCGTACCGCATAAACTCCTCGATCAATCTTCTTGCAGAAAGTCTGAGCGCCGCCGGCCTGTTACAGCGCGCGGAAATCCTGTTCGTTGACTGGGGAAGTGAGGTGCCACTGGCGGAGGTCGTGACCCCGTCCCCGGCCGCCTGCGAAATCCTTGAATTCGTTCATGTCCCGCCCGACCGCGCGCTTGCGACGATGCCCGATGGAAGCCGATATACGACGCTGGTCGTGAATGTCGGTGTGCGCCGCGCCGCAGGGCAGTACATCATGCTCACCGACACGGATGTCCTGTGGACCAAAACGTCGATCGCGCGGCTCGGGGATCTCCTGGACGGCCGGATTGCCACGCCCTTTCCCGTGAGCGAGACATGCTTTTCGGTCAAGCGCTATCAGATACCCTGGGAAACCGCCCAGCGCTGTCCGTCGCCTGCGGAATGGGAACGCTACCTGGCTCTTTCCGCCTTTGGACTGCTGCACGAGTGCGCGCCGGCCATCACGCTTGGCGGCTTCGCCGGCGCGCAACTCATGCACCGCGACCTGTGGCATGAGCTTCGCGGCTACGACGAGAACCTGACCTCCGCGTGGGGATGGGCCGACAACGACCTGAGCATTCGGGCCGGCAAGACGCGGCCGTGGCTGGATACCTGCAGCTTCGGGATCCTGAGCTATCATGTGGAACATCGGTCCAGGCTTGTCGTTGATGAGCCCCGCCCGCCCCACACGATCAATCCCATGACGTTCGGGCCGGACGCGGCGCCCAACGGCCCCGACTGGGGACTGAATGGCGAGGTTCTGCCCCGGCTGAAGGCAACGCCCGCCCCTGCTCCACAGGCCCCCAGGCGCCCCCTCCAGGCCTTGTTGAGCCCCACATGGGACGCCTTTCAGCAGGCGCTTGGTGAGGAGTCGGTCGGCGTCCTGCTGAACCGCCTGCACCTCGGCACGACGACCGAAGAAGACGGAACCCCCAGGCTTGATCCCGAAACGCTCGGGCAACTGGTGGAACAGGTGCGCGGAGCCCTGGGAAAGGATGCCGTGGGCAACGATGGCAGCCACGCCGATCTCGTCACGGCGGTCTGCGCTTTCTGTCGCATGGAACAACCGGCGCGCCTGCACCACTTCGGCCGCCTGGACGCCCTGCTGCTGCAAACCGCCATGCTGGCCGCCCCCGGCATGGAGGTCTACCTTGCCGCACCATGGCCCTATGGCGTGCTCGACAACGCGCCCCTGCATCCGGGGCTGCTGTCCGGGATGCTGTGGCATACCCGATTCCGGGGGTACACCCGCATCGTGCCCGGAGAACCCGAGACGATGCCGGCCCGCCTGGATCCCGTGGGGGCCGGACGCATCGAGTGCGCCATCATCGACGCGGCCTCCTGTGGCGCGTCGCTCGATGGCATCGTGGCGACGGTCCTGGACCGCCTGGAGCCCGGCGGCATGGTGATGGGGATTGGCGCCATGGGGCAGAACGTCGCGCCCGAGGACGTCGACCACTTCACCTCCCCGTCGGGTGTATCGATCTGGCTGCGCCGGGCCTGATCAGGCCTGCCCGTCGTCGACGCACGACGCCTTGTGCCGGTCGTACCACCCCTTGCGCAGGGTCAGCAGCAAAGGGCGCAGCGGCGCGGGAACGTGCTCGAAGAAGGCTTCCAGGGACTTCAGGTGGCTGTAGTAGGCGCGCGATCCCATGCAGCGCGACTCCTCGTGCCGGCGATACAGGAACAGCACCTCGGGGATGACCTCGATCCTGTATCCGGCGAACATGGCGCGCAGCAGAAAGACATAGTCCTCGAACACATTCAGCGGATCGTTGCCCTGGCCGCCGAGGGCGTCAAAGACCTCCGCCCGCACCAGGCAGTTGTTGTCGCCGAGGCAGTTGGTGAAGATCGCCAGGGCATGTGACGGCCCCACCGGCGTCCAGTCCACGGCAACCGACGGCCAGTCGGGGTCCATCCCCGGCAGGATCGCCACGGGGGCCGGCCCCACGGTATTGGCCGGATGCTGTCCCGGAATGCAGGTCAGAATGTCGGCGCCACTCATGGCGGCGCGGCGGAACATGCCGATCTCGTGGCTGAGGGCGATGTTGTCATCATCCATCAACAGGATGTGGGACCCCGTGGCGCGGGCGCGGGCCGCACGCCGGGCCGCTGCCGGGCCTGCATTGGGCTGGCGGATGATCGTCCAGCCCCGCTCCCGGAAGACCGGCGCCATGCCCTCCAGAACTTCGGCGACGCGGCTGTCGGTGCTGCCGTCGTCCACCACGATGACCTCGAACCCGGCATCGTCCTGCCGCAGGAGCGACGCAACCGCCTCCTGCAGCATTCCCGGGCGGTTGTAGGTCGGCATGCAGACGGAAACAAACGGCGCCGCCACTCCGGCCGTGCCCGCAGTCCGTCGCCGCTGGGCCGTCGCCAGCACGGCCAGCACCCCCTCCACGGACGCCGCGGCGGGGAACTCGAACACGCGCGGCGGCAGGACCCATCCGGCCTCCGCCATCCACTGCGCCAGGAAGGTATCGCGGAAGAAAATCCCGTCCACCCGCGCGGCGGTCTGTTGTTCCAGATAGTCGCGCTCGATGTCGGTCCGCCCGTCGGGGAACTGGTGGGTCTGTTGCAGGTGCCAGCCATGCGCATGGTCGGCAACGACCCACAACCCGGTCGCCTGATGGAACAGCCCCAAATCGCGCGCGACGGCGGCATAATACCCGCAGGCGAACGGGCCGCAGAACAGCACGTGGTCGAAGGTCTGCCCGGTCAGCCACCGGTGGACCCCCAGGGACCGCAGCGGGAGGAAGGCATGAACCGGCCGGCAGAAGTCCTCCAGGGACACCACCGGACACGCGGGATCACGTCCCGTCCCGTCGGCAGCGCCCTTGGAGTCCGGAAAAACCTCCAGCAGAACCGCGCGCACACCTGCGGCATTGAAGGCCCTGACCAGACCCGCGTCGGCCCGCGTCCCGACCACGCACAGCGCGCCCGGACGCGCGGCCCCGCCGTCAGGAAGCGGCGCCGGGGGCCATGCTGTTGGAACTGCTCCCGGAGGCGCGAACATGCTGTGTTTCCCAGTGTGCAGTGCGGGCGGGCGCTCCTACGAGCGCGCCTTGTAGCCGGTCGGCGGCGGCTGCCAGTCCGACAAGTTGTGGGCGGCCGCGTTATGGCGCTGGCGAATTCCGATGGAGGCCGCGCGGTAGGCGTCGTATGTGGCCGCCTCCCCTCCGACAAGGGGAAGTGCCGCATCAATCAGCGGGTCCACGTCAATCCCGTCGAGCAAGCCATGGCGGAACGTTTCCAGTATCTCTATCGCGCAATCGCCGTAGTCGAACGCATCAAGAAGCCCGCAAAGCCGCAACAGGCTGTCGCGGTCCCACGAAATGCTCTGCTCTCCGGCCTTCAGATCGCCGACCGGATCACGAAAATAAAGCGCATCCCCGGTCCAAGCCTGTCCGTAGTCCGGAACGGGATCATTGGTGGCGGTAATCGATCCGTCCTCTTCGACCGTCCCCCGAACAGGGCCTGCCGGCAGTGTCGAGCGGGCATACCTGTGCAACTCGAGATCATAGAAACGGAAACCGTTGGCGCGCAGAAGCATATCAATTTCAGCAAACGACCTTTGGCCCTTGGCGATCGGGTCCCACCAGAACTCCGTCTTGATCCCAAGCACCTTGCGATCCGTCAGCGTTTGCAGGCCGCCTTCCAGAACATCATACTCGGCCCCTTCCACGTCGATTTTCAGAAAATCAACGTGCCCCAGAGCCTCCTTGGCGCAAAAGTAATCCAGCGTCACGGTCTCGATTTCGACCTGCCGCACGACGTCGAGTGTGGTGTAGGGAAAGCGTCCCATCCAGTCCTCATTCGCCCGGTAGAGGCCGCAGGAGTGCGCGAATTTCGTCACGTAGTACGGCCGTACTCCGTTCTTGTCGGCAATTGCGTGGGGGTAGACCCGGTGACGGAGCAACCCCTGGTCTTGCGCCAGCTTGTTGAGATTGGCACATTCGGTCAGATGGGGTTCAAAGCCGATGAAATCGGCGATGCCCTCGAAATTCTTCCACGTCGCCTCGACCCCGCCACGAGCGCCGATATCAACCAGAACATACTGTTGCCGATGTTCCGGGAGCAGCGGTGCAAGGGCCTTCGGGAACCGCGTTTCCACGTTCTGGGAGGCAAGGGTCATTCTTCGCAAACTCCGAAACTGAACAACGGGCCACGGCCGCCCACGCCCTTACACCGGCGGCGTCAACATGGCCTCGCGCCACTGTTGGAGAACCGGAACATACCCGGCGAACTGTTGTTCCGCCTCCCGCGCTTGGCGACGGGCCTCATCAGGATTGTCGGTGACCTGAGGCAGGAAAACCATGGCGGGAACGGCCGAGCTCAACAGCGCCAGGACCTCGCGATAGGCCTCCGCCGCCACGTCCCGCTGGCCAAGGCGTTCAAACATCAAACCCGCGACCATCTTGCTGGTCGGCTCCCGTATGGCCCGGAGCCGCTTGGCATGAGGCTCCAGGCCTTTGGCAGCCTTGGTTCTCAATATCAAACCGCACGCTTCCAGAGCCTTGGCTAAGTCATCCGGGCTCCACCGCTTTGCCAACTCCTGCACTTGCAGTGCTTTTTGGCGCTCACCGACTGCCAGGAAAACCATGAACGCTCCCCAGACGACCGCCAGGGTCAGGTCTTCCCGGTCTTCCAGGCCCGAAAGCACCGCGACTGCTTGCTCGCGGTTCCCGAGCGCAACATGGGCGTTAGCCATCGAGACGGACAAAGCCGCACTCGTTTCCGTTCGTGCCGCCTCCACGAAGGCATCCAGCGCCTCCTGGCACCTGCCGAGCCGGAAGAGCACCCCCCCCAGGGCCTCCCACGCCGCATGATCGGGTTCCGAGGCACAAACATCGCGCAGAAGATCGGCCGCCTTCTGAAGCGACCCCTGGTAAGCCACCACCACCGACAAATCGATTTTCGCCGTGCGGTCGTTCAACAGCAGCGTTGCGTCCCACCATTCCTCGGCGCGCGCGCTGTCACCGGCCGACGCCGCGGCATACCACTGGTTCACGAAGAAGCCTGCGACCACGGACGCGCATCCGCTCGCCGCAGCCACCCGCGCGATTGCCGCTGGTCTGGTGCCAGGGGCCAGCAACGGCTCCACGCCCGAGATGTCGCCCCCCGCCTCCGCTGCGGCGGCCAGGGCAGCATGGGCCTGCTCCCGGCGACCGTTCAGAATCAGGGCAAAGGCTTCGGCCAATGAACGCCGACGTTCAAAATCCTTGGTATCGCGCGGGTTCGTCATGCCGTCCCTCCGTGTGCTGCCCCAGACCTTAGGGGAGATGCCTCCCGACTGCCAACCTGTTTCAATATCCGGCCGACAGGCTCAAGCGGACCGATCCGGGTTCGCCATGAACCGCGCTGGATTGCCCAGTGCCGTGGCACCGGCCGGGACGTCCGAATAAACCACCGCCCCGGCCGCAACCTTGGCGTCGTCCCCGACCTGCACGCGTGCCGTGACGACGGCGCCGGACCCCACAAAGACCCGCTCCCCCAGCCGCACCCAGCCATTGCAGGCGGTGTGCGGCGCCAGTTCGCCGTTCGCCCCGACCACGCAGTCGTGGCCCAGCACGGCGTGGGTGTTGACCAGTACATGCGCCCCCAGGTCGACCCACGGCCCGACGGTGGCGAACGGCGCGACGACACAGCCCGGCGCCATGCGGACGGTCGGCGGCACCCAGGCACCAGGGTGCACGACCGAGGCGAAGCGGGCGCCGCGCGCCGCCAGCCGGGCGGCCACGGCGGCGCGGTACGCCGGAGCGCCGATGCCGATGACGACCGCCTCGTCCTCGCCCGGCGCATAGCGGTCGATGGAACAGAGAACCGGAACGTCCAGGCCCGTAAAGGCGGTCAGATCGGGATCGGTGTCATCAAGAAACCCGACGATCTCGGCCTCCAGGCGCCCGGCGGCAATGGCATCAAGGGCGTAGCTCCATACTTCCCGGCCCAGGCCACCGGCGCCGGCAATAACAAGCTTCATTCGGCTCACTCCCCCCCTCGGACGCTCACGATCTTGGTGAAGGCGGCCAGCAGGTCCACCCCATCCCACACGACGTCGAAGGCCAGGGCTTCGCCAGCCGGCACCAGCCGGTCCAGGCCGCGCCCGTTGACCGCGCGGGCGAAATCCTCCAGCTCGGCCGCCTGAAGCCCAAAATGCACCAGCGTCTGATCGCGCGGGCCGACCAGCCGCTGCGCTGCTGCCAGGGTCGGCACGCGCACATCATAGACCACGCCGCCCCCTGCATGAGGCCCCTTCAGCGCTTCGGCAGCAACGTCGGGGGGCAACCTCAGAACGGCCAGGGCGCCCGTCGTCTCCACCGCCGTCACCGGCAGGTCAAGCGCCGCCTGATGCAGGAACAGGTGGCGCGCCAGGTGCCCGCCGACATCCTGAGCGGCCGCGTTCAGGCGCTCCCCCTCAGCCCCCACCAGGGGGAACAGCCGCGCCGCCGCCCGCGCGCAGTCCTCGGGCGCGCCGCACCACACCAGAAGCCGGGGCGACGAACAGGCCTTCTGTCCGAACCAGAACACGTCGCGGGCCAGCCCCTCGGCCAGCCGCGCCAGCCGCGCCTCATCGGCCGCCAGCACCGCGTCGGCCGCCAGCAGCGCCCACGAAAAGCGGTCGGGGAACACCACGTCCACGCCGCGCGGATTGACTGGCAGGGCGCGGAAGTGGCGCACCGTGGCGTCCCCGCCCCAGATCACCCGCACGTCGGCCGCCACGGACAGGGCGCCCGAAATTGCGTCGTCATGCCCGTAGCGCACGAAACGACTGGCTTGCCGGACGTCTGTACCCGTTTCCTCCAGCGCCGCACCGATCACCCGCAGCAGAACGCCCTGCTCCGCCGCACCGCGGCCGGGCAGGCGCACCACGTTGACGTTGCCGGCCAGCAGGCTCAGCGCCCAGCCATAGGCGAACAGGGTGCCGACGTTGGCCGGCGGCACATGAAAGGCCAGACCGCGCGGCACCAGCAGACGCCCGCCCCCTTCACGGCCTGCAAACGTCTCGCCCAGGCGGGCCAGCCCGGCCGGCCGCAGCCAGAACCCCAGGGCTTGCAGATCGGGATGGCGCCGCGCCTCCACATCTGACAGCAGGCGGCGCGACACATGGGCGAGCAGGGCCACGGCATCGGCGCTGAACGGCCGCAGCGGCGCCGCGCCGTCAAGAACGGCTGCGACATCCGCCGGACTGGTCAGGGTGCGGATCATGGCGCGGCCTCCGGCGCGTAAACGTCGCTGCACCCTCGCACCTCGGCCCGAGGCGCCCGGCCGTGGATGCGGAACCGGGCCGCGCCGTCGCTCCGGGGTTCCAGCATGACGCCCATGTCTTCGGTCAGCAGGCTGTGGCCCGGATAGCTGCGCGGCAGCAGGCTCATGACCTGGACCACGCCGGGGCGCCCCGGCGGCAGGGCCTCCAGCGTCACCGGGTCGCGGACGATGACATGGGCGAAGGACGGGCAGCACAGGACGCCCGCCTCGTCCGGATCCTCAAGGTGGAGTGTGCCGATCTGCTCGGCCATGCCATAGAAATTGAAGCAGCGCGTCAGGCCGAACCTTCGCCGCAACACATCGCGGAACACGACCGGATCGACCGCCTTGTCCTCCAGGCGCTTCCAGCCGCCGCTGTGGATGAGCACTCCGCGCGAAAGGTCCAGCGCCCCGCCGGCAAAGGCCTCGGCCAGGTGCTGCCACACCATGAAGGTGAATCCGAACAGCGCGAAAGGACCGCCGCCGTGCCGGGCCAGAAAGGCCTCCAGCCCCGCATGGTCGATACAGTCGTCCTCGTCCAGCAGGAACAGGTGGTCGCGCCCGAACTTCATCAGCCCCAGCACCCCGGCGGCCCGCGCCGTATGCGCGCCGCCACGCTTCAGCACGGCGCGGCTTTCGACCAGGATCATGGGCAGCCGCTTTGGCCCCAGCACCGTGCCCAGGACCTCCCCCAGCGCCCTGGCCTGAAGCGTCGCCCCCGCAGCATCGACGGCCACGCGGCTCGGCACGCCGCGCGTTCCGGACGACGTCACCCAGGTCGCCACGGCGTCGGCCGCGACACTTGTCAGGACGTGGCTCTTGAACAGCCCGACCGGCAGGTGCGGCACATCGGCCAGCGTCGCGGCGGCGCGCCAGCCGGGGCTGAACAGGTTGAGCAGCCGGGCATAGGCCGGACAGGCCGCCGCATGGTGGGCGGTCAGGTCGGTGAACGCGGCCAGCAGGCTGTCGGGCGGGCTCATGCCAAGCCCTCCGCCGCGCGCAAATCGAGCTTGCCGTTGGACAGGCGCGGCAGGGCTTTGATCGGGCGGGCCACGACGACCGAGGGGGTCAACCCGGTCAGGGCGACCACGGCGCGCCGGGCGGCCTCGCCATCACCCTCGGTGACCAGGATCAGGCGGTCGCCCTTCTCCACCGCCACGGTCGGCGCATCGACGGTCCGTTCGACCGCCTCCAGGTCCAGGCGCAGGCCGAACAGCTTGGCAAAGCGCGCCTGCCGTCCGGCCAGGGTCAACAGGCCCGAGGCGTCCACGCTGCCCCGGTCGCCGGTCGGCAGCACGCCGCCCAGGTCATCGCCGCGCGCCAGATCGGCCCGCGTTTCGGCATAGCCCATCATAACGGCAGGGCCGCGTACCACCACCTCGCCGACCTCGTCGGGCGCCGCCGTGGTGCCGTCGGGCCGGACGATGGTCAGGGCGACATGGGCCAGCGGGCGGCCAACCGCATCCGGCGCGGCGGCAACATCGGGGCCGGCATGCACGGCAATGCGCGGCCCGGCTTCCGTCTGGCCGTACATGACCAAAAACCGCCCGCCGCGGTCGGCCATCAGGCGGGCGAAGTGGCTGACCAGCCGGGGGTCCAGCCGCCCCCCGGCCTGGGTCAGCGTGCGCAGGGCCGGCACGTCCAGCCGATCAAGGTCGAAACGCCGCAGCATCTGATAATGGAACGGCACGCCCGGCAGGGTGGTCGCCGCCGTGTCGCGCACCATGTCCCAGAACCCGGCGTCCAGCGGGCCGCGCCGCGTGACCACGACGCTCCCCCCCGCAGCCAGATGGGACTGAAGGACCGAAAGACCATAGGAATACCACGGCGCCAGATGCCCCACCGCCCGATCCTCGGCGGTGATGCCCAAGGCGGCGACGATGTCGGCCGTGTTGGCCGCGAGTCCCTGCGCCGACAGCCGAACGAGACGCGGACTGCCGGTGCTGCCCGAGGTCGGCAGCAGCACGGCAAGATCGGGGTGAACAGAGGCGCCAGGTTCGCCGAGGGTAAAGCACAGGCCCGCAGCACCATCCGTCACCACCACGTCAGGCCGCAGGCGGCCGGCGATGGCGCTCCAGTCGCGGTGCGGATCGACCAGGCACACCGCCTGCCCTGCCGCACGGGCCGCCAGATAGGCGACCACGTAGGCCGGCGACCAGTCCGCAGCCAGCAGCGTCACGCCACGCGGCGGCACCGGCCACGACGCGGCGGCCTCAGCCACGGCACGGCGCAAGGCATCATGGGTCAGCGATGCGCCCAGCCCGTCGCCATCAATCACGGCGGGCAGGTCATCGCACCCCGGCCGGGCCTCAGAGCACCATTCCACCGTCAACCCCCACGACTTGCCCGGTCACGAACGCCGCATCGTCCGAGGCCAGGAAGGCGATGACCGCCGCCACGTCCTCGGGCGTCCCGGTGCGGCCCAGCGGTGTCGCCCCGATGCGGTCCTCGCGCGCCTGGGCACCAAGCGGTGCGGTCAGGTCGGTGTCGATGAAACCGGGCGCCACCGCGTTCACCCGCACCCCGTGGGGTCCGAGCTCCTTGGCGGCGGCCAGTGTGAGGCCCACGACGCCGGCCTTGGCCGCCGCATACGCCGCCTGCCCCGCGACGCCGCGCAGGCCCACGATCGAGCCCAGGTTGATGATCGCACCGCCGCCGCTGCGCTGCATCAGGCGCGCGGCAGACTGAACGCACAGCACCGGCCCGGCCAAATTGACCGCCAGCGACCGCGTCAGGTCGGCCTCGGCGATCATGCCGAGCGGCGCGCCGTCCATCACACCGGCGTTATTGACCAGGATGTCGAGCCGCCGGAACGTCTTGAACACCTTGGCGAACAGCGCCGCCACCGCCTTTCCGTCGCCGATGTCGGCCGCCGCGGCGAGGCACCGGACGCCGTGCCGCGCCGCCAGATCATCGGCCAGGGCGGACAGCGCGGCGGCATCGCGCACCCCGTTCACCACCACGTCGGCACCTTCGGCGGCCAGGCGTTCCGCCGTGGCGCGGCCGATCCCTCTGGACGCGCCGGTGACCACGGCCACCCGGCCGGCGAAGCGGCGGCCAGCCTCAGGCATCGGCGGCGTGCCGGGCAAGGATTTCCTCAGCCTTGTCGAAGCTGGACATGTCGATGATCTCGTCCGTTTCCAGCATGACGTCGAGCGCGGTTTCGAGGGCGGCCACAAGCTGCATGTGCCCCACCGAGTCCCACTCCGGAATGCCCCGGTAGGTCAGCGTCGGCACATCCACGTCCGGGCCAAGCTGAAAGACCTCCCGAAACACGCTGATAATCACCTCGCGACTCACCATGCCCCCCTTTCTCCAACGCCCCCTGCATTGAGCAAGGCCGGCAACAGGGTTAGCGGCTGTTCCAAACCGGCACAAGTGTTAGCGCGCCCGCCCAAAAAAACCGTAAACACGCCAACTTTTGCCCGCCCGCCAAGCCACTCGGCGCCCCGCCCGCAGTAGGCGAACAGGATACGCACAATGCGCCCCCAACTCACAGGGCATCTCGACTCTTTTTGCAGTTGATGTATGATATCATTTGTGTAACGCAGAATGCGTGGAGCAAGGGCCATGATTGGATCGGTAGAAGCGACTGGGCACGTTTACAGCCAACCTGAAGCAAAGCCTCTGGCTGCGGTGGAAGTTTCTGCCGCGCAGCCGCTTTCGGCCACGACGCCGGACGCCGCTATGGCAACCTACATGCCGATTCGCATGAGCTACGAGACAGACGCCAACGTTGTGGTCATGCAGTACCAGAACGTCACCTCCGGCGAAGTGAAAAGGCAAATCCCCGAACCAGCCATGCTGGCCACGTACCGCTCCCGCGCGGCGCTTGGATCCACGCAGGAAACCGCAGACAAAGGCACCGGAGCCCGGACCGGCTTCGACACCTCAGGCAACGGCGCAAGTCCCGAGGCCCAGCCCACGGGCTTGGGCTTGGGCGGTGCAGGAGCTCCCGCAGCAACCGGGCCGGCCCCAATGGGGTCGAGCGGTGCAGGACTGGCCGCCCCCGAACGTCCGGTTGGCGGTGCGGCGTCGGCACCCGTCAAAACCACGGCTTGACCACCCGGCCCTTGTCCTGGCGGCGGCGGGCATGCGTAAATGGCTGCCGCCAGCGCGCCCGACACCTTTGAAGCGCTGACGTCCATACGGCGGTCATTGCGGAGTCTCAACCATTCAGGGCTTGCCGCACGGCGCGGCCTAGACGGGCCACATCCTCATCAGCGATCCCTTCCATGAAGGGCAGGCCGATGACGCTGTCGCGCAGTTCCCGCGCCACGGGGGCGTCGAGGTGCGGGCAGTCCCGAAACAGCGCTTCCTGCTGCATCACGACCGGCCACCAGCGGCGCGTCTCAATGCCATCGCGGGCCAAAGCCTGCTCAAGGGACGCTGCCGCCATTTCGCCGAGCAGCGCAATCACCAGCGTGTTGGAAACCCACTCATTGGCCCACCCCGCCATCATTCGGACGGCGGCAATCCCGGCGAGTTCAGCGCGCGCCGCCTTGCCGGCGGACCACAGCCGGCGGCGCCGGTCGGGCCACTCGTCAAGCGCCGCCAAGCCTACGGCAGCGTGATATTCGCTGAGCTTGCCGTTCATGGCGTGGACGACCGGGACGCGGCTTCCCTTGAAGCCGAAGTTGGTGGCCGCCAGAACCTCGGTGACGAACTCCTTGTCGCGACAGATGACCAAGCCGCCCTCGCCAATGCCGAATGCCTTGGTGGCGTGCAGGCTGATGACCTGGGGAATCGCCGAGGCCACGGCGCCATCGAATGCCGCTGCGGCGTCGGCCACCACGGCAACTCCTGTTTCTCGCCGAAAAGTCTCCCACTGCTCCATTGGCAGCGGCGCGCCAAAGGGCGAAACCGGCATGACGGCGACTACCGGCCCAGGCGCCTGGGCCAGCGCGCGCTCAGCAATGGCCGGCGTCAAGGCCCAGGTATCGGCATCCACATCGACCAGATACGGCGTCAAGCCTGCGGCGAACACGGCGTTCAGGCTGGCGGGAAAGGTCCAGCCTGGCACCATGCAAAGGCCGCCCCGCGCGAAACCAAGGCTCAGCAGAGCGGCGGCAAGCCCGACTGTCCCGCTGCCGACCGGCAGAACGCAGCCCTCGGCCACGCCGAAGTGGGCCTCCAAGCGGCGCGCGAAGCGCTGCACCAATGGTCCGTTGTTGCTGTAGATCTGCGCCTGATCAATCTGCCGGAGGTACGGCAACAGGGCGTCCGCGTCGGGCAACCGGGGCCGCATGAGGGAGAGTTGCGCTGGCGGGGAAGTCCCGGAGAGTTCTTTTGCCATTTGTCCCGGCCAGCGGTGTGCGAAGGGCGCACTATGGCACGAACCCCTCAAAAAAGGGTAAACCACTCCCGGGAGCAGGCCCCTGCACGAAAGTGCCCGGCGCGCCCCGGGCAGCGCGCTTCCTTATTCGGTGCTGACGATCTTCCAGGTGCCGTCGGGCTGCATGCAGGCGGTGCCGCGCAGGGTCTGCGCCTGACCGACCACCTCGACCTCCTTGGTGAACGGGCGGCAGTCGCCGGGCTGGGCACGCGGGCGCTCGGCCTGTGCGCCGGCGACGGGCGGGGCCGCCGGGGTGACAGCCGCTTCGTTGACGGCGCCGCTGGTCCAGTACCAGATCAGAAATCCGACGGCGAGGATGACCACGAGGCCGATGGCGACGCCGATGGCCCAGCGGTTGCGCACCTTCACCGGCTGGGGATTGCCCAAGCGCGGGTCGGGTGTCGGCCCGCCGACGCTCGGCTGGGCCGGGTGGGTGCCGTTGTCGTGCTCCTGGTGCCGGGGATCGACCATGCGGAAAGGCTCCTTCATCTGTGCGGGAACGCACTCTGGCGGCCCATTGCGGCAGCACCGTGACGCGGTGGCTCCTGCCGCAAAAACCACGTCTGGGGAAGGAAACGCCCGAGAAGGCCCCACGGCTCCTTCCGGGGGCTCCTAAAACCAAAGGGCCCGCGCTTTCGCACGGGCCCCAGGAAGGTCTTCACCAGGCGTGAGACGAACTCTCTTACGCGCCCATCTTGCGGCTCAGGCGGCCGTTCAGTTCCTCGAGGAACTGGGTGGTGGTCTGCCAGGGCTGGTCCGGGCCGATCAGGATGGCCAGGTCCTTGGTCATCTTGCCGTCCTCGACCGCCTCGACGCAGACCTTTTCCAGGTCTTCGGCGAACTTGACCACGTCCGGGGTGTTGTCGAACTGGCCGCGGAACTTCAGGCCGCGGGTCCAGGCGAAGATGGACGCGATCGGGTTGGTCGAGGTTTCCTTGCCCTGCTGGTGCAGGCGGTAGTGGCGGGTCACGGTGCCGTGCGCGGCCTCGGCCTCGATGGTCTTCCCGTCGGGCGTCATCAGCACCGAGGTCATCAGGCCGAGCGAGCCGAAGCCCTGGGCCACGGTGTCGGACTGCACGTCGCCGTCGTAGTTCTTGCAGGCCCACACGAAACCGCCCGACCACTTCATGCAGCAGGCCACCATGTCATCGATCAGGCGATGTTCGTAGGTGATGCCCTTGGCCTTGAACTCGGCGGCGAACTCCTTGTCGAACACTTCCTGGAAGATGTCCTTAAAGCGCCCGTCGTAGGCCTTCATGATGGTGTTCTTGGTCGACAGGTAGACCGGCCAGTTGCGCATCAGGCCGTAGTTCATGCACGCGCGGGCGAAGCCACGGATGGATTCGTCGAGGTTGTACATGCCCATGGCCACGCCGGCGCTGGGGAACTTGAAGATTTCGTATTCGACCGGCTCGCCGCCGTCTTCCGGCTGGAACTTCATGGTCAGGGTGCCCTTGCCCGGCACCTTGAAGTCGGTCGCCTTGTACTGGTCGCCGAACGCATGGCGGCCGATCACGATCGGCTGGGTCCAGCCCGGCACGTAGCGCGGCACGTTCTTGCAGATGATCGGCTCGCGGAACACGGTGCCGTCGAGGATGTTGCGGATGGTGCCGTTGGGCGACTTCCACATCTTCTTCAGGCCGAATTCCTCGACGCGCTCCTCGTCCGGAGTAATCGTCGCGCACTTCACGCCCACGCCATACTTCTGGATGGCCTTGGCGGAGTCGATGGTGATCTGGTCGTCGGTCTCGTCGCGCTTCTGGATGCTCAGATCGTAGTATTTCAGATCGATATCCAGGTAGGGCAGGATCAGCTTGTCCTTGATGAACTGCCAGATGATGCGGGTCATCTCGTCGCCGTCGAGTTCGACGACCGGAGTAGCGACTTTGATCTTGCTCATAGTCCTTGCCCTTCTGCAGAGTCAAAACGGGAACCCAACGTCCGTCGGGGTGCGCCCCTGGGCCGGCTCCACATCAGTGCGCCACGGACGGCCGCACCATAGGAATACGCGCACGCAAGCGCAAGTTCGGAATGGGTGGTGCGATGCCTGCCCGAACGGATGGGCTGCCGTCCGGAGTAGCCGAAGCGCCTGAAGGCGGCTCTAGAAAAGGCTTTCGTGGGCTTCCTCGTCGGCCATCAGGGCTTCGCAGCGGGCGGCCGGCAGGACGTCGGCGATGCGCTCGACGACGGTGAACAGTTCCATGTGGCTCGGCCGGATGAAGCCCTCGCGCAGCATCGAGTCGGCGAATGTCAGGAACGGCTTCCAGTATCCGGCGACATCGACCACCACGACCGGCTTGTCATGCAGGCCGAGTTGCTTCCAGGTCAGGATCTCGAACGTCTCGTCCATGGTGCCGAAGCCGCCGGGCAGGACGCAGAACGCGTCGGAGCGGTCGAACATCTTGCGTTTCCGCGTGTGCATGTCCGGCACGATGATGGTTTCGGTCAGCCCCGGCAGGGCGGCCTCGGCCTGGGTCAGGTGCTCGGGGATGATGCCGGTCACCCGGCCCCCGGCGTCGAGGCATGCCTGGGCCACGGCGCCCATGATGCCGACGCCGCCGGCCCCGAACACCAGTTCGATGCCGGCCTCACCCAGCGTCCGCCCCAGCAGGCGGGCGGATTCGGCATACCGCACGTCATGCCCCGGAGAGGAGCCGCAAAACACGCACAGGGATTTCAATTCACTCATGCTGTACTCCAATACGATCCGCGATCAAGAGGCTCGCATCATCATAGGCAGGCGCCGCGAACGGCGGGAAGAACAAGGATGTTTACACAAACGCCTGACAACTGCCTCACAGGCTTGTGACTTGTTGTCGCTTCGCCATCGGAGGTAGCTTCTTGAAGACTCTGCGAGTCGATTCACAACCGGGAGATCCTCCGATGCACTTCCTTAAATCCTTTGTCTTTGCCGCCGCCATTGCGCTGCCCGTGCTGTCCGCCACCCCTGGCTTCGCCGCCGAGGAGGACGCCATCGTCAAGTACCGCATCAACAACATGAAGGCCGTCGGCGGCGCCATGGGCAACATCGTCGCCCAGCTCAAGGGCGAGGCCCCGGTCAAGGATCAGATCGCCGCCTACGCCAGGATCCTCAGCCAGAGCGCCGCCCTCAGCGCCCCGGCGTTCAAGGACAAGGCCCTGGGCCTGGAGGTCAAGTCCACCGCCACCGCCGACATCTGGACCAACTGGGACAAGTTCGAGGGTGGCATGAAGACCCTGGAAACCGAAACCGCCAAGCTGGCCGAAGTGGCCGAGGCCGGCAACATGGGCGCCATCGGTGCGCAGGTGCAGGAAGTCGGCAAGGCGTGCAAGGCCTGCCACGACAACTTCCGTGAGAAGAAGTAGGAACATCCCGAGCAGAAGACCAGGGCGCGGCTTCGGCTGCGCCCTTATACCTTGGTGACCACCACCCACACCACGGCCACGGCCACCGCCAGCACCGGGACGGCGCGCCACGGCGACACCAGGCGCGGCGGCTCGGCATCGGGCGGCAGGCTGTCGGCGCCCTTTCGCCCGGTGACCATGGGCCGGATGAGGTTCTTGCCGCGCACCAGGTAATAGAACGCGGCGGCGATGTGGACCGCCACCACCCCGGCCAGCACCAGGAACACCTGCCCGTGCAGCACCGTCAGGCGGTCGCTGGTGTCCTTGCCGACCTTGTCGGCCAGCGGTCCCTGCGAAAAGATGTCGTCGTTGCCGAACAGGCCCAGCCCACCCTGCACCAGCAGCAGGCCCAGCATCCCCAGGATGACCAGCGCGCCGGCCGGATTGTGGCCGGTGGTGGCCGGCACCTCGCCGCGCAGGATGGCCCCGACATAGGCCATCAACGGCCGAGGGCCGCGCACGAAGCTGGTGAACCGCGCGGTCGATGACCCCACCACGCCCCACATCAGGCGGAACAGCACCAGCGCCAGCACGGCCTGGCCGAGCAGCATGTGAACGTCCATGTTGCCGAGGAAAATGGTGACCTCCATGCCCAGCACCTGGCGATCGACGACCAGCGACAGCCCCCCGAACTGTCCGCTGACGAACAGCGCGGCCAGCAGGACCACGAGCGTCCAGTGGAACAGGCGGGTCGGAAGGTCCCACACCCGGAGGTCGGCGGGAGCGCTGCGGCGGCTCATGCGGTCATCCTTGTAGCGTCGATGGTGCCGCCCAGAATGCCCAACCCCGGCTCCCAGGGCAATTCACGAGAGTGTGTGAGGGGTAGGAGTTGGGGACGCCCGTGTGGTATTGCCTTGCAGCACGCCCCGCCCGCCCTTCTTCCACAGGCTCAGATCCCGTCCGATGTCGCACGTTGCCCTGTTCCTCGCCCTGCCCTTCGGCCTTGCCCTTGCTGCCGCCGCGGCCCTGCGGCTGGCCGGCGGAAGCGATGTCGGCGCGCGGCTGAGCGGCGTCGCGGTGCCAGCCGGATTCCTGGCCGCATGGACGTGGCTGCACGGCCTGACGTTGGTGCCGGCCGGGCTGACCGGGGTGGCCGCCCATATCGCCCTGGGCGGAGCGCTGGCCGGGCTCGCCCTGGATGCCCCCGCCGCGCGGCGGGGCTGGCGCGTGATCGTCGGCGCCGTGTTCGTCGCAGCCGGAGTCTGGGCCGCCACCGGGCTGGTCGGTGCCATCACGCCGGCGCCGACGGACGGCGCGGCGCGGGCCACCCTGCTGGTTACCATCGCCGCCCTGGCCGCCGCGTGGATCGGCACGCTTGTGCGCCTGCGCAGCCACTCCCTGCCGGGGACCGGAACGGAGGGCGGAGCCGAGGGCGCCGCCTTGCTGGCCGCCCTGGCCGCCGGCCTGGGCCTGACCGCGGCGGCGGTGGGGGCCACCGGCATCGCCGCACCGGCCGCCGGACTGGCCGCCGCCGCGCTGGGCTTCCTGGCCCTGGCCGCGCCGTTGCGCCTGCCGTTTTCGGGCGGCGCCGTGCTGGGCGGCGGCGGAGCGCTGCTGGGCCTTGCCCAGGCCTTGGCGATCGAGTGGCCCGGCACGGTGATACCGCTGCTCATCCTGGGCCTGGGCCTGTTCGCCGGGGGCACCGCCGGGCGCCTGCCGGGCGCGCCGCGCTGGCGTCCGCTGTGGGTGCTGGGGCTGGCCCTTCTGCCCGGCCTGCTGGCGGCGGCCATGGCCATCGCGCTCCGCGGTTGAGGATTCCGCTTCCGCTTGCCCGTTGGGCGGCGGGGGATTAGGGTGTTTTCAAAGGCTTTCTTGACACCGTAAAGAGACCGCAGTGGACGACTCCTCGACTCCCCCCGCCCAGTCCCGCCCCCTTCTGTCGCGCCCGGCCGTGCTGTCGGCCATCGGCATCCTGGTCGTGCTCGCCGCACTCGGGCTGGCGTTCGTCACCTGGGAAGGCGGCGGGGAAGGCGGCGGCGAGGAGGCTCCTCCGCCCCCCGCGCCGACCACCTCGGGTCCCGCAGCCCCGGTCCCCGAAGCCCCGGCGGCCGCCCCTGCACCCCAGGGGCCGGCCTTCGATGTCGTGCGCATCGATCCGCAGGGCAACACGGTCATCGCCGGCCGGGCGGCGCCCGACAGCACGGTGGTCATTCTCGACGGCGGCCGGGAGATCGGCCGGGTCACCGTCGACGGACGCGGCGAATGGGTGTTCCTGCCCGACCAGCCGCTGCCGCCGGGCAGCCGCGAACTGACCCTGCACTCGGTCGCCCCCGATGGCACCGAAACACCGTCCGAGGAAGTGGTGGTCCTGGTCGTGCCCGAAGACGCCGGCGGCCGCACCCTGGCCCTGCGCGCCGGGCGTGACGGCGCTCCCAGCCAGTTGATCCAGGGCGCCGGACCGCTGGCCGAACAGGGCGCGCTGGCGCTTGATCTGGTGGACTTCGACGAAACCGGGCACCTGACGGTCAGCGGCCGGGCCAAGCCGGGCGCCGTGGTGCAGATCTACCTCGACAACGATTTCGTCGGCCGAACCACCGCCGATGCGGACAACGGCGCCTGGACCGTGTCGCCCGACACCCCGGCCACCGTCGGCAGCCACACCCTGCGGGCCGACATGCTGGCCGACGACGGCTCGGTCGAGGCCCGTGTCGAGGTGCCGTTCGAGCGCACCGAACCGGCCGTTCCCGATGGCATCCGCGTGGTCGTCCAGCCGGGCAACAACCTGTGGCTCCTGGCCCACCGGGCGTATGGCGAAGGCCGGTCGTTCACCGTCATCTACGACGCCAACAAGGGCCACATCCGCAACCCCGACCTGATCTATCCGGGCCAAGTATTCATTCTGCCGAACACGCCGCCGCCCCGCTGAGGGGTCAATACGGCGACGGATCCAGGTAGTCCTGCAGCAGCCCGATCCACGGCATGGCGGGCAGGACCGCCGTGGTCAGGTCGGCCACCAAACGCTGGGCCGACACCGGGGCGGGCGGATACCGTTTGTGGGAGAACACCACCACCCCGCCGTGGCGCAGGCGGATGCGCACCCCGTCGGCCTGGGCGGCCTCGAGCACCCGCACGGCGTCGGCATGACGCTGGGCGGCGGTCCTTTCGGGCGGCAAGCGGCCGAGGGGGCACGCCACGGTCAGCACGGCGGTTTCGTCGACCTCCTCGAACCGGCAGTCGAACACCCGGGCCGACAGGCGGAAGCGGAAGTGCAGCGGCCCGATCGGAGCGCGCCGCCGCCCCCCCTGCCCATCCGGGTCGGCCCCCATAGACAGGGCCATCAGGCTGAGCGGCCTATCATCCTGGACGAGTTTCAGGGGCAACGGCGGTCTCCTGCGGTGGGGGAAAATCCGGCATCGGTCCCCCAACTGTAACGGCATTCGACCGCCCGGCCAGTCCGAAAGGCCTTTCTAAGCCTTCTGGAGCAGACTATCCTTCGCCGGAAATGCATCCCCACGCCCCGTCGGGGCGTTCGGCTCACACAATCAGGCCGGCTGCGGCCACGTTCGAGGTGCACGTGAAGGTCATCGAAATTCCCTGGCGGCGCTATGTGCTGCCCCCTCTGCACGAGGAAGGCCCCCGTTTCATCGCCGTGTTCGCGGCCATCACCGCGCTCCTGTTCTGGGCGTGGTGGCCGCTCGGCGTCATCGGCACGCTGGCCACCGTGTGGTGCTTCTACTTCTTCCGCGACCCGGTGCGCTACGTGCCGACCCGCGCCGGCATCGTCGTGTCGCCGGCCAGCGGCATCGTGCAGATGATCGGCCCGTCGGTGCCGCCGCCCGAGTTGAACATGGGCGACGAGCCGATGACCCGCGTCAGCGTGTTCATGAGCGTGTTCGACTGCCACGTGAACCGCATCCCGGTCGGCGGGACGGTGGTCAAGGTGGCCTATCGCCCCGGCAAGTTCGTCAACGCCTCGCTCGACAAGGCCAGCGAGGACAACGAGCGCAACTCGCTGCACCTGCGCACCGCCGACGGCCGCGACCTCGCCGTGGTGCAGATCGCCGGCTTGGTGGCACGGCGCATCCGCTGCGACGTCAAGGACGGCCAGTCGGTCGGCACCGGCGAGCGCTATGGCCTGATCCGCTTTGGGTCGCGCCTGGACGTCTACCTCCCGGCCGGCACCCATCCGCTGGTCGTGTGCGGGCAGTTGGCGATCTCGGGCGAGACCGTGATTGCCGACCTCGACAGTGCCGAACCGCAGCGCGACGGAGAGATCATCTGACATGATTATCCCAGGCCAAGGCAAGTTGAAGACCCTGTCCTTCAACAAGATCATCCCCAACATCGTCACCTTGCTGGCGTTGAGCGCGGGGCTGACCTCCATCCGCTTTGGCCTGCGCGGCGAGTTCGAAAGCGCCGTCCTCGCGATCTTCCTGGCCGCGGTGCTTGACGGCATCGACGGCCGGATCGCGCGGATGCTCAAGGGGACCAGCAAGTTCGGCGCCGAACTGGATTCGCTGTCGGACTTCATCTCCTTTGGCGTCGCTCCGGCAGTCATCCTGTACATGTGGACGCTGCAAGGCGCCGGCGGCATCGGCTGGGCCCTGAGCCTGCTGCTGGCGGTGTGCGCGGCGCTGCGTCTGGCCCGCTTCAACACCATGCTCGGCGAGCCCGACCCACCGAGCTGGGCGCACAACTACTTCGTCGGCGTGCCCGCCCCGGCCGCCGCCTTCCTGGTGCTGCTGCCCATGGTGATGTCGTTCCACTTCGACTCCGGGTTCTTCAACTCGCCGTGGGTCGTCGGGGTGTTCGTCATCACCGTCAGCTTCCTGATGGTCAGCCGGGTGCCGACCTATTCGTTCAAGCGGTTCCGCGTGCCGGCCATCTGGGTGCTGCCCCTGATGATCGTCGTCGGTCTGCTGGCCGCCTTCCTGGTGACCGAGCCGTGGGCCACCCTGGGCGTCATCGGCCTGATCTACCTGGCCGGCATCCCGTTCTCCATGCGCAGCTATCGCGGCCTCCAGGCCCGCGCCGCCGCCCACGCCGGCACCCTCCCGCCCGAGGACGAGGACACTGACGAGGACGAGGACGAACCGGTGGCGGCACGGCGGGATTAGGCTGGTTGGTGGAAAGGCGGGCTCTGCCCGCACCCGCCAAGAGGCGCGGCCTCCTGGACCTCGGGAGTTGGTGAAGAAAGCCGCGCGCAGCGCATAAGACGCTGGGCAGTTGCCTGCGGCGCAAGAAAATTCACGGGGTCAAGGGGCCGCGCGGCCCCTTGCGGGTCCGGGCAGAGCCCGCCTTCCCCCCTCCTAGAAGTCCCACACCAACGGGATCAGCACCACCGCCACCACTCCGACCACCACGTTGAGCGGCAGGCCGGCGCGCAGGAAGTCGGTGAAGCGGTAGCCGCCGGCGGTATAGACCAGGGTGTTGGTCTGGTACCCCACCGGCGTGGCGAAGCTGGCCGAGGCGGCGAACATCACCGCCACCACGAACGGCCGGGGATCCAGGCCCAACTGGTGGGCCAGGCCGATGACCAGCGGTGTCACCACCACGGCGACGGCGTTGTTGGTCACCATCTCGGTCAGGGCCGAGGTCAGGGCGTAGACCACCGCCAGAATGGCAATCGGCGGCAGGGCGGCCAGCAGCGGCACCAGGGTCTCCACGACCAGTTCCAGCGCCCCGGAGTTCTCCAGCCCCTTGCCGACCGCCAGCATGGCGACGATGAGGACCAGCACCCGGCTGTCCAGGGACTGCCAGGCTTCCTCGGCGTCGATGCAGCGGGTCAGCAGGACCAGGGCGACGCCGATCACCACCAGACTGGCCAGCGGCAAGACCTCCAGGGCCGACAGAACGATCACTCCGGCAACGATCAGACCGACCAGCGGAGCCTTGCTGCGGCGCAAGGGCTGGTCGCGGGGCGTCGCCGGGGCGACCAGGCCCTTCTCACGGCTGAGGCGCGCCACGTCCTCGGGCGTGCCTTCCATCAGCAGCACGTCGCCGATCCGCAGCATCACCTCGTCCAGCGCCCGGCCGATGTTCTCGCCGTGGCGATGCACGGCCAGCGGATAGACCCCGTAGTGGCGGCGCAGGCGCAGTTCGCCGATGCGCTTGCCGATCAGGGTGGAGGCCGGGCCGACCAGCCCCTCGACCACCACCGACGGACGGCTGGCCACCGGCTCGACCGTATGGGCGCCGGGAAAGGCGACCTGGGCATCGTCGCGCAGGGACAGGATTTCCCCGGCCCGGGTCTTGAGCACCACCCTGTCCCCCGCCTCCAGCACCACCGACTCCAGTCCCCGACGCAGGGATTCCTCGCCGCGTACCACGTCGATGAGCCGGCCGTCGGCCCGCTGGAACAGGGCCACATCGGCCACCCGGCGGCCGATCAGAGGCGAGTCGTGGGGGACCAGGATCTCGGTCAGGAAGCGGTTGGGCGCGCCGTCCGACAACAGGCTCGACAGGTTGACCCGGTCGGGCAGCAGGACGCGCGCGAACACCACCAGGAAAACCAGCCCCACCACCGCCACGGCCAGCCCCACCGCCGTGATCTCGAACAGATGGAACGGCGCCAGCCCCTGGGCGCGGGCCACGCCATCGACCAGCAGGTTGGTTGACGTGCCGACCAGCGTGGTGGTGCCGCCGAGGATCGCCGCGTAGCTCAGCGGGATGAGGTGGCGCGACGGCGGATGCCCCAACTGGCGGGCCAGGGCCATGACCACGGGGATCATCACCACCACCAGCGGCGTGTTGTTCATGGCGCCGGAGGCCACCATCACTACGCCCAGCAGGGCCAGCGGGGCGAGGCGCGGATGGCGCTCGGCCAGCCGGCAGACCTTGCGCCCGAAGGCGTCGATCACCCCGGCCCGCTGCAACGCGCCCGACAGGATGAACATGCCCGCGATGGTCAGCGGCGCGGCATTGCCCAGCGCTGCCTGGATGTCCCCGGCGTCGATCAGCCCGACCACCAACAGCACCGCGACGGCGCCGACCGCCAGCACATCGGGCGGAAACCGCTCGGTCGCAAAGCCGATGAACAGCACCACCAGAACCGCCAGCGCCAGCGGCGCCGCCATGGTTTCCACGCCCACCATGACCGCTTCCCCCCTCCCTATTTAACAGCGACGATGTGTATCACATGACGTAAAAAACTTTGCAAGGTGTAAAATACGATTTGACTCCCATGCCAGTGATGTTAAATGTTGCGGCACGGAAGGATCGCCAGTGGCATCCTTCTTCATGCAGGACAGAACGTTTGCGGTGCCCCCCTCGGCACGGCGGTGGAAACGCCGTCGGCCGCAAGGCCCCGGCTACGCCTCCAGAGGAAAAAGCGATGACCTTGATCAGCAAGCCCGCCTCCGCCCCCATCGTGACCGATGCCGTGATCGTCGGTGCCGGCCCCGTCGGCCTGTTCGCCGTGTTCGAACTGGGGCTGCTGGGCCTGTCGGCGCATCTGGTGGACGCCCTGGACAAGGTCGGCGGGCAGTGCGCCGAGCTGTATCCGGAAAAGCCGATCTTCGACATTCCGGCGTGGCCGCGCATCACCGGCCAGGAACTGACCGACCGGCTGATGGAACAGGCCGCGCCCTTCAACCCGGTGTTCCACCTGAACCAGCAGGCCCAGTCGCTGAGCCAGCAGCCCGACGGATCGTGGCGCCTGGAGACCAGCGCGGGGACCGTGTTCCACACCGCCAACGTGGTGATTGCCGCCGGAGCCGGCGCCTTCACGCCGCGCCGCCCGCCGATCCCCGGCATCGATGCCTTCGAGGGCAAGTCGGTGTTCTATGCGGTGCGCGACCGTTCGAAGTTCGTCGGCAAGAACCTCATCATCGCCGGGGGCGGCGACAGCGCGCTCGATTGGGCGCTGGCGCTGGCCGACGACGCCGCCTCGGTCACCCTGCTGCACCGCCGCGACGACTTCCGCGCCGCCCCGGACTCGGTCGAGAAGATGCGCCGTCTGGTGGCCGAGGGCCGCATGGCGCTCGCCATCGGCCAGCCGTCCAGCCTGGAGGGCGAGGACGGCCACCTTCAGGCCCTCAACATCACCACCACCGACGGCCCCAAGCGCCTGCCGGCCGACGCCCTGCTCGCCTTCTACGGCCTCAAGCCGCAGCTCGGCCCGATCGCCGAGTGGGGGCTGAACCTCAATGCCTCGACCGTGCTGGTCGATACCGAGAAGTTCCAGACCAACGTGCCCGGCATCTTCGCCATCGGCGACATCAACCACTATCCCGGCAAGCTGAAGCTCATCCTTTCGGGCTTCCACGAGGCCGCCCTCATGTCGCAGGAGGCCTTCCGCCGCGCCCGTCCGGCCGAGCGCCTGGTGTTCCGCTACACCACGTCGTCGTCCGACCTGCAGCAGAAGCTGGGGGTGGCGTAAATGGAAACCGGCAAGATCCACGTCACCGACCGTTCGGGCGACCGCCACGAACTGGACGCCGTGCAGGGCTGGCGGCTCATGGAGCTGATCCGCGACCAGGCCAACGACAACGCCGACCTCAAGGTCGAGGCCCTGTGCGGCGGGGCCGCCGCCTGCGCGACCTGCCACGTCTATGTGGACGACGCCTGGGCCGACCGCCTGCACCCGCCGCGCGACGAGGAGGTCCAGATGCTGGACGAGGCGTTCGGCGTGACGGAGCGCTCGCGGCTGTCGTGCCAGATCATCTGGTCGCCCGACCTGGACGGCCTGCACGTCACCCTGGCCCCCGAGTTCGACTGATGAGCCCGCTTCGCCTCGCCCTCAGCCTTGCCATGCCGGTGTCGCCGGTCCGCAAGGAGCCCGCAAAGGCGCCAAGCGAGACTCGCCCGCAGACCCTTTTGGAACTGGCCCTGCCGGTTCCCTTCTTCGCCTGAAGGAGCGTCCGATGACCAAGCAAATCGTCACCGCCAGCCGGCTGGCCGATGGCCGCGTCCTGTTCCGCGCCCCGGAAGGGTGGAGCACCGACATCCGCGACGCCCTGATGTTCACGCCCGACGAGGCCGCCGCCGCCGTCGCCCGCGCCCAGGGCGAACCGACCCGCGTGGTCGGCGCCTATGCGGTGGATGTGGACGACGCCGGCCTGCCCCTGCTCGGCCGCGAGCGCATCCGCGTGTTCGGCCCGACCGTGGCGCCCTACTCCCAAGTGGAGGCCTGAGCCATGTACCAGTACGACACCTTCGACCACCAGCTTCTGGCCGACCGCGTTGCCGAGTTCTCCGATCAGGTGGACCGCCGCCTGTCCGGCGCCCTGACCGAGGACCAGTTCCGGCCGCTGCGCCTGATGAACGGCCTGTACCTGGAAATGCACGCCTACATGCTGCGGGTGGCCATCCCCTACGGCGTCCTGTCGTCGCGCCAGTTGCGCGGCCTGGCCGCCGTGGCGCGGACCTGGGACAAGGGCTATGGGCACTTCACGACGCGCCAGAACATCCAGTTCAACTGGCCGCGCCTGACCGACGTGCCGCAAATCCTGCAGGCCTTGGCCGACGTCGAGATGCACGCCATCCAGACCTCGGGCGCGTGCATCCGCAACGTCACCATCGACCCCTTCGCGGGCGTGGCCGGCGACGAGATCGCCGACCCCCGTCCGTGGGCGGAGATCATCCGCCAGTGGTCCACCCTGCACCCGGAATTCGCCTTCCTGCCGCGCAAGTTCAAGATCGCCATCTCCGGCGCCATCGAGGACCGGGCGGCGGTGCGCTTCCACGACATCGGCCTGCGGGTGATCCGCAACGACGCCGGGGACCTGGGCTTCCGGGTGTGGGTCGGTGGCGGGCTGGGCCGCACGCCCCGCGTCGCCCGCGAGTTGCGCGAATTCCTGCCGGCCGCCCAGATCCTGGGCTACCTGGAGGCGGCGCTGCGGGTCTACAACCTGCACGGCCGGCGCGACAACAAGTACAAGGCGCGCATCAAGATCCTGGTCGACGAGATCGGCATCGAGGCTTATCGCGATCAGGTCGAAGCCGAATGGCACGCCGCTGGCGGCCCGACCCTTGAGGTGCCCGAGGCGGAGATCGCCCGCGTGGCCGACTTCTTCGCCGCCCCCGACTACGCCAACCTGCCCGACGCCACCGTCGAACTGGCGCGCTGGCGGGCGGCCGACAGCGGCTTCGACGCCTGGGCCACGCACAACATCCTGACCCACCGCGCCCCCGGTTATGCGGCGGTGACCATTTCCCTCAAGCCGGTCGGCGGCATTCCGGGCGACATCACGGCCGACCAGATGGAGGCCGTGGCCGACCTCGCCGACCGTTATTCGCTGGGGGAACTGCGCGCCACCAAGGAACAGAACCTGGTCCTGCCCAACGTCCGCCAGGACCAGCTCCACGCCTTGTGGAGCGCCCTGCGCAGCCTGGACCTGGAGACCGCCAACAAGGGCCGCATCACCGACATCATCAGTTGCCCCGGCCAGGACTATTGCTCGCTCGCCAACGCGCGGTCGATCCCGGTGGCCCAGGAGATCAGCCGTCGCTTCGCCGACCGCCGCCGCCTGGACACCCTGGGGCCGATCACCCTGAACGTGTCGGGCTGCATCAACGCCTGCGGCCATCACCACGTCGGCAACATCGGCCTGCTGGGCGTCGACAAGCGCGGCGCCGAAGCCTACCAGCTCGTGCTGGGCGGGGACGCCGGCGAGGCCGATGCCAGCGTCGCCCAGATCACCGGGCGCGCGATGACCGCCGAGGAAGCCGTCGATGCCGTGGAAGTCGCGGCCGCCGTCTACCTCGACCGCCGCCAGGACGCCGAAACCTTCATCCAGACCTTCCGCCGCATTGGCGTGACGCCGTTCAAGGAGGCCATCGATGCCGCTCGTTAAGCTGACGTCAACCGGCGCGCTCTCGGCTCCCGTCGCTGACTGGCCGCTTCTGGCCGAGGACGCCGATGTCCCGCCGAGCGGTCCGGTCCTGGTGCCGCTGGCCACGTGGCTGGCCGGCCGCGAAACCCTGAAAAACCGCCCCGACACCGGGGTGTGGCTGGCGGCCGGCGACGACGCCACGGCTTTGGGTGCCGACCTGCCTGCGGTCGTGGCGGTGCGCTTCGCCGCCTTCACCGACGGGCGGGGCTACTCCCAGGCCCGCCTGCTGCGCGAGCGGCTGGGTTTTGCGGGCGAACTGCGGGCGGTCGGCGACGTGCTGATCGATCAGGCGCGGTTCCTCGGCCGGTCGGGGTTTGACGCCTTCCAGGTCGCCGAGGGCACCGACCTTGTGCATTTCGAGGCTGCCCTGGGGCGTTTCTCCGTCGTCTATCAGTCCGCCGCCGACCGCGCCACACCGGTCATCGCGCTGCGCCACCCCCTGCACAGGAGCGCTGCGGAATGAAAGCTCACAGCGTTGAAACCCTCACGCTGGCCGACCGCTACGCCAGCCTGAGCGCCGAGGACATGCTCGACGACCTGGTCCACCGGGTGTTCCCCGGCCAGATCGCCCTGGTGTCGTCCTTCGGCACCGAAAGCGCGGTGCTGCTGCACATGCTGTCGCGCATCGACCGCGAAGTGCCTGTGCTGTTCCTCGACACCGGCAAGCTGTTCGGCGAGACGTTGCGTTACCGCGACACCCTGGTCGAGCGCCTGGGCCTGCGCGAAGTGCGCACCCTGCAGCCGGCCCGCACCCCGCTGGCCGCCGAGGATGCCGACGGCATGCTGTTCCAGCGCGACCCCGACCGCTGCTGCGCCCTGCGCAAGGTGGCCCCGCTGCGTCAGGCCCTGGGCGGGTTCGCCGCCTGGATCAACGGCCGCAAGGGTCATCACGGCGACCTGCGGTCCAACCTGCCCAAGGTGGAGGCCGACGGCCCGCGCCTCAAGGCCACCCCCCTCGCCGACTGGAGTGCCACCGACGTGCAAGCCTACTTCGAGCGCCACGACCTGCCGCCCCACCCGCTGCACGAGGACGGATACCTGTCCATCGGCTGCTTCACCTGCACCGAACGGGCCACCGATCCCAACGACCCGCGTTCGGGCCGCTGGGCCGGCAAGGGCAAGACCGAGTGCGGCATCCACACGCCCAACGAAGCGCCCTATCAGGACGCGTGGTGGCCGGTTGGGTGAGCCTTGAAACATGAAGACGGCCAATGGCGGCCCCTGCTTCGGCGGGGGCCGTTTGTTTGCGCGCCGGGCGTAGAGGACAAAAAAAGCCCCCGTCGCCGAAGCGTCCGGGGGTTGTGAGACTTGGCAACGATCTCGAGCCCAAGAGTGCGCCATGCTGTTAAGGGGGTCAATAACCTATTGATAAGCAATGCTCAGTTTTGTAAAATTCTCGCCATGCTGCACTGTAAAAAAGTAAAACGGTAAATCATGGCACCTCCCACTCCAGCCGGAAACCGCATCCGCGCGTTGCGCCAGGAGTGCGGCCTGACCCAGGTCGGGCTGGCTCATACCGTGGGAATTTCGCCCAGCTACCTCAACCTCATCGAGCATAACCGGCGGCCCATCGGCGGCGCCTTGCTGTTGCGGATCGCCGCCGAACTGGGCATCAGCGCCGACCAGCTCGCCGGGCGCGAGGAAGCCCGCCTGGCCGCCGAGCTGGAGGAAATGGCCGCCGACCCGTCGCTGGCCGCCCCCCTGCCCGCCGCCGCCATCCCGCAGATGGTCGGCCAGTCGCCTGATCTGGCGCGCGCCGCCCTGGCCGCCTACCGGGCCTATCGCGACGCCCGCCTGCAGGGCGAGGCGCTGGCCGAGCGGCTGTCGCAGGACCCGTTCCTGGCCGAGGCCAGCCACCAGATCCTGACCCTCATCACCTCCATCCGGTCGTTCTCGGAAATCCTCGAGGACTACGGCGACATGGGCGACGCCCAGCGCCAGCGGTTCATCGGCGGCATTGCCGAGGAAAGCCGCCGGCTGGCCGCCCTGAGCGGCGAGATGTTCGACTTCCTGGGCGGCCGGGCCGCGCACCGCCCCCACCAGACGCCCGAGGAAGAGGTCGACGACCTGTTCCACGACCGCGCCAACTACTTCCCCGAACTGGAGGACGAGGCCGAGCGGGTGCGCCGTGGCCTGCCCGGCGGCGAGGCCGGCCTGTTCGCCTCGCTGGCCGAGTCGCTGCGCTCCCGCCATGGCGTCGCCGTCCAGTTCGCCAGTCCCGAGCGGGTGCCGCGCGACCACGACTACGACCCCGACGGCCGCGTCCTGTACCTGTCCGAAGCCCTGTCGTCGTCGTCGTGGCGGTTCCGCGCCGCGCAGCTTCTGGGCCGGCTGGAGGCGGCGGACACTATCGAGGCGCTGGCCGCCACCCCCAGCCTGACCACCGACGCCGCCCGCGACCGCGCCCGCCACGCCCTGGCCAACGCCTTTGCCGGGGCCTTGCTGCTGCCGCGCGGCGAATTCCTGACCGCGGCGCGGGTGCTGCGCTACGACATCGAACGCCTTCAGGAGCGCTTCACGGCCAGCTTCGAACAGGTGTGCCACCGGCTGGCCAGCCTGTCGCGCGCCCCCGAAGGCGAGCACGGCGCGCCCATTCCCATCCATTTCCTGCGCACCGACATCGCCGGCAACATCTCCAAGCGGTTTTCGGCCTCGGGCCTACGGCTGCCGCGCTATACCGGAGCCTGCCCGCGCTGGGTCACCCACACCGCCTTCCTGACCCCCGGCCGCATCGTCACCCAGGTCGCCCGCCTGCCCGAGGGCGGCAGCACCTACCTCCTGATCGCCAAGGCGTTCGCCCGGCCGGGCGGCGGATGGCGCACCGCCCGCACCTACCACAGCATCACCATCGGCTGCGACTTCGCCTTTGCCCGCCACATGGTCTACGCCGACGGCCTGGACCCCGCCGCCCCCGGCGTCGCCGAGCCGGTCGGGGTGAGTTGCCGCCAGTGCCCGCGCCAGGACTGCGCCCAGCGCGCGCTGCCGGCGCTGGCGGTGGAGGCTTCAAGTGGCTGACGCGTGGACAGGCCCGGCCGTGCGCGCTAGGCTCTACCCGCAACGATCTTCAACCAAGTGCGGGCCAACCGCCGAATGACGAGGAAACGCATGGTGTCCGGATCGGTCCTCGTGGTCGAGGACGAGCGCAGCATCGCAGAGTCCCTCACCTTCCTGATGGAGCGGGCCGGCTTTGCCGTGCGCGTCGCCTATGACGGGCAGGCCGCCCTGACGATGATCGAGCGCCGCCCGCCCGACCTTATCCTGCTCGACGTCATGATGCCCGGCTGCGACGGCTTCGAGGTGGCCCGCACGGTGCGCGCCAACCCTGCCCTGAGCGCCGTGCGCATCGTCATGATCACCGCCAAGGGCCAGGACATCGACCGCCGCAAGGGCCAGGAACTGGGGGTCGACGACTACATCACCAAACCGTTTTCGACCCGCGAGGTGGTGGCCCGGGTCAAGGCCCTGCTGGATCCCGGCACGCCCACCCCCGGCACGTCCAATCTTGCCGCTGACGAGGCCTCATGAGCCCGCCGGCGTCGCCAATCAACGCGCAGGCGGCGCGCGACCGCACGATCTTTCTGATCGCCGTCGGTTTCGTGCTGCTGATGCCGCCGCTCATCCTGGTGGCCGATCAGGCGGCGTTCGTGCTCGGCGTCCCGGTGTTCTACGCCTATGTGTTCCTGTGCTGGGCCGCCCTGATTGCCGGCGGAGCCATCCTCGCCCCGCGCCTGAGCCCGGCCGAGACCGCGGCGGCTGCCGATACCCCGGCCGACGGCCGGGACTGAGGCCGGGACGTGATCGCATCGTGGGTCATCCTGGTGGTCTCGCTGACCTACGTGGGGGTGCTGTTCGGCATCGCCTGGTGGGGTGACCGGCGGGCCGAGCAGGGCCGCAGCCTGGTGCGCAATCCGTTGGTCTACACCCTGTCCATCGCGGTCTATTGCACGTCGTGGACGTTCTATGGCGCGGTCGGGTCGGCGGCCCACAACGGGCCGGAGTTCCTGACCATCTACCTGGGGCCGACCTTGACGTTCCTGGCGTGGTGGTTCGTGCTGCGCAAGGTGGTGCGCATCACCCGCGCCCACCGCATCACGTCGATCGCCGACTTCATCGCCTCGCGCTATGGCAAGTCGACCCAGCTTTCGGTGCTGGTCACCCTGGTCGCCACGGCCGGCACCATGCCCTACATCGCGCTGCAGCTCAAAGCCGTGGCGCAGAGCTTCACGGTTCTGGCCGGGCCGGACGCCACCGCCGCCCTCAACGCCCCGCTGCCCCAGGTGATCGCCGACACGGCGTTCTGGGTGGCGCTGGCCATGGCGGTGTTCGGCATCCTGTTCGGCACCCGCCACATCGACGCCTCGGAACATCACGAGGGCGTGGTGACGGCGGTGGCGTTCGAGTCCGTCATCAAGCTGCTGGCCTTCCTGGCCGTCGGGGTGTTCGTCACCTTCGGCATGTACGACGGCTTCGGCGACCTGTTCGAGCGCGCCCGCACCTCGGGCATTCCGGCCGAGACGTTCACCCTGGGCATGCCCGACGGGCCGGGCCGCTGGGTGTCCATGACGCTGCTGTCGATGTGCGCCATCCTGTGCCTGCCCCGCCAGTTCCAGATGACCTGCGTCGAGACCGTGGATGAACGCCATCTGGTCACGGCGTCGTGGCTGTTCCCCCTGTACCTGCTCATCATCAGCGTGTTCGTGGTGCCCATCGCGGTCAGCGGTTTGATGGTGCTGCCGGCCGGGGCCGACGCCGACGCCTTCGTTCTGACCGTGCCGCTGAGCCAGGGGCAGGAGGGGCTCGCCCTAATGGCCTTCGTCGGCGGCCTGAGTGCGGCGACCGGCATGGTCATCGTCGCCACCATCGCGCTGTCCACCATGGTCAGCAACGATCTGGTCATGCCCGCCCTGCTGCGCATCCGCTGGCTGCGCCTGACCGAGCGCGGCGACCTCACCGGCCTGTTGCTGTTCATCCGCCGGGCGGCCATCGTCGCGGTGCTGTTCCTGGGCTATGCCTACTACCGCGCCACCGGGCAATCGGGCGCCCTGGCGGCGATCGGCCTGACGTCGTTCCTGGCCGCCGCCCAGTTCGCCCCGGCGATGATCGGCGGCCTGTTCTGGAAGGGTGCCACGCGCAGCGGCGCGGTCAGCGGTCTGGCCCTGGGGTTCGTCGCCTGGGGCTACACCATGCTGCTGCCGTCGATGGCGCGCTCGGGCTACCTCAGCACCGAAATCGTCGACAACGGCCTGGGCGGCATCGCCTGGCTGCGGCCCGAGTCGCTGCTTGGCCTGACCACCCTGGACCCGCTGAGCCACGCCCTGTTCTGGAGTTGGCTGCTCAACATCGGGGCCTTCGTCGGGGTGTCCCTGTTCGGCCGCCAGAGCCCCATGGAGCGCGTCCAGGCCACCGTGTTCGTGGACGTGTTCAAGCGCAGCGAGACGGCCGCGCCGCAGGTGTGGCGGCGCTCGGCCACGGTCAAGGACCTGTACACCCTGATCCAGCAGTTCCTGGGCCGCGCCACCGCCCACCGCACCTTCCGGGCCTATGAGAAGGAACACGGGGTGTCGTTGCCGCCGGGCCGCGAGGCCGACGCCGAACTGCTGGCCATGACCGAACGCCTGCTGGCCGGGTCCATCGGCGGCGCCTCGGCCCGCGTCATGGTGGCCTCGGTCGCCAAGGGCGAGATGGTGTCGCTGGACGAGGTCCTGAAGATCCTCGAAGAAACCAGTCAGGTCATCGAATACAGCCAGCGCCTGGAGCAGAAGTCCACGGAACTGGAGCAGACCACGGCCGAACTGCGCGAGGCCAACCGCCGCCTGAAGGAACTCGACCGCCTGAAGGACGAGTTCCTGTCGACCATTTCCCACGAACTGCGCACGCCGCTGACCTCGATCCGGTCGTTCTCGGAGATCCTGGTCGATACGCCCGACCTGGGGGCCGAGCAGGCGTCGCGGTTCCTCGGCATCATCGTGCGCGAGAGCGAACGGCTGACCCGCCTGATCGACCAGTTGCTGGATCTGGCCCGCCTGCAGGCCGGGCACGGCGACTGGGCCATGGGGCCGGTGGACCTCGACAAGGCGCTGGAGGATGCCGCCGCCGTCACCGCCGGGCTGTTCAACGACCGCAAGGCCCGCCTCGTCCTGCGCCTGCCGCCCAGCCCGCACCCGGTCTACGCCGACCGCGACCGCCTCATGCAGGTGTTCGTCAACCTGCTGTCAAACGCCGTGAAATACGTGCCCGAGGATGGCACCGGCCGGGTGATGATCTCGGCCCTGCCGCACGGGCCGGCGTGGATGGTCACGATCTCGGACAACGGCCCCGGCATCGCGCCCGATGACCGCGACCGGGTGTTCGACCGCTTCGTGCAGGTCCCCCGCCCCGACGGCGCACCGCCCGGCGGCACCGGCCTCGGCCTGCCCATCTCGCGCCAGATCATCGAGCATTTCGGCGGGCGCATCTGGATTGAGGATGCCCCGACCGGCGGCGCCATGTTCTGCGTCACCCTGCCGGTCACCCGCCACGCGACCCCACCCCAGACCCCACCACTCTCAGAAGCCTCATGAGGAGACCCCCCACAATGTTCGCCCACTCCATTTCCCTCGACACCGCCAGCCGCATCGTCGACGAAGCCCTCGCCAAGGGCCGGGCCGAAGGCTACCAGCCGCTGACCGTCGTGGTGCTCGACGCCGGCGGCCACATCAAGGCGATGAAGCGCGAGGACGGCTCCAGCCTGATGCGCCCGGAAATCGCCATGGGCAAGGCCTGGGGCACGCTGAGCCTCGGCATGGGCGGGCGTGAACTGGCCCGCCGGGCCGAAAAGATGAGCATGTTCATGAACGCCGCCTCGGATCTCGCCGGCGGCAAGCTGGTCCCGGTGCCGGGCGGCGTGCTCATCCGCGACAGCCAGGGCGTCATCCTGGGCGCGGTCGGCGTGACCGGCGACCTGTCCGCCAACGACGAGATCTGCGCCGTGGCGGGGATCAAGGCCGCCGGACTGGTGCCGGACACGGGCGACGCCGAGTAGGAAAGACGGCTGTTCCTCAGCCGGACAGTTGCTGGCGGGCGTCCTCCACCTTGGTGTCGAGGTGCTCGACCAGCGGCTGGGGAAGCCGCAGGGCGCCGGCCAGCCGGTCCAGGTAGCGGCGTTCGGCCTCGACATCGGGATCGATGGCGATGCGCGACGCCACGTAAAGCTCGGCGCCCTGTTCCTCGGTCCTGGCCAGCTTGGCGATGGCCACCGGATCGGCCTCGCCCGAGAACGCGTCGAGCAGGAAGCCCTTTTCCTCGGCCGACAGGCTCTGGTCGTTGATGGCCGCCTTGATGCGCTCGTTTTCCTCGGCGTCGATATGGCCGTCGGACTTGGCCGCCGCGATCATCGCCCGCACGATGGCGAGGCGGAAATCACCGCCGTTGCCGGCCGCCTGATCGTCCAGGGCGAAGCCGCTCGACTTCGGCGCGGCGGGCAGATCCTCGATCTTGTCGTGCTGCGGTGCCTTGTTGCTCTTGTAGTCGTTGTAGGCCTTGTAGGCGAGGCCGGCGAGCAGCGCCGCGCCACCGACCTTGAGCGCCGTGCCGCCCATCTTGCGGGCCGACTTGTTGCCCAGAAGCAGCGCCATCAGGCCGCCCGCGGCCGCACCGCCCATCATGCCACCGCCCGCGCCGCCACCGGCCCCGCCGAAAATACCGCCGCCACCGCCGCTGCCGCCACCGGTGAAGCGCTTGGCCTCCCTCTGCAGGGTGGCGGCGGTGTCGGAGCCCATGACGCCTTGTAGAAGCCGGCCGATATCCATTCGTTGTCTCCGCATCTGATGATGAAAGCTTCCGGAGACATAAGCACGGATCGGCCGCGCAGGAACCCCCGGCCTTTCCCCGCGTTTCCACTAAGAACCTTCAACAGTGACCGGAAAGGAGCACCGCGTTGAGTTCCGCCCTGGTCATCACTTTGAAGGCCCTGCACATCTCGGCCCTGGTGTTCTGGTGCGCCGGCCTGATCGCGCTGCCGGTCATGCTCCTGAAGGGGCCGGAAACCAGCGATGCAACCGGGGCCAAACGCGCCCGCCGGTCCAACCGGGCGGCCTTCGTGTTCCTCGCCTCGCCGGCCGGCTTCATCGCCATCGGCACGGGCATGGCCCTGATCTTCGCGGCCGGGGTGTTCGAGGACTGGCTGTTCCTGAAGCTGGCCGTCGTCGGCGTGCTGGTCGTCGCCCACCTGCAAATCGGCCGCGTGGTCATGCGGGTGTCGCGGGACCATGACTGGCACCCGCCAACGTGGCGCCTCGCCCCGATCCTGGGGGCCAGCCTGGGCGCCGTGCTCGCCATCCTGTGGCTGGTTCTGGCCAAGCCGACCATCGGGACGCAGGCCCTGCCGTGGTGGCTGCAGCAGCCGCTGGCGGTTCAGCCTTCCCTGACCGCGCCACCCCTGACGTCCTCTTCCTCCTCCTCCTCTTCCTCTTCCTCTTCCGTTTCCTCCGCAACCATGACGCCGATCTGATGTTCGAACACCAGCTTCCCGCCGTGCCACGCCGCAAGGCTGACGAACACGAAGCCGAGGGCCGACAGGAACAGGCCCCAGGGGAAGATCGCGTCCGCGCCGCCGACCAGCCGCAGGCCCCAGTTGGCGCCGATCACGGTCAGCAGGAGCATGGCCGCCACGGCATGGCTCCAGCTTTCGCCGCGATGGCGGATGGCGCGCACGCCCAGCAGCTCGACCGTGCCGGCAAGGCCCGCCGCCACCCCGATGACGAACCCCCACCCGCTGGTCCAGATCGAGGCGCGGGCAAAGAACGCGTCGCCCGTCCACCAATAGAACGCGTCGCACCCCACCGTCGCGATGACCAGGGCGATGGGGAAGGTGACCAGCATGGCGTGGATCGGGTGGCCGGCAATGGCGACCTTGGAGCCGATCGGCCTGTTGTGGGGGGATTCCATTCCGGTGGTGATGTCTGCCATGACGCCATGATCCTCCGCAGGGGTTCTCAGGCAACGCGGCGGGCAGGACGGGCGTTCGGGGCCGGACTTGCCGCTGTTGCGGCAACCGCCTGCTCAGGCCCATTGTCCACGCTCGATCCGGCCGGTGACGCGGCGGCCTGGGTGGCCGACCTGTGGTGGGTGATGCTCGCGGTCGGAACGGTCATTCTGTTCGGCATCATGGGCACCGCCCTGTACGCCCTGCTCCGCGAGCGCCGGGGCGGCGGCGTGTCCGAGGTCGCCATGCTGGCCGGCGGCGGCGTGGTGTTTCCGGCCGTCACCCTGCTCGCCCTGATGTTCTGGAGCGTGGTGCAGGGGCCGGAGCCGGCCACCGTCGACGCCACCGCCGACTCCCCCGCGCCCTTTCGCATTCGCGCCCAGGGCCACCAGTTCTGGTGGGAGTTCATCTATCCCGACGCCCCCGGCGGCCCCCTCTATGGCGCGGCCGAGGCGGTCATTCCGGCCGCCGCGCCGGTGGTGGTGGAGATCGCCTCCGACGACGTCATCCATAGTTTCTGGGTGCCACGCCTGGCCGGCAAGCTCGACGCCCTGCCCGGCCGCGTCAACCATCTGCGGCTGAGCGCCGACCGCCCCGGCCTCTACGCCGGCCAGTGCGCCGAGTTCTGCGGCAACCAGCACCTCGCCATGCGCTTCGTGATCGAGGCCGTGGCCGCCGAGGACATCGACGCGCGGCTGGCCAGGCTGGCCGCCACGGCGCCCGATGCGACGCTGCCCGGCGCCGAGGACTTCGCCGACCACTGCGCCGGCTGCCACAGCGCCGATCCCCGGACGCGCGGCGGCCCCGGCCCCAATCTGGCGGCGGTCGCCACGCGGTCCACCCTGGGCGGCGTGCTGCCCTATCGCTCGGCCGACGACCTGCGGCTCTGGCTGACCAGCCACCGCGCCCTGAAGCCGGGCAGCAAAAAGCCGGAGATCATGGCCGACGCCGAGGCCCTCGACCGCATCATCGACTACCTGGAGAGCGCCCGCCCATGACTTCAGACCGCTCCGAAGCAGACCGCATTCGCGGCCTGGAAACGATCTGGGCGCCCCCCAAGGGCTGGCGCGCCCTGTCGGCGGTCAACCATTCCATCGTCGGGCGGCGCTTCATGGTCACGGCGTTCGCCTTCTTTCTGTTCGGCGGCGTGCTGGCGATGCTGATCCGGGCGCAACTCGCCCTGCCCGGCAACGCCTTCATGGGACCGGAGGCCTACAGCCAGGTCTTCACCATGCACGGCACGGTGATGATGTTCCTGTTTGCCATCCCGATCATCGAGGGCTTTGCCATCTACATGCTGCCCAAGATGCTCGGGGCGCGGGATCTGGCCTTCCCCCGGCTGAGCGCGTTCGCCTACTGGTGCTACCTGTTCGGCGGGTTGATCGTGGTCGGCTCGCTGCTGCTGGGCATGGCCCCCAACAGCGGGTGGTTCATGTACACGCCCCTGTCGTCGAGCACCTATACGCCCGGCATCAACGCCGATGTCTGGCTGATCGGGGTGACGTTCGTGGAGGTCTCGGCGGTGGCGGCCGGCGTCGAGTTCATGGCGACCATCCTCAAGGTCCGCACCGCCGGCATGGCGCTGAACCGGATGCCGCTGATGGCGTGGTACCTGTGGGTGACGGCGGCGATGATCGTGTTCGGGTTTCCGCCGCTTATTTTGGGCAGCATCCTGCTGGAGATCGAGCGCGCCTTCGACTGGCCGTTCTTCGATCCGACGCGCGGCGGCGACCCGCTGTTGTGGCAGCACCTGTTCTGGCTGTTCGGCCACCCCGAGGTCTACATCATCTTCCTGCCGGCGGCGGGCATCATCTCGACGGTCCTGCCGGTTCTGGCCCGCCATCCCATCGTCGGCTACACCTGGATCGTGGTGGCGGTGGTGGGGCTGGGTTTCATCAGCTTCGGGCTGTGGGTCCACCACATGTTCACGACGGGCATCCCGAACCTCGCGCTGTCCTTCTTTTCGGCCGCCAGCCTGCTGGTGGTGCTGCCGACCTCGGTGCAGTTCTTCGCGTGGCTGGCCACCCTGCTGAAGGGGCGGCCGGAGATGCACCTGCCGATGCTGTTCATCTACGGCTTCTTCTTCACCTTCGTCATCGGCGGCCTGACCGGGGTCATGGTGGCGGTGGTGCCGTTCGACTGGCAGGTCCACGACACCCACTTCGTGGTCGCCCATTTCCACTATGTGCTGATCGGCGGCCAGATCTTTCCGGCCCTGGCCGCCGCCTACTACTGGCTGCCGCACTTCACCGGCCGGCGGATGACCCAGACGCTGGGCAAGGTCGTCTTCTGGCTGATCCTGATCGGGTTCACGCTGACCTTCCTGCCCATGCACCTGACCGGCCTGCTGGGGATGCCCAGGCGGATCTACACCTACGCCGAGGGCGCCGGATGGGAAGCCCTGAACCTGACCTCGTCCATCGGCGGGTTCATCCTCGCCATCGGCTTTGCGCTGTTCGTCGTTGACATGCTGTTGCAGCTCCGCACGCCCGGCAAGGCGGTCCGCAATCCGTGGAGGACCGGCGGCCTCGAGTGGGCCATGGACACGCCGCCGCCGTCCTACAACATCGCCAGCCTGCCGTGGGTGCGCAGCCGGTTGCCGGGCAACGACAGCCCCGACCTGGCCGGGGAACTGGCCGAAGGGCGCGGCCTGCTCGCCACGCCCCGCAACGGCTGGCGCGAGACGCTGGCCGTTGACATGATCGACGGCCAGCCCGACCAGATCGTGCTGCTGCCGGGGCCAACCTGGATCCCGCTGTACACGGCACTGGCCACCGGAACGTTCTTTGTCGGGCTGCTGGTAAAGATCTATGTCGTGGCCGTGCTGGGCGCCCTTGCGGTGCTGGCCTGTGGTCTGGTCTGGGTGTGGGATTCCGGGCTGAAGGAGGACCCGGAGCGCCTCGACATCGGCTGTGGCGCGACCGCCCTGCCCCATCCGGCGGCCACCATGCCGCCGTCTCTGTGGGGGCTGGTGTTCCTGCTGGCGTCCAACGGCGCGCTGTTCGCTTCGCTGGTGTTCGGCACCCTGTTCCTGTGGACGGTGGCGCCCAACTGGCCGCCGCCCGCCACCCTGCCGGCCGATGTGCTGAGCCGCGTCGTGACCCTGGCCGGCCTCGCGCTGGCCCTGGGCGGAGCCCTGCGTGCCCTGCGCGTCGGCGGGCGCGGCCGCGACGGCGCCCGGCAGGTCTGGCTGGTCGTGGCGACGCTCGGCGGGCTGATCGCGGCGGCCGGGTTCGCCGCCGTGCCCGCCGTCCTGACCCCGCCCATGAGCGGCCACGCCTATGCGGCCGTCACCGCCTTCGCCGGAGCCTACATGGCCTTTCACGCCTTCCTGGGCGCGGTGTTCACCGCATACGCCTTCGCACGCGGCCGGGCTGGCTGGCTGTCGGCCGTGCGCACGGTCGAGGTGCGGGCCGCCGTCATCTGGTGGATCTACACCGCCGCGGCCGGGTTGGTCACGCTGGCCCTCATCCACCTCATGCCCGTACTGGCCGGGCCATGAGGGAGGCCGAAGGCTTTGGCGTCCTGGTCGCCATGATCGCCGGGTTCCTGCTGTGGACCTCGGCCTTCGTCGCCCTGTACGCGGTATTCTCGCTGGCCTGCATTTACGACTGGCCGGCGCCCCGCCTGTTCGTGGTCGGCGTCTGGCTCGTGCATTTGATCGCCCACGGCGCGCTGGTCGCCTGGACGCTGCGCTGGTGGCGCGCCCGCCCGGCCGACCCCGCCGACCCCCGACCGTTCCTGAGGCTTGCCGCCGTCACCATCGCCATCGCCGCCCTCGGCGCCACGGTATGGACCGGCCTGCCGGCGGTTCTCTCGTTCAGTTGTTCGTAAGCAAATGCGCTGAGTGGGAGGAATGGGCTTCGCCCAAACCCACAAGGGGCCATTGGCCCCTTGACCCCGTGAATAAATCTCCAAGTTAAAATTCAGCCATAGTTAATAAACACGTCGTTCCCGCGAAGGCGGGAATCCAGGGTTGTGGAGAAAGTCCTATCGGCTTTGATAAGGCACTAACGGCTAACGATTTTCTTTATGCCCCCTGGGCACCCGCCTTCGCGGGCGCGACGGTCGTGGGTTGTTAACGGACTTACGCCCCCTTCACCTCGGCGCGCAGGATGTATTTCTGGATTTTGCCGGTGGAGTTCTTCGGCAGGTCGCCGAAGGTGACGTGGCGGGGGCATTTGTAGTGGGCCATGCGGGCGCGGCACCACGCGATCACCTCCTCGGCGGTCAGTTCGGTGCCGGGGCGCGGGGCCACGAAGGCGTGCGGCGTTTCGCCCCAGTCGGGGTCGGGGCGGGCGACGACGGCGGCCTCCATGATGTCGGGATGGCGGAACAGCACCTCCTCGATCTCCAGGGACGAGATGTTCTCGCCGCCCGAAATGATGATGTCCTTGGAGCGGTCCTTGACCTCGACATAGCCGTCGGGGTGCATCACGGCCAGATCGCCGGTGTGGTACCAGCCCCCGGCGAAGGCCTCGGCCGAGGCCTGCGGGTTCTTGAGATAGCCCTTGTGGACGGTGTTGCCGCGCACCATCAGTTCGCCCAGCGTTGCCCCGTCGGCCGGCACCGGGGCCAGGGTGGCGGGGTCGAGCACGGCGGAGTCCGTGACCATCTGGTGGTGGACGCCCTGGCGGGCCATGAACGCCGCCTTGTCGTCGATCGGCTTGTCATCCAGCCCCGGCTGCCACGCGCACAACAGCGACGGCCCATAGGTCTCGGTCAGGCCGTACAGGTGGATGACGCGGAAGCCCATCCCCTCCATGCGCGAGATCACCGAACTGGGCGGCGCCGCCCCGCCGGTCGCCACCGTCACGACATGGTCGAAGCGCCGCTTCACCGTGTCCGGGGCGTGGATGAGCATGTTGAGGACCACCGGCGCGCCGCACATGTGGGTCACGCCGTGTTCGGCGATGGCCGGAAAGATGGCGGCCGGATCGACCCGGCGCAGGCAGACGTGGGTGCCACCGGCCAGCGTCACCGCCCACGGGAAGGTCCATCCGTTGCAGTGGAACATGGGCAGCGTCCACAAATAGACGCTCTCCGGCCCCAGGCGCAGGGCCATGGCGTTGGCCGTGGCGTTCAGGTGCGCTCCCCGGTGATGGTAGACCACGCCCTTGGGGTTGCCGGTGGTGCCCGAGGTGTAGTTCAGCGCGATGGCGTCCCACTCGGCATCGGGCAGCAGGCGGTCCCAGGCCGGATCGCCCTCGGCCAGGAAGGACTCATAGTCGATGGCGCCGATCAGGTCGCCGCCGACGGCCAGGTGGTCGTCGATGTCGATGACCAGCGGGCGCGGCCCGTCGAGGGTGTCGAGCGCGGCCGAGATCACCCCGGAGAACTCGCGGTCGGTCATCAGCACCTTGGCCTCGCCATGGGCCAGGATGAAGCCCAGCGCCGCCGCGTCCAGGCGCACGTTCAAGGCGTTGAGGACGGCGCCGCTCATCGGCACGCCGTAGTGGGCCTCCAGCAGGGCCGGGGCGTTGGGCGACATGACCGCCACGGTGTCGCCCTTGCCGATGCCGCGCCGGTTCAGGGCCGAGGCGAGGCGGCGGCAGCGCTCCCACATCGACGTATAGGTGGTGCGGCGGTCGCCGTGGATGATGGCGGTGCGCCCCCCATAGACCCGCGCCGCCCACGGCAGGAAGGACAACGGCGACAGCGGCACGAAGTTGGCCGCCGTCGGGGCAAGGTCGCGGTCGTACATGTTGTCGGACATGCAGGTCCTCCCATTGTTTTTGCCGGCATCTCGTCGTCAGGCGCGGATGCCGTTTTCCACCAGGTCGAGCAGCGTCTCCACGTAGGCCTCGGGCGTCACGCCGCGGGCGCGGTACTTCCAGCGTTTCAGGTACCAGTCCTGCAACAGGGGCTTGAGCAGGGCGGCGGTCATGTCGGGGTCGCGGCGGCGGAACACGCCTTGCTCGATGCCGTCGGCCAGGGCGGCGGCCAACAGGCTTTCGGTCCGCAACTCGGCCCGCTTGGCGCGCTCCCGCGCCGCCGGCGAGAACGCCTTGGCCTCCATGTAGGCGAAGGCGAACCACGGTTGCAGGACCTCGGTCAGGTGGACGTGGCGCTCGATGACCCAGCGCAGGCGCCGCTGCGCATCGGCCCGCGTCTCCGGCGGCGGGTCGCCCAGCACCCGCTCCACCGCGTCGGTGACCACGTCGAGCATCATGTCGAGCAAGGTGTCCTTGTCGCGGATGTAGGTGTAGAGCGCCCCCATGCTCAGGCCCGACTCGGTCGCCAGATCGCGCATGGTCATGGCCTGGAAGCCCTTGCGCCCGGACAGGTGCAGGGCGGCGTTCAGCACCGGCGCCAGATTGCCCACCGCCGTCGTGGCCTTCTTGACCCCCATGCGGGCGCCGTGGCGGTCGAACAGCCGCGCGCACAGGGCGTCAAGGCCCAGGCCATGGGCGTCGATAAACTCGGCGGTGTCGGCCATCGTGTGCATGTCCTTGAGAAAAGCCTTGCTTCCGGGACCCGTCAACAAAAATAATAACGAGCGCTCGTTCGTTTTTTTGGCGGATTTTTGGAGATCGCCATGCACCTGTCCCTCGCCGGCAAGGTCGCCCTGGTCACCGGCGCCTCGAGCGGCCTCGGCCGCCACTTCGCCGGAGTCCTCGCCCAGGCCGGGGCGACGGTGGTGCTGGCGGCCCGCCGCGTCGACCGCCTGGACGACAGGGTGGCCGAGATTCGCGCCACCGGGGCGGCCGCCCACGCCGTCGCCCTGGACGTCACCGACCCGGCGTCGGTCGTTGCCGCGTTCGATGCCATCGCGGCGACCGCCGGGATGCCGGACATCCTGGTCAACAACGCCGGCATCGCCGAGACCAAGGCCGCGCTGGACATCACCCCGGCCGAGTGGAGCCGGGTGATCGACACCAACCTGACCGGCTGCTTCACCGTCGCCGCCGAGGCCGCGCGGCGCATGAAGCAGGGCGGAGGCGGCGGATCAATCGTCAACATCGCCTCCATCCTCGGCCTGCGGGTCGGCGGCATGGTGGCGCCCTACTGCGCGTCCAAGGCCGGGCTCATCCAGTTGACCAAGGCGCTGGCCCTGGAGTGGGCGCGCGACGGCATCCGGGTCAACGCCCTGGCGCCGGGCTATGTGGAAACGGACCTCAACCGCGCCTTCTTCGCCTCCGACGCCGGCCAGAAGATGCTCAAGCGCATCCCGCAGCGCCGCCTGGGCCAGGTGTCCGACCTGGACGGGCCGTTGCTGCTGCTGTGCTCCGACGCGTCCGCCTACATGACCGGCACGGTCATCGCCGTCGATGGCGGCCACCTCGTCAGTTCCCTGTAAGGATTCCGCCCGATGGACTTCGCCCTGCCGCCCGAGATCGACGCCCTGCGCCTGCGCGTGCGGGACTTCGTGGAAACCCACCTCATCCCCCTGGAAGCCGATCCGGCGGCCTTTGACGAGCACGAGAACATCTCGGAGGCCGCCCTCGCCGCCATGCGGGCCAAGACCCGGAAACTCGGCCTGTGGGCGCCGCAGATGCCCCGCGCGCGCGGCGGCATGGGGCTCGGCGTGGTCGGCATGGCCGCGCTGTACGAGGAAATGAACCGCTCCATCATCGGGCCGGTGTGCTTCAACGCCGCCGCCCCCGACGACGGCAACATGATCCTGCTCAACAAGGTCGCCACCCCGGCCCAGAAGGACCGCTGGCTTCAGCCGATCATCGACGGCAAGGTCCGCAGCGCCTTCGTGATGACCGAACCGGCGCCGGGATCGGGCTCCGACCCGGCCGCCATGATGCAGACCACGGCGGAGCGCAAGGGCGACCGCTGGGTCGTCCACGGCCGCAAGTGGTTCATCACCGGGGCCGAGGCCGCCACCCACTTCATCCTGGTCGCCCGCACCTCCGACGACGTGCGCAAGGGCCTGAGCTGCTTCCTCTACCACCGCGACGATCCGGGCTGGCGCATCGAGCGGCGCATCCCGATCATGGGGCCGGAGGAACACGGCGGGCATTGCGAACTGGTCTTCGACGGCCTGGAAATCCCCGACGAGAACCGCCTCATGGAGGTCGGCGACGGCCTCAAGGCGACGCAGATCCGCCTCGGCACGGCGCGCCTGACCCACTGCATGCGCTGGCTGGGCATGTCCCGCCGGGCGCTGGAGATCGCCCAGGCCTACGTCAGCGACCGCATCGCCTTCGGGCAGCCCCTGGCCGAGCATGAAAGCGTGCAGACCCTGCTGGGCGATGCCGCCATGCAGGTGGAAATCGGCCGCCTGCTGACCATGAAGGCGGCGTGGAAACTCGACGCCGGGGACTTCGCGCGCAAGGAGGTGAGCATGGCCAAGGTGGTGGTCGCCGACGCCCTCCATCAGGCCATCGACACCGCCATCCAGCTCAACGGCGCGCGCGGCTATTCCAAGGACACGCCCCTGGAATGGATGTACCGCTATGCCCGTCAGGCCCGGCTGGTCGACGGCGCGTCCGAGGTCCACAAGATGGTCCTGTCGCGCTTCCTGCTCAAGGAGGGCCGCGACTTCTGGGCCTGGGGGGCGTGATGGAGGACCGCCGCGACGCCCTGGCCGCGTGGCTGGCCGAACAGGCCGGCGCGGCGACGGCACACATCACGGCCCTGGACAAGCTGTCGGGCGGGGCGATCCAGGAGAACTGGGCGCTCGACGTCGATTTCGACGGCCGGCGGGAGGCCCTGGTGGTGCGCACCGATGCGCCATCCGGGGTCAGCGTCAGCCTGGGGCGGCCGGAGGAGTTCGCCCTGTTCCGCGCTGCCTTCGCCGCCGGGGTGACGGTGCCCGAACCGCTGTGGCAGGACCCCGCCGGCACGGTGCTGGGCAAGCCGTTCTTCGTCATGCGCCGCATCGCCGGCACCGCCGCCGGGCATCGGCTGGTCAAGGCCCCTCTTCCCGGCCTCGCCGAGCGGCTGGGGCGGGAACTGGCGCGCATCCACACCATCACCCCGCCGCGCGCCGACCTCGCCTTCCTCGGCACGCCGCCGGACAACCACGCCCTGGCCTGGGTGGCGACGTTCCGGGCCTGGCTCGACGGCCATTCGGCGGCCCATCCGGTCCTCGAATGGGGCCTGCGCTGGCTGGAGCGCAATGCCCCGCCGGCCGGGCCGATGGTGCTCAGCCACAACGACTTCCGCACCGGCAACATCATGGTGGATGGGGCCGAGGTGACGGGCATCCTCGACTGGGAGTTCGCCGGATGGGGCGACCCGCTGGCCGACATCGGGTGGTTCTGCGCGCCCTGCTGGCGGTTCGGCGCCCGCCAGCGCACGGCCGGCGGCATCGGGGCGCGCGAGGACTTCGTGAGCGCCTACGAGGCCGAAAGCGGCCGCCCGGTCGACCGCCGCCTTCTGCCCTATTGGGAAGCCATGGGCACCATGCGCTGGGCCATCATCGCCCTGCAACAGGCCGAGCGCCATGTGAGCGGCGGGGAAACCAACCTGGAACTGGCCCTGACCGCCCATGTGGTGCCCGACCTGGAACTCGACATCCTGGACATGACGCGGGAGGACCCCGATGCGTGACCACCCGACCGCTCCCGACCTGCTAAGCACCGCCGCCCAGGCATTCCGCGACAGCCTGTTGCCGGCCCTGCCCTCCGGTTTGAAGTATCAGGCCCTGATGGTCCTCAACGCCATGGACATCGCCGCCCGTCAAGCCACCGCCGGCGATGCGCCGCTGACCGAGGCGCGCGACCGCCTGCGCACCCTGTACGGCAGCGCGACGGACGACCTCGACACCCTGGAACGCCGCCTTGCGGACGACATCCGGGCCGGCCGGTTCGATCCCGGCGCATCCGAGCGGGCCGCCGTCCTCGCCCATCTGGACGCCAGCACCCGCGCGAAGGCCGCCGAAAGCTGCCCCAAGGCCCTGGCCCGCGACGGCGCCAAGGGCTGACGCATGGCGGAACGGTGATGGCGCACCATATTCCGGGGAGCGTGCCACCCCGCTTCCCGAGCCACGAAGGACCCGCCATGCGCAAGACGACCGAGTTCCGCCGCCTTATCGAGGCCCCCGAGATCGTCCGCATGCCGGGCGTCCACGATGCCCTCAGCGCCCGACTGGCCGCCGAGGCCGGGTTCAACGCCCTGACCATGGGCGGCTTCGCGGCCACCGGGTCGCTTCTCGGCGAGCCCGACAGTTCGCAGTTGTCGCTGACCGAACTGGCCGACCACTACGCCCGCGTGGTCGATGCGGTCGATGTTCCGGTGTTCGCCGACGCCGACACCGGGTTCGGCAACGTCACCAACGTGCGCCGCACCGTCCGCCTGCTGGAGCGCGCCGGGGTCGGCGGCCTGTTCATCGAGGATCAGGTGTTCCCCAAGCGCTGCGGCCACACCCCCGGCAAGGGCGTGATCCCGGCTCAGGACATGGTCGCCAAGATCAAGGCCGCGCTCGACGCCCGCCGCGACGACGATCTGGTCATCATGGCGCGCACCGATGCCCTGGCGGTCAACGGCATCGACGACGCCATCGAACGCATCAGCCTCTATCGCGATGCCGGAGCCGACCTGCTGTTCGTCGAGGCGCCGCCCGATGCCGACGCCATGCGCCGCATCCTGCGCGAGGCGCCCGGCAATCACCTCGCCAACATGATCGAGTTCGGCATGTCGCCCGAACTGACCGGCGCGGAACTTCAGGACATCGGGTTTGCCGCCGCCGTGTGGCCGGTGTGCTCGGTGCTGACGATGGTCAAGGCGATGCGCGGCCTTTATGCCCAGTTGCGCAACGACGACACCACCCGCACCGCCCGCGACCGCATGGTGTCGTTCGACGACTACACCGCCGCCGTCGGCCTGCCCGCCCTGCGCGACCGGGAGCAGCACTACCTCGACGCCGCCGCCGAGTCCGACCAAAGCCGCAAGGACCGCTGATCCTCCTCCTCGGATAATGACGGGCCGCCACCCTTTTGGGGGAGGCGGCGCACCCGGGCGTGCGCGAGGCGTTGACGTTGCGACCGCGGCAGCCGCAGCCGTCGGCGCGAAGCAACACCCATTCAGGAGGACATCCATGCGAGCGCTCATGATCCCCGCTTTCTCCGTCGCCATGGCAGTGGCCCCCCTCGCCCTGGCGCAGAGCGGCCAGACCGACACGCCCCAGGCCCAGGAGAGCCAAACCCAGGGTGGGCAGATGCAGGGGAGCCAGGACCAGCAGGCCGGAGTCCGGTCGTACGACGAGATCCAGTCTTCGCTGCAGCAGGCCGGCATCGAGAACATGCAGGTCCTCAACGCCGCCTACGTCGTGCGTGCGCAGACCAAGGACGGCGAACAGGTCACCCTGTTGGTCGACCCGCCGGCGACCGCCGCCGCCGCTGGTCAGCAGCAGCAGCAGGAGAGCGGCGGGCAGCAGGCCGGTGCCGCGGCCGGACAGGAAAAGGTGCGCCAGGCCCTGACCGACGCCGGATTCCAGAACATCGAGATCGTCGAAGCGTCCTACCTCGCCGCCGGCGAGACCAAGGATGGCGACCAGATCACCATGATGATCGACGCCTCCTCGCCCGGCGGTTCTGCCGGCGGCCAGACGTCCCCCGCCCAGGACTGAACGACACCCGAACAAGCCAAGGCCCTGGCGGCAGGATCCGGCCCCGGATCCTGCCGCTTTGCGTAGGACAGCGGCAGGAGGATCCAGCAACCGCTGCGACAGGACGCGCATTCCTCTTGCATGGTCATCCTACTGCCGCGCCAAGAGGGGGCACCCACGGGCATGCAGTCAGCCCTTGATCCAGCCAGCACGGACGCCGCGCGCATCGCGGAGCTGTGGTGGTGGATGCTGGCTGTTTCCACCGCCGTCGTGGTGGCTGTCCTGGCCCTTCTGGCGGTCGCCCTGTGGCGGGGCCGGCGCGGCGGCCAGCCCACCAGCCCGCGGCCGGCCTGGAGCATGGTGCTGGTGGGCGGGGTCGCGGCGCCCCTGGTCGCCAGCGTCGCCGTCGTCGTCCACAGCATCCAGATCGGCCATGCCATCGTCGCCGCCCCGCGCGAGCCGGCCGTCACCGTGGACGTGATCGGGCGGCGCTGGTGGTGGGAGGTGCGCTACCAGGATGACGGGGGACGAACCATCGCCACCACCGCCAACGAGATCCACCTCCCGGTCGGCCGCCCGGCGCTTCTGCGCCTGCACAGCGACAACGTCATCCACAGCTTCTGGGTGCCCAACCTTCAGGGCAAGGCCGACATGGTCCCCGGCCAGGTCAACGACCTGTGGCTGGAGCCCCGGCAGACCGGCATCTTCCGGGGCCAGTGCGCGGAGTTCTGCGGAACCCAGCACGCCTTCATGGCCTTTGTCGTGGTGGTCGAGCCTGAGGACGACTTCCGCGCCTGGCTGCGCCGCGAGGCAGCCCCGGCGGCCTCCCCCGAAAGCCCGCTGGAGGCACGCGGCCGCGACGTGTTCCTGGCCGGGTCGTGCAGGGCCTGCCACACCATTCGGGGCACCACGGCCACCGGCCGCACAGGGCCGGACCTCACCCACCTCGCCAGCCGCCGCACCCTGGCCGCGGCGACCATTCCCAACACGGTCGGCCACCTTGGCGGCTGGATTGCCGACCCGCAGAGCGTCAAGCCCGGCGCCCTGATGCCGCCGACGCCCCTGCCGCCCGAGGACCTTCGGGCGCTGCTCGCCTATCTTCGGACCCTGCGGTAAGCGATGCCGCCCGACGCCTCCCGCGATATCCTGTATGAGACGTGGCAGTCGCCGCCGGGCTTCCTCGGCTGGTTCACCCACGTCAACCAGCGGATGATCGGCAAGCGGTTCATCATCACCGCGTTCGCGTTCTTTCTGATGGCCGGGGTGCTGGGCATCCTCATGCGGGTGCAACTGTCCTTCCCGCAGAACGATTTCCTCGGCCCCGACCTCTACAACCAGATCTTCACCGTGCACGGCACGGCGATGATGTTCCTGTTCGCCATTCCGGTGATGGAGGGGTTCGCCATCTATCTGGTGCCGCTGATGATCGGCACCCGCGACATGGCCTTCCCGCGCCTCAACGCCTTTGGCTACTACGTCTATCTGATCGGCGGGGTGACGTTCTTCGCCTCGCTGCTGTTCGGGGTGGCGCCCGACACCGGGTGGTTCAACTACGTGCCGCTGGCCGGCAAGGAATACTCGCCGGGCCTGGGGGTGGGCATCTGGACGACGATGATCACCTTCATCGAGGTGTCCGCCCTGACCGCCGCCGTGGAACTGATCGTCACCATCCTCAAGCTGAGGGCGCCGGGCATGGCGCTCAACCGGATGCCGCTGTTCGTGTGGGCGGCGCTGATCATGGCCTTCATGATCGTGTTCGCCATGCCGTCGGTGATCGTGTCGAGCAGCCTGCTCATCCTCGACCGCGTTCTCGATACCCACTTTTTCGTGGCCTCGGCCGGCGGGGAGCCCTTGCTGTGGCAGCACCTGTTCTGGTTCTTCGGCCATCCCGAGGTCTACATCATCTTTTTGCCGGCGCTCGGCATGATCTCGACCATCATCCCGACGTTCACCCAGCGGCCGGTGTTCGGCTACACGGCGCTGGTCCTGTCGCTGGTGGCGACCGGGTTCATCAGCTTCGGGCTGTGGGTCCACCATATGTTCACGACCGGACTTCCGCACCTCGGCATGAGCTTCTTCATGGCGGCGAGCACCCTCATCGCCATTCCCAGCGGCGTGCAGATCTTCTGCTGGATCGCGTCCCTGTGGGGGGCGAAGGTCAGCCTCAAGACGCCGATGCTGTTCATCGTCGGGTTCTTCGCGGTCTTTGTCATGGGCGGGCTGACCGGGGTCATGGTGGCGTCCATCCCCTTCGACCTGCAGGTCCACGACACCTACTTCGTGGTCGCGCACTTCCACTACGTCATCATCGGCGGGTCGGTGTTCCCGCTGATCGCCGGGCTGTACTACTGGTATCCCAAGGTCATGGGCCGGATGATGAGCGAGCGCCTGGGGTGGGTCAGCTTCTGGCTGATCTTCCTGGGCGTCAACATCACCTTCTTCCCGATGCACGAGCTGGGCCTCGATGGCATGCCGAGGCGGGTCTACACCTACCTGTCCGAGATGGGCTGGGGCCCCATGAACATGGTGGCGACGGCCGGGGCGGCGCTGCTGTCGGCGGGGTTCTTCGTCACCCTCGCCAATGCCCTGTGGAGCATGAAGCACGGCGCGCCGGCCGGCGACAACCCGTGGGGCGCGGCCACCCTGGAGTGGGCCACCACGTCGCCGCCGCAGCCCTACAACCACCGCAACATCCCGGTGGTGCACAGCCGCACCCCGGTCTGGGACTGGCGCGGCAGGGACGAGCGGCCGGTGGTCGGCGGCCTGCGCGAGGACCGCCGCGAACTCCTCGTCACCTCCGTCCTCGATGCCGAGCCGATGGTCGTCCAGGTGGCGCCCAAGCCGACGCCGTGGCCGTTCGTGTCGGCCGTGGTGGCGTCGCTGGGGTTCATCGGCATCCTCATCCACCCGATCTTCTTCGTGATCGGCTTCTTCCTCGTGTTCTTCACCTACGTCGGCTGGTTCTGGCCCCGGCGGCCGTGGCGGGAGGACTGAGCCATGCGCGACGTGCCCGTGATCGACGCCTCCGGCCTGACGCGGTTCGCCCATCGCCGCCATCCGTTGTGGTGGGGCATCATCGGGCTGGTCACCATCGAGATGTCGGTGACCGCCAACCTGATCGCCAGCTACTTCTACCTCGCCGCCCGCGCCCCGGCGTGGCCGCCCCAAGGCGTCGCGCCGCCGGACCTGCTGTGGGCATCTATCAACGTGGTGCTGCTGCTGTGCAGCGCGTTCACGATGTGGTGGGCCGGCTGGGGCATCAACCGGCACAGCCAGTCCATCCTGACCCTCGGCACCGGCCTCAGCGTCCTGCTCGCCAGCGTGGTCCTGGTGCTGCGCTGGATCAATTTCACCGACCTCAACGTGCAGTGGAACGACGGCGCCTATGGGGCCATCGTGTGGGCCATCACCGGGTTCCACTTCATCCACGTCGCCTCGGCCATCGTCGGGACGGCGGTCGTGACGCTGCTGTCGTGGCGCGGCTACTTCACCAAGCAGCGCCAGCTCGGCGTCGTGGTGGACACCCTGTACTGGTACTTCGTGGCTGGCATCTGGATCCCGTTCTATCTGGTCCTGTACTGGACGCCCCGCCTGGTGTGAAGGAGGGCCGCGCGATGACGGAACGACAGGCGCGATGGTCGCGTTTTACCGGCAAGAGCGGCGCCATTCGGCTGTGGGCGCCGTGGCTGATCGGACCGGCTGCCTGGGCCTTCCACCAGGTCTTCACCTACTGGCTGTCTTCATGGATGTGCACCACGGAAAGCCTCTGGATGTTCCATGCCGCGACGGCTGCCGCCGCGACCGTGGCGGCGGCCGGCGGAGCATTCGCCTGGCATCAGTGGCGGACGGTCAGGGGCATGACGTTCCCCGACCGCCCCGAGGGCACGGCGTCCCGCATCCGGTTCCAGGCGGTGGTGGGGATCGGGGTGTGCGCCGCTTCGCTCATAGGGATCCTGCTGGAGGGCCTTCCCAACGTCGTGCTCGATCCGTGCGTTGGGGTGCCCTGACGCCGCTTGCCCTCGCGGCCCTGTGGGCGATGGCCGGAGACGCCGCCGCCCATGCCGGAGAGCACGCCCCCGGACAAAACCCCTGGCTCGCGTGGTCGTGGGATCCCTGGGTGGTGGTGCCCACACTCCTGGCCGGTGTCCTCTATGTCGCCGGGGTGTACCGCCTGTGGGGAAACGCCGGCGTCGGCGCCGGTGTGCGGCGCTGGCAGGTCGCGTCGTTCGGGATCGGGTGGCTCGTCCTGGCGCTGGCCCTGATGTCGCCGGTGGACGTGCTGGGCGAGTCCCTGTTCTGGGTCCACATGATCCAGCATGAGATGCTCATTCTGGTCGCCGGCCCCCTTCTCGTCCTCAGCGCCCCGCAGACTGCGTTCCTGTGGGCGCTGCCCCAGGGCTGGCGCCGGACGCTCGGCGGCGCGACGCGCCTGGACTGGTGGCGGAGCGTTTGGCGCGGCCTGTCCAATCCGCTGTCGGCGTGGGCCATCCATGCCGTGCTGCTGTGGGGCTGGCACGCCCCGCCGCTGTTCGCCGCGTCGCTGGAGAGCGACGGCGTCCACACCCTCCAGCACATCAGCTTCTTTGGCTCGGCGCTGCTGTTCTGGCTGGCCATCCTGCGCACCGGCGCCGGCGAGTGGGGGCGCGGCGCAGCGGCCATGGCGGTGTTCACGACGGCGGTGCATTCCTCGGCCCTGGGCGCCCTGCTGACCTTTGCGCCCGACGTCTGGTATCCGGCCTACCGCGCCACGGCGCCGGCCTATGGCCTGACCGCGCTCGAGGACCAGCAACTCGGCGGGCTCATCATGTGGGTGCCGGGCGGCGTGGTGTTCCTGGTCGCCGGCCTCGTCCTGGTCGCCCTGTGGCTGCAAGAGGCCGACCACCGCGTGCGCCGCCACGAACGGCGGGCTGGCGCCGGGGCGCCATGAGCCTCACACGTTCCCTGCTGGCCGCCGCACTCCTGCTCGCCGGATGCGACACCCACACGCCGCCCCCGGTGCCGGGAGGCGATGCCGAGCGCGGCCGCCTGCTGGTCATCGGCTACGGCTGCGGGACCTGCCACCGCATTCCCGACATTCCCGGCGCCGACGCGCGCGTGGGGCCGCCGCTCGGCGGGTTCTGGCGCCAGGCCTACATCGCCGGCGTCCTGCCCAACCAGCCGGCCGAACTGGTGCGCTGGCTGATGGACCCGCCGGCCGTGGACCCGCAGACGGCGATGCCCGACCTGGGGGTGCCCGAAGGCGACGCCCGCGACATGGCGAGTTTCCTCTACGCGCTGCACGACGAGGGCCAATGAAAAAGATCGCGGCGACCCTTGCGGCCCTTCTCGTCCTCGGCATCGGCGGAGCCGTGGCGTTCGTCTATTCCGGTGTCTACAACGTGGCGGCGACGGAGCAGCACACGGCGCTCTTCTTCTGGCTGCTCGACAAGACGGCGGCGCGGTCCATCGCGGTACGGGCCGACGACATCACGCCGCCGGACCTTGGGGATCCGGCCCTGGCCCGGCGCGGCCTGAGCCTCTACCAGGACCACTGCCTGCACTGCCACGGCGCCCCCGGCGTCGCCCCGGATCGGCTGGCCATGGGCATGACGCCGGTGCCGCCAAGCCTGCTGTCCGCCGCCCGCGAGTGGCCGGCCCGCAACGTCTTCTGGACCATCCGCCACGGCATCAAGATGAGCGGCATGCCGGCCTGGAAGTTCCAGCTTGAGGACGGGGACATCTGGGCCGTCACCGCCTTCGTCATGAGCCTGCCCCACCTCGCCCCCCGGACCTACGAAAAGATGGTCGCGGAGGTGGACCGGACCCCGCCCACCCGCGCCACGGCGCCGGCAAACGGCCCGCCCGACAGGCAGCGCGGCAAGCAGGCACTGTCCCAGTACGGCTGCACCGGCTGCCACCAGATCGCCGGCATCGTCGGGCCGGACATCCGCGTCGGCCCGCCCCTGCGCAACGTCGCGGCGCAGAAATACATCGCCGGGGTGCTCCCCAACACGCGCCCCAACCTCATCCGCTGGATCCAGGCTCCGCAACAGATCGCGCCCCTGAGCGCCATGCCCGACATGGGCGTGACGCCGCGCGACGCCGCCGACATGGCGGCCTATCTCACCGCCCCGGACTGAGTGGACGACGGCCCGCCGCCCAGCGCCTCGTAAAGCGCCACGCTGGCGTTGAGGCGGGCCAGACGCACCTCGCGCAGGGCGTCCTCCTGCTGGAACAGGTTGCGCTGGGCGTCCAGCAGGTCGAGGAAGTCGGTCCGCCCGGCCCTGTAGCGGGCCTCGGCGATGGCGTAGGAGTTCCGGGCCTCGCGGTGGGCGTCCTGCTGCGCGGCCTCGACCTCGGCGAGGTATTTCAGCCCGGCAAGGGCGTCCTCCACATCGCGGAAGGCGGCGATCACGGCGGAGCGATAGGCCTCGACGGCGGCTCCCTGGACGGCCACCGCGCGGTCCCGCTGGGCGTCCAGGCGCCCGGCGTCGAAAATCGGCGCGGCGATGCCGCTGGCGAGGTTGGCCAGGAAGCCGGCCGGCGAGAACAAGGATGACAACTCGGCGCTGGAAAACCCGCCGCCGCTGGTCAGGCGGATCGACGGCAGCATGGCCGCCCGCGCCGCCGCCACATCGGCCCGCGCCCCTTCAAGCCCGGCCTCGGCCGCCCGCAGGTCTGGGCGGCGGCGCAGCAACTCGGACGGCAGACCCGGCGCAACACCGGGCAGCAGCACATCGTCGAGGGTGCGCGTGCGCAAGGCAACCGCATCGGGCGTGGTGCCCAGCAACTGGGCCAGGGCGTTCAGGCTTTCGGCCCGCCGCTGCTCCAGGGACGGAATACTGGCCCGCAGCCCGGCGACCGCCCCGCGCTGGCGCGACACCTCCAGGCCCGAGGTGGCGCCCAGGGTTTCCTGCGTCTCCACCAGATCCAGAACCCGCTGGGCGAGGTCGAGGATGCGGCGCGCGCTGTCCACCCGGTCGTTCAGGCTGAGGACCTGGAAATAGGTGGTCGCCACGTCGGCGCTCAGGCTCAACGCGGCGGCATCGCGCTGGAACACGGTGGCGCGGGTGCCCGCTTCGGCGGCATCGACCGTGGCCCGCGTCCCGCCCCACAGGTCAACCTCATAGGCCGCGTCGAACCCGGCCTGGAAGCCGTTGGCCGCCCGCCCCTCGCCCGGCCAGCGCCGCGAGGCCCCGCCGCTGGACTCCAGGGTCGGGTACAGTCCCGAGGCCGCCGCCCGCGCCGTCGCCCGCGCCTGCGCGATGCGCTGGCTGCTGGCCGCAAGGTCGGGGTTGTTGCGGTGCGCCAAAGCGATCAGGTCGGCCAGTTCGGCCGTGCCATAGGCCTCCCACCAAGCGTCGGAAACCGTCGGCGCGGCGTCCGGGTCGGGCGCGTTGACCCATGCCTGGGCCACGCGCGGCGGCGGCGCGGGCGGTTCGGGCGCTCCGCCAAGCGTTCCGCACCCGGCCAGAACCAGGGACAATACGGCGGGGACGACGATCTTGGTGCGCATGGTCAATCCGAACTCAGGGCCACGACGGGGTCGAGGTGCGCCGCCTTGCGGGCCGGCAGGTATCCGAAGGTCAGGCCGGTCGCCGCCGCGCAGGAGAACGCCAGGATCACCGGCGGCAGGGACAGCGCGATGGGCGTTCCGAACTGGCTGATGATCCCCGCCGCGCCCAGCCCGCCGCCAATACCAAGCAGCCCGCCGACACAGCAGATGACCAGAACCTCGGTCAGGAACTGAAGCTGGATGTTGGCGGCGCGCGCGCCCGTCGCCATGCGGATGCCGATCTCGCGGGTCCGCTCGGTCACGCTGACCAGCATGATGTTCATCACCCCGATGCCGCCGACCAGCAGCGAAATGGCGGCGATGGAGCCCAGCAACAGGGTAAAGGTGTCCTGCGTCTCGCTGACCGTCTCCAGCAGGGAGGCCATGTTGCGGACCCGAAAGTCCTCGGTGCCGTGGCGGGCCTTCAGCACATCCTCCACCCGCGCCTGGACGTCATCCATGGCGGCACCGCCGGCCACCTGAACGGTCAGGGATCCCAGGTGATGCTGCCCGAACAGGCGCAGGCTTCCGGTGGTCAGGGGCACGAACGCCACGTCGTCCTGGTCGCGGCCCCACGACGTCGCGCCCTTGGCCGCCATCACGCCGATCACCTGGAACGGCACGTTCTTGATGAGCACGTACTGCCCGACCGGACTGGCACCATCGGGATAAAGCGCGGTCGCCACCGTCTGTCCCAGCAGGACCACAGGAGCGTACTCCCGGACATCGGCGGCGCTGAAGAACACGCCGTCGTCCACCGGCCAGTTGCGGGCCACGGAATACTCCTCCGTGGTGGCGGTGATCTGCGTGCGATGGTCCAGGTTGCCAAAGCGCAGGGTGGCCGACCCGTCGTTTTCGGGCACCACGCTGGCAACGCCCGGAACGTCGCGCAGGGCCACGGCGTCCTGGGGCACCAAGCTTGCCACGTCACCGCGTCCGCGCTGGTTGGGGCCGCCCGGCCGAACCAGCAGAAGGTCGGTTCCCATGGCCTCGATACGGCCGATGATCTCCTGCTTGGCCCCATCGCCGATGCCCAGCATGGCGATCACCGACCCGACCCCGATGACGATGCCGAGCAGCGTCAGCACGGTGCGGAACACGTTGTTGCGCATGGACCGAAAGGCCATGCGCGCGCTCTCCCCCACATCGGCCAGCAGGCTCACCGTCCGCCGCACCGGGGGCATGAGGGCGGCCTTTACGGCGGTGTCGCCATCCTCGGCCGCGTCGTCGGACACGATCACGCCGTCGGCGATGCGGATGCGGCGGTCGGCCTGCGCGGCGATGTCGGCGTCGTGGGTGATGAGGATGATCGTGTGGCCCTGGGCGTTCAGCTCCTTCAGCAGCGCCATCACCTCGCGCCCGCTGACGCTGTCCAGGGCGCCGGTCGGTTCGTCGGCCAGGATGATCCGGCCGCCGTTCATCAGCGCCCGCGCGATCGACACGCGCTGCTGCTGCCCTCCCGAAAGCTGGCTCGGCCGATGATCGACGCGGTCGGCAAGGCCCAGCCGGCCGAGCAGGTCGCGCGCCCTGGCCACCCGCTCGCGGGCCGGGATCCCGGCGTAGATGGCCGGGATCTCCACGTTCTCGGCCGCCGTGGCGTCGGGCAGAAGATTGTATTGCTGGAACACGAAGCCGAACACGTCGCGGCGCAGTTCGGCCAGCCCGTCGCGGTCGAGCGTGCCGACGTCCACGCCGTCCAGCACATAGCGCCCGGCGGTCGCCCGGTCGAGGCACCCCAAAATGTTCATCAGCGTCGATTTGCCCGACCCCGACGCGCCGAGGATGGCCACGAACTCCCCGGCCCGGATGGTCAGGGACACGCCGCGCAGCACCGGCGTTTCGATATCGCCATTGCGAAAGGTTCGGGTGACGGCGTTCAGGTGGATCAGCGCCGGGGCCGTCATGACCGGGGCTTTCGGGCCGATCCGCCGGAGCCGCCCACCACCACGCGCTCGCCGGCGGCCAGCCCGGTGGTGACTTCGGCCAGGATGCGGTCCTGCAAGCCGACCGTGACCTCGCGGGTTTCCGCAGCCCCGCCGGCCTGCTGGACCCGCACCGTATGGCGCCCCGGCCCATCGGCCTTGCCCAGCGCGGCGACCGGCACCAAAACGGCGTCCTGAACACTGCCGGTGACGAAGAACACCTGCGCGGTCATCTGCGGCAAAAGGCTGCGGTCGGCGTTGTCCACGTCGAACAGGGCGTTGTAGAGCACCACGTCGTTGACCACCTCGGGCGTCGGCAGGATCTGGCGCAGCGTGCCCTGCCAGCGGCGTTCCGGGTTGCCGAGGGTGGAGAAGTAGGCGTCCATGCCCAGCCGCAGCTTGCCCACGTCGGCCTCGGACACCTGCGCCTTGACGGTCATGGTGTCGAGGTCGGCGATGCGCAGGATGACCGGCGTGGTCTGCCGCGCGCTGATGGTCTGGCCCTGCCGGACCTCCAGCGTCATGACGGTGCCGTCCATGGGGGCGCGGATCTTGGTGTAGCCGAGGTTCGCCGCGTCGGCCTCCAGGTTGAAGCGCGCCTTTTCGATCTCGGCATCGAGAACGCCCAGGCGGGCGCGCGCCGCCTCCTCCTCCGCCGCGCTGGCGTCGAGTTCCTCCTGGGACACGGCGCGCGCCTTGAAAAGCTGGGTGTTGCGCCTGAGGGTGCTGTCGGCCAGCCGCAGGCGCGCCATCTGCTCGACGCGCTGCGCCTCCAGGCCCTTGAGGGTGGCCCGATTGGCGGCGGCCTGGGCCTCGTACAGGATCGGGTCGATCTCGGCCAGCAGGTCGCCGGCCGCCACCCGGTCGCCCAGGTCCACGTGCAGGGTGTCCACCTGCCCCGAGATCTGCGCGCCCACGTCAACGTATTTCAGCGGCTCCAGCTTGCCGAGCGCCGTGACCGACGTTTCAAGCGCGCCGATGCGCGCCTCGGCCGTTTCCACCACCGCGTCGCCCTCGGCCCGCGTGCCGCCGAACCACGCCCAGCCCCCGCCAAGCAGCAGCGCGGCGGCGACGACGCCGGCCGCCAACGTCTTCATCCTGATCACCGAAAGCAATCCTCGCACAGCGGGGAACCCGCTCCAATCCATCCGCTCAACATAGGGCGGCGACCCAGGCCCTGCCACATCCGGTCCGCCGCCACTGTAGGGGGCTGGACCTGAACACCGGATGTACGCGCCACGCCGGCCCCGCACAAAAAGAGGCCGCACGGGCGCCACGATTTTCAGCCGTTTCAGGCCCGCCTGCGTTGATGACCGAGGCGACAGAGCACAACACCAGCAACGTGAGGAGGTGCCATGACCATCCGCTCCTTCGCTCTCTTGATGGGAGCCATCTTCGCCATCGTCGGCATCGCGGGATTCATCCCGGCCTTCGTGACCGATCCGCCCATCCGTCCGGACGCGGAACTGTTGGTGACCGGCGCCCACGGACTGCTGTTCGGACTGTTCCCGGTCAACTGGGTTCACAACCTCATCCACCTCGCGTTCGGCCTGTGGGGGATCGCGGCGTGGAAAGGCATGGCGGGCGGCGCGCGGACGTACCTGAAATCCGTCGCGGTGATCTATGCCGTCCTGTTCGTGATGGGCTTCATTCCGGTCCTCAACACGACCTTCGGGCTGGCGCCGCTGTACGGCCACGACATCTGGCTGCATGCGCTTCTGGCCATCGCGGCCGGCTACTTCGGGTTCATGCACAAGGAGGCCCCGACCGGCACGGTCTCCAACGCGCCCCGGAGATGAACCGCAGGGGGGGGGCGGCGGCTGGCATAAATGGGTCGCCGTCCCCATCTCCGAGGAAGGTTGGACGATCATCCCCCGGCAATCAGGCGCCGACGAGGAGAAGCGTGTTGCGGGTAACCGAGACCTGGCCTCCGTTCCTGGCGGGCGGCGGAAAAATGGGCGGCCTCATCAGAGCCCACGACTGGGCGGCCACACCGCTGGGGGTCCCGGAGGCCTGGCCGCAGGTGCTGCAGACTTTGACCGGCCTGTTGTTGTCCTCGACCCAACCGATGTTCGTGGTCTGGGGTCCCGAGCGCACGACGATCTACAACGACGCCTACAGCGATATCCTCGCCGGCAAGCACCCCGCCCTCGGCGAGCGGTTCGACGTGATATGGCAAGAGATCTGGGACCGCGACCTGAAGCCGATCGTCACGCGCGCCTATGCCGGCGAGGCGCTGCACATGAACGACATTCCGCTCATCCTGCTGCGCAGGGGCTACCCCGAACAGACGCATTTTTCGTTTTCGTACACGCCCGTGCGCGATGCGGCAGGCGTGGTGCAGGGGTTTTACTGCCCCTGCCTGGAGACCACCGACCTGATGCTTGAGCAGCGCAGGGCGCATCTGCGGACGGAATTGATCGAACGCCTCCGCGCCGCCGACGACCCGGCCGATATCGCCGTCGACGCCTCGGCGCTGGTGGCGCGACATCTGCGGGCCGACCACGCGTCTTATGACGAGTTCGACGCCGCCGGGGAGCACGCCGTGCTGCGGGATTTCGGGCCGGGCTTCCTGGCCGATCTCGAAGCGGGGCGAAGCGTCGCCGTCAGCGACGTGCGCGACGACCCGCGCACCGCGACGCCCGAGGCCAGGGCGGCCCTCGACACGTGCGGCGTTCGCGCCTTCCTCATAATCCCGCACATCCGCAGTGGGCGGTTGGCCGGCTTCCTGTCGGTGCAAGCGGCCGCGCCCCGCTACTGGCATCCCGGCGACGTCGCGCTCGCCGAGGACGTGGCCGGGCACGTGACCGTGGGGGTAGAGCGCGCCCGCGCCGAAGCCGCCCAGCGCGTGAGCGAGGCCCGCCTGCGCAAGGTGCTCGACATCGAAACGGTGGGCGTCGTGTTCTTCGACCTGGTCGGGGGCATTCACGATGCCAACGACGCGTTCCTCGCAAGCATCGGCCATACCCGCGCCGAACTCGATGCGGGCGAGGTCCGCTACGAAAACCTGACGCCGCCCCACTGGAGCTGGCGCGACGAACAGACCATCGCCGAACTCAAGGCGACCGGCAAGGCCGGTCCCTACGAAAAGGAATACACGCGCAGGGACGGCTCGCTTTTCTGGATCCTGTGCGCCGACACGATGCTGGATGAGTGCAGGGCGGCCGAGTTCGTGATCGACATCACCGACCGCAAGCGCGCGGAGCAGCGTCAGGGCATGCTGATGGCCGAGCTGGACCATCGCGTGAAGAACGTCCTCGCCCTCGTCCAGGCCATCGCCCAGCAGAGTCTTGGCCGTGGCCGCGACGGCGGGCCGGGCGCGGCCGACCGCTTCCTCGGTCGCCTCTCCGCGCTGGCGGGCTCGCACACCCTTCTGGCCACCGGCCGCTGGGAGGGGGCGCGGTTCTCCGAACTGGTCGATACGGCCGTCGCACCCTATCGCCGGGAGGAGGCCTCGCGCATCCGCACCGGCGGCCCCGACCTGCGGGTGACGCCCAAGGCCGCGCAGACGCTCATGCTGGCCCTGCACGAACTGGTGACGAACGCCGCCAAGCACGGCGCCCTGTCCAGCGCGTCCGGATACGTCACCATCGACTGGGCGCTGCGCGACGACGACCGCCTGGAGGTGGCGTGGGCGGAGCATGATGGACCGCCGGTCGCCGGGCCGCCGACCCACAAGGGGTTCGGGACCCGCCTGATCTCGCAGGTCCTGACCTACGAGTTGAGCGGCGAGGTCTCGCTTGATTTCGCCCCGGACGGCCTCAAGGCGGTCGTCAAGTTGCCGCTGTCCAGGCTGCGGGTGAAGGAGGAGCGCGAGATCGCCGCCACCGACCGTCCCCGCGCCCCCACGTCCGGCCGCGCGGGGACCCTGGCCGGCAAACGGGTCCTCCTGGTCGAAGACCAGTTCCTGATCGCCGAACCGATGGCCGACGCCCTGCGCGAGGCAGGGTACGCCGTCACCGGGCCGCTGCCGACCGTGAGCGAGGCCCTCCTTGCCGCCGTGACGGAGGACCTGGACGCCGCGGTGCTCGACATCAACCTCGAAGACGCCTTCGTCTGGCCGGCGGCAAGGGCGTTGCAGGCGCGGGGCATCCCCTTCGTGTTCACCACCGGCTACGCGGACACGATGAGGCCCCCGCCGGAACTCGCGGACACGCCCTGGATCGAAAAGCCCGCCCCGCCGCAGCGCATCACTGCGGTACTGGCGGCATTCTTCGCGAGGGAATGACCTGACGAGACAACAATCACAAGTAGCTTAAACGTCTTTATTTCACGATACACCAGCAGGTCACCAGGTCTTCCACTGAAGGCCCCCGGTTCTTATGTTGATCAGTCTGTCCATTGCCGGCCTGTCGGGAAAAAATCTTGGGAACGCTGCTGTCGCATCTTCTGACCTTGAACGAGCCGGTTCGCGTTCGTCAGGTGGAACTGAACGTCGTCAACGACGAGCATCAGTTGCGCGAAAAGCTGGCCCGCATCGTCATGGACGAGATGTACCAGTTCGTCGCCCTGCTCGACCGCAACGGCAGGCTTCTGGATGTCAACCGCGCCGCACTCGAGGGCGCCGGCATCCGGCTCGAGGACCTCAAGGGAAAGCCGTTCTGGGAGGCGCGCTGGTGGCGCGTGTCGGCCGAGATCATGGAGGGCCAACGCAACGCCTGTCGGCGCGCCGCCGACGGCGCGTTCGTGCGCTACGACGTGGAGGTCTACGGGGACGCGGCCGGCGAGGACACCATCATCATCGACTATTCCCTCGTGCCGGTGACCGACCACAGCGGTGCCGTGGTGTTCCTGCTGGCCGAGGGCCGCAACATCACGGAGAAGAAACGGGCCGAGGCCGAAATCGCCCGCAAGAACCAGGAACTCGAGCTGCTGCTCGGTCGCGTCCGCGAACTGGACGAGGTCAAGAGCCAGTTCTTCGCCAACGTCAGCCACGAACTGCGCACCCCGCTCGCCCTCATGCTGGGGCCCACCGAACGCATGCTCCAGGCGGACTCCCTGACCACCGTGGAACGCCGCGACGTCGAGGTTATCCGCAAGAACGCGTTCATGCTGCTCAAGCATGTGAACGACCTGCTCGACGTCGCCAAACTGGACGCCGGCCGGATGGGGCTCGACTACGAGGAGACCGACCTCGCCGCCCTGGTGCGCAGCATGGCCGGCCACTTCGACGCCCTGGCGCCCGAGCGGAACATCCGCTTTCTGGTGCGCGCACCGACGAGCCTGCCGGCCCAGGCCGACTGCGGCAAGATCGAGCGGGTCGTGCTCAACCTGCTGTCCAACGCCTTCAAGTTCACGCCTGCGGGCGGGCGCATCACCTGCACGGTGGAGCGGGCCGATGGCCGGTCGGCCGTGATCTCGGTGCAGGACAGCGGGCCGGGCGTTCCGGCCGACAAGCGCGCGGCCATCTTCGAGCGGTTCCGTCAGGCCGACGGGAGCGCGACGCGCGTCGCCGGCGGCACCGGGCTGGGTCTGGCCGTGACACGGGAATTCGTCGAGCTGCACGGCGGCTCCATCTCGCTGGCGGACGCTCCGGGCGGCGGCGCGCTGTTCCAGGTCAGCCTGCCACTGCAGGCTCCGCAAGACGCCGTCGTCCGCCCCGCCGAGGAGGCCGGGACAGCCCCCTCCCAGGGCGCCACCGTGGCCGGAATGCTGGGACAGATCGCCGACGAGGCCTATGAACCAGACCCCGAAGACGCACATTCCGCGTCGGAGCGGGCCGGCGCTCCGCTGGTGCTGGTGGTGGAGGACAACACCGACCTGCGCCGCTTCACGGTGGACAGCCTGCGCAACCGATTCAATGTCATTGCCGCGGTCGATGGCGTCCAGGGGCTTGAAATGGCGCGGAAACACCGTCCCGACGTCATCCTCACCGACATCATGATGCCGCGCATGTCGGGCGACCAGATGGTCGAGGCCATTCGCGCCGAACCCGCCCTGGCCGATACGCCCATCCTGGTGCTGTCGGCCAAGGCCGACGACGCCTTGCGCATCCGGCTGCTGAGCCGGGGTGCCCAGGACTACGTGTTCAAGCCCTTTTCTCCCGAGGAACTGACGGCGCGCGTGGCCAACCTGGCCGAGGTCAAGCGGGCGCGGGACGTTCTGCGCGCCGAACTGAATTCCAGCCAGCGCGACATCGGGATCCTGGCCAACGATCTGGCGGCCCGGTCCCGGACCCTCGCCCGCGCCCTGGACGAGGCGGAGGTGGCCCGGCAGCAGGCGGAGGCGGCGGCCGAAGTGAAGAACCGGTTCCTCGGCATGGCGTCCCACGAGCTGCGCTCTCCTCTGCAGATCTTCGAACTGTACCTGGATGTGCTCCAGCGCGTGCCGGCCACGGCCGAGGGACCGGCGGCCAAGGCCGTCGGCAATTTGAGCAAGGCCTCGCGGCGCATGGCTCACATCGTCAGTTCCATCCTCGAGCAGAGCGCGGTCGAAAGCGGCAAGATCACCATCTGCCGCGAACCCTTCGATCTGAGGGCGCTGGCCGCGGACGTGGTGGACGACGCGCGCGAGCAGGCAACAGCCAAGGGGCTGACCCTGACCATCGCCCCCGGTGACGAGACGCCGGTGGACACCGACCGCAGACTGATGCGCCTGGTGCTGGTCAACCTGGTCGAAAACGCCATCAAGCATACCAACGGCGGCGCCGTGACCGTCAGCGTGTTCGGCGCCGCGACCGAAGTGCGCTGCGTGGTTGCCGACACAGGGCCAGGCATTGCCGCGGCCGATCAACCTGTCATCTTCGAGCCGTTCGAGCAGTTGGGCGACGTGCGCCGCAAGCACGCCCCGGGCGTCGGCCTCGGCTTGTCCTTGGTGAAAAGCCTGCTGGAGGCCCTGGGCGGCTGGGTCGAGCTGGAGTCCGGGCGTGGTCGCGGCAGCCGGTTCACCGCGGTCCTGCCCCGCACCTTCGGCGGGACGGAGGGCACGCGGTGACGCCCCGGGTCCTGGTGATCGAAGACGACAGCAGCATCCGCGACGGCGTCGTGATGGTCCTGGAGATAGAGGGCTTCGAGGTCCGTGAGGCCACGGATGGGCGCGAGGCCCTGGAGGTCCTGGATGGGTGGCAGCCCGACATCATCTTGCTCGATCTGATGATGCCGGTGATGACCGGGTGGGACTTCCGCCAGGCGCAGCTGAACAACGGCACGATCGCAGCGATCCCCGTCATCGTCATGACCGGTTGCACGAGCCTCGAACGCGAGGTCGCGGCGCTGCAGCCGGCAGGTTTCCTCCAGAAGCCGGCCTCCGCCCAAGCGATGCTGGACAAGATCCGGAGCGTCTTTCCCGGCTGAGACAGCGGCGCAGAAACGACCAAGGCCCGCTTTCACGCGGAAAGCGGGCCTTAAGTGTCGGTGGTTGCGGGGGCCAGATTTGAACTGACGACCTTCAGGTTATGAGCCTGACGAGCTACCGGGCTGCTCCACCCCGCGGGGGTTTTGGATCCC
>JAWLDH010000006.1:0-250835 GCA_041686745.1 Rhodospirillaceae bacterium | reverse complement strand
CGCAGTCGCCCGGAAGCTCCTAGTCATCGCCTACGGCATCATGAAGACCCGTCAGCCCTTCAAGGCCGCTTGACAGCGAACACGGTATCTCTGTGGTTCCCTGCCGCTTTGGCGTGGCCGGCCTCAGTCCTCGGCGAGGCCGGCGCGGTGCTCGAAGCGGAAGGGGTGGGGCGGGTAGACGCCCATGATGCGGACTTCGCGGGAGAAGAACGACAGTTCGTCGAGGGCGAGGCGCAGGTTGCGGTCCTCCGGGTGGCCCTCGACCTCGGCATAGAACTGGGCGGCGACGAACATGCCGTCGACGATGTAGCTCTCCAGCTTGGTCATGTTCACGCCGTTGGTGGCGAACCCGCCGAGCGCCTTGTACAGCGCGGCCGGCACGTTGCGGACCTTGAACACGAAGCTGGTCACCACCGTGGTGCCGTCGGCCGGCGGGACCACCGCCTCGCGGGCCATGATGATGAAGCGCGTGGTGTTGTGGGCGGCGTCCTCGACGTTGGCGCGCAGGGACACCAGGCCATAGGTCTCGGCCGCCAGGCCCGAGGCGATGGCCGCCACGCTCTTGTCGCCGTGCAGGGCGACGTCGCGGGCCGAGCCGGCGGTGTCGGCGGCGACCACCGGGGTGACGCCCAACTCGCGGATGAGGGTGCGGCACTGGCCCAGGGCGTGGACGTGACTGTGCACCTCGGTGATGTCCTCAAGGCGGGCGCCCGGCACGGCCAGAAGGTGATGGTGCACCGGCTGGAAGTGCTCGCCGATGATGTGCAGCCCACTGTCGGGCAGCAGGTGGTGGATGTCGGCCACCCGCCCGGCCACCGAATTGTCGATCGGGATCATGCCATAGCGGGCCGCCCCGTCGCGCACGGCGGCAAACGCATCCTCGAACGACGCGCAGGGCAGCGCCTCGAAGTCAGGAAACACGGCTTTGCAGGCGAGGTGCGAATAGGCGCCCGGCATGCCCTGAAAGGCGATCTTTTGGCTGGGTGAGGTCATGGGGCGGAGAGGATCCGTCGGGCTTTTTCGAGGTCCGCCGGAGTATCGACCCCGAGCGGAACGGTGTCAACGCGCACGCAGTCGATGGTCATGCCGTTCTCCAGGGCGCGCAACTGCTCCAGCTTTTCGCGGCTTTCCAGGACGCCGGGCGCCAGCGCCACGAAACGCGCCAGGGCCGAGCGGCGATAGGCGTACAGACCGATGTGGTGCCACAGCGGGCCATCGCCCCACGGCACCGTGGCGCGCGAGAAGTACAGCCCCCGGCCGGTCTCCGCGCTGTCGCGGAAGGCCACCACGGCCTTGACCACATTGGGGTTGGTGCGTTCCTCGGGGTCGGTGATCTCGCACACCAGGGTGGTGATGTCGGCCGCGCCGCCCTGCTCGAACGGTGCCAGACTGGCCCGGATGAGGGCGGGGTCGAGGGTCGGCAGGTCGCCCTGCACGTTGACGATCACGTCGTGCCGCCCGGTGGTGTCGAACCGCCCGACCGCCTGCCACACCCGGTCCGAGCCCGACGGCAGGTCCGGGTCGGTCAGCACCGCCACGCCCCCGGCCGCGGTGACGGCCTCGGCGATCTCCTCCTCGGCGCAGGCGACGATGACCGGGCCGACCTCGGCCTCGATGGCACGGCGCCACACCTGGACGATCATCGGGGCACCGGCGATGTCGGCCAGCGGCTTGCCGGGCAGGCGGGTCGATGCCATGCGGGCGGGAATGACGACCAGGGGCGTGGAGGGCGGCGAGACGGGCGTGGTCGATGAGGGCGTCATGATCCTGAGTCGGTTCGGGTTGGGGTCGGGTGGTTGTTTCGGGTGCAGAGGGTAGCGTGGCGGCAACCGGCAGGTAAGCCTTAAAGATCCCACGCGGGGCCGTCCTGCGGGGTTGCCGAAACCGACCCTGCCCGGAAGGGGTGTTGTGCAACCGGCGTTGCGCGGGTATCACCGCTCAATGCCTTGACGCTTCAGGAGCCTTTGATGGCCGAGCCCTGCCCGCAGCCGTTTATCGACCTCGCCCATCGCCTGGCCGACGCCAGCGCCCTGGTCATCCGCCAGCACTTCCGCACGCCGGTGGCGGTCGACGACAAGCTCGACGACAGCCCGGTCACCATCGCCGACCGCGACTCGGAAACCGTCATGCGGGACATGGTCGCCAAGGAGTTCCCCGACCACGGCATCGTCGGCGAGGAACACGGCGTGACCAACCCCGGCGCCGAGTGGGTGTGGGTGTTCGACCCCATCGACGGCACCAAGGCCTTCATCACCGGCAAGCCCAGCTTCGGCACCCTGATCGCCCTGCTGCACGGCGGCGTGCCGGTCCTGGGCATGATCAACCAGCCGATCATCAACGAACGCTGGGTCGGCGCGACCGGGCGCGGGGCCACCCTCAACGGCGCGGTCATCCGCACGCGGGCCTGCGACGCGCTGGCCAAGGCGTCGATGTATACGACCGACCCGACCATGTTCAAAGGCGGCGACATGGACGCCTTCCGGCGCCTGGAAAGCCAGGTCAAGCTGCGTCGTTTCGGGGCCGACTGCTATGCCTACGGCTTGCTGGCCGGCGGCTGGATCGACCTGGTGTGCGAGGCCGACCTCAAGCTTTACGACTTCGCCGCCGTCATGCCGATCATCACCGAGGCCGGCGGCCTGGTCACCGACTGGCAGGGCAAGATCCCCGGCTTCGACACCGACGGCCGCATCCTGGCCGCCGGCGACGCCCAATGCCACCGGCTGGCCCTGGAGGCCCTGGGCGGCTGAAGCTGCGTCCGCGAGGAAGTGAAGCGGGGAAACACAGAGAGCACCGAGTAGGCACAGAGGGCACCGAGAGAGCGGTGTAGCGCGTAGCGCCGTAATACCTTCCAGAGGGAGGTAATGCCTGCGGCGCTTGGCCTCGCCCTCTCTGTGTTCTCTGTGACTTCTCGGTGTTCTCGGTGTCCACCCGCTTTCCTTAAAGCCCCGTGCCCTGCATCAGCTTTGGCAGGCGGCCGATGTCGCCCATGGCGTGGCGCATGAAGAAGGTCTTCAGGCCGGGCAGCTTGTTGACGGCGGCCAGCCCCAGGGTGCGGGCCAACCGCAAGGGTGCGATGTCGTTGGAGAACAGGCGCACGATGCCGTCGGTCAGGCCGAGCATCAGCAGGTTGTCGAACCGCCGCCAGCGCTGGTAGGCCTCGAGCACGTCGGCGCTGCCGGGGTCGAGGCCCAGGCGGTGCGCCTCGACCAGGCGTTCGGCCAGGGCGGCGACGTCGCGCAGGCCGAAGTTCATGCCCTGCCCGGCGACCGGGTGCATCCCGTGGGCGGCGTCGCCGACCAGGACCAGGCGGCGGTCGATGTAGGTCGGCGCGAACTGCAGGGTCAGCGGATAGCAGAACCGCCTGCTGACCACCTTGACCTCGCCCAGGAAGTCGCCGAAGCGGCTGACCAGTTCGGCATGGAACAGGTCGTCGTCGAGCTGCATGATGTGGTCGGCCAGACGCGACTTCTCGGTCCACACCAGCGACGAATGGTGGCCGCCCGGCAGCGGCAGGATGGCGAACGGACCGCCCGGCAGGAACCGCTCGTGGGCGATGCCGCGATGGTCCTTTTCGTGCCACACCGTCATCACGATGCCCGACTGGTGGTAGGGCCACGACACCAGCCGGATGCCGGCCGCGTCGCGCACCCGCGACCCGCGCCCGTCGGCGGCGACCATCAGCTTGGCGCGGATGCGCCGGCCGTCGGTCAGGGTGGCCCACACGCCGTCGGCCTCGCGCCCGTGGTCGGCCATGCGGGCCGGGGCGATCAGGGTGGCCTTGTCCTTCAACTCGTCCAGGCGGGCCAGGATGCCCAGGCGCATGGTGCGGTTCTCGGCCATGTAGCCCATGGGGCCGCCGACCGACTCGGAATCATAGTGCAGGTGCAGGGGGCTGTCGGTGTCGGTGACGCGGATGTTCAGGATGGGCTGCACGCCGCCGCCGGGGCCTTGGTGGCCGCTGTCCATGTGGCGCCAGATGCCGACCCCTTCGAGCACCCGCTGGCAGGCTCCGGCGATGGCCGAGGACCGGCCGTCATAGGCCTCTTCGACCAGGGCCTGGGGGTCTTCGCTGTCGATCACCGCGACGCTGATGCCGTGCTGGGCCAGCGCGCAGGCCAGCGTGCCGCCAACAAGGCCGCCGCCGACGATCAGAACGTCGGCATTGACGTCCGCCGGGGGGGTGTCCGTGGTCCCGCTCATGGCGCCCGCTCCTTCTAGGGTTCCCGCGAGCGGAATGTGGCCCCGCCGATGCCTGTTGTCCAGCCTCTTCCCCTGCCCATCATAAAGGCACACGGGGCAATTTGATGCCTATTTAGGCACGGCCACCGTGCCGCAGTGACGGGATTACGGGCCTTTGCGGTTGGCACGGCGCTTGAGTAGGGAATGCCACAGGAGCCGCCGGATACGCCATGCCATGAAACTCATCACCGCAGTCATCAAGCCGTTCAAGCTCGACGAGGTGCGCGAAGCCCTGCTGGACATCGGGCTTCACGGCATGACGGCCAGCGAGGTCAAGGGGTTCGGGCGCCAGAAGGGCCAGTCCGAAATGTATCGCGGCGCCGAATACGACGTCAGCTTCCTGCCCAAGATGAAGCTGGAGGTGGTGGTGCCCGACGACGTGGTCGACCACGCCCTGGTCATCCTGCAGAACGAGGCCCGCACCGGCCGCATCGGCGACGGCAAGATCTTCGTCACCGAGGTGACCGAGGTGGTGCGCATCCGCACCGGAGAGCGCGGGCCGGAGGCCCTGTAGAAAGTTTCACGCAACGGACCCGGAATGATCCCCGTTGCCCTGACTGTTGCGTTTCCTCCCTAAACTGGCCCGGAGGGGTGTTCCCTCCGGGCTTCCTTTTTTTTCGCCCGGCTAATCGCGGTCCATGATGCGGCCGATCAGGTAGCCGATGCCGAAGGCCGCCGCCACGCTGACCAGCGGGTTGCGGACCACCGTGCGTTCGGCTTCGGCGAGGTAGTCCTCGGCCTGTCCGCGCGCCTGGTCGGCATAGTCGCGGACCATGGCGGCCCCTTCCTCGCCGCGCGCGTAGGCGACTTCGCGCAGGGTGCCTGACAGGCTGGCGAAATCCTTGCGCAGGCTTTCGAGGTCGCTTTTCAGGCGGTCCATGTCGCGGTGGGCGCGGGCTTCGGCGGCGGCCTCGCGGGCGTCGGCCGATTCGTGGCGCAGGTCTTCGTGCAGCTTGGGCTGGGCGTCCGGAGGCCCGTCGTGCGGCAGGTCGGGATCCATCGGCGTGGTCTGGTTGGACATGGGTGCGCTCCCTGGAAAGAGGATGTGGGTCAACGACTGGGGGGGGAGGAGGAGGAGGGGGGCTCGGCGGCCACCTGCGGCACCGGGGTGATGACCTGCAGCGGCCCGGCGTCGGGCGGCGGCACCATCAAACCCCGCGCGACATTGAGCGGCGGAACGTCGATCGGCGGCAGGGCGGCCACCTGAACGCCGGGGACAAGGCGGAGCGCGTTGTCGGCCGGCAGGCGCAGCGCGGCGAGCGGCGCCACGACATGCGACGGCGCCACGGCAGGATCCGGCCCAACGACCTCGAGCACCGCCAGCGACTCGCCGGTGGCGCGGGAAAACACCACGTCGCGCACCTTGCCGACCGACTGGCCGATGTCGTCATAAACCACGCGGCCGATCAACGCGGCGGCCGGCACCACCCGATGGGGGGCTTCGGCCTGCTGCCCGACCACCGGCACGGCGCCAAGCATGACGCCAGCCAGTACCAGACTGGCAGCCACGGCGGAAAACGTCCCCTTGCGCATGCACTCCTCCTCGTGCGTCCGCAGGATCAACGTGCATCCGCGCGCACCCGTTGCGTCGGCATTCGCACCCCCTCGCATTCGTCTGAAAATGGCGCTATGACGGTCTCATGATGACGACACGACAGATGCTGATCCTGGCCGCCACCGGTGCGGTGCTGGCCGCCGCCTATGCGGTGCGTTTTGCCTGGGTGGAGGACTCCGCCCTGGGCTTTGCCTGCGCGGCCGACATGACGCCGGCCTGCGCCGTGCGCCAGGCGTTCATCCTGGGCTTCCACTGGAAGGTGTTCGGCGTGGCCGCCGTGGCCCTGGGCGCCGTCGCCCTGATGCTGCGCACCGCCCTGACCGCCGGAATCGCCCTGGCGGCCAGCGCGCTGGCGCTGGTGTTCTACAACACCGACCTGGGGTCGCTGGGCGCGGTTCTGGCGCTTATCGCCCTGGCCCGCTGCCCCGCAAGGTCAGCAGCGGCAGGCTGAGCAGCACGAGCACGGCGGCCCAGGCCCAGGCGTCGTCGTTGAGCAGCCCCTCGCGCCCCGCCGCCACCACCGCGCCGACTCCGGCCACGACGGCCAGCCAGCGATCCTCGGGGGCGCGCGGCAGGCGATCCCTCAGGCCGTCGCGCAGGACCAGCAGGGCGAAGCCGACCGCCGGGGCCACGAACAGACTGGCCGGGAAGTCGCGGTAGCGGGCATCGAACAGCATCCCCAGCACGGCCACCGCCGCCATCGCCAGGACCAGCCGCCGGGCCACGGCCAGAGTACGCCCGGCCGGGGTTTCGGGCTCGGCCAGGGCCAGCAGGACCAGCAACGCGGCGCCGCCCGACAGCCCGAACGCCACGACGTTGACCGCCCCTTCCAGCCAGCCGCGCGTCGCCTCCACGGCATGATGGCCGAAGAAGGCCAGCGCCCCGCCGGCCGCCAGCCCGCCGGCCAGCAGCACCGCCCAGCCGGTGGCATCCAGGCGCCGGCGCAGCGCCACGGCGGCCAGCAGCGGCACCAGCCCCAAGGCCACCGAGCCGGCATACCACGACCGCCAGGCGGGGATCTCGACCACCGCCCCGGCCAGCACCGGCTTGACCTGCCGGGCGTCGTCGATCAGGCCCCAGGCGCCGCCGACGGTGCCCTCCAGGGCGCGCTTCCACGGCTGGTCGAACGCCTCGATGAGGTTGAGGTCCCAGCCCTCGGCCTCGGCGCGGGCGACCAGGGCGCGGATGTACTGCGCCTGGGCGGCGCGCGACGCCTCGGCCCCCTCGCGCTGGCGGCCGGCGGTCGGCCAACCGGTTTCGCCGACCAGGACCGGCTTGCCGGCAAAGGCCTCGGCGACGTGGGCGCGGATCTCGGCCACATGGTCCACGGCGATGTCCACGGCCAGCGGCTCATCCTCCCAATAGGGCAGGATGTGGACGGTCACGATGTCGACCAGCGGGGCCAGTTCGGGGGCCTGGATCCAGAACTCCCACACGTCGGCATAGGTGATCGGCACCACCGAGCGCGCCTTGGCCTCGCGCAGCAGGGCGGCCAGGCCCTCGACCGGCTGTTCGCGGCGCAGCAGCACCTCGTTGCCGACCACCAGGGCGCGGATGGTCTTGGGATGGGCCTCGGCCAGGGCCAGGGCACGGTTGAGTTCGGCGGTGTTCGAGGCGGCCTCGCGGCCGATCCAGGCGCCTTGCAGCACGGTCATGCCCAGGCGCTCGGCGACGCGCGGCACGGCGTCGAGGCCGTTGGTGGTGGCGTAGGTGCGCACGCAGTTGGTCAGCCCGGACAGCACCCGCAGGTCTTCCTCGACGCGCGCTTCGGGCACCATGAAGGTTTCGTCGAACGGCGTCTCGGCGCCCCGGAACGGCGCGTAGGAGGCGCACGGCAGGCGCGTCACCGGCGGCGCGTCCAGCGGCTGGGCGCGGCCCTGCCACACCCAGGCCCCCAACGCCGCCACCGCGCACAGCACCAACACGACAATCACCGGCCTGCGGCCCATCCACGTTCTCCACGCCCGCTCATGAGAGTCAGGAACGGATGTGCTGTAGCACGCCGCTCAGGAACGCAAAAGGGGGACACAAAAGGGGGGCTACTCGGCGTAGATCATCTTGCGCGTCATGCCGCCGTCGATCACCAGGTTGGCACCTGTCATGAAGGCGCCGTCCGGGCCGACCAGATGGGCCACCAGGGCGGCCACGTCCTCGGGCCGCCCGACCCGCCCGGCGGGGTGCTGGGCATGGTCTTCGGCCGACAGGGCCTCGGGCGGATCGGACACGTCGATCCAGCCCGGCGAGACGGTGTTGACCCGCACGTCCGGCCCCAGGCTGACCGCCAGGGCATGGCCGAGGGCGACCAGCCCGCCCTTGGAGGCGCCGTAGGCCTCGGTGTCCGGTTCGCTCATCAGGGCGCGGGTGGAGGCGATCAGCACCATCGACCCACCGGCCGCGCCCAGCAGCGGCGCGCCGTGCTTGGCCAGCAGGAACGCCGCCGTCAGGTTGACGTCGATGACCCGCCGCCAGTCGTCCAGGGACAGTTCGGTCACCGGCTTGCGGACCATGATGCCGGCGTTGGAGATGATGGCCTTCAGCGGCCCCAGCCCGCCCGCCCGGCGCACCGCATGGCGCACGTCGTCCTCGCGCGCCACGTCGGCCGCAATGAAGGAGGCGGCACGGCAGCCGTCTTCGGCCAGGATGCGGGCGACCTCCCCGCCCCGGTCCTGGTCGGTGTCGGCGATCACCACGCCCCAGCCGTCGGCGGCCAGGCGGGTGGCGATGGCGCGCCCGATGCCGTGGGCGCCGCCGGTGACAAGGGCAATCGGGCAGGGTTGCGGGTCGGTCATCGGGGTCCTCCCCTGTGGACTGTTGCGGAATACGGCCGAGCGGGGCACCTTGCAGGCAGGCCCCACCCTTAATAGGTAACGCCATGACCGACCAGCCGTTCCTGCTGCCCGCCGTGCTGGCGCACAATCCCACCGTCCGCAAGGCGCTGGCGGCCGAGATCGCCGACCTCGACGCCGTGCCCGACTGGCTGGCGCTTGGCGAGGCGCTGTCCGGCGGGGCGGTCGAGCGCGTGGTCGCCGCCTTCCTCGGCAACAAGAGCGAACGCGTCATGCTCGCCGCCGTGCTGATGAAGGCCGACTACGCCGGCGCGGCGGTGGAGGTCAGCCCCAATTTCTGGATCGCCTGGGGCGGCCTGGACCGCCGCAACAAGATGCTGCTGCTCGATCTGCTGGATGAGGACGTTCCCTGATAGATCGACTGAGGTCCGCTGACGCGGACGGGCTATCGCCCGAACCCATCTGGAGCGATGCTCCAGACCTCCTTGTTTTCTTTAAAGAAAATGTAAGGGGTTTGGGGCTTGCCCCAAGCGGGCGCGGGCGGCAGCCCGCCTTTTGAAACCCCCCGCCATCTTCGGCCGTTGGCAGGCCATGAGCTTTCCGTGTGATTTCAAACCGCGCCGGGCGCTGGTTACCGGCGGATCGTCGGGCATCGGGCGGGCCACCTGCAAGGCCCTGGCCGCGATGGGCTGCGACATCGCCCTGACCTACCTCTCCCACCGGGAGGGGGCGGAGGAGGTGTGCCGGGAGCTGGCCCAACAGGGCGTCGCCGCCATGGCCGGGCAGGTGGATCTGACCGAACCCGTCAAATCCGCCGAGGCCCTGGATCGCCTGATCGACGGGCTGGGCGGGGTGGACGTCTGCATCGCCAATGCCGGAGTGACCGTCCGCGCGCCGTTCCTCGACATGACGTTCGACGACTGGCGGGCCAACATGGCGCCCAACCTGGACGGCGCCTTCATCACCCTGCAACGCGCCGCGCGGCGCATGGTGGCCGACGGCGTGCCGGGCGTCCTGGTCGCGGTGAGCAGCGTGCACGGCGGCGTCGCCATGCCCGGCGGGGCGAGCTACACGGCCTCCAAGCACGGCCTGAACGGGCTGGTCAGGGCGCTGGCGCTGGAACTGGCGCCGCACCGCATCCGCGTCAACGGCGTGGCGCCGGGCGAGATCGCCACCCGCCTCAGCGACATGACGGCCGAGGACGTGCTGTCGACGCCGCGCCCGGTGCTGCCGGCCGGGCGGCCCGGCCATGCCGGCGAGGTGGCCGACATCATCGCCTTCCTGTGCTCCGACAAGGCGTCGTATGTGACCGGCGCGACCTGGGCCGTGGACGGCGGTTTCGCCGAAATGGCCGCCTTGGCGCACCCGTCCTACCGTCCCTCCTGACGCCCCGGCTGAATACCCCTACACCTCGCGCCGTTGCGCCGCCCGGCGGGGTATGGTACTGGCCCCTCTCGGACCCCCCACCGACACCGCCGGAGCAGCCGCCATGAACGCCGTCACCACCACCCGCGATGACGCAGCAACCCCGCGCCACGACTGGACGCGCGAGGAGGTTCTGGCGCTGTTCGACCTGCCCTTCAACGACCTGATGTTCCGGGCCCAGACGGTCCACCGCGCGACCTTCGACCCCAATCAGGTGCAGCGCTCCTCGCTGGTCAACATCAAGTCCGGCGCCTGCCCGGAGGACTGCAAGTACTGCTCGCAGAGCGTCCGCAGCAAGTCCAAGCTCAAGGTCGAGCCGCTGATGCCCATCGAGGAGGTCCGCGCCGCCGCCCAGAAGGCCAAGGACGCCGGGGCCTCGCGGCTGTGCATGGGCGCCGCCTGGCGCAAGCTCAAGGACCGCGACCTCGAGACCATGGTCGGCATGATCAAGGCGGTGCACGAGACCGGCCTGCAGAGCTGCATGACCCTGGGCATGCTGACCGCCGAACAGGCCGCCGCGTTGCGTGAGGCGGGCCTCGATTACTACAACCACAACGTCGACACCTCGCGCGAATACTATGGCGAGGTCATCACCACCCGCACCTACGACGACCGCCTGGAAACCCTGGCGGCGGTGCGTCAGGCCGGCATCAAGGTGTGCTCGGGCGGCATCATCGGCATGGGCGAAAGCCGCGACGACCGGGCCGGCATGATCCAGACCCTGGCCACCCTGCCAACCCATCCCGACAGTGTGCCGATCAACATGCTGGTGCCGGTCGACGGCACCCCTCTGACCGACACCGGCGCCGCCCTTGGCATCGATGCCATCGAGTTCGTGCGGACCATCGCGGTGGCGCGCATCACCATGCCGCGTTCGGTGGTCCGCCTGTCGGCCGGCCGCCACGCCATGGACGAGGCGACCCAGGCCCTGGCCTTCCTGGCCGGCGCCAACTCGATGTTTTACGGCGAGGATCTGCTGACCACCAAAAACAGCGCGGTCAGCCGGGACAATGCACTGATGGATAAACTGGGCATTTCCGGCGTCGACAGTCGACTCTAAAGAATACCCTAATATACCTTCTCGCAGTGGTTACCCCGTTCGTTTGGTGTGACGGTCACATCAAGTGAAAAAACAATCAGGGGTGACGGACATGCGAAACATCAGGGATCTTCGGGTCGGCACCCGCATCGGCGGCGCGTTCATCATCGGCCTGGGCCTGGTGGTCGGTGTGCTGGTGCCCGCGTCGCTGTACGTCATGTCCGGCATCATCGACCGGGCCGAGCAGTCGGAGCTGGAAAACCGCTTCGCCGCCGTGTCCGCCGCCATCGAGGCCGAAACCCTGCGCGCCGCCTCGCTGGCCGAACTGGCCGGGCGGGTGCCGCAGGCCGGCGCCGCCCTGGCCGCCGGCGACCGCGATGCCCTCGCCAAGCTGTTCGTCCCCGGCTACAAGGCCATGAAGGGGCCCTACGGCCTGCAGCAGTTCCAGTTCCACACGGCGCCGGCCACCTCGTTCCTGCGCGTCCACAAGCCCGAAGACTTCGGCGACGACCTGTCGGGCTTCCGCCACACCGTGGTCGCGGCCAACGCATCGGGCAAGCCGGCGGTCGGTCTGGAGGCGGGCGTCGCCGGCATGGGCGTGCGCGGCGTCGTCCCGGTGGCCGGTCCCGATGGCACGCAGGTCGGCTCGGTGGAATTCGGCGCCTCGCTCGGGCAGCCGTTCATCGACCGCATGAAGGCCGTGTACGGCGGCGAGTTCGCCCTCTACATCGCCGGCAAGGATGCCGGAACCGTCAAGGCGCTGGGCCAGACCACCGAAGGCTGGCAGCCCGCCGGCACCCCCGCGCTGCTCAGCGCCATGGCCGGCACGCCGGTCATCGCCTCGATGAACCAGGCCGGCACCCCCTATGCCGTCTATGTGGGCGGCCTGAAGGATTTCTCCGGCAAGACCGTGGCCGCCCTGGTCATCGCCATGGATGCCAGCGCCTATGTCGCGTCGTTCAACCGCGCCATCGTCATCGGCGTGGTCATGGCCGTTCTGGCCCTGGTGCTCGGCGTCGTCGTCACCCTGTGGGTCCGCCGCACGGTGGCCGCGCCGATTGCCGCGATGACCGCCGCAATGGCTCGTCTGGCCGAAGGCGACCTGGACACCGACCTGCCCCAGGCCGACACCGCCGACGAGCTTGGCGACATGGGCCGGGCGCTGCTGGTGTTCCAGGCCAACGCCCTGGAGCGCCGCCGCATCGCCGCCGAGCAGGCCGCCGAACAGGCCCGCAAGCTGGAACGGCAGGTCCGCCTGGAGGCCATGACCAAGGACTTCGAGGGCAAGGTCACCAGCCTGATGGACACCGTGGGCCAGTCGGTCAGCCACCTGCACACGGCCTCGGACAGCCTGTCGGCCGGGGCGCAGCAGACCAGCCGCCAGAGCGGCGCCGTCGCCGCCGCCACCGAGCAGGCCGCCGCCAATGTCCAGACCGTGGCCGCCGCCACCGAGGAACTCAATGCCTCGGTCAGCGAGATCGGGCGCCAGATGCAGACCTCCAGCGACATCGCCGGCCGCGCCGTGGCCCAGGCCCGCAGCACCAACGAAACCATCCAGGGCCTAGCCCAGGCCGCCGGGCGCATCGGCGAGGTGGTGCGCCTGATCACCGACATCGCCAGCCAGACCAACCTGCTGGCGTTGAATGCCACCATCGAGGCCGCCCGCGCCGGGGAAGCCGGCAAGGGGTTCGCCGTGGTCGCCAACGAGGTCAAGACCCTGGCCAGCCAGACGGCGCGTGCCACCGACGACATCAGCCAGCAGATCGCCGCCGTCCAGTCGGCCACCGAGGAGGCCGTCGGCGCCATCAAGGGCATCACCGACGTGATCGAGCAGATCGACGAGATCGCCACCTCCATCGCCACGGCGGTCGAGGAGCAGAGCGCCGCCACCCGCGAAATCTCCCGCAACGTCGAGGAGGCCGCCCGTGGCACCGAGGAAGTGTCCCGCAACATCCAGGGCGTCTCCCAGGCCGCCGGCGACACCCAGAACTCGGCCGAACGGGTCTATGCCTCGGCCAACGACCTCCAGAACGAGGCGGCCGAACTCCGCCAGCAGGTCGAACAGTTCCTGCGCGGCATTCATGCGGCTTAGCTAAAGTGCGCCGTATGGTTCTTTGGACGGATATCGAACGGCTTCATCCCTATGTATGATACGACATCGCATGGACGCGGGGGCGCTTCCCGATTTTAGCGCCGCATACCGGGGTTGCCTTGCGGGGGAAGAAGTGAAAGGCCGGACGCCGGGGGGCGGACGGCCTTTCTTTATGGGCGAAGCCGGTTATGACTGGTGCCAGGAAGTCACCACAGAGACACGGAGACACAGAGGAAGTCACAGAGGTCTCGGCGCAAACGACTGCGCGTAGCGCAATAAATTCCTGCGGGAACAGTGTGTGCCTGCGGCGCTACTCCGCTCTCTCTGTGCCTCTGCGCCTCTGTGGTTCCCCGCTTCGCTTCTAGCGAGGCAAGCCTCCGCAACCCTCAGCCATTGTCGGCAAGTACCGATCCGGCGAGGTACAGCGACCCGACGATGAGGACGCGTTGCGGGCGGCTGGCGTTGGCGACCAGGTCCTTGAGCGCGGTTTCGATGCAGCCGGTCACGGCGACGTCGCCGATGCCCTCGGCGCGGGCGGCCTCGGCCACCTCCTCGGGGGGCTTGGCGCCGGCTTCACCGGGTACCGGCACGGCGCGCAGGCGGTGGACCTTGGCGGCGATGTGCTTGAAGAACGCGTTGGCGTCCTTGGGTCCCATCATGCCGACGACCACGTCGAGCGGCATGTCCTTCCAGGCCCGCAGGAAAGTCGCCAGCATCTTGCCGGCGTGCGGGTTGTGGGCGCCGTCGAGCCACAGTTCCCAGCCTTCGGGTAGCAGGTCGACCAGGGGGCCGCGGGTCAGGCGTTGCAGGCGGCCGGGCCATTCGACGGTCTTCATGCCCTTGGCCAGCGCCGCCTCGGGCACGGTGAAGCCCTTGAGGTGTTCGATGGCGGCCAGGGCGAGGCCGGCGTTGCGCACCTGATGGCCGCCGACCAGCGCCGGCGGCGGCAGCGTCCAGGTAACGTCGCGGCCCTGGTAGACCACCTCGCCGGCGCCGCTGCGGCCGGGCTGCACCCGGATATGCCATTCCTTGCCCTCAATGAAGGTCGGGGCGCCGACCTCCAGGGAGCGCAACTCGACGATCTGGCCGGCCTTGCGCTCCTGCTTGGCGACCACGCAGGGGCTGGCGGCCTTGAGGATGTGGGCCTTCTCGGCGGCGATGGATTCCAGGCGGCCGCCCAGGTACTGCTCGTGGTCCATGCCGATCGGCGTGATGATGGTCATGGCCGGGCGGCGCACCACGTTGGTGGCGTCCAGGCGCCCGCCCAGGCCGGTTTCCAGCAGCACCACGTCGGCCGGCACGCGCGAAAAGGCCAGGAAGGCGGCGCAGGTGGTGACCTCGAAGAAGGTGATCGGCTTGCCGTCATTGACCCGCTCGACCTCCTCCAGAAGATCGGTCAGGGCGTTGTCGGAGATGATCTCCCCGGCCAGCCGGATGCGCTCGTTGAAGTGCACCATGTGCGGCGAGGTGTAGGCGTGGACCTTGTAGCCGGCGGCCTCCAGGAAGGCGCGCAGGAAGGCGACCACGGACCCCTTGCCGTTGGTCCCGGCGATATGGATGACCGGCGGCAGGGAGTTCTGCGGATTGCCGAGCGCCCCCAGCAGCCGCACCACGCGGTCCAGCGACAGGTCGATCATCTTGGGATGCAGGCCGAGAAGGCGCTCCAGGATGGCATCGGGCCGGCGGACGGGGACGGCGGTGGTGTCGGCTGTCATGGGTGGGTCCTCAGGCGCCAGGGTGCGGGGGCGGGAGGGCCTTCTCGGCCTCGTGGGCGTCCTTGAGGCGCTGCTCCACGTCGGCATAGGCGCCGTTGCGGTGCAGGGGCACCACTTCGCCGGCCGGGCCGCGATTGCGCAGCAGGTCGATCAGCGCGCTCAGGCGGGCGCGCAGTTCGTGGCGCGGCACCACCATGTCGACCATGCCGTGGTCGCGCAGGTATTCGGACCGCTGGAAGCCCTCGGGCAGCTTTTCGCGGATGGTGTTCTCGATCACCCGCGCCCCGGCGAAGCCGATGACGGCGCCCGGTTCGGCCACATGCACGTCGCCCAGCATGGCGAACGAGGCGGTCACCCCGCCGGTGGTCGGGTCGGTCAGCAGGACGATGTAGGGCAGGCCCTTTTCCTTGACCTTGTCGACCGCCACGGTGGTGCGGGCCATCTGCATCAGGGACAGGATGCCCTCCTGCATGCGCGCCCCGCCCGATGCCGGAATGACGATCAGCGGCGCGTCCTGGACGACCGACAACTCGGCCGCGGCATTCAGCGCCTCGCCGACGGCCATGCCCATGGAGCCGCCCATGAAGCTGAAATCGAACGCCGCGATCACCACGGCGTTGCCGCCCATGGTGCCGGACGCGACGATCATGACGTCATGCTCGCCGGTCTTGGAGCGCGCGTCCTTGATGCGGTCGGCGTACTTCTTGACGTCGCGGAAGCGCAAGGGGTCTTCGGTCACCTTGGGCAGTTCGATGCGCTTGTAGGCGCCGTTGTCGAACAGCATCTCCAGGCGCTGCTTGACCGGCAGCCGCATGTGGTGGCCGCAGTGCGTGCACACCCGCATGTTCTTTTCCAGCTCCCGATGGAAGATCATGTGGCCGCATTCCGGGCACTTGTGCCACAGGTTGTCGGGCACCTCCTTGGGCCGCACAAGCTGCTGGATCTTGGGGCGGACAAAGTTGGTCAACCAGTTCATGGGGAGATGCCTTCGCGGAGTGGACACGTGGAAAACAGTTTGAACCACAGAGGCACAGAGGCACAGAGAATTCAGGACGCCCTCTGTGCCTCCGTGTCTCTGTGGTTACCTTAACACCTAGTTTCGCGCCGAATGCACGCCCTCGGCAAGGGCGCGGACGAAGTCCAGCACCGGGCCGGGGCCGTTGCCTTCGGCGATCAGCTTGACCACGGCCGAGCCGACCACCGCGGCATCGGACACCCGCGCGATGGCGGCGGCCTGGGCCGGGGTGTTGATGCCAAAGCCGACGGCGATGGGCAGGTCGGTGTGCTGGCGCAGGCGCTTGACGGCGGCCTCGACGGCCTTTTCATCGGCCGAGGCGGTGCCGGTCACGCCGGTGATGGACACGTAGTACAGGAACCCTCCGGCCTGCTCCAGGACGGTGGGCAGGCGGGCGGCGTCGGTGGTTGGCGCGGTCAGGAAGATCAGGTGGATGCCGTGCTCGTTCAGGTGCACGGTCAGTTCCGGGGCTTCCTCGGGCGGCAGGTCCACCACGATCACCCCGTCTGCGCCGGCGGCGGACGCCTGGGCGGCGAAGGTGGCCGGACCCTGGGCGTGGATGGGATTGTAGTAGCCCATGAGCACCACCGGGGTTTCCCGGTCGTCCTTGCGGAAGGCGCGCAGGGTGTCGAGCGTGCGGGCTAGCGACCCGCCGGCGGCCAGCGACCGCTGCGCCGCAAGCTGGATGGCCGGGCCGTCGGCCATGGGGTCGGAGAACGGCATGCCCAGTTCGATGATGTCCACCCCGGCGTCCGGCAGGCCCTTCATGATGGCCAGCGCGGCGTCGTGGTCGGGATCGCCGGCCATGGTGTAGACGACGAGGCCGGCGCGGTTGGCGGCGCGCAACTCGGCGAACCGCTTGGTCAGGCGATTGAGAACCATCACAGTTCCACCCCCATGCTGCGGGCGACGGTGTTGACGTCCTTGTCGCCCCGTCCCGAAAGGTTGATGACCATGATGTGATCCTTGGGCAGGGTCGGGGCCAGCTTCATGACGTGGGCGATGGCGTGGGAGGATTCCAGCGCCGGGATGATGCCCTCCAGGCGGGTCAGGGTCTGGAACGCCTCCATGGCCTCATCGTCGGTCACCGACACGTACTCGACCCGGCCGATGTCGTGCAGCCAGGAATGCTCCGGCCCGATGCCGGGATAGTCGAGGCCCGCCGAGATGCTGTGCGCCTCGGCGATCTGGCCGTTGTCGTCCTGCAGCAGATAGGTCCGGTTGCCGTGCAGCACGCCCGGCTTGCCGCCGGTCAGCGAGGCCGCATGCTTGCCCGTCTCGATGCCGTGGCCGGCCGCCTCGACGCCGATGATGCGCACGTCGGTGGCATCCAGGTAGGGATGGAACAGGCCCATGGCGTTGGACCCGCCGCCGATGCAGGCGACCAGGCTGTCGGGGTTGGCGCGGCCTTCCTGTTCCTGGAGCTGGACCTTGACCTCCTCGCCGATCACGCACTGGAAGTCGCGCACGATCATCGGGTAGGGGTGCGGTCCGGCCACCGTGCCGATCAGGTAATAGGTGGTGTCGACGTTGGCGACCCAGTCGCGCAGGGCGTCGTTCATGGCGTCCTTGAGGGTGCCCGCGCCCGAGGTCACCGGCTTGACCGTGGCGCCCAGCAGCTTCATGCGGAACACGTTGGGGGCCTGCCGCTCGATGTCGGTGGCGCCCATGTAGATGACGCACTCCAGGCCGAACAGCGCGCACACCGTGGCCGTGGCGACGCCATGCTGGCCGGCCCCGGTCTCGGCGATGATGCGCTTCTTGCCCATGCGCATGGCCAGCAGGATCTGGCCCATGCAGTTGTTGATCTTGTGGGCGCCGGTGTGGTTGAGGTCCTCGCGCTTGAGGTACACCTTGGCGCCGCCCAGGCTGTCGGTCAGGCGCTGGGCCAGATACAGCGGGCTCGGCCGGCCGACGTAGTGGGTCAGGTAGTGCTTGAGTTCGGCATGGAAGGCCGGGTCGGCCTGGGCCGCCGCATAGGCCTTTTCCACGTCGAGGATGAGCGGCATCAGCGTCTCGGCCACAAAGCGGCCGCCGTGGATGCCATAGTGCCCGCGGTCGTCGGGACCGCTGCGGAAGGTGTTCGGTGTGGACATGATGATGGCTCGTCCGGTCAGGAAATCAGGAGGGTGGGGGGCAGGCCGAGTGACTACTCGCCCGTCGCACACCACATCACGGCGCGCTTCACGGCGCGCCGCATGGACCTCATGGCAGGTCGTTTGGCCGGTCTGATCATCTTGCGCACGACATCTTGAACGGGGTTCCAAAGGTCTTTCGTTATAGACGAACGCGGGGCGGCGAAAAAGAGCCTTGGTTCCGCCGCCCCGCGCACCCGCTACGGTTTGGCGGCATGCCACACGCCGTTGACGCCATCGCCGGTCACCTGACCGGGCTCCTTGTCCTTGACCCAGCGGTAGAGCGGCTGCCCCTGGTAGGCTAGTTGCTCGGTCCCGTCGGGGCGTTCAACCACCGAATACTCACCCGAGACCTCGCCCTCGGCCGGCATCGGCGGCCAGTTCTCGGCGCAGGTGCCGGTGCAGTTGGAGGTGCCGGGCTCGTCCTTGTCGAAGGTGTACAGGGTCATCCCCTGCCCATCGGCCAGAACGTCCCCGACCTCGGTCGAGGCAATCTGCACATCGGCGGCAGTGGCCGGCATGGCAAGGGCAATCAGGGCGAAAGCGGCAACAAATGTTTTCATGGTCCGTCTCCCGATGTGAGGTCATCCCTGGGAGAAACCGGCCACGCGGTGCGGTGCGTCGGCCCGATCCGTAATTTCCCCGCCTACCCTAAAGGCCGCAGGCGATCAGGAACTTCTCGATCAGGTCGGGGTCCTTCTCGCCCGGCGCGCGTTCGACGCCGCTGGACACGTCCACCCCATCGGCGCCGCTGACCTTCAGGGCCTGGGCGACGTTGTCGGGGGTCAGGCCGCCGGCCAGCAGCCACGGGGTGGTGCGGTCGGTCCAGGCCTTCATGATCGACCAGTCGAAGGACGCCGCGTTGCCGCCGGGGCGGTCGGCGTCCTTGGGGGGCTTGGCGTCGAACAGCAGCATGTCGGCGACGCCCACATAGGGCTCGGCGGCGGCCAGATCGTCGGACGAGGACACGCCGATGGCCTTCATCACCGGCAGGCCGAATTCCTGGCGCAGGGCCTCGACACGGTCGGGCGTCTCGCCACCGTGGAGTTGCAGCATGCCCAGGCGGACCTGCTGCATCACGGTGTTGATGTCGTCGTCGGTCGGATCGACGAACAGGCCGACGATGGTGACCTCGTCGGGCACGCCGTCGATCAGGTCGGCGGCCTCCCACGGAGCCAAATTGCGCGGGCTTTTGGCAAAGAACACGAAGCCCAGGTGGCTGGCGCCGTTCTGCACGGCTGCGGCCACGGCGTCATGGTCGGTCAGGCCGCAGATCTTGACCAGCGGCACGTCGTCGTCAAGGTTATCGTCGGCTTCAGGCATCAACAGGTCGCCCCTTCGCGCGGCAGTTCAGCAAGGATACGCCGGCAGGCCACCGCCGGATCTGCCGCCGCCGTGATCGGCCGGCCGATGACCAGGATGTCGGCCCCGGCATCAAGCGCCTCGGCCGGGGTCAGGGTGCGCTTCTGGTCGTCGCCACCGGCCCAGTCGGGGCGGATGCCCGGCACCACCAGCTTGAAGCGCGGGCCGCAGGCGGCGCGCAGGGCGGCGGCTTCGCGCGGCGAGCAGACCACGCCGTCGAGGTGGCATTCCTTGGCCAGCAGGGCCAGCTCGCGGACCTGCTCGTCAAGGGCGCGGGTCACCCCGATGTCGCCCAGGTCGCCCTGGTCGAGGCTGGTCAGCACGGTGACGGCGACGATCAGCGGGCGGTCCACGCCATGTTCGCGCGCCCCGTCGGCGGCGGCCTTGCAGGCGGCCTCCATCATCGCCCGGCCGCCGGCGGCGTGAATGGTCATCAACGCCGGACGGGCGGCGCAGGCGGCGCGCACGGCACCGGCCACGGTGTTGGGAATGTCATGGAACTTGAGGTCCAGGAACACCGGCAGTCCGCCGCCGGCCTTGGCCACCTGCTGCACGCCCCGCGCCCCGTTGGCGCTGAAGAACTCAAGGCCGAGCTTCAGCCCGCCGGCCGTTTCGGCCAGGGTGGCGGCAAGGCCGGTGGCGGCGCCCAGGTCGGGGGTGTCCACGGCGACGTAAATCGGGTTGCTGGTCATTGGGGATCCCGCATGGTGGCAACTGAGCCTTCCATTTACTCTACCCGGCAGCCGGAGGAAACCAAAACGCGCTGAAGACGGCCGCAGGCGGCGCGCAGGATGACCTCTGGCCAGCCGGCGAAGCCGAGGACGAGGCCGCTGCGGCTCACCGCCCCCTGATGGAACCGGGACAGGGCAGCCGCCTCGACCTTCTCGCGGGCCAGGGCCTGGACCACCTGGGTGTCGTGGGGCACCTGGAGCACCAGATGCATTCCGCCGTCGGCGCCGCTGATCGGCGCCCCGTCGCCTAGTACGTCGCCCAGGCCGTCCACCAGCACGCTGCGGCGCTCGGCATACAGGCCGCGCATGGCCCGCAGGTGGCCGGCGAACCAGCCCTCGTCGAAAAAGTCGGCCAGGGCCGCCTGATGGACCGACGACGGGCTGCCGTCGAGCAGCCCGCGCACCGCCCGCGCCATGTCGGCCAGGGCCGGCGGCACCACCAGATAGCCCAGGCGCAGGCCGGGAAACAGCGCCCGGCTGAAGGTCCCCAGGTAGACCACGCGGCCGTCCTCGTCCAGACCCTGGAGGCTGGCCACCGGGCGGCCGTCGAAGCGGAACTCGCTGTCGTAGTCGTCCTCGATCACCCACGCCCCGGCCCGGCGCGCCCAGGCCAGCAGGCCGAGGCGGCGCTCCAGCGACAGGGTGACGCCCAGCGGAAAGTTGCGCGACGGGGTGACCAGGACGGCCCGCGCCGGCGTGGGCAGGTCCTCGACTCGCAGGCCATCGTCGTCCACCGCCACCGGCCGCAGCACCGCGCCGGTAGCACTCAGGGCGGCATCGGCGCCATGGAAGCCGGGATCCTCCACCGCCACCACGTCGCCGGCATCGAGCAGCAGCCGGGCGGCCAGATCCAGCGCCTGCTGGCCGCCGCCGACGATGATGACCTGATCGGCCGTGCAGCGCAGGGCGCGGCTTTCGCGCAGGTATCCGGCCACGGCGGCGCGCAGGGCGGGCAGGCCGCCGGGGTCGCGGTCCATGGTCAGGGCCAGCGACGGCCGGCGCCAGCGGCGGCGCAGCAGGCGCGCCCACACCTCCCACGGAAAGGCGTCAAGGGCCGGAACCCCCGCCCGGAACGGCAGCCACGCGCTGGCCGGATGCAGGCGCTCGCTGCCGAGCCGCCGGGCCAGGGCCGACGGGCGGGGGGCGGCGTGCGGCACGGCAGGCCGGTCGGGCAGGGCCGGCCCCTCGCCCAGTGCAGCCCGCACGACGGTTCCAGCCCCGATGCGCCCCTCGACATAGCCCTCGGCGGCGAGCTGGTCATAGGCCGCCACCACCGTGTTGCGGCCAATGCCAAGGCTTTGGGCCAGGGCGCGGGAGGACGGCAGGCCGTGCCCCGGCGGCAGGCGGCCGGTCAGGATGGCGTCGCGCAGGGCGAAGTACAGGCGCCGGTGCAGCGGACGCCCGTCATCCGGCGGCAGAGGAATGAGTGGCTCCATCGAATTGTCCAAAGTGGCTCTTTTCAGGGAGCCATTATGGCGCCACGCTGCCGGCCTGTCATCAAAGGGGTCACGGATGCCGTTTTGAACCCCAGAGACTTTGAACCACAGAGACACAGAGGCACCGAGGTTGCGGAGCCATGGAATGACCCGGTGCCCGATCCCGCGCGTTGCGCAGAAACTTGCCTGCGGCAGGCGTGCAAACGGGGTGCCTGGTCAGTGCAAACCTCTCTGTGCCTCTGTGTCTCTGTGGTTCCTTCCCACCTTCCCCGCCAATTCGTAAGTGAGTTCATCAAAGGAGCCGCATCGTGACCAGTCTGCCCGTCACCGAAACCACCCGGGGCCGCCGCCTCGCCAACCGGGTGAGCCATGAGCGCGCCACCGTCCACGCCATCCTCGACGAGGGGCTGGTCTGTCATGTCGGGGCGGTGGTCAACGGCCGCCCGTGGGTGCAGCCGACCCTGCACTGGCGCATCGGCGACGATCTGTTCATCCACGGCCATGCCGGCAACGGCCTCTATGCCGCGCTGCTGGCCGGAGCCGAGGCCTGCGCCACGGTCAGCCTGATCGACGGCCTGGTGCTGGCCCGCTCGGCCTTTCATCACTCGGTCAACTACCGCAGCGTGGCGGTGTTCGGCACCGTCCGCGCGGTCACCGACCCGGCCGAGAAGACCGCTGCCCTGGAAGCCATGATGGAGAAACTGGCGCCCGGCCGCTGGCCCGCCGTGCGGGCGCCCAGCCCCAGCGAACTGAAGGCCACCGCCGTCCTCGCCCTGCCGATCACCGAGGCCTCGGCCAAGGTGCGCCAGGGGCCGCCCAAGGACGACGCCGAGGATTACGCCCTGCCGGTGTGGGCCGGGGTGGTGCCGCTGTCCCTGACCCGTGGCGAGGCGGTGGAGGACGTTTCTCAGGGAAGGCGCGAGTAGCCCTGGGCTTGCATGCACGCGGCCACCGTCTCGTCATACAGCGCCGAGTCGCGGCCACGGTCGAAGCCCGCCATCGGGCTGGCGAAGGGGTCGCGGCGGGTTCCGGCCGGGTCGATGACCGGCCCGCCGACCCGCGTCTGGGCCAGTTGGCGGCAGTTCTCCCAGGCGCTGTTGACGCCGGCCGCCGACACGCCCGGCGCCGTCCACGGGGCGCGGGCCGGGGTGCAGGCGGCGGCGATCAAGAGGATTATCGCGGGGGCGATCATAGGACGCATGGGGCTCTCCAAAACGGGGTAGGCGAAACCCTTTTGTAACAGGGGATTGCCTTGCGTGAAATCGTCGGGGCTCGTTATACTGCGGCGCACAAATTCTTTCTGCGGCCATAACTGGAGTCTTGTCATGAGCGCCTTGGACAACCCGATCATCCACTACTTCGAGGACATCACCGAAGGCATGACCGCCACCTTCGGCAAGACGGTCACCGAGGCCGATATCCTGATGTTCTCGGGCGTGTCGGGCGACACCAACCCGGTGCACCTGAACGACGAGTATGCCAAGACCACCATGTTCAAGGGCCGTATCGCCCACGGCATGCTGTCGGCCGGCCTGATCTCGGCCGTGTTCGGCACCAAGCTGCCGGGGCCGGGGTGCATCTACGTGAACCAGTCGCTGAAGTTCAAGGCGCCGGTCAAGATCGGCGACACCGTGGTCGCCCGCGTCGAATGCACCGGCAAGGCCGAGGACAAGGGGTTCGTGACCTTCCGCACCCAGGCCCTGGTCGGCGACAAGGTGGTTATCGACGGCGAAGCCACGCTGATGGTTCCCAAGCGGGGCTAGGGCAAATCCCGAGCGAACCGGAAGGTTCGCGACGACGCATTTGCGGAAAAACTAGTTTCGTCCTCACGGACAGCTTCGGCATACAGACGCACGGCCCGTTGCCTTCCCAGCCCCACCGGCGGGCCGGGGAGGCAGCGGCCATCCTCGAACAGCCGCGTGTATTCGATGCGCTGGGCCAGCAACGGCGGGCAGTGCGTCGGATTGGCCGGCAGCGGCGCGGCAGGGACCGGGAACACCGCGACCACCATGTGCGGCCCGACCACGCGCGCCCCGTCCTGGCGTTGCCCGATTTTCCGGGGCCAGGCGACGGGGGAGGCGGGCGGCAGGCGGTCGGCGGGTCGGGTCACGATACGGCCTCCGGGAGGGAAAACCCTCTCCCAAGCCTATGCTCCCCCGCGCTTATCCGGCAGAACGCGGACGGCGAGCCGTCAGGCGCGGAGTCGGTAGGGGATCGCTCGCAAGTGCCGGGCGGCCCTCATGAGGGGGAAGCCTGAAGGCGCCCGACGCCTCATCCCTCCGGAACGCGCTGCCCCGGAACGCGCCGCCCCGGAACTCGCCCCCCGGAACTCGCCCCTTGGATCTTTGGAGATCTGGCGCTACAGCATACCTCTTTCGAGCGGTACGCCCGGCCACCGCGTGGCCCGCGTCCATAGGCCACGTCTCCACCGGAGCCCCCGCGCCATGCACTACCGGGCGGATATTGACGGACTGCGCGCGCTGTCGGTCCTCCTCGTCATCGCGTTTCACGCGGGCATCCCCGGATTGGGGGCGGGGTTCATCGGCGTCGACGTGTTCTTTGTCATCAGCGGCTTTCTGATTACCGGGCTGATCCACCACGACGTGCAGGCGAAGCGGTTCTCCTTCCTGCGCTTCTACAGGCGGCGCATGGCCCGGCTTCTGCCTGCCCTGGTGGTGACGCTGGCGGCGATTCTCCTGTTCGGCCTCGTCCACCTTGATCTTCAGGCATACGACAACCTGGGCAAGGAGGTGTTCTTCGCCGCGTTCGGCGCGGCAAACATCCTGTTCGCCCAGGGCGCCAACTACTTCGTGGAAGGCCAGGAGGCGCGGCTGACCATCCATTTGTGGTCGCTGGGCGTCGAGGAGCAGTTCTATCTGGTCTGGCCGCTGGCGCTGCTGGCGCTGATGCGGCTGCGGACCCCGTGGGTGCGCTGGACCGTGGTGTCGGGCCTTGCCGCCGTGTCCCTCGGCATGGCCGACGCGGCGGCACGGGTGCGGCCGACCGAGGCCTATTTCCTGCCCCATTACCGGGCGTTCGAACTGCTGATCGGTGCCGCCGTCGCCCTGGCGCCCGTGCCGGCGTGGGATTGGGTGAGATCCAGGGGCAGGCGGGAAGCCGGTGCCGTGGCAGGTCTGGTGCTGATCGCGGCCGGGGTGGTGGTGCTGGACCCGACGTCCGTCTTTCCCGGGTACTGGGCTTTGCTGCCCTGCGGCGGCGCGGCGCTGCTTCTGGCGGCGGGGCCTGAAACAGGGGTGGCGCGCCTGCTGCGCTGGCGGCCGCTGGTCGTGGTCGGGCTGATCTCCTACCCGCTTTATCTGTTTCATCAACCGATCATCGCCGCGCAGAGCATCCTGGGCGCACCCACCGCCGGGCTGCCCGTCGCCGTCTTCGCCGTGACGTGCGGTCTTGGCGGCGGCCTTGCGTGGCTGACCTATCGGTTCCTTGAGCGACCGATCCGCCGTTGGGCGCACGAGGATCGGACCCGGGTGGGCGTGGTGGCGGTGGTCGCGGCGGGGGTGGCCATCGTGATGATCGCCGGCAGCGGCCTGTTCGTCGCCAAGAGCGGCGGGCTCCCGCAGCGGTTCCTGGCCTTCAATCCATTTGCCCACGAGGTTGCCGAGCAATCGGCATCGACCTTCCACGGGACGTTCGCGCAGGGCTTCCAGGTGGCGCCGGGGGCGCGGGGACGCATTCTTTTCGTCGGCGACAGCTATCTGCAACAGTATGTGCAGCCGCTGGCAACGGTCCTCGGCATTCCGGTCGCCGAGGTCGAGGTCGCAAGTCGGGGCGGCTGCGTCCTGCTGAAGGGGGCCGATTTCAAGGACACCTTCGCCGACATCTCCTGCACCGACCTGCGCGAGCGGCTTTACGCGTCCGACAAAAAATATGACATCGTCGTCATCGGCCAGAACTGGTCGGGCTATGACGCGGACCTTCTCAATGCGACAGGGGACCCCGGCGACCCAGGGTATGCGATCGGGAAGTGGACGCCCTTCCTGGACGCCACCCTCGCCCACTTCGCGCCGCTCAGCGAGCGACTCCTGCTCCTCGGACCCCATCCCCAGGTGGCCGGAACCGAAGCCCTGCAGCCCCGCCTCGGACTGTCACGGGAGGGGTACGGCGCCGCGCTCGGCGCCTTGCGGGTGGTCAACCGGGCCGCCATGATGGACGCCGCTGCCGCCTTCGCGCGCTGGCAGACGGCCGCGAACACGACCGTCCTGTTTCCCGGCGACATTTGGTGCGACGCCGCAGCCTGCATTGTTCACGACGGGGCGTGGTCCTACTTCTCAGACGCGGGCCACATCAGCCGCGCAAGCACCGCGTTCGTGGAAGAGGCCCTGCGCAGGCTGTTGGACGGCACGGCGCGGCCGGCAATTCATCATAGGCGTGATAGGCGTGTTGACGGCACTCTTTTGCGTGGGCACACTGCGCGAACCGAATGATCCCCGTGGGAGAGACCGGCCCATCCTCAGGGTCGGCGCCGAAGGAGCAACCGCCTCCGGAAACTCTCAGGCACCCAGGACCGTGGGGGGACGGACCTCTGGAAAGCAGATCGCGCGGGCGTTCCGTGCGGCCTCACCGACGAAGTAAGCCGTGGGTCAAATTATGGACCCCAGGTGAATCTTTCAGGTTTCTGAGACAGAGGGGGGCATCCGTCGCATCGGCTTTGCCTGTGACTGCGTAAGCTATGGAGCTTGAGCGGGCACAGGAGACGCCGAGGCGGCAAACGCCCCCGCCTGTTCGGCTCCGGAGGATTCGCCAGTGACCGCAGACCCCGCCCTCAAGACCACGCCGCTCGATGCCCTGCATCGGGAGCTTGGCGCGCGCATGGTGCCGTTCGCAGGCTACGCCATGCCGGTGCAGTACCCGGCCGGCATCATCGCCGAGCACACGGCCTGCCGCACCGCCTGCGCGCTGTTCGATGTCTCGCACATGGGCCAGGCGTACCTGCACGGCGATGATGCCGCCGCGGTGCTGGAAAGCCTGACGCCCGGCTCCCTGCGCGAGCTGAAACCCGGCCGCCAGCGCTACACCGTGCTGACCAACGAGGCCGGCGGCATCCTCGATGACCTGATGGTGGTCAACTGCGACGGCCACAAGCTGTTCCTGGTCGTCAATGCCGGCTGCAAGGACGCCGACTTTGCTCACATCGCGGCGGCAGCGGGCGACCGCGCCCGGTTGGAGGTCCTGCCCGACCGCGCCCTGCTCGCCCTGCAGGGTCCCAAGGCGGCCGCCGTCATGGCCCACTTCGCGCCGGCCGCGGCGTCCATGGTGTTCATGGATGCCGGGCCGCTGACCGTCGGCGGCATTCCGTGCTTCGTCACCCGGTCGGGATATTCGGGCGAGGACGGGTATGAGATTTCCGTCGCCGCCGATCAGGCCGAAAATCTCGCCCGCCACTTCCTGGAGATGCCCGACTGCACGCCGGCCGGCCTGGGGGCGCGCGATTCGCTGCGCCTGGAGGCCGGGCTGCCGCTGTACGGCAACGACATCGACACCACCACCAGCCCGGTCGAGGCCAGCCTCGCCTTTGCCATCGGCAAGCGCCGCCGCACCGAGGGCGGCTTCCCCGGCGCCGACCGCATCCTGGCCGAACTTCAGGGCGGCGTGTCGCGCCTGCGGGTCGGGCTCAAGCCGGACGGCCGCGCCCCGGCCCGCGCCCATACCGAGATCCAGGACACCACCGGCCGCACCATCGGCGAGGTCACCAGCGGCGGCTTCGGCCCGACGGTGGAAGGCCCGGTGGCCATGGGCTATGTCGAGCCCGCCTTTTCCGAACCCGGCACGCCCGTGGTGCTGATGGTCCGCGGCAAGCCGCTGGACGCCCACGTCGTCGCCCTGCCATTTGTCGAACAACGCTACTACAGGGGTTGAGCCCATGAGTCAGATGTACTTTACCGAAGACCACGAGTGGCTGAGCGTCGAGGGTGAGACGGCCATCGTCGGCATCACCGACTACGCGCAGCAGCAGCTTGGCGACGTGGTCTTCGTCGAACTGCCCGACGAGGGCAAGGACCTCGTCCAGGGTGGCGAGGCCGCGGTGGTCGAAAGCGTCAAGGCGGCCAGCGAAGTCTATGCCCCGGTGTCGGGCACGGTGACCGCCGTCAACGCCGACCTCGAAGGCACCCCCGCCCTGGTCAACGAAGACGCCATGGGCGCCGGCTGGTTCTTCGCCGTGTCCCTGACCGACCCCAAGGAACTCGACAACCTGATGGACCAGGACGCCTACGACGCGTTTGTGGCCGGGCTGGAATAGGGGGGCGTTGCGTTTGATGCCTGGTGCCCAGCCGCAGCAAAATTCCACCGCTCCCCTGATCCGGCCGACCATGCCGTGGCGGGTGGCAGCAGTGGAGACCTTGTCCGGCTTTCGGTTGCGCGTGCGCTTCCTGGACGGGACCGAGGGCGAGGTCGACATGAACGCACTGGTCCATGCCCCAACGGCTGGCGTCTTTGCGGCGCTGGCCGACCCGGCCGTGTTCGGGGAAGCCGGCGTCGTTCATGGGGCCGTGACGTGGCCGGGCGACATCGATCTTGCCCCCGACGCGATGTATCGCGCCATCAAGGCCTCCGGCACCTGGGTTCTATAGTTTTTGTGACCAACCAAGGATATTTGCGCCCATGCGCTACCTTCCGCTGACTGATGATGACCGCCGCGCCATGCTCGACACCATTGGCGCCGCCAGCGTCGATGACCTGTTCCGGGATGTGCCGCGCGCGGCCTGGAATGCCGCCAATCCCGACCTGCCCGACCACGCCGGGGAGATCGAGGTGGAGCGCGCCCTGGCGGCCATCGCCCGCAAGAACCTGGATTGCGGGGCCGCGCCCTGCTTCCTGGGGGCCGGGGCGTACCGGCACCACACGCCGGCGGCGCTGGACTACCTCATCCAGCGCGGCGAGTTCCTGACCGCCTATACCCCCTATCAGCCGGAAGTCAGCCAGGGCACCTTGCAGACCCTGTTCGAGTTCCAGACCCAGGTGGCGCTGATCACCGGCATGGACGTGGCCAACGCGTCCATGTACGACGGCGCCACCGCCTGCGCCGAGGCCGCCGCCATGGCCGCCCGCATCACCAAGCGCAAGCGCATCCTGGTGTCCGGCTCGGTGCATCCGCACTATGCCTCGGTCACGGCGACGCAGCTTCAGTTCACCGGGCTGGAGGTCGAGGTCCTGCCCCCCGACCCGCTGGCCATGGAAGACCTGCTCGGCCGCGTGGACGAGGATCTGGCCTGCCTGATCGTCCAGACGCCCGGCTTCTTCGGGCACCTGCGCGACGTGACGGGGCTGGCCGACGCCCTGCACGAGGTGGGCGCCCTGCTGGTCGTCGCGGTGGCTGAGCCGCTGTCGCTGGGCCTCATCACCCCGCCCGGCGCCATGGGGGCCGACATCGTGGTGGCCGAGGGCCAGAGCATGGCGACGCCGCCGTCCTTCGGCGGGCCGGGCGTCGGCCTGTTCGCCACGCGGTCCAAGTACGTGCGCCAGATGCCGGGCCGGCTGTGTGGCGAGACGGTGGACGTCGACGGGCGGCGCGGCTACGTGCTGACCCTGTCCACCCGCGAGCAGCACATCCGCCGCGAGAAGGCGACGTCCAACATCTGCACCAACTCGGGGCTCATCGCCCTGGCGTTCTCCATCCACATGACCCTTCTGGGCGAGGCCGGGTTCACCCGCCTGGCCGAGATCAACCACGCCCGCGCGGTCGATCTGGCCGGGCGCCTGGGCCAGCTTGACGGGGTCAAGGTCCTGCCCGCCACGTTCTTCAACGAGTTCGCCGTCACCCTGCCCAAGCCGGCGGCCGAGGTGGTCGAGGCCCTGGCGGCGCGCGGCATCCTGGGCGGCGTGCCGGTGTCGCGCTTCCACCCGACCTATCCCGAACTGGCCGAGGTCATGCTGGTCGCCACCACCGAAATGAACACCGACGCCGACGTGGACGCCCTGGTATCCGCGCTGAAGGAGATCCTGTGATGGTCGATACCATAACCGGCAATCAGGCCCTGCAGATCGAACAGCCGCTGATCTTCGAGCAGGACGAGCCCGGCCGCACCGCCGTGGACCTGCCCGCCCCGACCGTGCAGGAGGACCGCCTGGGCGGTCTGCGGCGCAAGACGCCGGTGGGCTTGCCCGGCCTGTCCGAGCCGCAGGTGGTGCGCCACTACACCCGCCTGTCGCAGAAGAACTACGGCATCGACTCGGTGTTCTATCCGCTGGGCTCGTGCACCATGAAGCACAACCCGCGCCTGAACGAGAAGATGGCCCGCCTGCCGGGCTTTGCCGACATCCACCCGTTCCAGCCCGACAGCACCGTGCAGGGCGCCCTGGAACTGATGGACACCCTGGCCCATTGGCTCAAGGAGTTGACCGGGATGCCCGCCGTGGCGCTGTCCCCGGCGGCAGGGGCGCATGGCGAGCTGTGCGGCCTGATGGCCATTCGTGCGGCGCTGGAGGCGCGCGGCGATGCCCGCAAGGTCGTGCTGGTCCCCGAAAGCGCCCACGGCACCAACCCGGCCACCGCCGCCACCTGCGGCTACGAGGTCGAGAGCATCCCCGGCGACGGCAACGGCCGCGTCTCGTTGGCCGGGCTGAAGGACAAGCTGGGGCCGCACGTCGCCGCCTTCATGATCACCAACCCCAACACCTGCGGCCTGTTCGAGGGCGAGATCGTCGAGATCAGCCAGGCCGTCCACGACGCCGGGGCGCTGGTCTACATGGACGGCGCCAACTACAACGCCATCATGGGCCGGGTGAAGGTGGCCGACCTGGGGATTGATGCCATGCACATCAACCTCCACAAGACGTTCTCGACCCCGCACGGCGGCGGCGGTCCGGGCTCCGGCCCGACCGTGCTGTCCGACGCCCTGGCGCCGTTCGCCCCGCTGCCCTTCGTGGTCCACGGCGCCGACGGGTTCCGCATGATCGAGCATGCGCGCGACGCCGGAGAGGGCCAGCAGCCGTTCGGCCGCATGAAGGGCTTCCACGGCCAGTTCGGCGTGTTCGTGCGCGCCCTGTCCTACATGATGAGCATGGGCAAGGACGGCTTGGCGCAGGCCTCGGGCGATGCCGTGCTCAACGCCAACTACCTGCACGCCCGCCTGAAGGGCACCCTGTCGGCGTCCTACGACGGCCCGGTCATGCACGAGGCGCTGTTCGACGACCGCTTCCTCAAGGACTCCGGGGTGTCCACCCTGGACTTCGCCAAGGCGATGATCGACGAGGGCTTCCACCCGATGACCATGTACTTCCCGCTGGTCGTCCACGGCGCCCTGCTGATGGAGCCCACGGAAACCGAGAGCAAGCAGACCCTCGACGCCTTCTGCGACACCCTGCTGGCGCTGGCCGACAAGGCGCGGGCGGGCGATGCCGCCGAATGGTTCAAGGCGGCCCCGCGCCACACCCCGCGCCGCCGCCTGGACGAGGCGCAGGCGGCCCGCAAGCCGGTGCTGCGGTGGTCTCCGCCGACCGACGCCGCGTAGGCATAGGGGCCGATGCCGCCACGCTGCAATGCACCAAAGGAACGGCTCGAAGGTTCACCCCTTCGGGCCGTTTCCTCATCCGAAGGGGGATACTCCGAAGCGTGAACATTTTGTGACACTTTGTTCCGGTATCATGCGTCCTCCAAGAGGGTGTCCACTCAATCCCTAAAACCCTGAGGCCATAAACGCCGAGGACCGCCGCCATGACCGCACGGCCCATCCCTCTGTTCGCCGATCGCCCCCCTGCGACGGAGGCCTTCACGGTCGGCCGACGGGGGTTCACGCGATTCCAGATCGTCGTGGTGGCGATTCTGGCCGCCCTGGGGCTGGTGTTCACCTTGTACCCGACGCTGGCCGGGATGGACTTTGGCGGCATGGAGGGCTTTGGGCTGGCCGGCGGCAACGCCGAGGATCCCGCCATGGCCGGCGCCGCGCCCGAAGGCCAGCGCCTCAAGCTGGCGGTGTTCGGGGCGCTGACCCTGTTCAACCTCAATGCCGAGGGCAGCTTCGCCACCTGGTGGTCGAGCTTCAACCTGGCCGTCGCCGCCGGGCTGTGCCTCCTGGTGTCGCGCCGCGCGGCGCGGACCAGCCGCCTGCACGGCATCCTGTGGGCCGGGCTGGCGGTCGTCATGCTGCTGCTGTCCATCGACGAAGTGGCCCAGGTCCACGACCGCATGAACAAGGCGCAGTTCATCCTGGGGGTGATGTTCGAGGGGCTGCCGTTCCGTCCGTGGGTGGTGTTCGGCGGGGCCTTCGCCGCCGTCGTCGCGGTGGCCACCATCCCCTTGCTGCTGGCCCTGCCGCGTCGGGTGGCCGGCCTCGTCATCCTGTCCGGCGCGCTGTTCGTGGCCGGCGCCGTCGGGCTGGAAGTGGTCGCCGCGGTCCTGGAGGAGCGCGGGGCAAGCCTCTATGGCCTGCCGGTCATGATCCTCATCCTGATCGAGGAAACGCTGGAGATGGGGGCCATCGCCCTGTTCAACATCGTGCTGTTCAACAGCCTGGTGCCGCAGGGCGTGACCCTGCGCTTCCCCGACGCCGCCGCCGCCCCCACCGGCGCAGAACGGCCGGGCCGGATCGAGGCGGCGGAGTAGAAAGCGGGCTCTGCCCGCGCCCGCCAGGAGGCGGCGGCCTCCTGGACCTCGGGAACGGGAGCTTTCATAATAATTCAGGTCGTCGCACCCGCCTTCGCGGGAACGACGTGTTTACTGATGGTAACTCTATAACGACACGGTTAATTCTTCACAAGAGCAAGAAGCTGGAAATTGCTACCACCCCCTATGCAGCAGCCAACCCCCGCAGCACGTACTGCAGGATGCCGCCGTGGCGGTAGTATTCGACCTCGTCTGCGGTGTCGATGCGGCACAGGACGGTGACGGTTTCGCGCGATCCGTCGGCGCGGGTGATGGTCACCGAGACGTCCTGGCGTGGTTTGATGTCGCCGTCGATGCCGGTGATGTCGAATACCTCGGTGCCGTCCAGCTTGAGGGTCTTGCGCGTCGTGCCGTCCTTGAACTGCAGGGGCAGGACGCCCATGCCGACCAGGTTGGAACGGTGGATGCGCTCGAAGCTTTCGACGATGACCGCCTTGACGCCCAGCAGGTTGGTGCCCTTGGCGGCCCAGTCGCGGGACGACCCGGTGCCGTATTCCAGACCTCCGATGACCACCAGCGGGGTCCCCTCGGCCTGGTACTTCATGGCGGCGTCATAGATCGGCATGACCTCGCCCGAGGGGATGTGCTTGGTGATGCCGCCCTCGATGCCCGGCACCATTTCGTTCTTGATGCGGATGTTGGCGAAGGTGCCGCGCATCATGACCTCGTGGTTGCCGCGCCGCGCGCCGTAGGAATTGAAGTCGCGCTTGTCGACCCCGTGCTCCATCAGATACTTGCCGGCCGGGCTGTCGGCCTTGATCGAACCGGCCGGGGAGATGTGGTCGGTGGTCACCGAATCGCCCAGGATGGCCAGCGGGCGGGCGCCCTTGATCTCGGTGATGGCGCCGGCCTCGGCCGCCATGCCCACGAAGTAGGGCGGGTTGGCGACGTAGGTCGACTTGTCGTCCCAGGCATAGGTTTCGCCACCGGCGACGGCAATGTCCTGCCACTGCTTGGGTCCGTCCCAGACGTTGGCGTAGCGGGTCTGGAACATTTCGCGGCTGACGAACGAGCCGACGGCCTCGGAAATCTCCTGGCTGGTCGGCCAGACATCCTTGAGGAACACCGGATTGCCGTCCTTGCCGATTCCCAGCGGCTCGGTCGTGATGTCCTTCTGCATGTTGCCGAGCAGCGCGTAGGCGACGACCAGCGGCGGGGAGGCCAGCCAGTTGGCGCGCACGTGGGGGCTGATGCGGCCCTCGAAGTTGCGGTTGCCCGACAGCACCGCCGAGACGACCATCTTGTTGGCGTCGATGGTGTTGGCGATGGGTTCGGCCAGCGGCCCGGAGTTGCCGATGCAGGTGGTGCACCCGAACCCGGCGATGTTGAAGCCCAACTGGTCGAGGTAGGTCTGCAGACCGGCCTTTTCCAGATAGTCCTGGACCACCAGGGATCCCGGCGCCAGCGAGGTCTTGACCCACGGCTGGGACTTCAGGCCCAACTCTGCGGCTTTCTTGGCGACCAGACCGGCGGCGATCATCACGCCGGGGTTGGACGTGTTGGTGCACGAGGTGATGGCGGCGATCACCACGTCGCCCTGGTTCAGCTCGTAGTCGGCGCCTTCGACCTTGAAGCCCTTGGCGGGGTCGGTGATGCCCTCGGCGGCCAGCGCGTCCCTGAGCGCCTTGTCGGCCCCCGACAGCAGGACGCGGTCCTGCGGGCGTTTCGGCCCGGCGATGCACGGCTCGACGGTGGACATGTCGAGTTCCAGGGTCTGGCTGAACACCGGACTCCAGTCGTCGGTGCGCCACATGCCCTGTTCCTTGGCATAGGCCTCGACCAGGGCGAGTTGCTCTTCCGCACGGCCGGTCAGCCGCATGTAGTTCAGGGTCTCGGCGTCGATCGGGAAGATGCCGCAGGTGGCGCCGTACTCCGGGGCCATGTTGGCGATGGTCGCGCGGTCGGCCAGGGTCAGGTGATCGAGGCCGTCGCCGTAGTACTCCACGAACTTGCCGACCACGCCCTGCTTGCGCAGCATCTGCACGACGACCAGCACCAGATCGGTGGCGGTGACGCCTTCCTTGAGCTTGCCGGTCAGCTTGAAACCGACGACCTCGGGGATCAGCATGGAGACGGGCTGGCCGAGCATGGCGGCCTCGGCCTCGATGCCGCCGACGCCCCAGCCCAGCACGCCCAGGCCGTTGACCATGGTGGTGTGCGAGTCGGTGCCGACGCAGGTGTCGGGATAGGCGAGGGTGCGGCCGTTCTCCTCGCGGCTCCATACGACGCGGGCGAGGTGCTCCAGGTTGACCTGATGGCAGATGCCGGTGCCGGGAGGAACGGCGCGGAAATCCTTGAACGCGCCCTGGCCCCACCGCAGGAAGGCATAGCGTTCGCCGTTGCGCTCGAACTCCAGGTCGGTGTTTTTGGTCAGGGCATCGGGGGTGCCGAAGTAGTCGACCATGACCGAGTGGTCGATCACGAGGTCGACGGGCGACAGCGGATTGATCTTCTGCGGGTCGCCGCCGATGGCGACCACGGCATCACGCATGGCGGCCAGGTCGACCACGGCGGGAACTCCGGTGAAGTCCTGCATCAGCACGCGGGCGGGCCGATAGGCGATCTCGCGGTCGGACCGCTTGTCCTTGAGCCACTCGGCGCAGGCCTTGACGTCGTCGGCGGTCACCGTGCGGCCGTCTTCAAAGCGCAGCAGGTTCTCCAGCAGCACCTTCATGGAGAACGGCAGACGGGACACGTCGCCCAGCCCGGCCTCGGCCGCGGCCCTGAGACTGAAATAGTCGTAGTCCTTACCGGACACGGTAAGCGTGCGGCGCGTCGAACTCGTCATGGCCTATGTCTCCCTGGCTGCTAACGCCTTTCACATGGGAGCGCGGCAAAAGACCCGCAAGCCTCCGAACCTCCGCATGCGAGGGGGGCGTCCGTTCGGTGCCATGTCGCTGCCGCGACCGGGCTGCCGCCCTGGCCCGCCTGGAGCGATGCTCCAGACCTCCTTGTTTTCTTTAAAGAGGGAGTCGCGGGGGTTGAGAACGCCAATGCTGCCGTTCGGCCCGTCAATAGGCCGCAGTGAACACAGGCTTCTTGCCACGGGCGCGCTGCGCTTCCTCAAGCTCCTTGAGGAGGGCGCGCTTTTCAGGCGTCCGACGCGACCCATCGTTCGCTGGCGCTTCAACACCAAGCGCAGCCTTTCGCGCTTCCAATCGCGCCGCGTATGATGCGAAATCAACCTGCTTCATCAGCCCATCCCTTGAGGTGGCGCGAGACTGAGGTTTCGGAAGGGGGCAACAACCAAACATGCGTCGCGCCGATAGGCGGAAGTCAGCCATTTGCCCGGAATGCAGCCGATTTAGCAGCCGCCCGTTCGGCAGCTCTTTCATGGAGGCGCGCCATCAACACACGGCCGCCTTCGCGCCCACGCTCAAGGGTGAAATCCCCCCGTTCGATAGCTGCAATGCCTTCCAAGGCGACGGTGCTGACCGCTTCAAGGGCTTCGGCGGTTTCGCGGTCCCCGTCTGACAGATGCATGGCGTGTCCTCCGAGTGCTATCGTACTAGGAGTGGTCAACCCGCGCAATTATCAAGGCCCTCATTGCGAATGTGAAAAGGGCGCCCCACCAGGGAGCGCCCTTTCCGTCATCTTATGCAGACCGCCGTCACACCGTGACCGTGTCCGCCACCTCGCGGAAGGAGGCGATCTTGTCGAAGTTCATGTAGCGGTAGATGTCGGCGGCCTTGGCTTCGAGTCCGCTGACCTGCTCCATGTATTCGGCCGGGGTCGGGATGCGGCCCAGCAGGGCGCAGACGGCGGCCAGCTCGGCGGAGCCGAGGTAGACGTTGGTGTCGATGCCCAGGCGGTTGGGGAAGTTGCGGGTCGAGGTCGACATGGCGGTCGAGCCCTTGCGGATCTGCGCCTGGTTGCCCATGCACAGCGAACAGCCCGGCGATTCCATGCGGGCGCCCGCCTTGCCGAGGATGGAGTAGTAGCCTTCCTCGTTCAGGATCTGGGCGTCCATCTTGGTCGGCGGGGCGATCCACAGGCGGGTCGGGATGTCGCTCTTGCCGTCCAGAACCTTGGCGGCGGCCCGGAAGTGGCCGATGTTGGTCATGCACGAACCGATGAACACTTCATCGATCTTGGTGCCCGAAACCTCGGACAGCAGCTTCACGTCGTCGGGGTCGTTGGGGCAGGCGACGATCGGTTCCTTGATGTCGGCCAGATCGATCTCGATGACGGCGGCGTATTCGGCGTCGGCGTCGGGGGCCAGCAGCTCGGGCTTGGCGATCCAGGCTTCCATGGCCTCGATGCGGCGCTCCAGGGTGCGGCGATCCTGGTAGCCGTTGGCGATCATCCACTTCATGAGCGTGATGTTGGACGTCATGTATTCGATGATCGGGTCTTCGTTCAGGCGCACGGTGCAAGCCGCCGCAGACCGTTCGGCCGAGGCGTCGGACAGTTCGAACGCCTGTTCGACCTTGAGGTCGGGCAGGCCCTCGATCTCGAGGATGCGGCCGGAGAAGAAGTTCTTCTTGCCCTTCTTCTCGACCGTCAACAGGCCGGCGCGGATGGCGTAGAGCGGGATGGCGTTGACGAGGTCACGCAGGGTGACGCCCGGCTGCATCTCGCCCTTGAAGCGCACCAGCACCGATTCCGGCATGTCCAGCGGCATCACGCCGGTGGCGGCGGCAAAGGCCACCAGGCCCGACCCGGCGGGGAAGGAAATGCCCAGCGGGAAGCGGGTGTGCGAATCGCCGCCGGTGCCCACGGTGTCGGGCAGCAGCAGGCGGTTCAGCCACGAGTGGATCACCCCGTCGCCGGGCCGCAGGGACACGCCGCCACGGGTGGAGATGAAGCTCGGCAGGGTCTTGTGGGTCTGCACGTCCACCAGCTTGGGATAGGCCGAGGTGTGGCAGAACGACTGCATGACCAGATCGGCCGAGAAGCCCAGGCAGGCCAGGTCCTTCAGCTCGTCGCGGGTCATCGGGCCGGTGGTGTCCTGCGACCCCACGGTGGTCATCTTGGGTTCGCAGTAGGTGCCGGGGCGGACGCCCTTGCCCTCGGGCAGGCCACAGGCGCGGCCGACCATCTTCTGGGCCAGGGAGAACCCCTTGCTCGACGCCTCGGGCTCGGCCGGCAGGCGGAACAGGGTGGAGGCGGGCAGGCCCAGGGCCGCGCGCGCACGGGCGGTCAGGCCACGGCCGATGATCAGCGGAATGCGGCCACCGGCGCGGACTTCGTCGAAGATGACGTCGGACTTGACGGTGAACTCGGCGATGACGGCACCGTTCTTGAGGGCCTTGCCGTCATAGGGGCGCAGCTCGACCACGTCGCCCATGTCCATCTGGTTGACGTCCAGCTCGATGGGCAGGGCGCCGGCGTCTTCCATGGTGTTGTAGAAGATCGGGGCGATCTTGCTGCCCAGGCACACGCCGCCGAAGCGCTTGTTGGGGACGAAGGGGATGTCCTCGCCGGTCCACCACAGCACCGAGTTGGTGGCCGACTTGCGCGACGAGCCGGTGCCGACCACGTCGCCGACGTAGGCCACCAGGTTGCCCTGGGCCTTGAGCGTCTCGAACTGCTTGACCGGGCCGCGCACGCCGGGCTCCTCGGGCTCGATGCCGGGGCGGGCGTTCTTGAGCATGGCCAGGGCGTGCAGCGGGATGTCCGGGCGGCTCCAGGCGTCGGGGGCCGGGGACAGGTCGTCGGTGTTGGTTTCGCCCGTTACCTTGAAGATGGTGACGGTCAGGCTCTCGGGCACTTCGGGGCGCGAGGTGAACCACTCGGCGTCGGCCCACGACTGCAGCACGGCCTTGGCGTTGGCGTTGCCGGCGTCGGCCATCTGCTTGACGTCGTGGAAGTAGTCGAACACCAGCAGGGTCTTTTTCAGGGCCTCGGCCGCCGCGGTGCCGCACTCGGCGTCCTTCAGCAGGTGGATGAGCGGCACGATGTTGAAGCCGCCCAGCATGGTGCCCAGCAGTTCCGTCGCCTTGACCTTGCCGATCATCGGGCAGGTCTCGTCGCCCACGGCGACGGCGGCCAGGAACTCGGCCTTGACCTTGGCGGCGTCGTCCACACCGGCCGGAACGCGGTGGGTGAGCAGCTCGACCAGGGTGTCCTCTTCGCCGGCCGGGGGGGCCTTCAGAAGGGCTACAAGGTCCTGGGTCTGCTCGGTGGACAGCGGAAGCGGCGGAATGCCAAGGGCGGCGCGTTCGGCGACATGCTGGCGGTAGGCTTCAAGCACGGCAATTCCTCTCTAATGGCTGGTCAGGGGGCTCGTCGGTTCAGGCCTGCATCAGCACACGGCCGGGATGCGTCGCCCCTCGGCGAAAGGGTGGGTGGGGAACGCAACCGTAGGCGCCGTCCGGGGGCACGGCGGACGCGCGCGTTACACCATATTCGCGCCCCGTTGTCCAGGGGTTAGGCGTGTTTGGGGGCGCGGACGGCGAAGGCCCGTGGCTTCCGGCGGCGTCGGATGGGTGGGCAGCCGTCCTACCCGCGCGGGTGGCTTTTTCGCTCGCTACGCGCCGCCATGATGCCGCACAGGCCGGCGACCAAGGCCCCGGCGGCCAGCGGGCCGAGGGCGCCGGTCCACGCGCCGCCAGCCGAGGCGACCGCCGCCGCGACGATGGGCGGGCCGACGAACTGGCCGGCGTTGGAACCCTGCATCAGCAGGCCGTTGGCGGCGCCCATGTGGCCGGGCGACGGCGCATGGGCCGCCGTTCCGGCGAACAGCGAGGCCGGGACCACGCCGCCGACGAAGGAAAACACCACGCACAGCCCAAAGCGCAGGCCGTCGGGCAGGGCCTCTGTAAAGATGCCCCAGCCGGCCAGGCCCATGGCCGCGCTGCCGCCGACCAGCAGGACGACGCGGGCGACTCCGCGCCCGAGCAGCCAGCCGGCCAGGATGTTGCTCGGCACGTTGACCGCCACCACCAGCGCGGTCAGCAGGGCCGCCGTGGCGACCGTGGCGCCGAGGTCCTCGGCCAGGAAGGTCGGCAGCCACACCATCAGCGACACCCACTGGAAGGCATAGGCGCCGAATGCCAGGGCCAGCCAGCGCAGGCCCGGCCGGGCCAGGGTCTCGACCACCGTGCGCAGCGGCGACCCGGCCAGGGCCTTGGGCAGGTCCACCCGCCGCGTCGCCCAGGTCACCCCGACCAGGGCGACCAGCCCGGCGCCGGCCACCACGAGCCACACCGCCCGCCAGTCCAGGACATGCAGCAGCGGCGGCGCGGCGATGAGGGCCAGCGCCATGCCGGCCGGCGTGAACACGCTCCACAGGCTGAGCGCCAGGGCGCGGTCCTGCGGCGCGGCGGCGGCGATGACGATGGCCGGGCTCGACACCGCGACCAGGATGAAGCCGATGCCCTCGATGAAGCGGCTGACCAGCAGGGGGGCCAGCCCGTCGGCGAAGGCGCCCAGCAGGCCGCCTCCGGCCAGGCAGGCGAACCCGACGCCGAGCAGGCGGCGGCGCCCCAGGCGGTCGGCCAGAACCCCGACCACCAGGCCGAGCGCCATCGCCAGGGTGTTGAACACCGACACGACGAAGCCGCCCTCGACCAGCCCGAGGCTCAGGTCGGCGCGCAGGAACGGCATGGCCGGCGGAACCTTGCCGACCGACAGGGCCGCGACGATGCCGCCCGCCACCGCCCAAGCGATGACCGCCCAGTCGCTGCGCGGGGCGGGGGGAGGGGCGAAGGAAACCGGGGAAAAGGATGATGTCATGGTCGGCTGAAAGTGGCGCCGCGCCGGCGGCCTGTCAACGCTGCTTGCGGCTGGTCCTGTGACCGCCATCACATCCGAAAACGTATGAAAACCGCATTATGGACAGGGGCATGATGAGCTGCGGGAACCCTTGAAAACCGCGGCTGAACGCCCCAAATGCAAGCCTATCAAGGGCCGCACCAACAGGCCCGTGTCACATCAAGATCACCGGGGAGAGAGGCCATGAGGAACGGACAGCGCGCTCCAGACGGGACGGACGGCAGGAGCCTCAGGACCGAGGCGCCCCAGGGCCGCTTTTCGGCCAACGAGGAACCGCGCCTCGACGACCTGCTCGAAGACCCCATCATTACCTGCCTGATGGCCAGTGACGGCGTCCACCGCGACGCCGTCACTGCCGTCCTGCGCGACGTCCGGGCACGACTGCAGGCGGGGGCTTAGGAGGCCGCTTCCGGCCCCTGGACCCGCCCTAAAGGTTCGTCCTTCAGATGGCCGGCTCTCAGCGCTCCGCCATGGGAACGGCGGCTCGGGACCCGGCGCACTGCACCCGGAAAACATCAAACGCTCTGACACCACCCAGGGGCTTCGAGGCCCGGGGCCTCGAGGTGTGGCAAAGGGGTGGTTGGTGGAGCGCAACCTTATGGCATATTGACCGCTGCGGAAGCGCCTATAAGTGGAATTGAGTGTTCCAATCCCTGGTTGTTTCGCGTACGCTCATGTACCTTCTGGCACTGCCGCAGGAGAGGCTTGGTGCAGAAATTCACTTTGGCTCAACATGAGTTTATCCAGAGGCTACGGCTCGCTCCGGACTTCTGCTCATCTTGGAATATCTTGCATGACGCGCTGGGGCGGTTCGGTGTTCAAAGCATCACGTACGCCTTCGTCCCTCATGCCAATGCCAAGGACCCGAAGCCGATAGTACCGCTTCTCGCTTCATCGCATTGTCCTGATTTTATGGCGTACTACGACAAGTCGGGGCACCTTGAACACGACACCAACGTGCGCCACTGCGTCAACGGGACACAGCCGCTCATTTGGTACAACCAAGACCTCATGGGCAGGCTGACGCCCCGCCAAAGGCAAGTCGAACGGGACGCCTACGACTTCGGGCAACGGAGCGGAGTGACGATACCGCTACGCGGCGATACGCCTTTTGATCGGGGCGGCGCCGGCCTGAATGCTGGGGACATGTCGGACAAGGCGTTCCGAGACATGCTCAGGGGCCACCTTCCCGAGGTTCTCACTTACGCAGAACTATTCAACGAAGCTGTTATCAGCCGCTTTCTTCTAAGGGACAGGATACGACTTTCGCCCCGCGAAACAGACTGCCTGCATTGGGTTGCAGAGGGTTACACTGCCGAACAGGTGGCTGATGCCCTTCATATCGGGACAGACACCGTCAAGCAGTACCTGGACAGAGCACGCCAGAAACTGAATGCCCTTACCGTAACCCAGGCCGTTGCGCGGGCAACGGCTCTCGGAATGCTGGATGAGACGCCTTTCGAAGAGTCCTCATCGCCCGCTCCCCCATGGGGCCGAGAGCACATGTGATGAAAACGTCCGCGACGCACCGGGACTTTGCCGAAGCGCTCCGCTCAGCGCCTGATCTCGAATCGTGTCAGGGATGCTTGGCCAAAGCCCTTCGGGAATACGGCATCGAAACATTCATGTACGGATTCATTCCCCACGCGCATCCGACCCGAAACAGCGCCGCCCATGCCATCGCCCTGTCGTTTCATCCGCAGGACTTCATGTCACACTACCATGAGCGCGGACTTCAACAGCACGATCCCAGTATTTTCTACTGTCTTAACGAAACACAGCCCTTTCGCTGGATGGATCCGCGGATCAATGCGCGCTTGACCGCACGTCAGTTGCAAGTCGGTCTGGACGCCCATGACTTTGGCCTCCAAAACGGGCTGACAATCCCGCTACGAGGCGTGACACCCTTCGACCGGGGCGGCATCGGGCTGAACGCGGGTCGTATTCCGGCCAAAGAGTTCAGCGCCATCTATAGCGCCCATCTCAACGACATCGTGGCTCTCGTCGAATTATTTAACGAGGCTGTCCTGAGCCGGCTTCTTTTGAGCAAAATGGTGACGCTCTCAAGCCGCGAAGCTGTATGCCTTCAACGGGCCGCCGAAGGCTTTAACGCTGAAGAGACTGCGGATGTCCTTCATATCGGGGTTGACGCCGTAAAGCAGTATCTCTCAAGAGCGCGCCGGAAACTAAATGCCTGCAATGTCACCCAAGCTGCGGCACGCGCCGTGACGCTTGGTATATTTAACAGTCGATATCCGTGAAATATACCAGTTATGGGTATCTACACGTATCAGCGCGTCCACCGCCTAATGCGTCTGGGCGGCTTATTCCTGCCTGCAACGGCGAAGGGCATTTCTGAGGGGGGGTGGCGTGGCAGGTGAACACTTATCCTCTGAACGGCCCGTACTGACCGACCGGGAGCGACAGTGCCTGACACTGGCTGCATCCGGGATGCTGGCAAAGGAGACCGCCTTCGCCCTGGGCGTGAGCTTGGATACCGTGACCCGTCACCTGCTGAGCGCACGCAAGAAACTGGCGGCGCGGAACACGATCCAAGCGGTAACCAAGGCCCTCGCCCTCGGTCTGTTGAAATCACCGGGAAGCCGGCCCGTGATCAGACAATGACGCGGATCGCCCGAAACACATCAGGAGGACTTGGAATGCGGGGGAAAGCAATTGGATTGGGTCTGGCATTGGCCGCAGGGACCGCTGTCGGGGCCTGCCAGACGACCCAGGAAGCCCAGATGTTGGCGCCGTCGGCCCCGTTGGCTCCGTCCGCCATGCCAGCCATAAACGTCGGCGATACGTTCGTCACCGAAGGCGGGGGTGCCATCAAGGTCGTGGCTGGTACTGATGAAACCTATACTTTCAAGCGCTCCGATTCGAGTTGCGCGCACACAAAGGTCCGCGCGCTGGATTTTTACGCGCCTGTGAAGCGCGAGAATTGCCCCTTCGGCAGCGTCACTCGCGAGATATCGAACATCAAGGGTTCCCTCTGGCCGCTCCAGGTGGGGAACGAAGCCACCTTCGACGTGAATATCACCGTTCAGGGGCGCTCGTCGCCGTACAACGGAAGGTGCGAGGTCACGGACCAGGGTGCCATGGCCTTGCCCTACGGCCAGGATGACGTGTTCAAGGTCATCTGCCGAGACGAGATCCACGTCATTACTTCCTACTATTCGCCGGCAAAACAAGCCCTCGTGAAGTACCGGTTCGACCGTCCGGGACGGGGGAACATCGCTGAATACACGGTGGTCGCCGTCGAACGGTAGCAGTTTCCTGATTCACGTCGTTTACCTGAAGGAACGAACATGCAGCGTAACGCTTTGATCGTTGTCGCCCTGGCGCTTCTCACGATTTCCAATTCGGCTCAGGCCGAGCAGCCGGCCTGGAACCAGGGCCTAGCCGATCCGGCCGCCGGCATCGCCAAACCGGCACCACTTCCCAACGGAACCAAGGTTGTCTTGGACCGCAGCGAAAACAATAAAAATGACCTCAACATCACTGTCGAAAACGCCTCCCAGGAGGGGTTTACCGTTCGAATTAACGGCAGCTGCGAGATGCGCTACGCTTTCGAAACCATGTTCTACGAAGCGAGCAATATCACCTGCGGCAGCGACCTGAGCCGCAAATTTTCGAACTTCAGCGGCAGCCTGTGGCCGCTCAAGGTCGGGAATGAAATCAGCTTCGACGTCGCGGGCCACAACGGTCGTCGCGGCGACAGTTGGCAAAACCGGGCCACCTGCAAGGTTGCCGAATATGGCTCCTTTGACATCGTCGCGGGAAGTGTGGACGCTTTCAAAGTGGAATGCCGGGATGCGACCGTCTCTACGACGGCCCTCTATGCCCCTGGCCTGGGGATGCAGGCCATGTTTGATGCCCGGCATAGGAATGGTTACCGGGCCTACTTCGAAGTCGAGAGCGTTCAGCAGCCCTGATTGTCGGGCCTGAGGCCCGTCCAGCGGGCGCCACTCAAGGGCTGTGCACTGCCCACTCAGCGGCAGCGATGGCAACTGTACGCTTGTTCATGAAAATGGGCTCCTCTCACGGCCGTAGAGGAGCCCATCGTCACACCTTCACCCTAAACAGTCCCTGAGGTGGGCGTCCCTCACCCCAGGCCCTTCTCCATCACCTTGGCCAGTCGGCTGGCGAACGCCGTCGGGTCGGCCGGGGCCTCGCCTTCGACGATGCGGGCCTGGTCGAGCAGCAGGTAGGCCATGTCGGCCAGGTCCGGCGCCGTGGCGTCGGCCTTGGCGCGTTCGGCCATGTGCTTGATCAGGCTGTGGCTGGGGTTGATCTCCAGGATGCGGGCGTGGGCCATCTGCGGCACGCTGTTGTGCTGGCGCAGCAGGCGTTCCATGTGGATGGACATGCCCCCCTCATCGGCCACCAGGCAGCACGGCGAGGCGGTCAGGCGGTCGGATGTGCGGACTTCCTTGACCGCGTCGCCGAGCGCCATCTTGAGCGCGCCGACCAGCATGTCGAGGTTCTCGGCCGGGGCGGCGTCCTTCTTGTCGGCCTCGGGGGTTTCATCGCCGGTGATCTTGGACAGGTCGGCCGAGCCCTGCGCCACGGACTTGAAGGACTTGCCCTGGTAGCTGGGCACGGTGCCGGTCCAGAACTCGTCGATCGGGTCGGTCAGCAGCAGCACCTCGACACCCTTGGCCAGATAGCCTTCGAGCTGCGGGCTGCGGCGCAGGACGGCCGGGTCGTCGCCGGTGATGATGTAGATGGCGTCCTGGCCTTCCTTCATGCGGCCCACGTAGTCGGCCAGGCTGACCAGCCCGTCGCCTGCGGTCGAGCGGAAGCGGCACAGTTCCAGAAGCTGCTCGCGGCGTTCGAAGTCCTCGTACAGGCCTTCCTTGAGCACCGGCCCGAAGGTTTCCCAGAACGGGCGGTAGGCGTCGGCGTCGGCCGCCTTCTTGTCCAGTTCGGACAACAGGCGCTTGACCAGGCCGCCCTGCATCTTGCGCAGCAGCGGGTTGTGCTGGAGCATCTCGCGCGACACGTTGAGCGGCAGGTCCGGGCTGTCCACCACACCGCGCACGAAGCGCAGGTAGGGCGGCAGCAGGCCTTCGCAGTCGTCGGTGATGAACACGCGGTTGACGTACAGCTTGACGTGCTGCTTGCGGTCGGGCTGGAACAGGTCGAACGGCTTCTCGCTCGGCACGAACAGCAGGCCGGTGTACTCGATGGCGCCTTCGGCCCGGTAGTGCACGGTCAGCCACGGATCGTCGAAGGCATGGGCGACGTGGTGGTAGAATTCCTTGTACTGCTCGTCGGTGATCTCGGACCGCGGTCGGGTCCACAGGGCCGAGGCCTCGTTCAGCGTCTCGTCGGTCTCGCCCTTGAGGATGACCGGCAGGCCGATGTGGTCGGAGTAGCTCTTGACCACCTGGCGCAGGCGCTGCGGCTCGAGGTATTCGTCGGCGTCGTCCTTGAGGTGCAGGACGATGCGGGCGCCGCGCGCCGCCTCGGGCGCCTCGGTGATGGTGAATTCGCCCTTGCCGTCGGACTTCCAGCGCCAGCCGTGCTCCTCGCCGGCCTTGCGGGTGATGACCTCGACCGTGTCGGCGACCATGAACGAGGCGTAGAAGCCGACGCCGAACTGGCCGATCAGGCTGACGTCCTTGCGCGAATCGCCGGTCAGGCCGCGCAGGAACTCGCCGGTGCCCGACCGCGCGATGGTGCCCAGGTTGGCGATCAGGTCGTCGCGGTTCATGCCGATGCCGTTGTCGGCCAGGGTCAGCGTGCGGGCGTCCTTGTCGATGGTCAGCTCGATGCGGAAGTCGGGGTCGCCGGCGATCAGGTCAGGCTCGGTGATCGCCTGGTAGCGCAGCTTGTCGCAGGCGTCCGAGGCGTTGGAAATCAGTTCGCGCAGGAAAATCTCCCGCTGCGAGTACAGGGAATGCACGACGATATCCAGGATGCGCGACACTTCCGCCTGGAACGAGAGCTTTTCCTCGGTCATTCCGTGGTCCTTGTGTTGGGGGCCATGCTGGCCGGGGCGTTGGGGGCCATGCTGGGCCGGAAAAAAGAGTGGTCTGCGAAACCGCGAGCATATGTGCCTAAAGGCCCAAATGCGCAAGGGTTACGCGCCGCACATGGCTGCTGCGCCGGAAACCGTTCGTCAAACGGCCGGTTTGATTTGCACCGCCCGAGGGAAAGGACGAAAATGATGGTATTCCAGCGTTGCCGGACGCCGTCGTTCCGGCTAAGAATGCCCGCCGCGGCAAATGGGGGGGTCTAGGTCCGGGCGACGGTTGAAAGACCAGACGCTTTGGACCCCGGTCGTCGCGGAGTGCGTTTACCAGCAACGGGTCCCCGGCGCCGTCAAGGGCGTCCCCTCCGGGGCCCAGCCAAGTCTAAGGGAGAGCTTGATGCAAATTCCCGTGCAGATTACGTTTCACGGCCTCGATCCCTCGTCCGCCATCGAAGAGCGCGTCCGCGAGAAGGTCGCAAAGTTGGAGCAGTTCTGCTCCGACATCATCAGCTGCCGGGTGACCATCGAGTTGCACCATCGCAACACGTCCAACCAGCACCGTAAGGGCGAGCCCTACCACGTCACCATCGACGTGACGGTGCCCGGCGACGAGCTGATCGCCAAGCAGGACCCCAAGGGCGAAAACATCCACGCCCACGAAGACATCGGCGTCGCCCTGCGCGATTCCTTCCAGGCCATGGAGCGCCAGATCAAGGAATACGTCCAGCGCCGCCGCGGCGATGTCAAGAAGACCGCCGAGGGCTGAGCCCCAGGCAACAGGATTGTTCGTGGGCCGAAGGCACGCGAACCGACCAGTGGATCGCCGCCCCCCGTCGGGCGGCGGTTCGCGTTTGGGGGGCGTCTCTGCGGGCGGGTGACATTAAAAGGTTAAGCCTCCGCCGCCCGTAGGCTATGCTCGGGGGCCGTTGCCCGAACCCACTGTATTCACGGAGAGTCATGTCCGGCCCGTCCCTGCGCACCCTTCTGCCGCTCCTGATGGCCGGCACGATCGCTGCCTGCACTCCCTTTCCCGGCGCCAGGGCACCGGACAGCCGGCCGATCGTCGACATGGGCGGGGGCGGCGGACCGTCGGTGACGATCGCCGCCCGGCCGACGCCCAAGCCGGCCGTCCCCGCGCCGCCCCCGCCCAAGCCGACCGCGGCCCTCTCCGCTGCCGTCGCAGAACCCGCCGCCGAGGCCGACACCAACGGAGTCGCCCGCCAGACGGCGGACGCGCAGGCGCGCAAATCCGAAACCCGCAGGCCCGATCCCGCCAGGCCGGCCGACTCCAGGCCGCCGCGCGGTGCGGGCGCGGCCAGTGCCCCGGCCGTCCTGCCGGCACCCGTCTCCGCGCTGCCCCCGGTCGGCGGACTGTCGGGCCTGCCCAGCGATCCGGTGGAGGTGACGCGCCTGCGCACCCGCCCGCCGATGACCCCGCCGGTCGACACCGCGTTCGACGCCGCCATCGACGGCGCCACGGCCGGCAAGCGCCCGCTGCCGCCGGCCGCCGCCGGGGCCACCGCCGAAGCGCGGTGCCGCGAAGCCGTCGGCGCGGCGCGCGAGGCGGTCAACCACTACCTCCACCTGCCGGCCGAGGCGATTCCCGACACCGGCTGGGTGGAGGAAGCCCTGCGCGTGACCGAGGTCGCCGCGCGGGCCTGCCAGGGCCAGCCGGGCGAGGAAGCCGCCACCTACTGGCGCGCCACCGCCTTCTTCCTGCATGGCCAGTACGCGCGGGCCGCCCTCAACTACCGCCGCGTCGCCGACATCCAGGGGCCGTTCAACGCCCTGGGCTACGCCGGCAACCTCGCCACCCTGCTGCAGACCTGCGGCGAGGAGCGCACCGCGCTGGACGCCTTCCGCATGGGCGGCCTGTTCGAGGCCGCCGGTTACATCGACCGCGCCGCCGCCCAGTACGGCGAGGCCGCCCGCACCACCTGCGTCCCCCTGCGCGACACCGCCGAAGCCCGCCTCCGCGTGATCGCCGAACGCATGAGCCGCGACGCGGCGACGCGCTAGGGGTCGGGTGAGGGAAGGGAAGCGGGGGACACCGAGGACACAGAGAACACAGAGGGAGCGGAGCAGAGCCGCGCGCAGCGCAGAAACCCCGTCATGGGGTTGTCCGCCTGCGGCGCCGTCGCTCCGCACTCTCGGTGACTCCTCCCCTTCCTTCTCGGTGTTCTCTGTGTCCCCCGCTTCACTTCCCTCCCTTCGTTCCCCCCCCCCATCCGCCTCTTTTCTTGATTTCGGGCCGCGTTGGGCTTATCTCACGGCCCAAGACACCCCCCGTACGCCGGAGCGAAGGAAGCCCATGGCCCTGCTGCCCATCATCGTGGCGCCCGACCCGCGCCTGAAGGTCAAGGCGAAGCCGGTCGAAAAAGTCGATGCCGAGATCGTCCGGCTCATGGATGACATGCTGGAAACCATGTACGCCGCCCCCGGCGTCGGGCTGGCCGCGCCTCAGGTCGGGGTGGCCAAGCGGGTCATCGTGGTCGATGCCGCCGACGACGACGCGGCCCCGGCGCCGCTGCGCATGGCCAATCCCGAGATCATCTGGGCATCCGACCAGATGAAGGTCTACGAGGAAGGCTGCCTGTCGCTGCCCGAGCACTTCGACGACGTCGAACGCCCGGCCGAGGTCAAGGTGCGCTACCTCGACCACCAGAACGAAATCCGCGAACTCCATGCCGAGGGCCTCTTGGCCGTGGTCATCCAGCACGAGATGGACCACCTGGGCGGCACCCTGTTCGTGGACCACCTGTCGGCGCTGAAGCGCAACATGATCCTGCGCAAGCTGACCAAGGCCAAGAAGTCGGGCGACCTGGAGCCCGAGCGCGTCCCCACCCCCCGCGTGACGTCGCGCAGCGGAGCCCGCCTTTAATGCGCGTCGTGTTCATGGGGACGCCGGACTTCTCGGTCCCCATCCTCGCGGCGCTGGCCGCCCGGCATGACGTGGTGGCCTCGTACTCGCAGCCGCCACGCCCGGCCGGGCGCGGCCAGCAGCCCCGCCCGTGCCCGGTCCACCTGAAGGCCGAGGCGCTGGGCATCGAGGTGCGCACGCCGACCACCCTGCGCGACGCCGCCGCCCAGGAGGCCCTTGCCGCCCTGGCCCCGGATATCGCGGTGGTGGCCGCCTATGGCCTCATCTTGCCGCAGGCGGTGCTCGACATCCCGCGCCTGGGCTGCATCAACGTCCATGCCTCCTTGCTGCCGCGCTGGCGCGGCGCGGCGCCCATCCAGCGGGCGATCATGGAGGGCGACTCTGAGACCGGCGTCACCATCATGCAGATGGAGGCCGGGCTCGACACCGGGCCGATGCTGCTCAAGGACCGCGTGGAGATCACCGACCACACCACCGCCGGCAGCCTGCACGACACCCTGTCCGACATGGGTGCGCGGCTGATCGTCACGGCGCTGGACGGCCTCGCCGCCGGAACCCTGGCCGCCGAGCCGCAGCCCGAGGCCGGCGTGACCTACGCCGCCAAGATCGACAAGGCCGAGGCCCGTATCGACTGGACCCAGCCCGCCGACCGCGTGGTGCGCCACATCCACGGCCTCGCCCCGTTCCCCGGCGCGTGGTGCGAAATCCACGGCCAGCGCGTCAAGGTGCTGGCCGCCGAGCGCGTGCCGACCTGCTGCGCCAAGCCCGGCGAAGTGTCCGATGACCGCCTGACCGTCGCCTGCGGTGACGGCGCCGGCGTCCGCCTGCTGCGCCTCCAGCGGGCCGGCAAAGGGGCTTTGGATACCGACGCCTTCCTGCGCGGCCTGCCGGTCGAGGCGGGCACCGAGGTCGGATAAGCGGGCTCTGCCCGCGCCCGCAAGGGGCCATTGGCCCCTTGACCCCATGAGAAAATCACCAGGTAAAAGTCCAAAGGCTGTTAGTAAAAACGTCGTTCCCGCGCAGGCGGGAACCCAGGGGCCGCAGAGACAGTCCTGTCGCTCTGCTGAACCTGAAAGTTAAGTCAAAAGAGACTTTGTTGCGACCCTGGGCACCCGCCTTCGCGGGTGCGACGGTCGTGGGTCATTATTGTAAAAGTTGTTCCGCATCTTGGTGCGCGCGGCACACCGCCTCTCATTCCCGAGGTCCAGGAGGCAAGCCTCCTGGCGGGTCCGGGCTGAGCCCGGCCTTCCTACTCCCGCTCGCGCTGCTCCGCCATGGCCCGCGCCACGGCGCGGTCGCGGTCGCGTTCCTGGCGGCGCATGAACCATGCGGCGCCGATGATGATGATGGTGGCGCCCAGGACCAGCAGGGTGGCCAGGGCGTTGATCTTGGGGCTGACGCCCAGGCGGACGCTGGAGAACACCACCATGGGCAGGGTGGTGCTGTCGGGGCCGGCGGCGAAGCTGGCGATCACCAGATCGTCCAGGGACAGCGTGAAGGCCAGCAGCCAGCCCGACACAAGGGCCGGGGCAATGATCGGCAGGGTGACCAGCAGGAACGCCTTGGCCGGCCGCGCGCCGAGGTCCATGGCGGCCTCCTCCATGCTGCCGTCGAGCTGGGTCAGGCGCGACTGCACGATGATCGCCACATAGGCCATGGTGAAGGTGACGTGGGCGATGGTGATGGTGGTCACGCCGCGCCCGGCCGGCCAGCCGATGAGCTGTTCCAGGGCGACGAACAGCAGCAGGATGGACAGCCCGGTGACGACCTCGGGCATGACCAGGGGGGCGGTGATCATGCCGGAAAACAGGGTCCGGCCCCGGAACCGCCCGAAGCGCACCAGGACCAGCCCGGCCAGGGTGCCGAGCGCGGTGGCGAAGGTCGCCGTGATGGCCGCCACGGTCAGGCTGATCTTGGCGGCGCCGAGGATCTGGGCGTCCTGGAACAGTTCGCCATACCACTTGACCGAAAAGCCGCCCCACACCGTGACCAGCCGGCTTTCGTTGAACGAATACAGGATCAGCAGCAGGATCGGCAGGTACAGGAAGGCGAACCCGAAGGCCAGCATGGTGACCAGGAAGGGGGACCGGCTGACGCTTTTCATAGGGCGGCCTCCCGCGCTTTCTCATCCTGGCGCATGCGGTAGCGCTGGAAGAACACGATGGGGGCGACCAGCAGCACCAGCATGGCGATGGCCACCGCCGAGGCGACGGGCCAGTCGCGGTTGTTGAAGAACTCCGACCACAGGACCTTGCCGATCATCAGGGTGCTCGGCCCGCCCAGCAGGTCGGGGATGACGAACTCGCCGACGGCGGGGATGAACACCAGCATGGACCCGGCGATGATGCCCGGCAGCGACAGCGGCAGGGTCACGGTGACGAACGCCTTCCACGGCCGGCAGCCCAGGTCCTGGGCGGCTTCGAGCAACGACAGGTCCATCTTTTCGAGGGTCGCATAGAGCGGCAGGATCATGAACGGCAGGTAGCTGTAGACGATGCCGATATAGACCGCGAGGTCGGTGTTGAGCAGGACCAGCGGCTCGTCGATGACGCCCAGCCACAGCAGGAAATTGTTGAGCAGGCCGTTGGACCGCAGGATGCCGATCCAGGCGTAGACCCGGATGAGGAAACTGGTCCAAAATGGCAGCATGACGGCCAGCAGCAGCACGTTGCGCCACGGTTGGGCCGACCGCGCGATGCCATAGGCCATGGGGTAGCCGATGAGCAGGGCGAGCACCGTGGACACCGCCGCGATCTTCACCGAACTGAGGTAGGCCGCCACATACATCGGATCGTCGATGAGGTAGGCGTAGTTGCCAAGGGTGGCGCGGATATGTAGCCACGCGCCCTCGGCAATCTCGAACAGCGGAGTGTAGGGCGGCACGCCGACCCGGAACTCGGCCAGGCTGATCTTGGCGACGATGGCGAACGGGGCCAGAAAGAACAGCAGCAGCCACACGAACGGAATGGCGATCACCAACCGCCGCCCGCCGGCCTGCAGCACCTCCGTCAGCCACTGCCCGGCGCGGGCGATCATGATGTCAGGACCACGACGTTTTCGGGCCGCCACGACACCCATACGGCGTCGTCCCAGGTGACTTCGGGCTCGGCGGCGCGGGTCAGGTTCTGCAGGGCGACCCGGATGCGGCGGCCCGAGTCCAGGCGCACCAGATAGGTGCTGTCGCCGCCCAGATAGACGATGTCCTCGACCACGCCCCTGGCGACATTCCGGGTCACGTTGCGGTCGGGATCTGCCGGCGGCTGCTTGGACAGCGTGACCTTTTCCGGGCGCAGGGCCGCCCACACGGTGGAGCCCTCGTATCCGGGCACGCTGTGGTTCACATAGACCGGGGCATCAAGCTCGGGGCAGGAGATCACGGCGTGGGCCAGTCCGTCTTCGGCAATGGTGCCCTCGAACGCGTTGATCGACCCGAAGAACTCGGCCACGAAGCGGGTGCCGGGAAACTCGTACATGGCGTGCGGGCTGTCGACCTGCAGGATGCGGCCCTGGTTCATGATGGCCACGCGGTCGGACATGGTCATGGCCTCTTCCTGGTCATGGGTGACGACCACGAAGGTGATGCCAAGCTGGTACTGAAGATTGACCAGTTCAAGCTGGGTGCGTTCCCGCAGTTTCTTGTCGAGCGCGCCCAGCGGCTCGTCAAGCAGCAGGACCTTGGGCCGCTTGGCGAGCGCGCGGGCCAGGGCGACGCGCTGGCGCTGGCCGCCCGACAACTGGTGCGGCTTGCGCGGGCCGAGCGCGCTCAGTTCGACCATGTCCAGCATTTCGGCCACGCGGGCGCGGATGGCGTCGCGCGCCATGCCGTCCTGCTTGAGCCCAAACGCGATGTTCTGCTCCACCGTCATGTGGGGGAACAGGGCGTAGGACTGGAACATCATGTTGACCGGGCGGGCGTAGGGCGGCACGTCGGTCATGTCCTGGCCGTCGATCAGGATGCGGCCCTTGGTCGGCGTCTCGAAGCCGGCCAACATGCGCAGCAGGGTGGTCTTGCCGCAGCCCGACCCGCCGAGCAGCGAAAACAGCTCGCCCCGGTCGATGGTCAGGGACACGTCATCCACCGCCGTGAAGTCGCCGAACCGCTTGGTCACGCCGTCGATGACGATGACCGGCTCGGCCGTCGTCGGCGCAACCCGCTTCTGCTGGAGGCTGCGCGCCGGCCCCGGTGCGGAAGACGGCGGGAGAGTGGGTTCATTCATGGGGCGTGAAGCCCTTCGCACAGGATGCAGCGGGACCGGCCCTGGCGATCAGGACCGGTCCCGGCGATGAGGACGGAGATGTTTACTGGCCCGTCTTGATGCGGCTCCAGGCGCGGGTGCGCAGGCGCTCCAGCTTCTGGTCGGGGCTGGCGTTGGAGAACAGGCGCTCCATGACGGCCGGCGGCGGGTAGACGCCGGGGTCGGTACGGACTTCCTCGTCAACCATGTCGAACGACTTGGGGTTGGCGTTGGCGTACCACACGAAGTTGGTGATCCCGGCCGCGATCTCGGGACGCATCACGAAGTCGATGAACTTGTGGGCGTTTTCCGGGTGCGGGGCGTCCTTGGGAATGGCCATCATGTCGAACCACATGATCGTGCCCTCGGACGGGATGGTGTAGTTGATCTTGATGTCCTGACCGGATTCCTCGGCCCGCGCACGGGCCATGAAGATGTCGCCGGAGAAGCCGACCGCCACGCAGGCGTCGCCGCTGGCCAGGGCGTTGATGTATTCCGACGAATGGTACTTGGTGACGAACGGGCTGACCTTGGCCAGCACCTCTTCGGCCTTCTTCAGGTCGTCCTCGGACTTCGACTTGGGGTCGAGGCCGAGGTAGGCCAGGGCGACCGGGAACATTTCCGACGGGCTGTCCAGGAAGTACAGGCCGCACTTGGACACCTTCTCGGCCCACGCCGGGTCGAACACCAGCTTCCAGCTGTCGGTCGGGGCGTCCGGGCCGGCCGCCTCGGCGACCTTGGCCGGGTTCCAGCCGATGCCGTTGGTGCCCCACATGTAGACGATGGCGTGGGCGTTGCCGGCATCGTGCACGGCGGCCTCGCTCATGATCTTGGAGTCGAGGTTGCCGTAATTCGTCAGCTTGGAGCGGTCCAGCGGCTGATAGATGCCGGCCTTGATCTGGCGTTCGAGGAAGGTTCCGGTGGGCACCACCAGGTCATAGCCCGACCGGCCGGCCAGCAGCTTGGCCTCCAGAACCTCGTTCGAATCGTAGACGTCGTAGGTGACCTTGATGCCGGTTTCGGCCTCGAACTTCGCGATGGTGTCTTCGGCGATGTAGTCCGACCAGTTGTAGATGTTGAGCTTCGGTTCCTCGGCAGCGCCCGCGACGCCCGCCCACCCCAGCGCCGCAGCGGCAATGGCGCCGGCGACAAGACCCCTCACATGCATCATCGTAAAGACCTTTCGCTGGCCGAAGGGCTCACCCGCGCGGTCGGCCGGAACCGGTGCGGGCACTGTTTCGTGCCGACTTTCTCAGCACTTTTTCGTCTCTGCAAGTGGATTCATCATGCCCTGTTGCCGTATCCTCAACAGGTTGACCCAAAAGGAGTTTTCCATGCCCCAGGCGTTCTCCTACTACGCCGCGGCGCAGGGGCCGCAAACCCCGCGGCCGGCCCTGGGCGGTGACCACGCCGTCGATGTCTGCGTGATCGGCGGCGGCATCACCGGATGCTCGGCCGCGCTGCATCTGGCCGAGCGCGGCTACAGCGTGGCGGTGATCGAGGCCGAGACGGTGGGATACGGCGCCTCGGGCCGCAGCGGCGGGCAGCTCATCGCCGGGTACAACATCGACCAGACGGCGGTGGCCCGCAAGGTCGGGGCCGACGACGCGGCCCGCCTGTGGGCGCTGTCCGAGGAGTCGCTGAGCCTGACCCGCGCCCTGATCGCCCGCCACGGCATCGCCTGCAGCCTGACACCCGGCCATGTGCAGGTGGCGACCCGGCGGCGTCACCTCGACACCCTCAAGGAGATGGCCGACGAGTGGACGACCCTCGGCCGGCCGGGGCTGGAGCTGTGGGACGCCGCGACCACCCAGACGGCCATCGCCAGTCGGCGCTACATCGGCGGCCTGCACGATCCCGGCGGCGGCCACCTCGATCCGCTGGCCTATGCGCGCGGGCTGGCGCGCGCGGCCGAGGCGGCGGGGGCACGCATCTACGAGACCTCGCCGATGACGGCATGGGAGGACGGCGATCCGGCCACCGTCCGCACGCCCGGCGGCGTCCTGCGCGCCCGCTTCGTGGTGCTGGCCGGCAACGCGTATCTGTGGCGCAAGGAGCGGCGCCTGGGGCAGACCATCATGCCGGTGGGGACGTATGTCACGGCCACGGCGCCGCTCGGCGAGGAGCGCGCCCGCGCCCTCATTCCCGGCAACCAGGCCGTCAGCGACCTCAACTTCGTGCTCGACTACTTCCGGCGCAGCCCGGACCACCGGCTGTTGTTCGGCGGCCGGGTGAGCTATTCGGGGCTGGATCCGGGCGACGTGGCGGCGGCCATGCGCAAGACCATGCTGCGCGCCTTTCCCCAACTGGCCGACGTGGCGCTGGACCACGCCTGGGGCGGCCACGTGGCGATCACGCTCAACCGCCTGCCGCAGTTCGGCCGGCTGGCCCCCAACGTGCTGTTCGCCCACGGCTATTCCGGCCACGGCCTGGCGCTGGGCGGGCTGGCCGGCAAACTGGCCGCCGAGGCGGTGGCCGGGCAGGCCGAACGCTTCGACGTATTCAGCCGCATCCCCCACGCGACCTTCCCCGGCGGCACCGCCCTGCGCACCCCGCTGCTGGTGCTGGGCATGGCGTGGCACAGGCTGCGGGATTTGTTGTGAAGAAACAGCGGGCTCTGCCCGCACCCGCCAGGAGACTCGGTCTCCTGGACCTCGAGAATGGGTACGGGGAAGCTGCGCGCAGCGCAGTAAATGCTGAGAGAGTGACTGCCTGCGGCGCAAGAAAACTCACGGGGTCAAGGGGCCACTCGGCCCCTTGCGGGTACGGGCAGAGCCCGTCCTTCCCTTACCCCTCCAGCAGCGCCCGGTCGGTGGCGATGATTTCCTCGAGCCACTCGACGAAGGCGCGGACCCGCCGCACCCGCTTGAGGTCGGGGTGCATGAGCAGCCACATCTCGCGGCTGGCCGCCGGCTGGGGGCCGGTCAGGCGGCGCAGGCCGGGCTCGGCGTCGCCGATCAGGCAGGGCAGCACGGCGGCGCAGGTGCCAGCTTTCACCAGTTCGGCCAGGGTGAGGACGTCGGTCGCCGTGGCCCGCACGGCTTCGGCCGGCACCAACTGGGCCAGCCAGTGCGCCTCGGGCAGGTGGACCAGGGCGTCGTCGTAGGACGCCCACGGCAGGCTCGGCAGGTCGGCCTCGACCGCGGGCGGGAAACGGTCGGCCCGGCCATATGCGGCAAAGCCCAGCTGGCCCAGCTTGCGGACCAGCACGGCGCCGCTCTGCGGGCGGGCGAAGCGTACCGCCACGTCGGCCTCGCGGCGGCCGAGGTCGAGGTTCGACGGCGCGCCGACCAACTCGACCCGGATGGCCGGGTGGCGGTCCAGGAAGCTGTCCAGGCGCGGCGCCAGGAAGCGCGTGGTGAAGGCCGGCAGGCTGGTCACCCGGACCACGCCCGACAGGTCGTCATCGCGGTTGCGCAGGCCGTGGAGGACGGCCAGGGCGTCCTCCTCCATGCGCGCCACGCGGTCGAGGGCGCGCTCGCCTTCCGGCCGCACGGTCATGCGGCCGCCCACGCGGTCGAACAGTCGCACGCCCAGCGCCTGTTCCAGGCGGTCGAGGCGGCGGGCGGCGGTGGTCTGGTTCACGCCCAGCGCCTGCGCGGCGGCGGACAGCGTTCCAAGCCGGTGCACGGCTAATGCGAATCGCAGATCATCCCAGTTCATTCTGCACATTTGCAGGCCTGGGGCGCGTAATCAAGAGTTTCCGAATACACCGGTCGGGGCGCACCCTATTCAGGGATGATCAACCTGGGATTTGTAGCATGAGCAGCACGCCGCGCACCCTTCTGTCCATGTCGGGAGCGGACACGACGCCGAACCGCCTCGACGATTCGGCCCTCGTCCTGATCGACTGCCAGAACGAATACGTCACCGGCGCGCTGCCCCTGCACCGCGTCGCCGATGCCCTGGACGAGATCGCCGTTCTGCTGGCCGCCGCCCGGGCGGCCGGGGCGCCGATCCTTCACGTGGTGCACAAGGGGTCGTCGGGCAGCCTGTTCGACCTCGACGCCGAGGGCGGCGCCATTGCCGCCCAGGCCGCACCACAGGCCGGCGAGCCCGTCATCGCCAAGTCCCTGCCCAACGCCTTCACCACACCGGGGTTCGTCGAGGCCCTGCGGGCCTGCGGCCGGCGCCGTCTGGTCGTGGCCGGGTTCCAGACCCACATGTGCGTCAGCGCCACCGTCCGCGCCAGCCTGGATCACGGCTTCTGGAGCACGGTCGTTGCGTCGGCCTGCACCACCCGCGACCTGCCCTCGGTGATGGGCGGTGTCATGCCGGCCACGGTCCAGCACGTCGCCACCCTGACCGCCTTGGCCGACCGTTTCGCCGCCGTTGCCAGGACGAGCGACGAGGTCCTGCCGCTCAACCGCGCCGCGGCGGAATAGGCCCGGTAATTTTTTTCCGGCGGGAGCGCAACCTGCGGCCCCGCGCCGGCGTAGATGACTCGGTAGCTCCCCTGGACCCCCTAAGGGTCACTACCGATCTCTCCTGCCACCGAGGGACCCGGCTCCCCCCCCCGCCGGGTCCCTCATCCTTTTGGCCTCCCGTTTTCGGGAGGTCTTATGTCTTTTGACATAAAGGTCGCACCCGGTCCGCGCGTCATAGGTCGTCCGGCCAGCTAGGCGGCCCGCCGCCTCCACGTTACTTTCCGCGCCATGGAAGGCCTCGGGGGGTTACGGGGGCGCCCATGAACCGGCGAGCGGAAACGCTCGCCGGTTTCGTTTTAAGGTCCAGCGGGCGAGCGGAAACGCTCGCCGGTTTCGTTTCAAGGTCCAGCGGGCGATCGGAAACGCTCGCCGGTTTCGTCTTGTGTGCGCTTGACGGGGGCCGGGCGGATCGCCACGGTAAACGTCCCGTCGCAGTCCAAAGAGCCCCATGACCTTTTCCATCCTCAGTTTTTTCGCCGGTCTCGTCCTGCTTGCCGGGGCGGCCGAGGTCCTGGTCCGCAGCTCGGTCGCGCTGGCCGGGCGGGCAGGGGTGTCGCCGCTGGTCATCGGGTTGACGGTGGTCGCCTTTGGCACGTCGGCACCGGAACTGGTGGTGTGCGTGCGCGCCGCCCTGGCCGACGCGCCGGGCATCGCCTACGGCAACGTCGTCGGGTCGAACATCGCCAACATCCTGCTCATCCTGGGCGCCGCCGCCCTGCTGGCGCCGTTGAGCTGCGCCACGCGGGGCATTCTGCACAACACGGCGATCATGGTGGCGGCGACGGCGGGGTTCACGATCCTCGCCCTGACCGGCGTGCTGGTGTGGTGGCAGGGCGTCCTCATGCTGGCCCTGCTGGCCGCCTACCTGGTGAACGCCTATTGGCGCGAGCGGACGGGCGTCGAGGCACCGGCCCACGCCGTCGAGGTGGTCGAGGACATTGTGGCCCTGAAGCGCCGCCCCCTGGCGCTGCTCATCGCCGGAACGGTCGGCGGGCTGGCCGGCGTGGTGATCGGGGCCGACCTGCTGGTCAGCGGCGCGGTGGACATCGCCCGCGCCTTCGGGGTGGGCGAGGCGGTCATCGGCCTGACCCTGGTCGCCGTCGGCACCTCGCTGCCCGAGCTGGCCGCCGCCATCGCCGCCGCCCGCCACGGCCACAACGACCTGACGGTGGGCAACGTCGTGGGGTCGAATATCTTCAACATCCTGGGCATCCTGGGCGCCACCGCGCTGGTCCGCCCGCTGCCGGTGCCCGACCAGATCCTGTCCTTCGACCTGTGGGTGCTGGCCGCCGTGACCCTGGCGGTGGTTCCATTCGTGGCACGCCGGGCGGTTATCGGGCGCGGGGTGGCGGTTGGCTTCCTGGCGGTCTATGCTGCATACATCGTGGTGCAATTCGTAGGTGTGGACATACCGGCATGACTCCCAACCCTTTTCCCGTAGCTGCCGGCATCATGCCGCGCGCGGTGCTGATCACCGGTGCGGCGCGGCGCATCGGCCGGGCGGTGGCCGAGGCCCTGGCCTGCGACGGCTGGCGGGTTGCCATCCATTACCGCGACTCCCACGACGCCGCCGAGGAGGTGGCCAATTCGATCCGGGTGTGTGGCGGCACGGCCGTCACCCTGGCCGCCGACCTCGGCACCGAGGCCGAGGTGGACCGCCTCGTCCCCGCCGCCGTGGAGGCCCTCGGGCCGCTCGGGGCGCTGGTCAACAACGCCTCGGTGTTCGAGTACGACAGCGCCCTGACCGCGACGCGGGCAAGCTGGGACCTGCACATGGAGGCCAACCTGCGGGCGCCGTTCGTGCTGACCCAGGCCTTCGCCGCCCAGCTTCCGGCCGACGCCAAGGGCTGCGTCGTCAACATCATCGACCAGCGGGTGTGGAACCTCACCCCGCATTTCACGTCCTATACCCTGTCCAAGGCCGGGCTGTGGGCGCTGACCCAGACCCTGGCGCTGGCGCTCGCGCCGCGCATCCGGGTCAACGCCGTCGGCCCCGGCCCGACCCTGCCGAGCCCCCGCCAGGACCCCGCCCAGTTCGCCGCCCAGTGCGCCGACATGCCGCTCAAGCATGGCACCAATCCAGCCGAGATCGCCGACGCCGTGCGATTCCTTCTTGCGGCGCCCGCCATGACGGGGCAAATGATAGCCCTCGACGGCGGCCAGCATCTGGGATGGCGGCCGGCGGGAGACGATGCCGGGCCGGACGAGTAGGTCTGACGAGCAGGGCCATCAGGCCCCCTCCCAAACAGAGAGATACGCGCCCCATGAAGAACACACCGGTCATCGCTCCGCTGCGCCCGACCTCGCTTCAGGGGCCGCACCGCATCGCCGACGCCTCGCAGGCGCTGCGCCATGTCTTTGTGCGCGATCTTGTGATGACCTGTTCGATCGGCGTCTATGACCACGAGAAGGTCGCCCCGCAGCGCGTCCGCATCAACGTGGACCTGGGCGTGCGCGAGGCCGAGGGCGCGCTGGGCGACGCCATCGACAACGTCGTGTGCTATGAGCAGATCGTCAACCGCGTGCGCTCCATCGCCCAGGACGGCCACGTCAATCTGGTCGAGACCATGGCCGAGCGGGTCGCCGTGATGTGCCTGCAGGACCCCCGCGTGCGCAGCGCCCGCGTCCGGGTCGAAAAGCTCGATGTGTTCGAGGATGCCCATTCCGTGGGCGTCGAGATCGAGCGCTACAGCAGCCTTTAGTCGTCACGGCATCGGGCGGCGGTGGGGGCGACCACTCCGGTCGGTCGGGCCGCGCCTTGTCCTGTTGCGCCGACTGATCCGGAAGCGCATTTGATCTACCCCGTACGACGTGTTGACGCGTTGCGGCGAGTCTCCGTTCGGAGGAGCGAAATCCTTTGGTGGAGGCCGCGCGAATCGGTGGTAGGGCCGAAGTTGTGCACAACGGGGTGGGGCCTAGCCGGGCCGTCATTGAACTGTCAAGGTGCATTTGCGCAATTGCGTGACGAAAGCCATACAAAAGCTTTTTCTTTGTTTTTCAATGGCTTGTGATGTTGCTGCTTTTTTGGGCATAGGGGTGTGCACCCAAGGAGTCCGCGGCTTGGGCCATTTGCTCCTAGTCCTTTCCACAAGGTTATCCACAGAGGCCGTGGATTACTTGCTGCAGCAGCACAGCCACCGTCGCTTTCGCCCCGCTGCGCGGTGGATTGACCCGGCCAAACCTTCTACCCCATATGAACGGCATGACCTCAGCAACGGTTCCTGATCCTTCCGACAGCGCGTCCCCAGAGGGTGCCGACAGCACGTCCTGCCCCCCGCCCGAGGGCCTGGTGCGCAAGGGCGTTTCGGTGGTGCGCGACACCCTGCGGGTGCTGCCCGACACGCCCGGCGTCTACCGCATGCTCAACGGGCGCGGCGATGCGCTGTACGTCGGCAAGGCCAAGAGCCTGAAGAAGCGCGTGGTCGCCTACACCCGCCTCGACAAACTGCCCCTGCGCCTGCAGCGCATGGTGTCCGAGACGGTGACCATGGAGGTGGTGACCACCCACACCGAGGCCGAGGCCCTGCTGCTCGAGTCCAACCTCATCAAGCAGCTCAAGCCGCGCTACAACATCCTGCTGCGCGACGACAAGTCGTTCCCCTTCCTGGTCCTGACCGACGGCCACGCCTTCCCGCAGATCGTCAAGCATCGCGGGGCGCGCTCGCTGTCGGGGCAGTATTTCGGGCCGTTCGCCTCGGCCGGGGCGGTCAACCACACCCTGAACACCCTGCAGAAGGCCTTCCTGCTGCGCTCGTGCTCGGACAATGTGTTCACCTCGCGCACCCGGCCGTGCCTGCTGTATCAAATCAAGCGCTGCTCGGCGCCCTGCGTGGACCGCATCAGCCAGGCCGACTACGCCGCCCTGGTCGAGCAGGCGCGTGGCTTCCTGTCCGGCAAGACCCAGGAGATCCAGCACGACCTGGCGGCCCGCATGGAGGCCCATTCCGAGCACATGGAATACGAACAGGCCGCCGCCCTGCGCGACCGCATCCGCGCCCTGACCAGCGTGCAGGCGCGCCAGGACATCAGCCTCGACGGGGTCAGCGACGCCGACGTCATCGCCGCGCACCAGGGCGGCGGGGTGACCTGCATCCAGGTGTTCTTCTTCCGCATGGGCCAGAACTACGGCAACCGGGCCTATTTCCCGGTCCACACCCAGGACGCCGACGAGGGCGAGGTGCTGGAGGCCTTCGTCGGCCAGTTCTATGCCGCCAAGCCGCCGCCCTCGAGCATCCTGCTGAGCCGTCCGCTGCCCAACCAGGATCTGGTCGAGGCCGCCCTGCGCCTGCGCGCCGGCCACCGCGTGGACGTCGCCGTGCCCAAGCGCGGCAACCGGGTCAAGGCGGTGACTCACGCCCTCAACAACGCGCGCGAGGCGCTGGGCCGCCGGCTGGCCGAAAGCTCCGCCCAGTCCAAGCTGCTGGACGGTCTGGCCGAGGTGTTCGAGATGGACCGGGCGCCCGAACGGGTCGAGGTCTACGACAATTCGCACGTCCAGGGCACCCACCCGGTCGGCGCCATGATCGTGGCCGGGCCGGAGGGCTTCCGCAAGAACGCCTACCGCAAGTTCAACATCAAGGACGGCGTCAAGCCGGGCGACGACTACGGCATGATGCGCCAGGTGCTGACCCGCCGCTTCGCCCGCGCCCAGAAGGACGACCCCGACCATGATCGCGGCGAATGGCCCGACCTGGTGCTGATCGACGGCGGCAAGGGCCAGCTTACCGTGGTGTGCGAGGTGTTCGCCGACCTGGGGGTGGAGGATGTCGCCCTGGTGTCCATCGCCAAGGGTCCGGACCGCAACGCCGGCAAGGAGACGTTCTACCAACCCGGCCGCACGCCGTTCACCCTGCCGGGCAACCACCCGGTGATGTACTTCCTGCAGCGCCTGCGCGACGAGGCCCACCGCTTTGCCATCGGCAGCCACCGCACCCGGCGCTCCATGGCCATCGGCAGTTCGCCACTCGATTCGCTGGACGGCATCGGGCCCAAGCGCAAGAAGGCCCTGCTGCACCACTTCGGGTCGGCCAAGGGGGTCGCCGACGCGGGATTGGCCGATCTGGCGGCGGTCGATGGCATATCGGAAAGCTTAGCCAAAAAAATCTATGACCACTTTCATTCCGGCGGTTAAACTCCCGCAACCGGACCGGCCTTTCCGGCAGACGCCCCTTAGCCTTGGACCCGCCGTGTTCAGTCTTCCCAACCTGTTGACCATGTCGCGCATCGTCGTCATCCCCCTGGTGGTGGCGACCTTCTACTTCGACAGCCCAACCGTCCGGTGGGTGGCGCTGGGCCTGTTCACGGCCGCCGCCATCTCGGACTTCTTCGACGGCTGGCTGGCCCGGCGCTGGAACCAGGTGTCCAGCCTGGGGCGGTTCCTCGATCCCATCGCCGACAAGCTGCTGATCGCCGCCGTGCTGTTCATGCTGGTGGCCTTCAACCGGGTCAGCGAGTGGTCGGTGCTGCCGGCCATGATCATCCTCATCCGCGAGATCCTGGTGTCGGGCCTGCGCGAGTTCCTGGCCGAGCTTCAGGTCGGCGTGCCGGTGACCAAGCTGGCCAAGTGGAAGACCGCCTTCCAGATGATCGCCCTGCCGGTCCTGCTGGTCGGCAACGCCGCGCCCTACGGCATTCCCGGCCAGTGGCTGGGCGAGGGTTTCCTGCTGATCGCCGCCGTGCTGACGGTCATCACCGGGTGGGATTACCTGCGCGCAGGCCTCGCCCACATGCGGGCCCATCCCGAGGCCCCGCCGCCCAAGCCGCAGGTCAAGGTCCCCAACGAAACAGTTGCAGATGAACGGCCCTGACATGCGTGTGAAACCCCTGGTTCTGGGCTTCGCCGGCCCCAGCGGCAGCGGCAAGACGACGCTGCTGGCCGCCGTGCTGCCCCTGCTCACCGCCCGCGGCCTCAGCGTGTCGTGCATCAAGCACACCCACCACGCCGTGGACATGGACACGCCGGGCAAGGACACGTGGATTTTCCGCGAGGGCGGCGCGCGGGAGGTCATCCTGGCCTCGGAAGCGCGCTTCGTGCTGCAGCGCGCCTATACGCCGGAGTCGCCGGAACTGGACCTCGACGCCCTGGTGGGACGCCTTGATGCGGTCGACGTGGTGCTGGTCGAGGGTTTCCGCCCGCACGGCCACCCCAAGATCCTGGTCTACCGCCCGGCGCTGGGCAAGCCGCTGCCGGCGCCCGAGCGCCTGACCAGTCTGCTGGCCGTCGCCACCGACCAGCCGGACCACCCCGACCTCGCCGGCATCGGCGTGCCCCTGCTGCCGCTCAACGAGCCGGCCGCCGTGGCCGCCTTCGCGGTTGAGCGGTTGGGGTTGGAGCGTGCTTGAGGTAAGATCTCCGAATCACAAAGGAGACATGATGCAGGTTCTCTACTTCGCCTGGCTGCGCGCCAAGACCGGGATCGGCAGTGAAGAGGTCGCACCGCCGGCCGAGGTCGCCACCGTCGGCCAGTTGATCGACTGGCTCAAGCAGCGCGGCCCCGGCCATGCCGAGGCCTTCGCCGACCTGGGCGTGGTGCGTGTGGCGGTCAACCAGGAGCACTCGGGCCTCGACGCCCCGGTGGCGCCGGGCGACGAAGTGGCGTTCTTTCCCCCCGTCACGGGCGGCTGAGCCATGATCCTGGTCCAGCGCGAAGACTTTGATCCGGGCGCCCTGCTGGCCGGGTTCGCTGCCGGGGACACCAGCGTCGGCGCGGTGTGCTCGTTCATCGGCTTGGTGCGGGATCGCGGCGACAGCGACGGGGTCAGCGCCATGACCCTGGAACACTACCCCGGCATGACCGAAAAGCAGCTCGCCGGCATCGAGGCCGAGGCCCGTGCCCGCTGGCCGCTGGCCGACGTGCTGGTGGTCCACCGCTTCGGCCGCCTGGAGCCGGGCGAGCGCATCGTGTTCGTGGCCACGGCCAGCGCCCACCGCGCCGCCGCCTTCGACGCCTGCGCCTTCCTGATGGACTGGCTGAAGACCAAGGCGCCGTTCTGGAAGCTCGAGGAAGGCGCCGACGGGGCCCGCTGGGTCGATGCCAAGGCCACCGACGATGCCGCCGCCGACCGCTGGCGCTCCTAGGCTTGTACTTGCAGGCTGCACATGACGGGGGCACCGACAGGGCCTCGGCCGCGTTCTGGAGCGCCGCCTTCGCGCGGGCGTCGGCCGCCATGCCCTATGGCCCGACGCTGTTCCTGCCGTCCGACAGCCTGGCCTTCGCCGCCGCCCGACCAGGCATGCTCACCACCCACGCAGACCTGACCGCAGAAGCCCCCGGCGCGCCAGAACCCCTGTGCGTCTGTTCGGCCGAGGCGCTGCCATTCCCGGCCGACACCTTCGCCTGTGTGGTCGGCTTCGATGTCCTGGGCCGTAGCCCCCATCCGGCGCGCGTGTTGAGCGAGGCCGCCCGCGTGCTGGCGCCGGGGGGCCGCGTCGTGCTGGTCGAGCCGTGGACCGGCACCGCCGGGCGCCTGTTCCACGGCCTGCACAACCACCGCAGGGTGGCGCCGGGCCTCGACCCGTGGTTCGATGCCGGTTCGGCCAACGCCGCCGCCCCGCGCGAGTGTCTGGTCGAGCGGGCCGACGAACTGCCCCGCCACGCCCCGGAACTCAAGGTGATCGAGGTCGCTCCCTTCGGCGGTCTGGGCGAGGTCCTGGCCAGCCGCCCGGCCCCCGATGCCGCCAGAGACGCCGCCAGCGCCGCTAACCGCATCACCCGCCACCTCGCCCGCCTCGACCGCCTGCCCGGCCCGCTGCGCCGCCTGCTGAACGGCCTGCTGGCCACCCGCGCCCTGTGCATCCTGGAGAAACGGCGGCCGATCATCGAGTGAGGGCGGGTGGCCCGCAGGATAGGGTGGGGCGAGAATGGGGCCAGCCCCATACCCCGCCGGGGCCATTGGCCCCGGACCCCATGAGGTGTGCGGTACCGCAGACGAGCAGCGCGGTTTTCCAGCAACCCGTGATCGTCGCACCCGCCTACGAGCTTGTGAAGAAATTGGCGAACCTGTCGAGGTTTTCACCTTCGCCAACAAAAGGCTCCGTCGCACCCGCGTAGGCGGGTGCCCAGGGGCCACAAAGAAAATCGTTCATCATTAAAGCGGTTTGCCTTTGATGTGAACTATCGCCTGTGCTCATGCATCTTGGGCTGCCGCCCAAACCCGCTTGGGGCAGGCCCCAAACCCCTTTTTCTTCTTCAGGAAATAAGGGAGGTCTGGAGCGTAGCTCCAGGCCGGCGGCAGCCATCCGCGACAGCGGACCACTGCGTCAAGTTAAACGCAAACCGCTTTAGCGGCTTATCAAAGCCGACGGGACTTTCTCCACGGCCCTGGGTTCCCACCTGCGCGGGAACGACGAGTTTATTTATGGTGCTCCAAAATAAACCGGGAGCTTTTTTCACAAGCTCCTACGCGGGTGCGACGGAGCTTTTTTGTTGGCGGACCTGCGGCAGCCCGCTTCTCAGCCGCCCATCATGCTCAGGCCGAGGCGGTTGGCGGCGACCACGGCGCCGGTGCGGTTGTTGACGTTCAGGGCCTTGAGGATGGCCGTGACGTGCAGCTTCACCGTGCCCTCGGACAGATCGAGGATGCGGGCGATTTCCTTGTTGGACTTGCCCTGGCCGAGCAGGGCCAGGACTTCGCGCTGGCGCGGGGTGAGGGGGATGGCGGACGGGTCTGCCGCGGGCGGCGGTGCCGCGTCGGGGCGGGAACTGCTGGCGTGGGCGTGCCCGCCCATGCGGCCGCCGTCGAGGTGGGACATGGGGTCCGCCGCCACGTCCTCGGGGTCGAGGCCCTCGTCGAGGACGGCGGGCGGCAGGTACACGCCGCCCGACAGGACCAGGCGCAGGGCCGACAGCATGAGCTTGCTCGACGATGTCTTGGGAATGAAGCCCTTGGCGCCCCGGCGCACGGTTTCCAGCACCAGGCGGCGGTCGTCCGAGGCGGACAGGATGACCACGGCGGTCTCGGGCGCGGCGCGGGCGATGGCCTCCAGGCCTTCGGTCCACGGCATGCCCGGCATGACCAGGTCGAGCAGCACCACGTCGATGGGCGACCCGGCCACCGCGGCGTCGCGCACGGCGATCAGGGCGTCGTCATAGGAACTTGCCTGCTCGACGGTGACCTGTGGCCCCAGGTCGTTCAGGACCAGACGCAGCCCGTCCCGGAACAGTTCATGATCGTCGGCGATCAGAATTCGCACGGCGCCCCCCTGGTTCCAATTCCCTATCCAGGGTCCGTTATACACCACGACCAGGGGGGCCGTAGCCCCCCTTTTCTAGAGGGCACCGGGGGGGCCGTAGCCCCCCTTTTCTAGAGGGCGCCGTGGGGGGGGGCCGTAGCCCCCCTTTTCCAGAGGGACGCCCGTGGGACTGGTCACCCGGCGACAAGGAACTCGCGGAAGTGCTGGCGCAGGCCTGTGCTAAGCTGGGTGTCGAGGTCCTGCATCAGGCGCTCGACCAACTGGAACCACATGCGTTCACGCTCGGCCAGGGACGCCTTTTCGTTCAGGGTGCGTGAGCGGTAGACGTTGGAAATCGCCTCGGCCCGCACGCGGCCCTGGGGATCGACGACCTGCACGGCGACGTCGGCGCGGGCGTCGTAGCGCATTTCCTGCTGGTCGGTGAAGAAGCCGCTCACCCCGCCCTTGGTGTCGAGCGGCGTCTCGGTGACCGAGGCGTTGTTGATGATGACGCGCAGAGTGTTGGTGCCCACGCCGGTGGCCTGGAGGCGGTCATTGGCCCAGGTGCGGATGGCCTTTTCCGGCGACAGGGGCATCAGGTGCTCGACGTGGGGGTCGGCCATGGGCGCCTGGAAACGGTTGATCACCTCCGGCCCCTGGGCCCCGAACACCAGCGGCGCCTGATTGGTGAACCGCAACTCGGCGAAGGCGCGCTGCGGGGGCGGTTCGGAGGCACAGGCGGTCAAGCCGGCAACGGCGGCGACCAGCAACAGACGCAGGACGCCAAAATGCGGGAGGGGGGCAGAACGCATGGACGAACCTCGACGTATGGACGGGGGGCAGAAGCGACGGGGGCTAATCCTGCCCCTTCTGGCGCAGCGCGTCGAGGTCGGAGTCGGTGAGGGCGTATTCGGTGCCGCAGAACTGGCAGTGTACGCCGATGGTGCCGTCGGGCCGCTTCATGTCGGCCAGTTCCTCGGCCGGGAAGGAGGCCAGGGTCATCTCCACCCGCTCGCGCGAGCAGCGGCAGCCAAAGCGCAGGGGCCGGGCTTCGGCCACGCCCAGGTCCTCCTGGTGGAACAGGCGGTACAGGACCTCCTCGCCGGGCAGCTTGGGGTCGAGCAGTTCGTCGCGGGTCAGACTGCCCAGCAACACGGCGGCGGTGCGCCAGGCGTCGTCGGCCTCCTCCCCGGTCAGGTGCAGGCCGCCGGTGCCGCCGTCGGCCGGCATGCGCTGGACCATCAGGGCGGCGGCCCGCCACACGCCATCGACCATGCCGGCCGACACCTTGATGGCGGTCTCAAGCTGTTCGGAGCGGCGGAAATACTGGTGGGCGCACTCGGACAGGCTGGCGCCCTCAAGCTCCACGATGCCCTGGTAGCGCTGGGCGTCGCCGGCCGGATCGACCGTGAAGGCCAGATGGCCGGCGCCCAGCAGGCGCTGCACGTTGGCGTCCTGGCTTTCGGGCTGGGCGGCCAGGGCGGCCACGGCATCCTCGTCGAAGCGGGCGCAGGCGCGCACCTCGCCGGCGCTGGTGACGTCGGCGACCAGCATGTGGACCGGGCCGTTGCCCTGCGCCTGCAGGGTGAACAGGCCCTCGAACTTCAGGGAAAAGGCCAGGACCCCGGCCAGTACGGCGGCCTCGGCGACCAGGCGGGCGACGGCGGCCGGATAGGAATGCCGGCCGAGGATCTCCGCCGCCGTGTCGGGCAGGCGCACCAGACGGCCGCGAAAGGCGCCCTGGTGCAGCAGGAACGGCAGCGCGTAGTCGCGGCTGGACGGGGAAGCGTGGGTCATGCGGGCTCCGGTGGCATCATGATATGGCACGGATATAGGCCCAAAACGCCCCGCCGCAAAGGCCCGAGGAGCACTCGGCGCGTATGGCAGTCAGCATCCTCATTAAGAAAGTGAAGCGGGGAACCACAGAGACACAGAGGAAGGCACAGAGAAGTCACAGAGGGTGCGGAGCAGGGGACGCCGCAGGCGATAATTCCCCGGCAGTAATTTAGTGCGCTGCGCGCAGCACTTTTCTCCGCACCCTCTGTGACTTCCTCTGTGTCTCTGTGCCTCTGTGGTGAATTCCCTTGCTTCCCTCAGGCCCTCAGACCCCCAGGCACCAGGTCAGGATGCCCTTCTGGGCGTGCAGGCGGTTTTCGGCTTCGTCCCAGACCACGGAGTTGGGTCCGTCGATCACCGCGTCGACCACTTCCTCGCCGCGATGGGCCGGCAGGCAGTGCATGAACAGGGCGTCGGCCTTGGCGCGGGCCATCAGGGTTTCGTTGACCTGGTAGGGGGTCAGCAGCTTGTGGCGGTTGTCCTGGCCGTCGCAACCCATGGACACCCAGGTGTCGGTGACCACGCAATCGGCATCCTCGGCCAGGGCCATGGGGTCGGTGCCCTCGATGATGCGGGCGCCCTCGGCCCGCGCCCAGGCGATCAGGGCCGGCGGCAGGGCGAGGCTTTCCGGGCAGGCCAGACGCATTTCGAAGCCGAAGCGCGCGGCGGCATGGACCCACGACACGGCGACGTTGTTGCCGTCGCCCGACCACAGCACCGTCTTGCCGGCGATCGGCCCGCGGTGCTGCTCGAAGGTCATGATGTCGGCCATCACCTGGCACGGGTGCGAGGCGTCGGTCAGGCCGTTGATGACCGGCACGGAGGCGTGGGCCGCCATCTCGTCGAGCTTGGCCGGGTCGTCGGTGCGGATCATGATGGCGTCGACGTAGCGCGACAGGACGCGGGCGGTGTCGGCGATGGTTTCGCCCCGGCCGAGCTGGCTGGAGTTGTCCGACAGGATCACCACGTCGCCGCCAAGCTGGCGCATCCCGACCTCGAACGACACGCGGGTGCGGGTCGACGGCTTCTCGAAGATCATCGCCAGGGTGCGGCCGGCCAGCAGCTTGGGCGGGCTGTGGCGCAGATCCTCGCCGCGCGCCAGAAGGGCGCGCAAGGTCGGGGTGTCGAAAAGGTGCAGGTCCAGGAAGTGATTGATACTACTCATGTCGCAGGTCTGTTCCTCAGGCCTGGCCCTCCCGGGCCCGGTCTTCCACGGCCGTGCAGGCCGTCTCCAGCATCGAGAGCGCCGTGGCGATGTCATCCTCGCCGATGATCAGGGGGGGGAGCAGGCGCACCACGTTGTCGCCGGCCGGCACGCACAGCAGGCCGGCCGCCATGGCCGCCTTGACGACGTCGCCGTTGACCACGCCGGCAGTGCATTTCAGGCCGAGCATCAGGCCGACGCCGCGCACCTCCTCGATCACCGCCGGGTGGCGGGATTGGAGGCCGCGCAGGCCGTCGGCCAGGCGGTCGCCCATGGCGCGGACGCGGTCCAGGAAGCCGTCGGCCAGCACCTCGGTCAGCACCGCTTCGGCCACCGCCATGGCCAGCGGATTGCCGCCGAAGGTCGAGCCATGGCTGCCCGGCGTCATGCCCGAGGCGGCGTTCTCGGTCGCCAGGCACGCGCCCACCGGAAAACCGCTGCCCAGGCCCTTGGCCACGGCCATGATGTCGGGGGTGATGCCGGCCTGTTCGTGGGCGAACAGCGTGCCGGTGCGGCCGACGCCGGTCTGCACCTCGTCGAGGATCATCAGCAGGCCGTATTCGTCGCACAGCGCCCGCAGGCCCTGCAGGTATTGCGCATCGGCGGCGCGGATGCCGCCCTCGCCCTGCACCGGCTCGACCAGCACGGCGGCGGTCGAGGCATCGACGGCGGCGCGCGTCTCGTTGAGGTTGCCGAACGGGACGTGCACGAAGCCCGGCATGTTGGGGGCGAAGCCCTCCAGGTACTTTTCCTGCCCGGCGGCCGAGATGGTCGCCAGCGTGCGGCCGTGGAAGCCGTTGCGGGCCACGATGATGGACTGCTTGTCGCGCCCGCCCGCCTGCCCGCCCGCCTGGTGATGCCGGCGCGCCATCTTGAGGGCGCACTCCATGGCTTCGGCGCCGGAGTTGCAGAAGAACATGGTGTCGGCGAAGGTGTGGGCGATCAGGATCTCGGCCACCCGCTGCTGGCCCGGCACATGGTACAGGTTCGAGGTGTGCCACAGCTTGCCGGCCTGTTCGCACAGGGCGGCGACCAGGCGCGGATGGGCATGGCCCAGCGAATTGACCGCCACGCCCGACCCGAAGTCGAGGAACCGTCGGCCGTCCGTTGCGGTCAGCCAGACGCCTTCGCCCTTTTCAAAGGCGACATCGTAACGCGCGTAGGTTGGCAGCACGGCGGGAATGGTCATCGCTTTCCGTGTCCTGAAAAAAGCAGACGGCGCCGCTGCGCCGCCTCAGGAAAGCGCGGGATTATTGGACCTGGGGGCAGGTTTGTCAATTATGGATAGGACAACCGGGACGGATGCGCTCGCCCTGCGGACGGCAGATGTGGCCCAGGGTTCATGTCCCGGAACTTTTTCGTGCGCTCGGGGACCAATGCCTTGAAGGTGGCCGTGACCGGATCACCAGGACCAAAGGATGACGATCGATGAAATCATGCCATTTGATGATGGCTGCGGTCGCCCTGTTTGCCCTTGCCACCCTGCCTCGGGCCGCAGTGGCACAGGGCCAGGCAGCCGGATGCATTCAAAACGACTACGAGCAGAGCATCGAAGTTGACCTTTGGGGCAACCAGCCGCGCATTAAGACCTGGGTCGCCGCCAAAGAACGCAAGTGCATCGGCCCGACGGACGGCTTCCTTATAACGTGGGTCTACATTGGTAGCGGCGGCATGGATCCGACTGATACCACCAACGTCCGCCGCTATGACGGCGACACGTCGTTCGACCTGATCCGGGTGTGGAAAAAGGGCACCAAGGTCACCCCCAACGGGGTGTTCGACGACGTCGGCGTCTGCCGCGACGCCGAGTGCTGAGTTGTTCACAAACAACAGGATGATGACCAATGAAATGGAGCCGCTTGATGATGATGGCGGTGGCGCCGCTCGCCCTTGCCGCACTATCCCCGTCCGCGTCGGCGCAGCCCCTGGATACCGGCTGCGTTCGGAACAACTATGAGCAGCCCGTCAAGGTTGACCTGATGTTCTGGGACGGCAGGCCGCGCATTCAGACCGTGCTCAGTCCCGGCCAGTCCGAGTGCTTCGGCCCGACGAACAACTCCAACTTGTGGGTCATTGCCGGCACGGCCCCGCCCCAGCCCGGTGACGGGACCCACGTCCACTACGACGACGGCAAGATCTTCCGCATGCTCCGGGTGTGGAAAAACGGCACCAGGACCACCCCGCGTGGCGTGGTCGACAACATCATGTTCTGCCGCGACGCCGAGTGCTGAGGGTCTTCCCTCAGGCCTTCAACAACAGGATGATGACGCATGAAATGGAGCTTCTTGACGATGGCGGCGGTCGCCCTGCTCGCGCTTGCCGCACCGCCTCGGTCCGCATCGGCGCAGAGCGGGGAAACCGGCTGCGTTCAGAACAACTATCACCAGATCGTCAAGATCGACGTGATGTTCCGGGACAACAGGCCGCGCATTCAGACCGTGGTCAACGCCGGGGAGCGCAAGTGCGTCGGCCCGACGGACGGGTCCTACACGTGGATCTACGCCGGCACCGCGCTGACCCAGCCCGGTGACGGAACCTACATCCGCTACGGCGATGGCAAGTCGTTCGACCTGATCCGGGTGTGGAAAAAGGGCACCAGGGTCACCCCTCGCGGCGTGGTCGACGACATCGGCTTCTGCCGCGACGCCGAGTGCTGAGGGGCACCCCTCAGGCCTTCAGCTTGTAGCCCGACTTCAGCATCATGTAGGACGCCACCAGCAGAACCACGTTGGTGCCCGCCACCACGGCCAGCCCGGTCAGGGGCAGGGCGTCCTCGTGGCCGAGGAAGCCGTAGCGGAACCCGTCGATCATGTAGAAGAACGGGTTGAAGTGGGCGAAGGCCTGGAAGTTCTCGGGCAGGCGTTCGATGGAATAGAAGGTGCCCGACAGGAACGACAGCGGCGTGATGACGAAGTTGGTCACCGCCGCCATGTGGTCGAACTTGTCCGACCACACCCCGGCCAGCAGCCCCAGCAGGGACAGCATCAGCGAGGCGCCGATGGCGTGGAACACGATGTAGCCCCAGTTGTAGACATGCAGGTCGACGAAGAACCCCATGCCGCCGGCCACCGCAAGGCCGACCACCATGCCGCGCGTCATGCCCGATACCGCATAGGCCACGGTCAGCTCGCCCGCCGACAGGGGCGGCATCAGGACATCGACGATGTTGCCCTGGATCTTGGAGATCATCATCGAGCTGGAGGTGTTGGCGAAGGCGTTCTGCACCATGGTCATCATGATGAGGCCCGGCGCCAGGAACTCCATGAACGAGACGCCGCCGACCTCCTGCACCGCCCGGCCCAGGGCCAGGGCGAAAATGGCCAGGAACAGCAGCGAGGTGACCATGGGCGCGGCGATGGTCTGCAGCCACACCTTGGTGAAGCGGCGCACCTCCTTGAGGTACAGCTCCCACAGACCGCGCCAGTTGACGGCGCCCATCTCGCGCGGGCCTATGGGAGCGGGTATGGCGGGCGCAGGACTGGCAGCCGTGGTCCGGGGAAGAACGCTGTTGCTCACGGGGCGTCTCTCTAATGAATGCGTCAAAGAACTGGGTGTGGTGGGGATCGGCACGGCGGCCTATGCTGAGGCCATATAGGTACATCAGCGCCCATTGCCAGGAAACAGTGGTGAACGCCTCATCGCGATCCAACACCCCCCGCGCGCCGCGTCCGGTCACCAAGGCGCGGCTGCACAACATCGCCGTCCATTACCTGGAGCGTTTCTCGGCCAGCCGGGAGGCGGTGCGGCGGGTGCTGGAGCGCCGCGCCTTCAAGGCCAACCGCGTGCATGAGGGCGATCCCGAACAGGCCGCGACGTGGATCACCGAGGTCCTCGACACCCTGCAACGCCAGGGGTTCCTGGACGACGGCCGCTACGCCGAAACCGCCGCGCGATCGCTGGCGGCGCGCGGCCACTCGCTGCGCGCCATTCGGTCCCGGCTGGCCGCCAAGGGGGTGGACCGCGACCACGTCGATGCCGCCCTGCACCGGCTGGCCGAAGACATGGCCCCGGCCGGACGGGATGCCGAGGATACCGACCCCGACCTTGCCGCCGCCCTGGCCTATGCCCGCCGCCGCCGCCTGGGCCCGTGGCGCCTGCCCGAGGCCCAGGCCGAGCACCGCCACAAGGACATGGCCGCTCTGGCCCGGCGAGGCTTCACCTCGGAAACCGTCCGCAGGATTCTGAACGCCGCCGACCCCGACGAGGCCGAAGCGCTGCTGGAGGAGTGAAGGGTTTTACCACAGAGACACAGAGGCACAGAGAGTGCGGTGCATCTGCGCCGCAGGCGATAGATTTCCGGCGGGACTTTGATGCGCTACGCGCAGTCCTTTGCTCGGAACCCTCTGTGCCTCTGTGTCTCTGTGGTTCCCCGCTTCACTTCCTACTCCGCCGTCTGTTCGGCTTTCCAGCCGTTCTCCATGGCGATGCGGACCGCCTGGGAGCGGTTGGCGGCGTTGAGCTTGCGGTAGATGTTGCGGGTCTGGACCTTGATGGTGACTTCCTGGAGGTCCAGGGCGCGGGCGATTTCCTTGTTGGTCCTGCCGTCCACGACCATGCCGAGGATGGCGCGTTCGCGCTCTTCGAGGGTGCCCAGCGGATTGCCGTCGGAGAACGACCCGGCGGTGGGCACGGGGGCCGGGCGCGGGGCGTTGAAGGCGAACGACGGGAAGTACTTCTCGCCGGAAAGAACCAGGCGCAGGGCGTTGATCATGGCCGTGCTGCTCAGGGTCTTGGGCAGGTAGCCGGCGGCGCCGTGGTCGATGGCACCCACCACGTCGGCGGAATCGACCGAACCGGACAGGATAACCACCGGCGTCTTGGGGAAGGCGGCGATCATCGTGTCGATGCCGCGCGTGCCGTGCATCCCGGGCATCCGCAGGTCGAGCAGGATGATGTCCATGGGGCCGTGCGTCCGCGCGGCGTCCAGCGCGCTGTCGAAGCAACTCGCCTCGACCACCTCGACCTCGGCGTCCAGCGCCTTGAAAAACGGGATCAGGCCCTGGCGGACCAAGGTATGATCGTCGGCCAGTAACAGTCGCATGTTTCCCAAGCCCCCCGTCTACCTCAGCGGGTCACAGAGTAAGGCCGTGGATGCGGTTGGGCAAGGATGGCGGTCGCTGTCCGGCGCAGTTCATCCCACGGGCGATGTTCCCGGCAGGTGAACCAACGCCCGGACGTGGCGGGTCAGTTCGGCCAGGCTGATCGGCTTTTTGAGAATGGCCGCGGTGTGGTCCTGCAGATCGGCCGCCGCGGTCTCCAGGTGCCCCAGGTGGCCGGTGACCACGATCACCGGCAGGTCGGGGACGTGGGACTGCATGCGGCGGATCATCTCGGCGCCGTCGCAGCGCGGCATGCGCAGGTCGGTGATGACCAGGTCGGGCGGGTCGGCCAGGAACTTTTCATAACCTTCCTCGCCGTCGCCGGCGGTGGTCACCCGATAGCCCTGACGGTCCAGGTGGTCGGCCACCAGCTTGGTGGCGAACGGCTCGTCGTCGACGACCAGCACATGGAGCAGCAGGGCCGAGGGTTCGTCGTCGTCGGCGCCCGGCAAGGGCAGCGGCAGGGCACCCTGGTAGCGCGGCGCGGCAGGGCCGGGCACCGCCTCGGTCAGGTGCCCGACCGGAGCCTCGCCGGGCGCCTCGGCGTCGATCGGCAGGGTGATTTCGAACTGGGCGCCGTCGGCCAGGTTGCTGACCCGCAGCCCGCCGTTCATGCCCGACACCAGGCTGTAGCTGACCGACAGGCCGAGGCCGGTGCCGGTGCCGACCTGCTTGGTGGTGTAGAACGGCTCGAAGATGCGGTCGATGATGTCGGGCGGGATGCCGCCGCCGTTGTCGGCCACCCGGATGGTGAGGAACCCGTCGCTGGCCCGTGCCGAGCCCTCAACGGTGATGGCGCCCCGGAAGCTGGAGTCCGGATCCTCGGCCCGCCAGCGGTGCAGGACCGCGTCGCGGGCGTTGGTCAGCAGGTTGAGCAGGACCTGCTCCAGGTGGACCGGGCGGCCGCGCACGCCGTGGGTGCCGATGGGGTAGCGCGCGGTGATGGCGATGCCCTCGGCATAGAGCTGGGACTCGATCATGTTGACCGCCTGCATGATGCACAGGGCGGGATCGAACACCTCGACGGCCTCGGGTTCCTTGCGGCTGAAGATGCGCATGTGGTCGATGATCTCGCCCATGCGGCCGGCCTGGGAGCTGATGATCTCCAGGGTCGAGCGGTTGGCGGCATTGAGGGCGGCGGGATCGGCCGCCACGCCGCCGGAGGGCTCCAGCAGCGCCCCCTCGGCCGCCATGCGGATGACGTTCATGGGCTGGCTGAGTTCGTGCGCCATGCCGGCCGCCATCTCGCCCAGGGTGGCCAGCTTGGCGGTCTGGATGAGCTGGCCCTGCACCAGCTTGGTGTCGGTGACGTCGCGCAGCACGGTCTGGGTCGCCGCCTTGCCGGCGTAGGTGATCGGCGAGGACGACATTTCGGCGTCGAACGGTTGGCCCGACAGGCGCAGCAGGCGGATCTCGGTGCGCTCGGTGGCCCGTCCGCTGTCGTGCATGCGGCGCAGGCGGACGGTCAGCATGTCCCGGTGGTCGGGGTGGACGAAGCGGTCCAGGGGCTGCGTGATGAGGTCGCCGATGGTGTTGCCGCGCGTGATCTGCACGGCCTGGCGGTTGGCGTAGACGATGGTGCCGTCGACGTCGACGATGATGCCGTCGAGCGACATTTCGGCCACCGCCCGGAACCGCTCCTCGCTTTCCTGGAGGGCCAGTTCGGCCTGCCGGCGGGCGGTGATGTCCTGGACCACGGCGACGAACACCGGCGGGCGTTCCTGGGCCATGTACTGCAGCCGCACCTCGACCGGGTAGCGCGACCCGTCCTTGCGCCGGTACACGCTCTCGAACACGGTCGAGATGCTGGGCCGCTGGCGCAGCGGGTTGAGGCGGCGGCGGAAGCTGTCGGCGGTCTCCAGCGGCATGATGTCGAGCGGCGTCATGTCCAGCATGTCCTCGGCCGACCGGCCCAGGTTCTGGCGCGCCCCGCGGTTGACCTGCAGGAAGGTCAGCGACTCGGCGTCGAAGATGTACACCTCGTTGGCCGACTGGTCGATGATGCGGCCCATGCGGGTGATGGTCTGCTCGGCCTCGTGCTGGTGGGTGAGGTCGGTGCCGGTGCCGCGATAGCCCTTGAAGCGGCCGCGCTCGTCGAACACCGGCGTGCCCGAGGCGCTGACGTAGCGCGACGTGCCGTCCGGCAGGCGCAGGGAATAGCAGAAGGCGCGGAACGGCCGGTGCTGGCGCAGGTCGTCCATGTGAACCTGCCAGCGTGCCGGCCCGTCCTCGCCGTCGGCCCGGCTGTCGAGCCGCGACCGCCCCAGGTAGGAGTCCGGGCTGGCCCCGACCAGACGGCGGAAACCGTCCGAGATGTAGGTGAAGGTGTGGCCCTGGTCGGTTTCCCAAAGCCAGTCCGAGGCGGACTCGGCGAATTCCCGGAAGCGCGCCTCGCTTTCGCGCAGGCGCCGGGTGCGCTCGGCGATGGTGTTTTCCATGGCGTCCTGGACGCGGCGCAGGTGCGCTTCGGCCTCGCGCCGCTCGGCCACCTCGGCCTCGATCTGGGCCTGCTGGGTGCGCACCAGAAGCTCGATGTGGCGGCCCAGCATGAGCAGCCCGGCGTAGAGGACGGCCATCACGGCGATCGCGGCGCCGACCAGGCGCAGCACGGCGCGGTGCACCGCCTTGGTCACGTTGGCCAAGTCCTGATGCACGACGGCGATGCCGCTGACCGCCCCGTCGGTGTCGCGCAGGGGCGCATAGATGGTCAGCACGGAGTCCGGAACATGTGTTGCGGGCGCGTCCCCGTTGAGCACGTAGGGGCGCCGCGGACCCGGCCCGGCCCACGCCGCTCCTCCCAGCGCCTGGCGCGCGGCGTCGGCGTTTTCGACCGGCCGGCCGACGGCGGCGGGGTCGGTCGAGACGACCACCACGCCGCGCGTGTCGGCCACCGTCACTTCGAGCAGCGGATCGATGCGGGCGGCCTGCCCGACGATGCGGCGGAAGGCGTGTTCGGCACCGGCGTCGGCGCGCACGGTGGGGGACAGCAGAACGGCCAGGGCCTCGGCATCGCTGCGGGCGTCGTGGGACAGGGCGTCCGAAAGCTGCGACTGGCTCAGCGCGCCGAGCGCCACCGTGGCGGCAACCACCAGGACCAGCGCGACAAGGGCGATGATGCGCAGCGGCCGCACGCCGGGCAGGGGCGAGCCGATCCCGTCCCGGTCGCCCGGATCGCCGTCCGCGCCGTGGTCCCCGCCGTGGTCCGTGTCGTGGTCCCTGGCGTGGTCCGCGTCGTGGTCCCTGGCGTGCCGGTCGCCGGGCGGCAGGCGATCCGCGAAGTCCCGAAGTGGCTCGTAGTCCGGGCCGTCCATAAGTGTCATCGGCGCCGCCCCCAGCGGCCAAAGTCTCGTCTGCCGCCACTATACCTTTTTCCCGTCCTTATACCATCCCGCCGCCTGGGCGCCTTATTTCCCGCTCTGGGCGTCCGGGCGGATTGATACCCTGGTCAAGCGGGCCTGTTGCCCGTGCGGCGCCTCCGGGCGCCGGTTTCCCGAGCACCTAACGCAAACAAACTTCGGCGGCAGGGTATCCTGCCGCCGCTTTCTTGCGTCACACTGGAGCGCCAGGGAGGGAGGGGGTGTGCGGCATGATCGACGAGGCGCTGTTCTATGTGCTGGCCGTGCCGGCCGTCCTGATCGCGGGGATCTCCAAGGGCGGCTTCGGCGGCGGACTGGGCGTCGTGTCGGTGCCGCTGATGGCCCTGGTGATCGCCCCGCAGCAGGCGGCGGCGATCATGCTGCCGCTGCTCTGCCTGATGGATCTGGTGGGGGCGTGGCACTATCGCGGCAAGTGGGACCGCGCCAACATGCGCATCCTGCTGCCCGCCGCCCTGGTCGGCATCGCCATCGGGACGCTGGCTTTCGGGGCGCTCGATGGCGGGGCCGTCAAGCTGCTGATCGGCCTGATCGCAGTGGGATTCACGGTCAACTGGTGGTGGCGCCGCCGCCACCGGATCGAGGCCAAGGGCGCGCCGCCGAGCATCCTGAAGGGCGGCTTCTGGGGCGCCGTGGCCGGGTTCACCAGCTTCGTCGCCCACGCCGGCGGGCCGCCGGTCAACGTCTACCTGCTGCCGCAGAACCTGCACAAGACGACCTATCAGGCGACCACGGTGATGTTCTTCATCGTGGTCAACTACGTGAAGCTGGTGCCCTACACGCTGCTCGGCCAGTTCGAGACCGCGACCCTGACGACGGCGCTGGTGCTGGTTCCGTTGGTGCCGCTGGGCATGGGGCTGGGCATCTGGCTGCATGGCCGGGCCACCGACCGGGTGTTCTACGCGGCGTGCTACGGCTTCCTGTTCCTGACCGGAGCCAAGCTGGTGTGGGACGGGGTGGCTTCTTTTAGCTAAAGCCGACTATCGTAGTGGTTCAAATGGTCGGGGGTTCGTGGCACTGTGGGGCCTGCAGGGCTGAAAAAGCCCCTGGGAGGACCTGAGACAACCGTGCCTGAGAGTTTGCAACACCCGAATCGGGCGCCGGCCAGGCGCACGGCATTGACCGTTGATGCCTTTGGCCTGCCTGTCGTGCTGGTCGATGAGCAAGGCCGCGTGGTCGAGGCCAACGCCGCCTATGGTGCCATCATGGGCGCCGAGGCCATGGCTGCGGGCGCCGCCGTGTCCGGCCTGCTGGTCGAAGGGCAGGATCTGGTCGCCGCCGGACTGGCCGGAACCCTGCCGCCCAGTGGCGAGGCCCACCTCATGCGCGCCGGCCGCGGAATGCGCGCCCTGGCCTACACCTGCGCGCCATGGGAGGGCGGCGGCCTGCTCGTCACGCTGTGCGAGGTGCCCGAGCAGGTCAGCTTCCAGGACTTTGCCGAGGCCGCCAACGACTGGTTCTGGGAAACCGACAGCGCCCACCGCTTCACCTTCGTGTCCAACCACGACCGGCCGCTGGCGGCCGGCCTGCCCCGGCCGGTGCTGGGCTCCACGCGCTGGGATCTGGGCGACACCGGCCAGGACCCCGAGGGCTGGCGCCGTCACCGCCTGGACATGGAGGCCCGCCGCCCTTTCCGCGACTTCCAGTACTGGGTGACCATGGCCGACGGCGGGCGTCTGCGCCTGTCGGTGTCGGGCAAGCCGGTGTATGGGCGCGACGGCCGGTTCCGGGGCTATCGCGGCACGACAACCGACATCACCCGGCGCAGCACCGCCGAGGATCGCGCCCTGCGGGCCGAGACCCAGTTGCGCGACGCCATCGCGGCCATGGAGGACGGCTTCGTCATCTATGACGCCGAGGACCGCTTCGTGCTGTCCAACGCGCGCTATGTCGACCTCTATCCCGGCATGGCCGACCTGTTCGTCCCCGGCACGCGGTTCGAGGACATCCTGCGCGGCGGACTGGCCTGCAACGCCTTTGTTCTGGGCCACGGGCAGTCGCCCGAGACATGGCTGGCCGCCCGCCTGCGCGATCACCGCGACGGCGTGGTGCGGCGCGAGCAGGAACTCGGCGACGGCCGCTGGGTGGCGGTCAAGGAGCGCCGCACGGCCGAAGGCGGCACGGTCGGCATCCGCACCGAAATCACCGACCAGAAGCGCCGCGAGCAGACCCTGCGCAATGCGGTCGAAGAGGCCCGCCTGGCCGACCGCGTGAAGTCCGAGTTCCTGGCCAACATGAGCCACGAACTGCGCACCCCCCTCAACGCCATAATCGGCTTTTCCGAGGTCATGACGACCGAGATGTTCGGCCCCCTCGGCGATGCCCATTACGCCGACTACGCCCAGGACATCCATGACTCCGGCCGTCATCTGCTGGCCGTGATCGGCGACATCCTGGACCTGTCGCGCATCGAGGCGGGGGAGTTGCGCCTCGACCTCGCGCCGGTGCCGCTTGATGCCGTCGTCGATGCCGCCCTGCGCATGGTCGCCCCGCGGGCGGCCGACAAGGGGCTGATGCTGTGCGATGCCGTCGAGTCCGTGACGCTGCCCGACCTGATGGTCGACGGGCTGCGCATCAAGCAGGTGCTGCTCAACCTGCTGTCCAACGCCGTCAAGTTCACCCCGGCCGGCGGCACGGTGACCATCACCGCCGCACCGCGCGCCGACGGCGGCATTGAGGTTTGCGTGACCGACAGCGGCATCGGCATGTCGGCCGAGGACCTGGCCGTCGCCCTGACCCCGTTCGGGCAGGTCCAAAGCGCCTTTTCGCGCCGCTACCACGGCACCGGCCTGGGCCTGCCCATCGCCGCCCGCCTGATGGAGGCCCACGGCGGCGCCCTGGAACTGACCAGTGCCCGGGGCTCGGGAACGCGGGCCTGCCTGGTGTTTTCGCCCGACAGCGTGGCAGCGGGCGCACTCGGAGGATAACGATGAACGTGGCCGCCCTGCTCGACCGCACCGCCCGCGCCCATGGCGACCGTCCGGCCGTGGCGCATGGCGGGCACGATGTGCTGACCTACGGCCAACTGGCCCGCCGGGCCGGCGCCCTGGCGGCCGGGCTGCGCACCCACCTGGGGCTGGCGGTCGGCGACCGGGTGGCCATCTTCGCCCACAACGCCCCGGCCTATGTGGAGACGCTGTTCGCCATCTGGCAGGCCGGGCTGGTCGCCGTGCCGGTCAACGCCAAGCTGCACCCCCGTGAACTGGCCTGGATCCTCGACCACTCCGACGCCCGCGTGGTGGTCGCCACGCCCGATCTGGCGGGGCTGATAGAAGGCGCGGTGCCGGTCCTCGACATGGCCGGGCCGGACTACGCCCTGATGGCCGAGGGTGCGCCCTGGGCCGTCGAGCCGTGCGCCCCCGACGCCCTGGCGTGGCTGTTCTACACCTCGGGCACCACCGGGCGGCCCAAGGGCGCCATGCTCAGCCACCGCAACCTGATGGCCATGACGGCGTGCTATTTCATGGACGTCGACAGCATCTCTGCCGACGACAGCCTGCTGCACGCCGCCCCCATGTCGCACGGGTCGGGCTTCTACATCCTGCCGCACGTCGCGGCGGCGGCCAAGCAGGTGGTCCCCGACAGCGGCGGGTTCGATCCGGCCGAGGTGTGCGGCCTGCTGGCCGTCCACCGCGGGGTGTCGATGTTCGCCGCCCCGACCATGGTCCACCGCCTGATCGAGTCCGCGGAGGTGCGCGCCGCCGACCTGTCCGGCCTCAAGACCATCATCTACGGCGGCGGGCCGATGTATGCCGAGGACTGCGTGGCCGCCCTCGACCTGCTCGGCCCCCGGCTGGCCCAGATCTACGGCCAGGGCGAAAGCCCGATGACCATCACCGCGCTGTCCAAGGCCCACCACGCCGACGTCAGCCACCCGCGCCACGCCGCCCGCCTGGGCTCGGTCGGGGTGCGCCAGGCGATGGTCGAGGTGCGGGTCGGCGGCCCCGACGACGAAGCCCTGCCGCCCGATGCGGTCGGCGAGGTGCTGGTGCGCGGCGAGGCGGTGATGCTCGGCTACTGGAAGAACCCGGAGGCCACCGCCGAGACCCTGCGCAATGGCTGGCTGCACACCGGCGACATGGGGGCGATGGACGCCGACGGCTTCCTGACCCTCAAGGACCGCTCCAAGGACGTCATCATCACCGGCGGCAGCAATGTCTATCCGCGCGAGGTCGAGGAAGTCCTGCTGACCCACCCGGCGGTCGCCGAAGCCTCGGTCATCGGCGTGCCGCACGCCGACTGGGGCGAGGAGGTGGTCGCGGTCATCGTGGCGTCCGGCGATGTCGATGTCGCCGCGCTCGACGCCTTGTGCCTGGACGCCATCGCCCGCTTCAAGCGCCCCAAGCGCTATGTCTTCGTGACCGAGCTGCCGAAGAACAACTACGGCAAGGTGCTGAAGACGGCGCTGCGGGACATGGTCTGAGATCAGGCGGCCTCGGCGACCCTTTCCAGCAGCGCCCGTTCAGCGCACCCGATTTTTCATCGCCATTATCAAGCTCGTCGTTCCCGCGCAGGAGCTTGTGAAAAAATCTCCCGGTTTATTTTGGAGCGCCATAAATAAACTCGTCGTTCCCGCGCAGGCGGGAACCCAGGGCCGTGGAGAAAGTCCCATCGGCTTTTATAAGCCGCTGGTAATGAACGATTTTCTTTGTGGCCCCTGGGCACCCGCCTACGCGGGTGCGACGGAGCCTTTTGTTGGCGAAGGTGAAAACCTCGACAGGTTCGCCAATTTCTTCACAAGCTCGCAGGCGGGAACCCAGGGCCGTGGAGAAAGTCCCGTCATATTTTATAAGTCGCTGGTAAATGAATGATTTTCTCGGCGGCCCCTGGGCACCCGCCTACGCGGGTGCGACGGAGCCTTTTGTTGGCGAAGGTGGAAACCTCGACAGATTCGCCAATTTCTTCACAAGCTCCTTCGCGGGAACGACGTGTTTATTAATGGTGACTGAGCAAGGCATTCCCTTATATTGCGCCGCAGGCAGATAGTGTTGCCGTCTGCTTCGCTGCGCGCCGCTTGGCTCCGTCAAGTCACGAGGTCAAGGAGGCCAGCCTCCTTGCGGGTCCGGGCAGAGCCCGGCCTTATGTCAGCGCCTATGCTCGCAGGCGGGAACCCAGGGCCGTGGAGAAAGTCCCATCGGCTTTTATAAGCCGCTGGTAATGAACGATTTTCTCGGCGGCCCCTGGGCACCCGCCTACGCGGGTGCGACGGAGCCTTTTGGTGACGAAGGCGGAAACCCCGATAGCTTCGCCAATTTCTTCACAAGTTCGCAGGCGGGAATGACGCGCTTGAGGTTGTATTTTTCAGCAGCGTTTCAGGCCGCCTCGACCACCCGGTTGCGCCCCGCGTTCTTGGCCTGATACAGCGCCGCGTCGGCGCGGGCCAGGAGGGCGTCGAGGTCTTCCTCGTTGCCCAGGGCCGCGACGCCGAAGCTGGCGGTGACCGCGACGCTGGCGCCGTTGGCGTCCACGGGGGTGCCGGCGAACGTCTCGCGCAGGCGTTCGGCGACCAGCAGGGCGCCGGCCGGGCTGGTGTCGGGCAGCAGGATGGCGAACTCTTCGCCGCCCAGGCGGCCGAGGATGTCCACCGGGCGGATCTCGCCGATGACGCGGGCCACCACGGCGCGCAGCACCGCGTCTCCGGCGGCGTGGCCGTGGGTGTCGTTGATGGCCTTGAAGTGGTCGATGTCGAGCATCACCGCGCACAGCGGCGCATCGGTGCGCGCCACGCGGGCGACCTCCCGCCCGGCCAGGTCAAAGAACGCCCGGCGGTTGCGGGCTCCGGTCAGGGCGTCGGTGGTGGCCAGCCGCTCAAGGTCCTGGTTGGCCTGTTCCAACGCCGCGGTGCGTTCCTGCACCTTGCGCTCCAGGGTTTCGTTGGCCTGCATCAGTTGTTCATAGAGGTACTGGTTGGCAAAGCCGACCGCGATCTTGTCGCAGAACAACTGTATCAGATCCAGTTCCAGGGGATCGGACGGCGGCGGGCAGTGCAGGTAGGCGACAACCTCGTGGCTGCGGTCGTCGCCCAGGTACAGGACGGTGAAATCGCTGCCGAACACGCTGGCCCGGTCATCAAAGGCGGCGCGGATGGCGGCGGCCACCTCCTCGTTGAGGCTCAAGGTCGACAGGGCCGCCTGGGGGCTGGCGGCGTAGGTCTCGCTGGCGGCCAGCACGACGATGTCGGGCGTTCCGTTGCCGGGGCGCTGCACGCACAGGATGCCGTTGGCCCCGACGCCAAGGAAGGTGCCCAGTTGCAGCAGGACACCCGTCGAGAACTGCTGCAGCGAGTGGGCCTTGAACAGCGAGTCGGTGGACTGGATGATCTGGCGCAGGCCTTTGCGGTGCTGCTCCAGGGCCATGATGTCTTCGTAGGCGCGCAGGGCGGTCAGGGTCGCGGTGAACAGCTTCTGGGCGGTCAGTTCGGTCTTGGACTTGTAGTCGTTGATGTCGTAATCGACGATCACCCGTTCCTCGGGCGCCTGTCCGGGCTGGCCGGTGCGCAGGATGATGCGCACGAAGGCGTTCTTCAGGTCCTCGCGGATGTGGCGGACGAGGCGCAGGCCGGCGTCGTCGGTCTCCATGACCACGTCGAGCAGCACGATGGCGATGTCGTTGCGCCCGGCCAGCACGCCCTCGGCCTCGGCCCCGCTGTAGGCGCTGAGGATCTCCAGGCCGCGCCCCTTGTAGCGCATGGTGCGCAGGGCCAGGCGGGTGACGTCGTGGACCTCGGGCGCGTCATCGACGACCAGCAGCTTCCAGGTTGCGGCGGTTGATGCCGTCGGGCGCCGTTCCTTGTCCGCGAATACCATTTTGCCGGTCATGTCGTTGCCTTTCGGTGCCGCACAGCGGGCCTGCCCGCCACATGTCATGGAAAACCGCCATCAGGCGGGAAGGAGGGTCGCCGCCGGCCGCATCGCCTTTGGGAACAGGATCACGAAGCGCACCCCGGTGGGGGCGCTGTCCAGACGCACCCGGCCGTTCAGGGTGCGGGTGACGATGTTGTAGACGATGTTCATGCCCAGGCCGCTGCCGCCGGCGTTGCGCCGGGTGGTGAAGAACGGGTCGAACACCTTGGTGCGGTGCTCGGGGGCGATGCCCTTGCCGTCATCGACGTAGACGATTTCGACCGCCTCGCCCAGGTCCGTGACGGTGATGCCGATGCGGCCGCCGGCCTCGTCGAAGCCGTGGGTCAGCGAGTTCATCACCAGGTTGGTCAGGATCTGGGACAGGGCGCCGGGGTAGGTGGTCAGGTCCAGCCCGGCGGGCGCCTCGACCGCGATCTCGACGGGCAGCCTCTTGAGTTGCGGGCGCAGGCTGGTGAGAATTTCCTGGATGTAGTCCTTGAGGTTGATCTCGCGCATTTCGCCGGCCGTGCGGTCCACCGCCACCTGCTTGAAGCTCTGGATCAGGTCGGCGGCGCGCGACGCGTTGGTCTCGATCAACTGCACGGCCTCCTCGGAGGCGGCCATGTAGTCCTCCATGTCCTGGACGCCCAGGTTTTCGGACTCGAACAACTGCTTGAGCGCCGTGGTCTGCTGGGCCAGGTAGGACGCGCTGGTCACCACGATGCCGACCGGGGTGTTGATCTCGTGCGCGATCCCGGCGACCAGGCTGCCCAGCGAGGCCATCTTCTCGGACTCGATCAGGCTCTCCTGGGTCAGCCGCAGGTCTTCGAGGGCGGTGTGGGCGCGGTCGCGTTCCTGGTCGGACTGGGCCTTGGCGGCCGCCAGGGCGAGCATGGCGGTGCTCAGTTCGCCGGTGGACCGGGCGACCTCGTTTTCCAGCGTGTCGGTGTGGATCATCATCTTCCCGGTGATCGGCCGCAGCAGGATGTACACCCCGCCGGTGCCGACCACGGCCATGATGAGGACGACCAGGGCGACAAAGGAAATGTCGTGGTTGAGGCCCGCGAACACCTCGTCACGGCGCTGGGTGACGATCATGGACCAGCCGTTGACGGAGATGGGGGCGACGGCAACCATGTGGTCGCCGGCATCGATGACGTCCCTGGCCTGGCTTCCGGCGGTCAGGCGCCGGAGAGACGGCAGGAACGGATGGTCCGCCAGGCGCTGCACCGATCCGTCGGCCAGGAACAGGAACGCCTGGCCGTCGACCTCGAACATCAGGTAGACGCGGGTGGAGCCGCCGCCTTCGGCCTTGTGGGCGGCCACGCGCTGGGCCACCGGGGCCATGTCCAGGCCGATGATGTCGGTACCCAGGCGGGTCCCGTCGTGATCCTCCACCGGCGAGGCCACGATGATGCGCCGCCCGAACGGCGTTTCCAGCGGCCCCCGCGCGGTCACCCGGGTGACGGTCTCGGCGCCGGTCGGCCACAAGGCCGGTCCGAACGCCTCGCCGACCGCCGCGGTGGTGCCGTCCAGGGCGATGCGGATGACCCCGGTGACGTCGGCCGTGCTGAGCACGGCGTCGGCCAGGATGGGGGTTATCCTGGTGACATATTCCTCGTCGTCGATGTGGCCGGAGTTATGGTCCTCCAGCAGAGTGCGCGCCGTCGTGCGGCTGGCGATCTGGCGGACCACCTTGTGGCGGCCGTCGACGATGTGGCCGATGGCATCGGCGCTGGAGTCGGCGATGCCCTGGATGCCCGAGGCGGCGGACTCGCGCAGACGCTCGGACAGGGGCAGGGTGGTCAGTACCGCCGTGACGACGGCGACCACGAACACGCCCCCGGTGGCGCAGGCCAAAAGTGCCCACCGCAGCGCCCTGACGTTGATCGAACCCGGCATTTCCGTCCCCCACCTGAAGGGGGAGAGTAATCCGAATTGATTAAAATTGCACAAATAAAGGCGTATGAGGCCGTCTCAGGCGCCCTTTACGCTCCCAGGCGCATCTGCTTTATCGCCTCGCGGGCCAGCTCGTCGGCCCGTTCGTTTTCGACGTGGCCGGCGTGGCCCTTGACCCAGTGCCAGCGCACGGTGTGCTTGGCGCACTCGGCCTCCAGGTCCTGCCACAGGTCGACGTTCTTGACCGGCTTCTTGTCGGCCGTCTTCCAGCCGTTGCGCTTCCAGCCGTGGATCCAGGTGGTGATGCCGTTCTTGACGTACTGGCTGTCGGTGGTGACGTCGACGATGCTGGGCCGGTTGAGGGCGCGCAGGCCGCCGATCACCGCCATCAGTTCCATGCGGTTGTTGGTGGTCTGGGCCTCGGCCCCGGAGAGCTCCTTCTCGATGCCCTTCCAGCGCAGGATGGCGCCCCAGCCGCCGGGGCCGGGGTTGCCCGAACAGGCGCCGTCGGTGAACAGGGCAACGGCGTCTTCAGTTCCAGTGACTTGGCTCATAATTCCAGCCCATAGGCGCCGGGCCCGCCGACGTCGCGGTGGAAGCGCAGCTTGTTGAGGTATTCGGTCGGGTCCTTGGGCCGCACCAGGGCGCCGGACGGCGTGTTGACCCAGTCGTACAGCCGGGTCAGCAGGAAGCGCAGGGCGGCCCCCCGGCACAGCAGCGGCAGGGCGGCCAGTTCGGCGGCCGAGAACGGCCGGACCTTGCGATAGGCGCCGAGCAGGGCGCGGGCCTTGGTGGCGTTGAAGGTCTTCTCGCCCTCGAAGCACCACGCGTTCAGGCACACCGCGATGTCGTAGGCGAACAGGTCGTTGCAGGCGAAGTAGAAGTCGATCAGCCCCGAGAATTCGTCGTGCAGGAAGAACACGTTGTCGGGGAACAGGTCGGCGTGGATGACCCCGGCCGGCAGGTCGGTCGGCCAGCGCGCCTCCAGCACCTCAAGCTCGGCCGCGATCTCGGCCGCCAGGCCCGGCAGCACGCTGTCGGCGGCGTCGCCGGTCGCGGCGAACAGGGGCCGCCAGCCCTCCACCGACAGGGCGTTGGGGCGGCTCAGGCCGAAGCCCTGGCCGGCCAGATGCATCTCGGCCAGCGCGGTGCCGAGCTGGGCGCAATGCTGCGCGGTGATGCGCCGCACCGACATGCCGCGCAGGAACGACACCATGGCGGCGGGCCGGCCGCACAGGGTGCGCAGGGCGGCGCCGTCGCGGCCATGGATGGGCGTCGGGCATTTGATGCCGCGCGCCGCCAGATGGTCCATCAGGCCGAGGAAGAACGGCAGGTCGCCCGGGTTCACCCGCTTTTCATAGAGGGTCAGGATGTACGGCCCGGTGGTGGTGCTGACCAGGAAGTTGGAGTTCTCCACCCCCTCGGCGATGCCCTTGTAACTCTCCACGGTGCCCACGTCGTACTGGGCGATGAAGTCTTCGAGCGCGTCGTCGGCGACGTCGGTATAAACAGCCATTGTCCCGCTTCGCCTCAGGCCAGGGTCTTGGGGAGTTTGAACGCCATGCGTTCCTCGGTCACGGTGACCAGTTCCAGGGTGACGGCGTAGCGTTGGCGGGCCGCCTCGATGACCTCCTCGACCAGCACCTCGGGGGCCGAGGCGCCGGCCGTGATGCCGAGGCGCCGGATGCCGGCCAGGGCGTCCCAGTCGATGTCGGCGGCGCGCTGGACCAGCATGGCGCGGTCGCAGCCGGCGCGGTGGGCGACCTCGACCAGGCGCTGGGAGTTCGACGAATTGGGCGCCCCGATGACCAGCACCGCGTCGCAGCCCGGCGCCATCTCCTTGACCGCGAGCTGGCGGTTGGTGGTGGCGTAGCAGATGTCTTCCTTGGCCGGTCCGGCGATGGCCGGAAAGCGCCGTTGCAGCACGCCGATGATGCCGGCCGTGTCGTCCACCGACAGGGTGGTCTGGGTGACGTAGGCGAGGCGGTCGGGGTCGGCCGGCCGCACGGTCTCGGCCTGGGCGGCGTTCTCGACCAGCAGCATGGTGCCGTCGGGCACCTGGCCCATGGTGCCGATCACCTCGGGGTGGTTGGCGTGGCCGATCAGGATGACCTGCCGGCCGTCGCGGAAATGGCGGTCGGCCTCGGCGTGGACCTTGCTGACCAGCGGACAGGTGGCGTCCAGGTACAGCATCTGGCGGGCTTCGGCGGCGGCCGGCACCGCCTTGGGCACGCCGTGCGCGGAGAACACCACCGGGCGGTCGGTCGGGCACTCCTCGAGGTCCTCGACGAACACCGCGCCCTTGGCCCGCAGGGCGTCGACCACGAACTTGTTGTGCACGATCTCGTGGCGGACGTAGACCGGAGCGCCGAACTTATCCAGCGCCCGCTCGACGATCTGAATGGCGCGATCGACCCCGGCGCAGAAGCCGCGCGGGCCGGCCAGCGCGATGGTCAGGGCCGGGAGCGGCGGTGTCAGGGGGGAACCGGTCACGAGGCCTCCGGCGGTCTAGCTGTTGTGCGGACGCCCGGCATGTCGTAAGCCTTTGTGTGACGCCGCGAGTTGCGGTTACGAATAGCAACAATCCCACACGAGGGGAAGCGCCCCATGAACGAAACCACTCCGCCGGACACCACGACCCCCGACCTTCCTGGCGACCTGCCCCGCTGCGCCCAGAAGGCGCCGTACGAGGTCGAGGTCGAAGCCGGCAAAAAGGTGTTCTGGTGCACCTGCGGCCTGTCGGCCAAGCAGCCGCTGTGCGACGGCGCCCACAAGGGAACCGGCTTCAAGCCCAACATCCACACCGCCGAGACGACCGAAAAGGTCTGGCTGTGCGGCTGCAAGGCGACCAAGACGCCGCCGTTCTGCGACGGCTCCCACAACGGGTTGTAAGGCCATGACGCGCCCTTTCCTCGCCCCCTCCGTCGCCGTTGCCGTTGCGCTGGCCGCCGTGGCCTTGTCGGCCTGCGGATCGACCCCCGACGGCCCGCGCGTCACCTGCCCCGACGTGCTGCTTGAGCGCAGCACGGCCGATCTGGTGGTGTTCCGCGACGGCCCCGGCCGCGACCTCACCGACGTTGTGTACGAGGCCCGGTTGGCCGGCTACTCCGGCGACTGTGCGCCCGCCAAGGACGGCACGTCGGTGGCGCTCAGCGTGCAGCCGACCTTCCTGGTCAGCAAGGGCCCGGCATGGTCGGGCGGCAGCGGCACGTTCTCCTACTTCGTGGCCATCCCCGCGTTCTACCCGGCGCCCGAGGGCAAGCAGGTGTACAGCGTGCCGTTCGTCTTCCCGCCGGGCAACGCCACCAGCGTGGTCCTGCGCGACGAGAAGGTGCTGCTCGACATCCCGGTCGCGGCGGGCCGGACCAAGCCGCCGCCGGTGTACCTGGGCTTCCAGCTCACGCCGGGGCAACTGGAGTACAACAGGACGGCGGGCGGCCGCTAGCGCCGCCTGTAACATCCTGAAACACGTTTTGATTTGGTCTTGTGAGGGCGCCTGTGGCATGAGAAGGCCTCTGTAAGCCGCCCGAAATTGCCCGGAATGGTGCCCCCGATGCTTCTCCCGATTTCCGGTTCCAAGCTGGCCGCGGTCATTCTTGCCGCAGGCAAGGGAACCCGGATGAAATCCGCCCTGCCCAAGGTTCTGCATCCCGTGCTGGGGCGACCGATGGTGGGGCATGTGGTGGCCGGCGCGCAGAGCCTGGGGGTGGGGGCGACCGTCGTCGTCATCGGGGCAGACATGCCCGAACTGGCCGCCGCCGTGGCGCCCCATGCGACCGTCGAGCAGGTCGACCGCCTGGGGACGGGCCATGCCGTGGCCCAGGCCCGCGCGCTGCTGGACGGCTTCATGGGCACCGTGCTGGTGCTGTACGGCGACACGCCGCTGATCACCGAGGCCACGCTCCGGCATCTGGTGGCCGCCCATGCCGAGGCCGGCGCCGGGGTGTCCGTGCTGGGCTTCCGCGCCGCCGATCCCGGCGCCTACGGGCGGCTGGTGGTGGATGGCGACGGCCTGCAGGCCATCGTCGAGGCCAAGGACGCGACGCCCGAGCAACTGTCCATCGACCTGTGCAATTCCGGCGTCATGGCCGTTGACGGCGCCGCCCTGTGGGGCTGGCTGGACCGCATCGACAACGCCAACGCCAAAGGCGAGTACTATCTGACCGACGTGGTGGCCCTGGCCCGCGCCGACGGCCGCCAGTGTCTGGCGGTCGAAGGGGCCGAGGAGGAGTTCCTGGGCGTCAACAGCCGGGCCGAACTGGCCGTGGCCGAACGCATCGCCCAGGACCGCATGCGCGCCGCCGCCATGGCCGAGGGCGCGACGCTGATCGACCCGACCTCGGTCCACTTCAGCTGGGACACCCGGCTTGGCCGCGACGTGGTGGTCGGCCCGTTCACCGTGTTCGGGCCTGGCGTGACGGTCGGCGACGGCGTGGAGATCAAGGGTTTCTGCCATTTCGAGACCTGCACCGTGGCCGCCGGCGCGACGGTCGGCCCCTACGCCCGCCTGCGCCCAGGGGCTGCGATCGGCGAGGGCGCCCACATCGGCAACTTCGTCGAGATCAAGAAGGCGGTGATCGAGCCGGGCGCCAAGGTCAACCACCTCAGCTACATTGGCGATGCGCGGGTCGGCACCAAGGCCAACGTCGGGGCCGGCACCATCACCTGCAATTATGACGGATTCGGCAAGTACCACACCGACATCGGGGCCGGCGCCTTCATCGGGTCCAACAGTGCGCTGGTCGCTCCGGTCAAGGTCGGCGACGGCGCCATCGTCGGCGCCGGGTCGGTTGTCACCCGCGACGTTCCGGCCGATGCGCTGGTCACGGCGCGCGGCGACGAACAGGTCAAGCATGGCTGGGCGGCGCGCTTCCGGGCGATCAAGCTCAGGGCCACGAACCGGAAATAGGGGCTAGCGGCTATGTGCGGCATCGTTGGTGTGATCGGCGGGGCGCCGGCGGCGCCGCGCCTCATCGAGGGGCTCAAGCGCCTGGAGTACCGGGGCTATGACAGCGCCGGGATCGCGACCCTGGTCAACGGCTCCATCGACCGGCGCCGCGCCGAGGGCAAGCTGGTCAACCTCGAGGACCGCCTGAAGCGCGAGCCTGTCGGCGGCACGGTCGGCATCGGCCATACCCGCTGGGCCACCCACGGCGTCCCCACCGAGCGCAACGCCCACCCACACGCCGACAGCCGCGTCGCCGTCGTCCACAACGGCATCATCGAGAACTTCGCCGAACTGCGCACCCAACTGGTGGCGCTCGGCCACACGTTCCAGAGCGACACCGACAGCGAGGTGGTGGTCCACCTCATCAGCCGTTATCTGGCCGAGGGCCGCTCGCCCGAGGACGCCACGCTGGAGGCCCTGAAGCGCCTCGACGGCGCCTTTGCGCTGGGCATCATCTTTGCCGGCCACCACGACCTCATCATCGCGGCGCGCCAGGGCAGCCCGTTGGCGCTCGGCTATGGCGACGGCGAGATGTTCCTGGGCTCCGACGCCCTGGCCCTGGCCCCGCTGACCCAGCGCATCTGTTACCTGGAAGACGGCGACTGGGCGGTGCTGCGGCCCGACGGCGCCGTGGTGCGCGACATGACCGGCGCCGTGGTCGAGCGCAAGGTGCAGGTCACCGCGCTGTCCGGCGCGCTGATCGGCAAGGGCAACCACCGCCACTTCATGTCCAAGGAGATCTTCGAGCAGCCGCAGGTCATCGGCGACACCCTGAACGCCATGTTCAATCCGACGGCGCGCACCATCACCCTGCCGGACATGCCGTTCGAGCTTGGCGCGGTCAAGCGCGTGACCATCGTGGCGTGCGGCACGTCCTATTACGCGGGTCTGGTCGCCAAGTACTGGATCGAGCGCATCGCCCGCGTGCCGGTGGATATCGACGTGGCCAGCGAGTTCCGCTACCGCGAGCCCATCCTGGAGCCCGGCGGCTTGGCGCTGTTCATCTCGCAGTCCGGCGAGACGGCCGACACCCTGGCCGCCCTGCGCTACTGCAAGGCGCATGGCCAGCACGTCATCAGCCTGGTCAACGTGCCCGAAAGCACCATGGCGCGCGAAAGCCACGCCGTTCTGCCGACCCTGGCCGGGCCGGAGATCGGCGTCGCCTCGACCAAGGCGTTCACCACCCAGCTGACCGTTCTGGCCTGCCTGACCATCGCCCTGGCCCGCGCCCGCGGCGCCATCGACCACGCCCGCGAGGCCGCGCTGTCCACCGCCCTGACCGAGGTTCCCGCCCGCGCCGCCGAGGTCCTGAACCACGACGAGCGCATCCGCGAAATCGCCGAAAGTATCATGGACGCCCGCGACGTGCTCTATCTGGGGCGGGGCGCGAGTTACCCGATCGCCCTGGAAGGGGCGCTGAAGCTCAAGGAAATCAGCTACATCCACGCCGAAGGCTATGCCGCCGGCGAGATGAAGCACGGCCCCATCGCCCTGATCGACGACCGCGTCCCGGTGGTGGTCATCGCCCCCAGCGACGAACTGTTCGACAAGACCGCCAGCAACGTCCAGGAAGTCGTCGCCCGTGGCGGCCGCGTGGTGGCATTCTCCGACGCCGCCGGCGTTGAGCGCATGAAGGACCACGCCGTCTTCACCATCGCCCTGCCCGACGTCGATCCCTTCGTGGCGCCGCTGCTGTACGCCCTGCCGGTGCAATTGCTGGCCTACCACGTCGCCGTCCTGAAGGGCACCGACGTGGACCAGCCGAGGAACCTGGCGAAAAGCGTGACGGTGGAGTAGGGGCTTGGGGCGGCAAGAAGCGGGCTCTGCCCGCGCCCGCAAGGGGCCATCGGCACCTTGACCCCTTGAATGGCTTCTTGCGCCGCAGGCAAGTGCCTTGACAGTCATGTGCTGTGCGCGGCCGGACCCCGATAGGCACCTCATGAGGTCCAGGAGGCCGCGCCTCCTGGCGGGTGCGGGCAGAGCCCGCGCTTCCTCAAACCAGACCCCTTTCTACTCCACGCCCATCAGGCTGCGGGCGAAGTCCTGGGCTTTGAAGGGGCGGAGGTCTTCGGCGGTTTCGCCGACGCCGACGTAGTGGACGGGCAGGCCGAATTCCTCGGCCAGGGCGACCACGACGCCGCCCTTGGCGGTGCCGTCGAGCTTGGTCATCACGAGGCCGGTGACCTCGATCATTTCCCCGAACACCTTGACCTGCTGGTGGGCGTTCTGGCCGACCGTGGCGTCGAGCACCAGGAGCGTGGTGTGCGGCGCGGCGGGGTCGATCTTTTGCAGCACGCGGCGGATCTTGGACAGTTCGTCCATGAGCGCGGCCTTGTTGTGCAGGCGCCCGGCGGTGTCGACCAGGAGCACGTCGTCGCCGCGCTTGCGGGCCTCGGTGTAGGCGTCGAAGGCCAGCCCTGCGGCGTCGGCCCCGGTGTCGCGGGACACCACCGGGCAGCCGGTGCGGTCGCCCCAGATCTTGAGCTGTTCGACGGCGGCGGCGCGGAAGGTGTCGCCGGCGGCCATCGACACGTTGAGGCCGTCGCGGCGGAAATGGTGGGCCATCTTGCCGATGGTGGTGGTCTTGCCGGCGCCGTTGACGCCGACCACCAGGATGACGTGGGGCTTGCACGCCGGGTCGATCACCAGCGGCCGGGCCACCGGTTCGAGGATGGCGGCGGCCTCGTCGGCCAGGGCGGCGCGCACCTCGTCGGCGCTGACGTCCTTGCCAAAGCGCGTGCGGGCCAGCGACTGGGTCAGGCGGCCGGCGGTCTTGACGCCCAGGTCGGCGGTGATGAGCAGGTCCTCGAGGTCGTCCAGCGCATCCTGGTCCAGGCGGCGCTTGACGAACAGGTCGGTGATGCCCTGGGACAGCTTGGACGACGTGCGGGCCAGCCCGTGGCGCAGGCGCTGGAACCACGACAGTTTTTCGGCCTGGGGGGCGGGGGCGGGCTCGGGTTCCGGCTCGGGTTCGGGTTCCGGTTCCGGTTCCGGCTCAGGCTCGGGCTCAGGTTCCGGCTCCGGCTCCGGCTCCGGCTCCGGCGCTTCCTGCTCCTCGGGCTCGGGAACCTCGGGAACCTCGGGAACCTCGGGAACCTCGGGCTGGGCGGGCGCCTCACGGCCGAACAGGCGGCCGAGCCAGCCGGCCTTCTTGGGCTGCGGGGTGTCGGAGGCGTCGGTCATGCAGCGGTCCCCAAAAACTCGGTGTCGGTGGCGCCGGTGATGCGCGTGGCCAGAATGGAGCCCGGTTCGCCCGCCTCGTCAAGCTTCACGGGCACGAAATGCTCGCAATGCCCGCCAGCCTCGTTCTCGATCAGGACGCGGGTGGTGGACCCGATGCGGGTGCGCATCCACGCGGCCAGGGCCTCGACGCCCTTGGCGCGCAGGCGGCCGGCGCGTTCCTTGACGATGTCGCCGGGCAGGCCGGGGATGCGGGCGGCCGGGGTGCCGGGGCGCGACGAATAGGGGAAGACGTGCAGATGGGTCAGCCCGGCCTCGTCGACCAGGGCGAGGGTGTTGGCGAACATCTCCTCGGTCTCGGTCGGGAAGCCGGCGATGAAGTCGGCGCCGAACACCGCGTCGGGGCGGCGACGGCGGATCTCGGCGGTCTGGGCGATGACGTCGGCGCGCAGGTGACGGCGCTTCATGCGCTTGAGGATCATGTCGTCGCCGGCCTGCACCGACAGGTGGATGTGCGGCATCAGGCGCGGCTCCCGCCCGATCAGGTCGAGCAGGTCGGGGTCGATCTCCACCGGGTCCAGGCTGGTCAGGCGCAGGCGCGGCAACTCGGGCACCAGTTGCAGCAGGCGGCGCACCATCTGGCCGAGCGGCGGGGCGCCCGGCAGGTCGGCGCCATAGGCGGTGATGTCCACGCCGGTCAGCACGATCTCGCGGTAGCCGGCCTCGACCAGGGTGCGCACCTGCTCGACGATCGGCCCGATGGCGACCGAGCGCGACGGCCCGCGCGCGAATGGAATGATGCAGAACGTGCAGCGATGGTCGCAGCCCTGCTGGACCTGTACGAAGGCCCGCGCCCGGCCCTCGAACCCGCCGACCAGATGGTCCGCCGTCTCGCGCACCTGCATGATGTCGGCGACCAGCAGGGGGGCGTCCTGGAGCCATGCCTTGGCGGTCAGCTTTTCGGCGTTGCCCAGCACGCGGTCCACCTCGGGCATGGCGGCCCAGCGGTCGGGGTCGATCTGGGCGGCGCAGCCGGTCACGATGATGCGCGCGGTCGGATTGTCACGGCGCAGGCGGCGGATGGACTGGCGGGCCTGGCGCTCGGCTTCCTTGGTGACGGCGCAGGTGTTGACGATCACCGCGTCGTCCAGCCCGGCGGCGCGGGCATGGTCGCGCATCACCTCGGACTCATAGGTGTTCATGCGGCAGCCGAAGGTGACGAGCTTGGGATCGGGCTTGGGATCGGGCTTGGGATCGGGCTTGGAATTGGGGGAGGTCATGCCAGCAGGCTTTCATGGAGGGTGCCCGTGAAGCTGGTGGCGACCGGGCCGGTCATCAAGACGTGGCCGTCGTTCTCGCGCCACTCGATGGTCAGCGGCCCGCCGTCCAGGATGACCTGGGCGCGGCGGTCGGCCAGCCCCAGGCGCACGGCGGCGACCAGCACGGCGCAGGCGCCCGACCCGCAGGCCTTGGTGATGCCGGCGGCGCGTTCCCACACCCGCATGCGCAAGGACTGGCGGGTCAGGACCTCGACGGCCTCGACATTGGTGCGGGCCGGAAACAGGGGGTCGGTCTCGATGCGCGGGCCGACATCCTCGAGCGGCACGGCGCCCACGTCATCGACAAAGAACACGGCGTGCGGATTGCCCATGGACACCGCCACGCCGCCTTGCAGCGGCCCGGCCGACAGGCCGAGCGCGGCGGTGTCGCGGGCCTCGGACAGCGGGATGGCGTCCCAGTCCAGACGGGCCGGCCCCATGTCCACGGTGACCAAACCATCGGCGGCGCGACTGGCGGGCAGCAGGCCGGAGATCGTCTCGACCACCACGGCATCTGCGCCGCTTTCATCCATCAGCAGGGCGGCGACGCAGCGCGTGGCGTTGCCGCAGGCCCCGGCCTCGGACCCATCGGGGTTGCGGATGCCCATGAAGGCGGTGGCCCCGCGCGCGCGCGGCGGCTCGATGGTGATGAACTGGTCGCAGCCCACGCCCTCGCGGCGGTCGGCGATGCGCGCCACCTGCTCGGGCGTGAAGCCGGGCAGGCCGTCGCGCAGATCGATCACGACGAAGTCGTTGCCGAGGCCGTGCATCTTGCGGAAAGCGGTCATGGTCGGAGCCTAGAAAGGGTTTTGAACCACAGAGACACAGAGGCACAGAGGAAGTCACAGAGGTTTGGTGCGATTGGCTGAGCGCAGCGCATCAATGCCCTGCGGGGAATTGGTGCCTGCGGCGCATAAGCTCCGCTCTCTCTGTGCCTCTGTGCCTCTATGGTTCACTTACACTCCCGCTCCAGAACGCCGAAACGCCCACGGGTTTCCCCGCGGGCGCTGGTCGGTCGGCGCGGGCGGAGGGTTACGCGGCGCGCAGGAGTTTTTCGAGCTTTTCGGTCGCGGCCTCGGTCTCGATCTCTTCCACGGCGGCCAGTTCGCAGCTCAGGCGTTCGAGGGCCTGTTCATAGATCTGGCGCTCGGAATAGGACTGCTCGGGCTGGGTGGCCGACCGGTGCAGGTCGCGCACCACTTCGGCGATCGACTCGGGGTCGCCGGAGTTGATCTTGGCTTCGTATTCCTGGGCCCGACGGCTCCACATGGCGCGCTTGGTGCGGGCGCGGCCCTTGAGGGTGGTCAGGGCGCTGTCCATGACCTTCTTGGTGGACAGCTTGCGCAGCCCGGAGTTCTTGGCTTTCATGACCGGCACGCGCAGCGTCATGCGCTCGCGCTCGAAGCTGATGACGAACAGTTCGAGTTCCATGCCACTGATCACCTGCTTTTCGATCTCGAGCACCTTGCCCACGCCGTGCGCGGGGTACACGACGAAATCGCCAGCCAAAAAGGTCGTGTTGGACATTGTTGTTCTCTTTCTTTCTCTGCCGTCGTACTGCGCATGTACCGCGGCATGGGGGCACCGGCCCCAAAACCGCTCACTCAACGATCATCGCGACCGGAAGCGCGGAGGCCGGTCACGGCATCATGGCGCCGCCCCGGCACCGCCCGCAGCAGAGGCTCTGCGAAGGGGCGTAGGCGACATGAACCCGTCCGGAGTGCAACCGGGCGGGGTGTTCGCAGAAGGCCCACACCACGCCATCAGGACACGCTCTCGAGACACGGTTGCCGCCGGGCCGATGTTTTCGGCGCCGGCCCGCGCTTGGGCTGAAATCCTGGCCGTGGGGCCCGCAGAAGACAACTGCCGCCAGGCAGCGGTCTGGCGGGAGCCAAATTAACTACCACAATCGGGGTAACAAGTCAGGTAAAAAAAGCGTCAAACAAGGCCTGAACCCCGTTGGAGCCGCCTTGTACCTTAGGGTTTCTCAGGGCTTCAGCATCTGTGCACCTGCAGCATGGCAGGGCACGAACAGTTGCGTACCTGGGGGCGCGGGGCCGGATAATCAACCCCTTCCGATGGGGTATCCGTGCGCCGATCGCCAAGGAAACCGGGGAGTCGCCCCCTCCCTCCCGCTCGTGGGATCAAGGCGGGGTCGGGAGGGGGCGGATAACTCTCAGCCCTCGCCGGGCTTGTCGCTGAACAGTTCGGCCTTGCCGGGCTTGTTCTGCCATTCGTCGGCGTCGGGCAGGGCGTCCTTCTTGCGGGTGATGTTCGGCCACTTCTGGGAGAAGTCGCGGTTGGCGCCGATCCACTTTTCCGAAATCGCTTCGGAATCCGGGAAGATCGCCTCGGCCGGGCACTCGGGTTCGCACACGCCGCAGTCGATGCATTCGTCCGGGTTGATGACGAGCATGTTCTCGCCCTCGTAGAAACAGTCCACGGGGCAGACCTCGACGCAGTCGGTGTACTTGCACTTGATGCAGTTTTCAGTAACGACGTAGGTCATTGCTTTCAAGCTCTCCGGTTGACCAATGAGACTTAGGACAGGCCGAGCTTGTCCATGGCCCGCTTGCGGGCCGCGCCGCTGTCCTGGTCCTCGACGTACAGCAGGCCGGCGAGGCGGCGCATGAGGTTGCTTTCGTAGTCATGCAACTCGCCGTCGGCGTACACCACTTCCCACAGCATTTCCATCAGTTCGATGCGTTCATCCTGCGTGAAGCTGTCCTTGACCGTCCGCGCGTGGCCGTACAACTCGGTGGAGTGATGGGCTTCGGCCATGGCGCGGTCGAGCAGGGCGGTGGCCCCGGCGGCGTCCAGGCCGAACCGCTTGCCCAGCAGGTGCTCGATGCTGGTCCGTTCCTCGCCGTCGAGCGATCCGTCCATCAGCCCGGCTTCGGCGAGCAGCACGGCGCAGGCGAATCGGACGGTTTCGTCCTCCGACAGGCCGCCGCCGCCATCGGGCGCATTGGCGAACAGGAAAGACTTGAGTTTGGCGAGCATGGAATGCTTTCCCTGAAGGGGGGCGTGGGGGACGATGAGGGACCTTTTCCCGACCACGGCACTTTGACTTTGCCCGGAATGTAGTGAGGATCAGCCGCGATGACCAGCCCCAAGACGCCTAATTCCTCCCCTCAGGCGCGCCACGCGCCCGCCACCGAGCGCAACCAGGGCCCGATTCTCGACGTGCTGCACCGGGTCCTGCCGCCGCACGGCACGGTGCTGGAGGTCGCCTCGGGCACCGGCCAGCATGCCGTGGCCTTTGCCGCCGCGCTGCCCGGCGTGACCTGGCAGCCGACCGACGCCGACCCCACGGCGCTCGACAGCATCCGCGCCTGGGCGGCGGATGCGGGGCAGGGCGGGGCGGGGCTGACGAACCTCGCCCCGCCGCTGCCGCTTGATGCCGCCGACACCGCGCCGTGGCCGGTCGCACGGGCCGACGCGGTGGTGTGCATCAACATGATCCACATCGCCCCGTGGGAGGCCTGCCAGGGCCTGATGCGCGGCGCAGGCGCCGTGCTGCCCGACGGCGGAGTGCTGGTGCTGTACGGCCCCTATCGCCTGGACGGCCGCCACACCGCGCCGTCAAACGCGGCGTTCGAGGACTGGCTGAAGGCCCAGGATCCGCGATTCGGGGTGCGCGACCTGGACGCCGTGCGCGCCGAGGCCGCCGCCAACGGCCTGACCCTGGCCGAGATCGTCGAGATGCCGGCCAACAACCTGATGGTGGTGTTCCGCAAGGCCCACGATCCGTCTTGACCGGGGCGCGTCGGCGGGTCCATGACTCGGAGGATATTACCTTGGGGAAAGTTTGGGGGGGAGAGACCACGCCATGCCGTCAGACCTCAGTCGCCGTCAGTTCCTGGTTGCCGGGCTTTCCGCCGGGCTGGCCGCCGGGCTGGCCGTCGCGCTGCTCGCCGGCAGCGGCTTTGGCGTGCTGGCCGCCCCCAACAACCTGCCGCTGGAAGCGCCGTCGGCCACGGCGCTGCTGAAGGGCGACAACGATGCCCTGCACAGGATGCTGCTGTCGGGCACCGACCCCAACACCCGCGACACCGAGCGCCAGCCGCTGATCGTCCTGGCCGCCCGCAACGGCCTGGGCGCCGGGGTCGACCTGCTGCTGAGCAACCGGGCGCGGGTGGATGAACTGGACGCCTTCGGCAATACCGCCCTGATGTGGGCGGCCGACCGGGGCCACACCGACATCGTGCGGCGCCTGCTGGGCGCCGGGGCCAACCCCAACCTGCAGAACAACCAGGGCACCACGGCCCTCATCCGCGCCGCCAAGGAAGGCCAGGCCCAGGCGGTCGAGGCCCTGCTGGAGGCCGGGGCCGACGTCACCCGCACCGACTACACCGGCCGGGGCGCCCTGACCTGGGCCCAGGACGGACGGTCGCGCCGCATCATCCGCGTGCTGGAAGCCGCCGGGGCGCGGGACTAGTCCCCCCACTTAGCCACATAGAACTTACGGCCGGTGGCGCCCGGCCCCGTCCCCTGGTACAAAAAAGGATTAGACCCCGCCGGAGGGGTAACCAATCCCTAACGCCGAACGCGTTAGGGTGGGGCATCCGGGCAGCCAAGGGATAGGGGACCGTGGCAAGAACAAGCATCCAGACCCGCACCCGCCCCCGCGCTCAGAGGGGCGCCCAACAGGGCTTCACGCTGATCGAAATGGCCATCGCGGTGGCCATCTTCGGCCTGCTGGCGTCGGGCGCCATCATGGCGACGTCGGCCTGGCTGGGCAAGCAGGCGCTGGACAAGACCGCCAAGAACCTGGACCGCATCGAAAGCGCGCTGACGGTGTACGTGGTGCAGAACGGCGGCTTGCCGTGCCCGTACAACAATGCGGTGACGCCGCCGACGGCGGTGGCGACGTGTTCAGACGCGAACCCGCTGCTTGCGGCGCAGGCGTTTGTCGGCATCGTGCCGTACCGAGTCCTTGGGTTGCAGCGCACGGACGTGCTCGACGGCTGGAATCGCTACATCACCTATGCGATTGATTCGGATTGGCGATTCTTCGGCACGTATCAGCCGTTTTTCGATGGCAGCGGAGCGCTCGAAACCCTTCAGGGGCTGGCTACAGTCGGGGCAGACGCCAACCTCCGCGTCCAGGATGCCGGCGAGGCCGATTGTTGGGCCCCCTCCAACCAACCCGCCTGCGCGGCCTATGTCCTGGTCAGCCATGGCGAGGACGGCAATGGCGCGTTCACCAACTTCAACGGCGGCCAACGCGCCGTCGCACCGGGGGGAGCCGAGGCCGAGAACTCGGACATCGCCACGAATATGATCTTTGCGGCCGAAGCCTATGACGGGACCGGCGGAAGCGCCGCCGACACCCAGTTCGACCACATCCTGCGGTTCCGCACGCCGGGACAAATCCTGCGGGATGCATGGTGATGGCGCGGCCACGCTCTCCTCGCGACGGAGAACGCGGCGCGGCCGTGCTGCTGTTCGTCGCCCTGGTGGTGGCGGCGGCCATTGCTGCGACGGCCTCCATGATGATCGGCCGCCCGCAATTCGCCGTGCAACAAGGCACCGGCACCGGCTTCGACCTGACCGCCCTGCGCAAGGCGGTGGAGGCCCACGCGATTGTGGTCAACAGCAACGCCGTGGTGTGCCCCGATACCGATGACCCTGCGGACGGTCAGGCCAATAGGGTGGTCGGGGCGTGCGCCAGCCCCAACGGGGCCGTGCCGTGGCGCGATATTGGCGTCAACGCGCGCATGGCGACGGACGCGTGGCAGCAGCCGGTACAACTGGTGGCCGCCGAACGTGACCTCAGATCCTACCGCGCCGGCGATGAAACCGGCTGCGACTTCATCCTGGTCAGTGGCGGCGCGGACAGACAAATCGACGCCGATCTGACGGCACCCGTCATTGATGTGCAGGATACCGCTGCGGGCACGGACATCGATCTTGCCGTGTGCGGCAAGCTGGGCGATCCCCCCGGCAGCGACGCCGACTTCGACCTCAATCGCGAGAATGCGGACGGCACCAAGGACATTGATCTGGTGGCAGGCACCACCGACAGCACGGCCGAAAAGACCGTGGCCCCCTATGCCGGGGATCTGGGCGACACCGGGGAAAAAGCCGTGGTGTTCGGCGAACAGGATGCAGACGGCACGTTCAAGAAGGTGCAGACCAACAACTACACCTCGTGCTTCTGGATCGACCATGCCTTCAAATTCGAAGAAACCTTGCGGGCGTACTTCGAATTCCGCTTCTTTCCCGGCCAGAATTTGGATACCGCCACCGCCGACAAGGAAACCGGGGACGGGTTCACGTTCGCGCTGCTGCCCGGCAACCGCGACACCAAGGACGGGGACAGCGTGGTTTGCGGCAAAGCCGGGCACAACCAGGGACTCGGGTACAAGGACGGCGTGCCTCTGCCGAAGATGGCGGTCGAGTTTGACATCTACAACAACAACTATGGTGACGAGAACGCTCTGCGGCACAATCACGCCGGTCTCCTGCTGACCTGGCGCACCGACTACATCGGCAACGGCAGCGCCGACAATCCGCGCTGCCGGGCGCAGGACCTGTCGACCTTCGGGTCTGAGAACCCTTGCACCCACCGGCGCGCCATCGACGGCTTTGCGCAGCCCAACGTCATTTTCATGGAAGAACGCGACAGCGAGACCTTCGACTACATTGAGGGCGGCGTGGCTGGGAAGCTCTATCCGGTGCGCGTCGAACTGAACCGCAACTGCAACGACGATTGTTCGGCGTGCGGCAGTGGCGCCGGAACGAAGATGCGCACCAAGGTGTGGATTCGCTGCGAAGACGCAGAGTGCAAGACCACCAACGCCGACTTCACCGGCGACTGGACCGAAAATTCCATCAATTATTGCCACGCCGATCCCAGCGTGGAGTACATGGCCCTCAATCCGGCGACCACGCCGACCCTGTTGTTCGACACCACGCGGGTGGGCTTCACCATGGGGTCGAACGGGTTCAACACCGGCGTCGTCCTCACCAACATCATCCTGTCGAGCAAGTAGGGAGGCGTTTCCGTGCCGAGTTCCGTCAAGCCGCCCCCGACCGCCCGGCAACAGGGCTTCACCCTGATCGAACTGGCCATCGTGCTGGCCATCGTCGGCCTGATGACCAGCGGGGCGATGATGGGCATCACCGCCATGCGCGAGGGCACCAAGCTCAAGGAAACCCAGACCGCCCTGCGCGACGTGGAGCACTCGTTGACCCTGTTCGTCATGCGCAACGGGCGGTTGCCCTTCGCCGACACCGATGATGACGGGCTCGAGAACACCAATGCGATTTTTGGCACGGTCCCCTACACCGACCTCGACCTGGGGCAGGGCGGTGTCACGGACGGCTGGGACACTCCGCTTGCCTATGCCGTCGATCCCGTGCTCGCCGCAGTCGGATCCTTGGCGTGTGACGAAGCGACCCTTCAGGCTCGGACCAACGACGCGCTCAGGCTGCGTGACCTTGCCGGGGGCGCGACCGACGCTGCCTATGCGGTAATCAGCTATGGCCTGAACGGCCCCGCCGGATCGAACAACGAGTTGGAAAATATTGACGACGGCAATGTCACTTTTGATGTCGAGCCCCAGGGCGCCGACGAGTTCGACGACATCGTGACCGGCCGCACCGGCAGCCAGATCCTACGCGACGGCGGCTGCCGCCTGGTGTCCGACCTTACCGGAGGAGGAGGAGGTGGTGGTGGTGGCGGCGGCGGCGGCGGGGAAGATCCCCCGCCCGGCGGTGTCGATCCTGGCGCGGAGCCTTTGGATTCGGAGGTGGCCATTTCGGACATGCCGGGCAAGAACGTCACGACCGGTAACGACCCGGTGTACACCACCAGTGACGGTACCGGCGTCAGTGCGCCGGATGGCGCCCAGGTGCATGTTGGGCACAACAATAACAACGCGGGAAAGGGCGTCGGCAACAGCAACAGCGGGCTGACCAACTCCGTGTTGTTCGAGTTCAACTGCCCCCGCGACGCCTACGCCGTCAAGTTTCTGGAATTTTCCCTGACCGACCGGGCGACCGTCGTCGGCAAGGACGGGGACGCCGAGGTGGGGACCCATGTGCTCTGCGCGTCCGACGCCGATGGATGCGACGCCTTCGACAGCTACGTGATCGCGGACGGTGATTTTGCCGGCTATGACATGGGCGAGTTCACGGGCCGCTTCGGCGTCGACTTCGATTCCCTGAAGATCACCGCCACCACCGGCAGCTTCTGGATCCACGACCTGCGCACCCAAAAAACCGCCGCCTGCCCGGATGATCCGGTGGATCCGGTGGACCCGGTGGACCCGGTGGACCCGGTGGATCCTGCCGGGCAGTGCATCAACAAGAACGACAAAAAGCCGGATGAATGCAGCGCGTTCGACCAAGCTGCGTGCGCCGACGCTTCAAACAAGTGCAACTGGGTAGTGAACTGATCTCATGCGCAGCCTGACCCTTCCCGGCGTCCTCCTCGCCGCGCTGGTCCTGGCCTCGCCCGCTCACGCGGCGGCCAATCCGGACGATGCCCTGCTGTGCCTGGACCCGGCCAGCCGCATCGAGCGGCAGCATGGGCTGGAGCCCGGCGTGCTGCCCGCCATCGCCAGGGCCGAGAGTGGCCGGCGGACCGCCGACGGGGCGTGGCGGCCGTGGCCCTGGACCATCAACGCCAACGGCACCGGCCATTACTTCGACACCCGTGACGAGGCCATTGCCGCCGTGCAGGCCTTCATGCTGAACGGCATGACCAACATCGACATCGGCTGCATGCAGATCAGCCTGCACTGGCACAACATGCAGTTCCAGACCCTGGAGGACATCTTCGACCCGGTGTCCAACCTGACCTATGCGGCGCAATACCTGACCGACCTGCGGCTTCAGCACGGATCGTGGGAACGCGCCGTGGGGTTCTACCATTCCTCGGACCCGGAACGGCGGGCCGGCTATCTGCGCAAGGTGCTGGCCTACTGGCAGCGCGGCGCCCTGGCCGACGGCGCCGTGGTCACGGGGATCGAGGACTCGATCACCTACCGCGCCGCCCGGGCCATCGCCGAGGGCAAGACGAACGACGCCCTGGTGCTCTACCGCGAACGCCTGACCGACGCGCCCGACGACCGCACCGCCCGCCTGGGCGAGGCCATGGCCCTGGAAGCCCTGGGCGAGGCCGAGGCCGCCGAAATGGCATGGGAACGCCTGCTGGTCCTGGCGCCGGGCCATCCGCAGGCGGTGTTCCGGCTGGCCACGGCGGCCCGCGCGCTGGACGACGGCGCGGCCGAAACGCGGGCCCGCGTGCTGCTCGACCTCGACCCCGGCGCCCAGGCCTTTGCCGCCCTGCTGGCCGAACGGCTGGCCGCGCGCGGCGCGGTGGAAGATGCCGTGGGCGTGCTGCGCGCCGTCGCCGCGCGCCAGCCCAAGGCTCCGCTGCCGTGGCTGAACGCCGCCATCCTGCTCGACCGGGCCGGACACAAGAGCGCCGCCCTGACCCACTACCGCGCCTTCCTCGACCGCTACCGGACCGGCCCGGTGGTCCTGACCATGCCGCTCGACCAGGTGATCGCCCGCGCGCGCTACCTGGAACAGGCGGCACGCAGCTAAAACACGGGAACCCCGCATGACCGCGACCGAGACCGAAATGGAGATCACCGACCTGCTGGCCTTCACCCAGCAGAACGGGGCGTCCGACCTCCACCTGACCGCCAAGCGCGAGCCGATGCTGCGCCTGGGCGGCGACCTGCGGCCGATCAAGACCGGGCCGCTGTCGGCCGATGCGGTCAAGAAGATGCTGTACTCCATCATGACCGAGGAACAGCGGTCCGAGTACGAGGAACACCTGGAGTGCGACTTCGCCATTTCCTATGGCCATGCCGCGCGGTTCCGCGTCAACGCGTTCACCACCACCACCGGGTCGGCGGCGGTGTTCCGCACCATCCCGACCAAGATCCCGTCCATGGAACAACTCGGCGCGCCGTCGATCTTCAAGCGGTTCGCCGACATGGATCGCGGGCTGGTGCTGGTCACCGGGCCGACCGGGTCGGGCAAGTCGACGACCCTCGCGGCCATGATCGACCACATCAACCAGACCTCGCCCAAGCACATCCTGACCATCGAGGACCCGGTCGAATTCGTCCACGACAGCAAGATGAGCCTGATCAACCACCGCGAGGTCGGGCGCCACACCAAGTCGTTCTCGCGCGCCCTGAAAAGCGCCCTGCGCGAGGACCCCGACGTCATCCTGGTCGGCGAAATGCGCGACCATGAAACCATCAGCCTGGCCCTGACGGCGGCCGAAACCGGCCATCTGGTCATGGGCACCCTGCACACCAACTCGGCCGCCAAGACCATCGACCGCATCATCGACGTGTTCCCCGGCAGCGACAAGGACATGGTCCGCGCCATGATCGCCGGCAGCCTGCAGGCGGTCATCTCGCAGGTGCTGCTCAAGAAGATCGGCGGCGGGCGCGTGGCCGCCCACGACATCCTGGTCGGCACCCCGGCGGTCCGCAACCTCATCCGCGAGAACAAGATCCCGCAGATCTTCTCGATGATGCAGGTCGGCCAGCGCTACGGCATGCAGACCATGGAGGACGCCGTCCGCAAGCTGGTTGATGCCGGGCAGGTCGAGGAACACGAACTGCTGCGCTTCGCCTCCAAGCCCGAGGAAGTCGTCCCCGAAGGCCAGCAGGGCAAGCCCGGCGCCGCCCCGGCCAAGGGCGCCAAGCCGGCCCCGGCCCCGGCCAAGGCTGCGCCGCCTCCGCCTCCGCCCCCGCCGCCGCCGCCGCCACCACCCCCGCCGCCGCCGCCGCCCCCGCAAAGGGAGCCCGAGACGGCCGGCGCCCCGGCCCCGGCCGGCGAACCCGGCAAGAAGGGCCTGCGGTCGTTCTTCGGCTGATCTTTTCGTTCAGGAGACTGTCATTCCATGGCTTCGCTGCCCGTTGACGACTGGCTGAAGACACTGTCCGGCCCGGCCGGGTCCGACCTCTATGTCACCGTGGGGGCCGCGCCGGTGCTGCGCGGCGACGCCGGGTTCCTGCTGCTGGCCGAAGGGCCGCTGACCACGGCCGACGTCGATACCGTGGTGGACCACTTTTTGACCGCCGACCAACGCGCCGTGTTCGACCGCGAGCGCGAGTTCAACATGGCGTGGTCGCTGGAGGGCTATGGCCGGTTCCGCATCAACATGTTCATGCAGCGCCAGTTGCCGGGCATGGTGATCCGCAAGATCACCACCACCATCCCCAAGTTCTCCGACCTCAACGTGCCGGACCTGCTGGCCGACCTGATCATGGAGAAACGCGGGCTGGTCATCATCGTCGGCGGCACCGGGTCGGGCAAGTCGACTACCCTGGCGGCCATGATCGGCCACCGCAATGCGTCGGCGCCCGGCCACATCATCACCATCGAGGACCCGGTCGAGTACGTGCACGAGCACAAACAGTGCATCGTCACCCAGCGCGAGGTGGGGGTGGACACGCTGTCGTGGGAAGCCGCCCTCAAGAACACCCTGCGCCAGAAGCCCGACGTCATCCTGATCGGCGAAATCCGTGACCACATGACCATGGAGCACGCCCTCAACATCGCCGAGACCGGGCACCTGGCCCTGGCCACCCTGCACGCCAACAACGCCAACCAGGCGATCGACCGCATCCTGTCGTTCTTCCCGCAGGACCAGCACCGTCAGGTGTTGATGAACCTCGCCATGAACCTGCGCGCCGTGGTGTCCCAGCGCCTGGTCCACAAGGTCGGTGGCGGGCGCTGCGCGGCCATCGAGATCCTGCTCAACCAGGGCCTCATCAAGGACCTCATCCGCAAGGGCGAGGTCAAGAACATCAAGGCGGTGATGGCCGAAAACGCCCACAACGGGATGCAGACCTTCGATCAGGCGCTGATCGCCCTGTTCCAGGAGGGCAAGATCACCGAGGACACGGCACTCGCCGAATCGGACAACCCGTCCGACCTCAAGCTGGCCATCCAGCAGCAGAAACTGTCCACCAGCGGCGGCGAGGCCGGGTTGAACTCGGTCGATACGTCGAAGCTGAGTTTGTAGGAGGGGCGTCAGCACGAAGTTTGTCATGGCCGGGCTTGACCCGGCCATCCACGCACCGGCCTTAGAGCGTCGTGTTTTTTTGTAACCGGGCTCAATCCAACCGGCCACGTCTGCGTTCAAATCGCCGCCGCGTCTACTCGACGAATTCCATGCGGTAGACGCCCCAGAATTCCTCGCGCTTGAGCCAGCCCTGGAAGCCCGAGATCTCGACCCGGCAGAAGATGCTGCCGGTCGGGCACTGGACCAGGCGGCCGACCGCACCGGCCTCGATCAGGGCGGCCGGCATGCCTTCGTCGTCGGCGGTGCGGCGCAGCGGGGCGCGCGGGGTGCTGACGATGACGGTGCGGCGGCCGGCCAGCATGCTCTGGTGGACCCAGCCTTCGGCGCCGTCGGGGTCGCGGATCTTGCGCCAGGTGTCGAACTCGGCGATCACCTCCACCGGCAGGTTGCGGCGCAGGTACACCCAGTCGACCGGATAGCGCACGCCCGGCCCGCTCCGCATGTTCACTTGGTCGGATCGCAGGCTGACGAAGCGTGGCAGCGGCAGCCCGCTGCTCTGCGCGAAGGCCGTCGCCATCCCGCCCAGCGCGCCGGCGCCCAGGCAGGCGGCCACGATGATTACCGATAGCAGCCGAATCATGTGTGTTCCCGAAGTGGGTCCGACGTGGGAAGTCCCCCTGACCGGCCGCATTATACCCATCCGTTCCGGGGATGCCACCGTTGCCCGAGCCTCATCTCAAGATGGCGTTCCGGGGCGATTGCCGGGCCGCAACGCCAAGCGCATTCAACCGTTCCGAAGCGCCTCCCAGGGGCGGGACTGGACAATGGGTGAAGGCCTTGGTAAGCCAAGGCATCGCCCTTTCTTTCCCGCTCCTGCGCAGCAGGGCATAATGCTCCCACGGAGGATCTTCATGGCCAAGAAGAAGCCGTTGGTGGTCGTAACGCGGAAGCTCCCCGACGTCATCGAGACGCGGATGATGGAGCTTTTCAACTGCCGCCTGAACATGGACGACCACCCCTTCAGCCGTGAGGAATTGATCGCGGCCGTGAAGGAGGCGGACGTCCTCGTCCCCACCGTTACCGACCGCATCGACAAGGGCGTGCTGGCCCAGGCCGGTCCGGACCTGCGCCTGATCGCCAACTTCGGCAACGGCGTCGACCATATCGACCTCAACACCGCCCAAACCCGCGGCATCACGGTCACCAACACGCCCGACGTGCTGACCGAGGACACCGCCGACATGACCATGGCGCTGATCCTGTCGGTGCCGCGCCGCCTGACCGAAGGCGAACGCCTGGTCCGCAAGGGCGAGTGGACCGGCTGGTCGCCGACCCATATGCTCGGCCACCGCATCTGGGGTAAGCGCCTGGGCATCATCGGCATGGGCCGCATCGGCCAGGCCGTGGCGCGCCGGGCCAAGGGCTTTGGCATGGCCATCCACTACCACAACCGCCACCGCCTCCATCCCGACATCGAAAACGAGCTGGAAGCCACCTACTGGGAAAGCCTGGACCAGATGCTGGCCCGGATGGACGTCATCACCATCCACTGCCCGCACACCCCGGCGACCTATCACCTGCTGTCAGCCCGCCGCCTGAAGCTGCTGCGCGAGCACTGCTACATCGTCAACACGGCGCGCGGCGAAGTGATGGACGAGAACGCCCTGGTCCGCATGCTGGAAAAGGGCGAACTGGCCGGCGCCGGCCTCGACGTGTTCGAGCACGAGCCGGCGGTCAATCCCAAGCTGGTGAACATGGACAACGTGGTGCTGCTGCCGCACATGGGCTCGGCCACCATCGAAAGCCGCATCGACATGGGCGAGAAGGTCCTGGTCAACATCAAGACCTTCGCCGACGGCCACAAGCCGCCGGACCGCGTGCTGCCGGGCCTGGTTTAAAGCCGTTCGCGTTTCATCCGGCCCATGACTTTCCGCTATCGCGGACGGGCTCCCGCCCGAACCCGGCTGGAGCAGGCTCCAGACCTCCTTGTTTTCTTTAAGGAAAAGAAGGGGGTTCGGGGCCTCCCCGAGCGGGCGCGGGCGGCAGCCCGCCTATCCCGGTGGGTCACATGACGCGCAGCGTCCTGGTTCCCATACCCTACCGTGACCCGACGGCCGCCTTTGCCCCCTTTGCCGGGGGTGAAGGCGCCGTTCTTCTCGATTCGGCGGCCGAGGCCGGCGGGCGGGGCCGCTGGAGCTACGTCTGTGTACGCCCGCGCCGGGTGGTGCTCGACCCGGCCGATCCGTTTGCCGCCCTGGACACCCTGGCCGCCGCCCTGCCGCGACGGACGGTGCCGGCGGACGCGCCCCCCTTCACCGGCGGCATTGTCGGCTGGCTGGGCTACGAGGCCGGCCGCCACCTGGAACGCCTGCCCGCGCCCCGCCCCGATGACCTGGGCGTGCCCGAGGCCGCCTTTGGGCTGTACGACACCATCGCCGCCTTCGACACCGCCACCGGACGGGCCTGGGCCTGCGCGCCGACCCGGTCCGAGGCCGAGGCGCTGGCCAACGCCTTGGGCACCGCGCCGCTGCCGCCTCCCGACTGGACCGCCACCGCGCCGTGGACCGCCGAGCAGGACCCGGCCGATGCGCAAGCCCACATCCGCGCCGCCATCGAGTTCATCCTGGCCGGCGACATCTTTCAGGCCAACATCACCCAGCGGTTTCTCGCCACCCTGCCGGCGGGCCTCGATGCCTTTACCCTGTACCGCCGCCTGCGCGCCCTGTCGCCGGCCCCGTTCGCCGCCTGCGCCAGCTTTGGCGGGGCGCACCTGCTGTCGGCCTCGCCCGAGCGGTTCCTGCGCGTCGAGCCCGGCGGGCGGGTCGAGACCCGGCCGATCAAGGGCACCCGCCGGCGCGGCGCTACCCCTGCCGAGGATGCCGCCCTGGCGGCCGAGCTTCAGGCCTCGGACAAGGACCGGGCCGAAAACCTGATGATCGTCGATCTCATGCGCAATGACCTTGCGCGGGTCTGCCGCGTCGGGTCGGTCGCCGTGCCGGTGCTCAACGGCCTGGAGACGTTCGCTAGCGTCCATCATCTGGTGTCGGTGGTCGAAGGCGTGCTGGAGGACGGGCGCGGCCCGGTCGACCTGCTGCGCGCCGCGTTTCCCGGCGGCTCCATCACCGGGGCGCCCAAGATCCGCGCCATGGAGATTATCCACGCCCTCGAACCGGCGCGGCGCGGCCCCTACTGCGGCACCCTGTTCCGCCTGGGCGCCGACGGGGCGTTCGACTCGTCCATCCTCATCCGCTCGCTGGTCATCGGCCGCACAGGAACCGTGGCCGCCCAGGCCGGCGGCGGCATCACGGCCGACAGCGACCCGGCCGCCGAAGTCGCCGAAGCACGGGTCAAGGTGGCGCCTTTGCTGGCGGCGTTGGGCGGGGAAATGTAAGAGCGGGCTCTGCCCGCGCCCGCAAGGGGCCGAGGCCCCTTGACCCTATGAGTGGAGCAACTTCACTTGCGCCGCAGGCAATATTTCCCAACAGGGGTTTGATGCGCTGCGCGCGGCTATTTGCTCCGAAACCTCTGTGTCTCTGTGCCTCTGTGGTAAATACTTTCACTTCCCCTACCCCGCGCCCATCTCCCGGAGTTTCTGCTTGAGGTCCAGCAGGTCGCGCCACGCCAGGCGCTTCTGGGCCGGGGAGCGCAGCAGGTATTCGGGATTGAAGGTGGCGATCGCCGGGATGGGGTGGGACAGCCCTGGCGAGGCGTGGTTCTGCCAGCGGCCGCGCAGCTTCATGATGCCTTCGGGGCGGGCCAGGACGGTCTTGGCCGCCAACTGGCCGAGCAGCAGCAGGGCTCTGGGCTGGATGAGTTCGATGTGGCGTTCCAGGAACGGCAGGCACACCGCCACCTCGGCGTCGGTCGGGGTGCGGTTGCCGGGCGGGCGCCACGGCAGGACGTTGGTGACGTAGAAGGTTTCGCGCGTCTGGCCGATGCTGGCCAGCATGCGGTCGAGCATCCGGCCGATCTCGCCGATGAAAGGCAGGCCCAGGCGGTCGTCATCGATGCCGGGCGCCTCGCCGATCACCATGAGGGCGCCGCCGGGATTGCCGTCGCCGAACACCGTGTGGGTGGCGGTGGCCTTGAGGGGGCAGCCGGCAAAGCCCTCCATCACCCGGCGCAGGTCCTCGAGGGTCTTGGCGCCGGCGGCCTGGTGGGCGGCGCTCTGGGCCGCCTGGCGCGGCGAATCGGCCAGCGACTGGGCGGGCGGCGCGGCGGCCGGGGCGCGCGGCGTGGGCGGCGCCTGGCGCGAGGGGGCCGGTGCCTGCTGGCCGCCCGACGCCGGCCTGGATGCGGGGGTGGCTGCAGGTCTCGCCGCCGCCTGGGCCGCCGCCTGGGCAGCCGAGAGCGCATAGCGGTCGAGGGGATCCTCGCCCACCGCCTCGTCCACTCCGGCCTCCAGATACCAGCGCAGCAGCGCGTCCGGGGGCAGATTTTCCGCTTCCATCAGGGTCATGGTGCGGACCATAGCACGGAGCCCTTTCCTGCAACAGACGTACCCCCTATGCTATGCGCCCCGCCGAAAGGCCAAACCAGGCGGGCCAAAACATATTGGCAATGATCCGAGACGCGCACACGGAGAGGGGTTCATGGAACGGGAGTCGATGGAATTCGACGTGGTGATCGTGGGAGCCGGTCCGTCCGGCCTGACCGCGGCCATTCGCCTCATGCAGCTTGCCCAGGCCGAGGGCCGGGAAACCACCGTCTGCGTGATCGAGAAGGGGTCCGAAGTCGGCGCCCACATCCTGTCGGGGGCGGTGCTGGAACCGCGCGCCCTCGATGAGTTGATTCCCGACTGGAAGGACCTCGGCGCGCCGCTGAACACCCCGGCGACGCGCGATGAATTCCTGTTCCTGACGGAGAAGGGCGCGCACAAGCTGCCGACGCCCCCGCAGATGAACAACCACGGCAACTACATCATCAGCCTGGGCAACTTCTGCCGCTGGCTGGCCGAGCAGGCCGAAGCCATGGGCGTGGAGATCTACGCCGGGTTCGCCGGGGCCGAGGTGCTGTATCACGACACCGGTGCCGTAAAAGGGGGCGCGGTCAAGGGCATCGCCACCGGCGACATGGGCCGCGACCGCGAGGGCAACCCCATCGACGGGCTGTTCGAGCCGGGCGTCGAACTGCACGCCAAGCAGACCATCTTCGCCGAAGGCTGCCGCGGCTCGCTGACCAAGGGCCTGCAGGAGCGCTTCGCCTTACGCGACGGCAAGGACCCGCAGACCTACGGCATCGGCATCAAGGAACTGTGGGAAATCGATCCGGCCAAGCACCAGCCGGGCAAGATCGTCCACACCGTCGGCTGGCCGATGGACACCAAGACCTATGGCGGGTCGTTCCTCTATCACCTGGAAAACAACCAGGTCGCGGTCGGTTTCGTCATCGGCCTGGACTACGAAAACCCGCACCTGTCGCCGTTCGACGAGTTCCAGCGCTTCAAGACGCATCCGGCGATTCGCCCGACCTTTGAAGGCGGGCGGCGCATTTCCTATGGCGCGCGGGCGCTGAACGAGGGCGGCCTTCAGTCGCTGCCCAAGCTGACCTTCCCCGGTGGCGCGCTGATCGGCGACACGGCGGGCTTCCTCAACGTGCCCAAGATCAAGGGCACGCACACGGCCATGAAGTCGGCCATGGTGTGCGCCGAGGCGGTGTTCGAGGCGCTGAAGGCCGATGCCGCCGACCAGGCCGAGGTTCCGGCCTACCAGCAGGGCATGGAAAAGTCCTGGGTGTGGGCCGAACTGCACCAGGTGCGCAACATCCGCCCGTCGTTCCGCTGGGGCCTGTGGGGCGGCATTGCCTACTCGGCGCTGGACACCTACCTGTTCCGGGGCAAGGCGCCGTGGACGTTCCACAACCACTCCGACCACGACAGCCTGAAGCCGGCGGCGTCGATGCCCAAGATCGCCTATCCCAAGCCGGACGGCAAAGTCAGCTTCGACAAGCTGTCGTCGGTGTTCATCTCGAACACCAACCACGAGGAGGAGCAGCCGTGCCATCTCCAGCTCAAGGACCCGTCGGTGCCGGAAAAGGTCAACCTGGCCCTGTATGACGGGCCGGAACAGCGGTTCTGCCCGGCCGGCGTCTACGAGTACGTGGAAAAGGACGACAAGTCGGGCCAGCGCCTGCAAATCAACGCGCAGAACTGCGTTCACTGCAAGACCTGCGACATCAAGGACCCGACCCAGAACATCAACTGGGTGGTCCCGCAGGGCGGCGGCGGACCCAACTACCCGAACATGTAAGTCCCAGGTTCGGGCATGGTGAGACTCAGGCCACGAAGGGTGCCATCAGGGCGATGACCACAGACTCCCCGCACCACCGCCGGACGCCACCCGGTCGCCTGTTGGCGTCCGTGGTTGCGCTGGCCGTCCTGCTGCCCTCGGCCTGCGGGGGCCAGACCGAGGCCTCGGCCGGGCAGGGGAGCACCCCGGCCGTTTCGGCGGCGGCCGACATCGGCGGGCTGCCCGCGCCGCACATCCGCGAGGGCGAGGCCCTGCGCGGCGGCAGCTTCGGCCTGGGCAGCTATCTGGCCGGGCGCCATGCCCAGGACGTGTCCGACACCGCGGCGGCGGCCGAGAACTACGTGGAGGCCCTGCGGGCCGATCCCGAGAACGTCGCCCTGGCCCGCCGGGCCTACTTCTTCCTGCTGGCCGAAGGGCGCTACAACGAGGCCCTGAGCCTCGCCGCCCGCGTGCTGGAGCAGGACCCCGAGGCGACGGTGGCGCCCCTGGTGCTGGCCGTCGGCGCGGTGGCGCGCGAGGATTACGACGCCGCGTGGCCGTTCGTCGCCGACCTCGAACCGCAGGGTCTGAACAGTTTCCTCGCGCCGTTGCTGCAAGGCTGGGTGCTGGCCGGGCAGGGGCGGACGGACGAGGCGGTGGCCGCGCTCGGCGCCATGGCGGACAGCCCGCAGCTCAGCCAGCTTTACCACTTCCATTCCGGGCTGGTGCTCGACCTCGCCGGGCGGCCCGACGAGGCCTGGACGTTCTACGCCCAGACCATCGAGCCCGGCCGTCCGTTGACCCTGCGCACGGTGGAGGCGGTGGCCGCCTTCCTGCGGCGCCAGGACCGTGCGGCCGAGGCGGTGGCGCTGATCGATCGCTATCGGGCCGAACATCCCGAATCGGTGCTGATCGAGGCCGCCTTCGACCGCTTCAACCAGCAGCCGCAGTCGTGGCGCCCCATCGGGAACGCCCGCCAGGGTCTGGCCGAGGCGTTGTACGGCGCGGCATCGTCGGTGATGCAATCCGGCGCCGTGGACACCGCGCAGATGTTCGCCCGCCTGTCCCTGCTGCTCGACCCGGACTTCCCCTACGGCCAGATGCTGGTGGCCGACATCCTGGCCGCCCAGGGCCGTTTCGAGGCCGCCGCCGCGCTGTACGAGGCGGTCCCGGCCGACAGCCCGGTGCACTTCCCGGTGCGCCTGCAACTGGCCGAAACGCTGGAGCGCCTGGGGCGTGGCGACGACGCCGCCGACGTCCTGCGCGAGGTGGCCGCCACCTACACGGCGACCCCCGCGCCGCTCATCCAGATGGGCGACCTGAGCCGTCGCCAGGAGCGCTGGGAGGCCGCCGTCGAAGCCTACAACGCCGCCTTCGCCCGCATTCCGGTCATCCGCGACACCCACTGGGCGCTGTTCTACAGCCTGGGCGTGGCGCTGGAGCGGGCCGGCAAGTGGCCGCAGGCCGAAGAGTCCTTCCTCAAGGCGCTGGAGTTGAACCCCGACCATCCGCTGGCGCTCAACTACCTGGGCTATTCGTGGATCGACCAGGGCATCAACCTGGAGAAGGGCAAGGCCCTGATCGAGCGCGCCGTGGCCCAGCGCCCCAACGACGGCTTCATCGTCGACAGCCTGGGCTGGGCCCACTACCTGATGGGCGAATACCCCGAGGCGGTGGCGGAACTGGAGCGCGCGGTCGAGTTCGCGCCCGCCGATCCGACCATCAACGAGCATCTGGGCGACGCCTATTGGCAGGTCGGCCGCCGTGCCGAGGCCCGCTTCCAGTGGCAGCGCGCCCTGAGCCTGGAGCCCGATCCCGAACAGGTGGATGGGCTGGAACGCCGTCTGCGCGACGGCCTGCCGCCGGTCAAGCCGCGCACCCAAGGCGGGGGCAACGCGGCGGGCACCAGCAGATGATCGGCCGGGTGAGGGGGGGCCTGCCGCCCGACGGCGCGGTCACCGTTCAGGCGCCGGCCAAGGTCAACCTGACCCTGCACGTCACCGGCCGGCGCGACGACGGCTATCACCTGCTCGACAGTCTGGTGGTGTTCGCCGGCGTCCATGACCGGCTGACCATCGCACCGGCCGACGGCCTGAGCCTGGAGGTCGGCGGGCCGCATGGGCGTTTGCTCGGCCAGGCGCAGGGGGACGACAACATCATCCTGCGCGCCGCCCGCGCCCTGGCCGAGGCCACCGGCTGTCCCGCCGGGGCGCGTATCACCCTGCACAAGGCCTTGCCGGTGGCCGCCGGCGTGGGCGGCGGCAGCGCCGATGCGGCGGCCGCCCTGCTCGGCCTGTGCCGGCTGTGGGACGTCTGCCTGCCGGAGCCTGAAATGCGCGCTTTGGCCGCGCGCCTGGGGGCCGACGTGCCGGTGTGCCTGCGCGGGCGGCCCACCGTGGTCGGCGGCGTCGGCGAACGGTTAAGCGATGCGCCGCCCTTGCCCGCCGCGTGGCTGGTGCTGGTCAATCCGGGCGTGCCGCTGTCCACCCCGGCGGTGTTCAAGGCGCGCAGCGGCCCGTTCTCCGACGCCGCGCCCCTGGCCGAGGCGCCGCGCGACGCCGCCGCCCTGGCCGCCGCCCTGGCCGAGCGCCGCAACGACCTGACCACGGCGGCCCTCTCCCTGGCCCCGGAGATCGGCACGGTGCTGGCCGCCCTGTCGGTCCTGCCGGGCTGCCTGCTGGCCCGCATGTCGGGCAGCGGCGCCACCTGCTGGGGCCTGTTCGCCACCGAATACGACGCCCACGCCGCCGCCCGCACCCTGCGCTCCGGCCACGCCGGGTGGTGGGTGGCGGCGGCTCCGCTCCTGGCCGAAACAGACCCTTTCACGCCCCATCACTGACCAGTTGCACGACCGCGCAACATCCCCTATCTTCCCGTCCTCTGCTGGGGCGTAGCCAAGCGGTAAGGCAACGGTTTTTGGTACCGTCATTCCCTGGTTCGATCCCAGGCGCCCCAGCCAGCATTTTCAATCCATCGCCATCATCATCGCCGCCTTGACCAACCGCCGCCGCAGGCTGCGGTCGCGTTTTAGGTAGTATTCCCGGCTCTGGGCGGCGGCGCGGCCGGGGAAGCCGTCTTCGACGTGGACGATGCGCCATATGCCGCGGCCTCGGGTCGCTCGGGCGCCGCCGATGACTTCGCCGTTGTGCTGGCGGAGGCGGCGGGTGACGTCGGTGGTGATGCCGACGTAGGTGTGGCCCTGCTCGTTGGCGAGCATGTAGACGCACCATGTCGCTCCGGTCTCCGTCCCCTCCACCATCGGCCCCCCTTCAACCCGTTGGACAGCGGCGGCGGCAGGTCGTACTGTCCGCGCCGCCCCCCTCCTTTTTATACGGTCCGCCAGCGCCATGAACACCTTTGACGTCATCATCATCGGGGCCGGTGCGGCCGGGCTCATGTGCGCGCAGGAGGCCGGGAAGCGGGGCCGGCGGGTGGTGGTGCTCGACCATGCCACCAAGGCCGGGGCCAAGATCCTGATTTCCGGCGGCGGGCGGTGCAATTTCACCAACCTGCACGCCGGGCCCGAGGCTTTCGTGTCGGGCAATCCGCACTTCGCCAAGTCGGCGCTCAAGCGCTACACCCAGTTCGATTTCATCGACATGGTGCAGCGCCACGGCATCGCCTACCACGAGCGCCGGTGGGGCCAGTTGTTCTGCGACGGCAGCGCCCGCCAGATCGTCGACATGCTGCTCGACGAGGGCGAGGCGCACGGCATGGACCTGCGCCTGGGTCATCGCGTGACCGACATCGTCCGGGGCGAAACGTTCCGGGTCGAGACCGACCACGGCACCTTCACCGCGCCCAGCGTGGTGCTGGCGACCGGCGGGCTGTCCATTCCGCGCATGGGGGCGACCGGTTTCGCCCTGGACACCGCCCGGAAGTTCGGGCTGGCCGTGACCGAGACGCGGCCGGCCCTGGTGCCGCTGCGCTTTGCGGCCGGGGATCTGGCGATCATGTCCGGGCTGACCGGCATCTCGCTGGAAGCCGAGGTGAGTTGTGGCAAACGCAGCTTCCGCGAGGCGCTGCTGTTCACCCATCGCGGCCTGTCCGGCCCGGCCATCCTGCAGATCTCCAGCTATTGGCGGCCGGGCGAGGCGATCACCGTCAACCTGCTGCCCGACCACGACGCCGCTGCGGTTCTGTCCGAACGCAAGGTCAGCCGGCCCAAGGCAGAACTGCGCACCATCCTGGCCGAGCTGCTGCCCACCCGCCTGGCCCACGCCCTGGCCGAGGCCCACCTGCCCAACCCGGTGATGGCCCACCTGACCAACGCCGTGCTGGCCCAGGCCGCGGCCCTGCTCAACGCCTGGCGCCTGGTGCCGGTCGGGGACGAAGGCTACACCATCGCCGAGGTCATGGCCGGCGGCGTCGATACCGCCGGCCTGTCGTCCAAGACCATGGAGGCCCGCGCGGTCCCCGGCCTGTATGTCATCGGCGAGGCGGTGGACGTCACCGGCTGGCTCGGCGGCTATAATTTCCAGTGGGCATGGTCAAGCGGCTGGTGCGCCGGGCAGGCCGTCTAGCGGTCGGTCCGCTGTCGCGGACGGCTGCCGCCGGCCTGGAGCGATGCTCCAGACCTCCTTGTTTTCTTGAAGAAGAAAAAGGGGTTTGGGGCTTGCCCCAAGCCGGTTTGGGCGGCAGCCCAATATGATTGCCGCCGCTTCCCGGCCGTGCGAAACTCCCGCCGTTCCCCTGTATCCTCCCGGAGTTCCCCATCATGCGTGCGTCCTTTGGCGTCGCTTTCGTGTGCAGCGTGCTGGCCGGTGGGCCGGTGCTGGCGGTTGATCTGGTCAATGCCGATGCCCGGCCCCATCGCCTGGAAGTCATCGAGTGGGGCGAGGCGCACGCCTTCACCATCGGGCCGGGGGTGACGCTGTCGGACGTGTGCCTGGTGTGCACGATCCGACTGGCCGACGGCCCGGGGACCTCGGCCGAGGAAAACGACATCGTGGTCATCCGCGAGGGGGTGCCGCGCGTCGGCGGATGATTTTCTTTCATCGCCCCTGATCCGTCCTGTCCATCCTGCCGTAGCCCTGTTTGTGCACAGCGTCCCAGAGCGCTCCGGGCGACTTCGCTTACCCCCCTCAGCGAACGGTTGGAGAATGACATGACCTTCAAGACCCCCGTAGCCCTTGCCGCCGCCGTCCTCCTGGCGTCCGGTTCCCTGTTCAGCGCCCACGCCGGGTCCGGCATGAAGGCGGAGCAGGCAGCGATGACGCAGCCCGCCTCCGGCGACATCGTCGACGTGGCGGCCGGCAACAGCGATTTCGAAACCCTGGTCGCCGCCGTGAAGGCCGCCGGGCTGGTCGATACCCTCAAGGGCGATGGCCCGTTCACCGTCTTCGCCCCGACCGACGAGGCCTTCGCCAAGCTGCCGGCCGGCACCGTCGATGACCTGCTCAAGCCCGAAAACCGCGCCCAGTTGACCCGTATTCTGACCTACCACGTCGTGCCGGGCCGCGTGACCTCCGACCAGCTCGCCGGCAAGCAGATCCAGGCCGATACGGCCGCCGGGCAGTCTCTCGCCATCGATGCCTCGGGCGCAGGCGTGATGGTCCAGCAGGCCACCGTGACCGCGGCCGACATCCCGGCCAGCAACGGTGTCATCCATGTGATCGATACCGTGCTGATGCCCCAGGACTAGGGTTCCCCTCGTTCCTCCTGACAGGTCCCTTGCGGGCGGCTTCGGCCGCCCGTTTTTTTTGCGGGGAAGGAATGGGGCCAGCCCCATGCCCCGCCGGGGCCATTGGCCCCGGACCCCATGAGTTGGCACAGCAGAAAAGCCGCGCGCAGCGCAACAAAACTCAAGATTACTGCCTGCGGCGCAAGGCAAGTGCGGGGTCCAAATTCATGGGGTCAAGGGGCCGTTCGGCCCCTTGCGGGCGCGGGCAGAGCCCGCAAACCCTCTACGCCAACCCGGCGTCCCAGGACGGTGCGCCCGCGAAACGGTCGGCCAGGAAATCCACGAAGGCGCGGACCTTGGGGGCGACGAGGCGGGCGTGGGGATACACCGCGTAGACGGCGGCGGTGGTGTCTTCCCACTGCGGCAGGACGCGGACCAGACGACCTTCGGCGAGGTCGGTGCCGACGATGAACGACGGGGTGTAGGCCACGCCCATGCCGCCGAGCAGGGCCGAGCGCAGGACGTCGCCGTTGTTGGCGCGCAGGCGGCCGGTGACGTGGACCTCGACCGTGCGGCCGTCCGGCCCGGTCAAGGCCCAGGCATCGCCGCGCAGCAGGTAGGAGTACAGCAGGCAGGCGTGGTCGCGCAGATCCTCGGGGCGCTGCGGGGCGCCGTGGGCGGCGATGTAGTCCGGGCTGGCCACCAGCAGGCGGCGCACCGGGGCGAGGCGGCGGGCGATCAGGCTGGAGTCCGGCAGCCGGCCGATGCGCACCGCCACGTCGAATCCTTCCTCGACCAGATCCACGAAGCGGTCGTTGAGGCCGAGGTCCACCGATAGCTCGGGGTGGGCGTCCATGAAGGCCGGCAGCAGGGGGCCAAGATGCTGCACTCCGAAGGACACCGGCGCGTTGACCCGCAGGACCCCGCGCGGCGCGGCCGAGAGCCGGGACACGGCGGCCTCGGCTTCCTCGGCGTCGGCCAGGATGCGCACGGCGCGCTCGAAGAACGCGGTGCCGGCGTCGGTCATGGCCAGCCGGCGGGTGGTGCGGTTGAGCAGGCGGGCGCCCAGGCGGTCCTCCAGCGCGGCCACCTGCTTGCTGACCGAGGACTTCGACAGGCCCAGCAGACGGGCGGCGGCGGAGAAGCTTTCCTCCTCCACCACGCGGACGAACACGGCCATTCCCGACAGACGATCCATGGCGCGGTTCTCCGGTTGGCGCTCCTGGGGAAACAATCTTATTCCAATCTCCCGGATTGTCCACGGATGGCGACAGCCTACATGGTGGGGAGAGACGTTAGTCCCCTGAAGCCTTATCGGAGAAGCCAATGCCTCGCGTCCTGGTTCTGTATTATTCCAGCTACGGCCACATCGAAACCATGGCCAACGCCGTGGCCGAAGGCGCCCGTCAGGTCGATGGCGCCGAAGTGGTGGTCAAGCGCGTGCCCGAACTGGTCCCGGCCGAGGTCGCCAAGAAAAGCGGCTTCAAGCTCGACCAGCCGGCCCCCATCGCCGAGCCGTCCGAACTGGCCGACTATGACGCGATCATCTTCGGCACCGGCACGCGGTTCGGCATGATGACCTCGCAGATGCGCAACTTCCTGGACCAGACCGGCGGCCTGTGGGCCAAGGGTGCGCTGATCGGCAAGGTCGGCGGCGTGTTCACGTCCACGGCCACGCAGCACGGCGGCCAGGAAAGCACCATCCTGTCGTTCCACACCACGTTGCTGCACCAGGGCATGGTCATCGTCGGCCTGCCCTACAGCTTCCAGGGCCAGAACACCCTGGACGAGATCGTCGGCGGCAGCCCCTATGGCGCCTCGACCATCGCGGCCAGTGACGGCAGCCGCCAGCCGTCGCGCCTCGAACTGGACGGCGCGCGGTTCCAGGGACGCCACATTACGGAAATCGCCGCCAAGCTGCATGGGTAGAAACCACCCGATGTCTTAGCCTGCTGAAGGAGAATGTGATGGGCCTGCTGATAGACGGAACCTGGACCGACCAATGGTACGACACCGAGGCGACCGGCGGCCGGTTCGAGCGGCAGGAGAGCCAGTTCCGCGACTGGGTGCGGGCCGACGGCAACACGCCCTACAGCCCGGAGGCGGGGCGGTATCACCTGTACGTGTCACTGGCCTGCCCGTGGGCCCATCGCACCCTGATCTTCCGCGCCCTCAAGGGCCTGGAGGAGGCCATTACCGTTTCGGTGGTGGAACCGTTGATGCTGGAGAACGGATGGGAGCTGGCCCCCGGCGCCGATCCGGTGAACGGCGCGCGGTTCCTGCACGAGGTCTACACCGCCGTCGACCCCGACATGACCGGCCGGGTCACCGTGCCGGTGCTGTGGGACCGCAATACCGCAACCATCGTCAGCAACGAATCGGCCGACATCATCCGCATGTTCAATAGCGAGTTCGAGGGCATCGCCAGCGGCCCGGACTTCTATCCCGAGGACCTCCGCGCCGAGATCGACGCGATCAACGCGCGGGTCTACGACACCGTGAACAACGGCGTGTACAAGGCCGGCTTCGCCACCACCCAGGCGGCCTACGAGGAGGCCTTCGACGCCCTGTTCGACAGCCTCTATTGGCTGGACGGCCTGCTGGGCAAGCGGCGCTACGTGGCCGGCGACCGCCTCACCGAGGCCGACTGGCGCCTGCTCACCACGCTGGTGCGGTTCGACGCGGTCTATCACGGGCACTTCAAGTGCAACGCCCGGCAGATCAGCAGCTATCCCTACCTGTCGGGCTACGTGCGCGAGCTGTATCAGGTGCCCGGCGTGGCCGAAACCGTGGATTTCCGCCACATCAAGACCCACTACTACGGCAGCCACCGCACCATCAACCCGACCGGTATCATCCCCAAGGGGCCGGAGCTGGACCTCATGGCGCCGCATCTGCGGGCGTAGGTAACTCATTGCGGGGACGGATTGATCGCGGGGTATGAAGCGGCTGGGCGTTTGATCCGAGGCGGATGCTTCCGCTGACGCGGACGGGCTGCCGCCCGGCCCGCTTGGGGCAAGCCCCAAACCCCTTTTTCTTCTTCAAGAAAAACAAGAAGGTCTGGAGCATCGCTCCAGGCCGGCGGCAGCCATCCGCGTCAGCGGACCAGTGGGTCAGTTGAACGCAGCGCTGTCAAAGCGTCGGCGCGCCCTTGTCCCGCAGGACCTCGGGCGGGAAGCGCAGGGTCACGGTGGTGCCTTCGCCCAGGGCGCTGGTGATGGACATGCTTCCGCCGTGCAGTTCCACGAACGCCTTGGTCAGCGGCAGGCCGAGCCCGGTGCCTTCGTAGCGGCGGGCGAGGCGGCTGTCGATCTGCTGGAACGGCTTGAGGGCGACGGGGATCTCCTCCATGCGCATGCCGATGCCGCTGTCGGCCACCTCGACGTACAGGGCGCCGTCGTCGCCCAGGTAGGCCATCAGGGCGACATGGCCGCCCGACGGCGTGAACTTGATGGCGTTGCCGAGCAGGTTGATCAGCACCTGCTTGAGGCGGCGTTCCTCGCCCCAGATGGCCGGCAGGCCGGGGGCGAGGCCGCTTTCCAGGTTGAGGTGGGCTTCCTCGGCCCGGTTCGACAGCAGGCGCACGCAGCCCCGCGCAACGGTGGTGATGTCCACGGCCTCGGGATGCAGGGTCATGCTGCCGGCTTCGATGCGCGACACGTCGAGGATGTCGTTGATGACGTCCAGCAGGTGACGGCCGGATTCCAGGATGTTGCCGGCGTATTCCTTGTAGGCGGTCGGCGTGACCGCGCCGAAGATTTCGGTATGGATGACCTCGGAGAACCCGATGATGGCGTTGAGCGGGGTGCGCAGCTCATGGCTCATGGTGGCCAGGAACTCGGTCTTGGCGCGGTTGGCCAGTTCGGCCTGCTCCTTGGCGACGATGAGGTCTTCCCGGGCGGCGCGCTGTTCGGTGATGTCGCCGACCGACCCGGCCATTCGGTACACCCGGCCGGCCTCGTTGCGCACCGCCACGCCGCGATGGCGGACCCAGCGGGTGCGTTCCTCGCCGTTGGGCTTCAGGCGGTATTCGTAGACGAAGTACTCGCTGCGCCCCTTGAGGTGTTCGATCAGCGCCGCGCGGTAGTCGGCCCGGTCGTCGCCGTGGACCAGGGACAGCCAGTGCTGCGGATCGCGCAGGTCGTCGGACGGCACCCCCAGGATATGGCCGGCGTGGGGGCTGGAATAGACCGTGCCGGTCTCCAGGTCCCAGTCCCAGATCGCCTCGTTGGTGCCGGCCAGGGCCAGCTTGTAGCGTTCCTCGGACAGGCGCAGGGCCTTGTCGGCGGTCTTGCGTTCGGTGATGTCGCGGATGACGCCGGTGAACAGGCGGCGCCCGCCCAGCCACATCTCCGACACCGCGAGGTCGACCGGGAAGGTCGAGCCGTCCTTGCGCACGGCCACTTCCTCACGCCCGATGCCGATGATGCGTGGCGGACCGCCTTCGATGTAGGTGTTGATGGACCGGTCATGGGCGGCCCGCTTGGACGGCGGCACGAGCACGCCGATGCTCTCGCCGATGACCTCGTCGGCGGTCCAGCCGAAGATGATCTCGGCCGCGCGGTTGAAGCTTTCGATGCGGCCGCGTTCGTCAATGGTGATGATGCCGTCGACCACGGTGTCCATGATGCCGTTGAGGCGCCGTTCGCGGTTGGCGACGTCCTCGTGGGCGCGGCGCAGGGCGGTCATGTCGCGGCCGACCACCATGACGCCCCGCCCGGCCGCCTCGGAGAACGGCAGGCCGACCATTTCCAGCGCGACCGGCCGGTCCGGCGCGGCCAGCAGGGTAATCAGGGTCCAGTCCTCGGGCGGGGCCGTTTCGTCGGTCACCTCGGCCAGGAAGCCGTGCTGGTCGGCCGGGGCGAAGGCGGTCAGCGGCCGCCCCACCACATCGGTTTCGCTGCGGTTCAGGATCTCGGTGCCGGCCTGGTTGATGTAGCGGATGACGCCGTCCACCACGACGCAGATCAGGTCGGGGATCATCTCGACCAGACGGCGGTGGCGCTGCTCGCTGTCGGCCAGCGCCCGTTCCGCCCGGCGGCGCAGGGTGATGTCGGCATGCACGGCGACATAGCCGCCATCGGGGGTGCGGGCCTCGCGGACCAGGACGGTGCGGCCGTCGGCATACTCGATCTCGTGCGGGCCGCGCGGGTCGCGATGGTCGGCCAGCCGGGCGGTGAGCCAGGTTTCGGGCTGGGCGTTGGCGGCCGGGATGTGGCCGCGCTCGACCGAGGCGCGGGCGATGTCCATGAACGTCGCGCCGGGCCGCACGATGTCGGCCACCGGGCGCATCATCTCCAGGAAACGGCCGTTGCACAGGGCCAGGCGGTCGTCGGAGTCGAACAGGACGAAGGCCTCGTTCATGCTTTCGACGGCCTGGCCGAGCTGGGCGCGGGCCTGGGCGATGCGGCGTTCGGATTCCCCCAGGCGCTGGTCGCGGTCCTTCAGCGGCGTGCCGTCGGTCACCGTGATGAGGACATGGCCGCCCGGCAGGGGTTGTTCCCGCACGGCCATCCAGGCGCCGTCGGAAAGCTGCACGTCGTGGGGCCGGCCGTCGGGACTGGCGTGGGCGCGCAGGCGCTCGGCCAGCCATGCCGCCTCGCGCCCGATGGCGGCCTTGATCATCCCGCGCGAGGTCATCGACCGCAGGATGTCGGCGAACAGGACCGGCCCGTCGCCGCGCATGTCGCCCGCGCCGGGGCAGAACTGGCGGTAGCGGGCGTTGCAGAAGACCAGGCGGTCGTCGGAGTCGAACAGCGCGACGCCCTCGGACAGGCTGTCGAGGACGACGGGCAGCAGCGCCCCGCCCCGGCCATCGGTCCGGTCGGCAAGCGCCTGCCAGTCGGCGGCGCAAAGGAGGTCGGCAATGCTCACCCGGTTCATCCCTGATCGGTCCGCCGATACGTGCTGGCGGGCACTTTTCGAAGTGCCTGCATCCGATCATAAAGCAGTATATGATACGCCGAAAGGCTTAGCCGATGGCTGAGGCCTTTTCGCTGCGGAGGTCCTTGGGACGCTCGCCGCTTGCCCGGTCGTGGGCCAGTGGTGTATTCCCGTGGGCAGAGGTTGAATAAGTGGGCGTGCCGGCGCGTGATCGGCCCGATCCCGAAGTCGAGGAACGACACGATGACGCTCATCACCTGGAAGGACTCCTACAGCGTGGGCGTCGAGCTCATCGACAACGACCACAAGCTGCTGGTCAGCCTGATCAACCAGCTCAACGACGCGACCGAGGGCGGCCAGGGCCGCGACGTGGTCGGCAGCGTCCTGAACGTGCTTATCGAGTACACCGTGGGGCACTTCAGCCGCGAAGAGATGCTGATGGAAAAGGGCGCCTACCCCGACCTGGTGGCCCACCGCAAGCACCACCACGCGCTGACCGACAAGGTCGTGGCGATGGCGGCGCAGTACCGCGAAGGGCAGGCCGACAGCCTCGACCGGGACATCCTGGAGTTCCTCAAGACCTGGCTGACCGGGCATATCCTGGGCGTCGACATGGAGTACCGTCCCTATGTCAAGGACGTCAGCCTGACGCCGGAGGAACTGCTGGCCAGCCTCAATCTCGACGACGACGGCGACGATGACGACACGACTCCGCTGTTCTAGCGGCTCAGGGGATGGCGGGCCGCGCCTGCGAGGGCAGCCGACGCGGCGTTCAGGGGGGACGACAGGATGAACAAGGCTGGCTCCAGGAAGGCGTTCACGGCGGAGCTTCAACGGCTGAAGGCAATGGGCATGGATGTGCCGGCAGCCGGTCTCGCCGCGTCGGCGCCGTCCGGCCCCGCGGATGCGTCGGCCCTGGCGGGCGACGTGCGCGACCTGCGCGAGGAGGTCCGGGCGCTGGCCAGCCTGATGCGATCCCACTTCGGCGAGGTCGAGCCGGTGGCGGCCGAGGCGGCGGCGGAGGGCGTCGATCCGCGTGACGCCGAATTCCAGCGCCAGAAGGAGGAGGTCGACCTCCTCAAGATGGAACTGCGCGCCCTGGCCCACAGCATCCAGGACACCAAGCGCGAAATCGCCTCGTTGCGCACCAAGGAGGAGGAAACCGACCGCCTGCTGGCCGTCGCCAGCGAGCTGGACGCCGTGGTCGGGGCGACCGAGGGGGCAACCGACGGCATCCTCGACGCGGCCGAAAAGATCGACACCATCGCCCACAACCTCAAGGCCCACGGCGACGACAAGTACATTGGCCAGCTGGCCGACGACCTGATCGAATACGTCATGGGAATCTACGAGAACTGCAACTTCCAGGACATCACCGGGCAGCGCATCACCAAGGTGGTCAACACCTTGAAATTCGTCGAGGAGCGGATCGACCGCATGATCGAAATCTGGGGCAGCGACGCCTTCGAGGGCCTGCGGGACGCCGCCGGCGAGTCCGAGGACGAGGACGGCCGCCTGCTCAACGGGCCGCAGCTGGTCAAGCAGGTATCCCAGGACGAGATCGACAAACTGTTCGACTGATTCTTCCTTCTTCCCCCCGGCGTCGCCGCCGATAGTATCGGCCCCTAGACCTTCGCCCCGATGTTTCCAACGCAGGAAGGCGTGTCATGAGCACTGTACAGTCCGCCATTCAGGCCCTTCTGGCCTCGGCCAGCATTCCGGCCCACGAGATCGACAAGCGCCCGCCCAAGCCCGTCATCGCCATCTCGCGCGACCACGGGGCGCTGGGCCGCCAGATCGCCAACGCCCTGGCCAAGCGCCTGGACGTGCCGGTCTATGACCGCGAGATCCTCGACAAGATCGCCGAGCGGCTGAACACCGACCCGCAGACCCTCAAGATGCTCGACGAGTGCGTCGCGCGGGCCCGCGACATGTGGATGGTGCGCCTGTTCACCGGCGTCGACCTGTCCGAGGACGCCTACCGCAACCACCTGGTCAACGTGATCTTCAGCCTGGCCCGCAACGGCGGCATCATCCTCGGCCGCGGCGCCAACGTCGTGCTGTCGACCTCGTGCGCCCTGCGCGTGCGGGTGATCGCCTCGCCCGAGGTGTGCACCAAGCGCGTGGTCGCCCGCTACGGCGTCACCGAGAGCGAGGCGCGGGAGCAGATCGAGGCGATCAACCACAACCGTGGCCGTTTCGTGTGGGAGATGTTCCACTACCGCAATTCGGATTCGACCAACTTCGACCTAGTCATCAACACCGACCGACTCGAAGCCGCCGACGACGTGGTGGACATGGTGCAGTCGGCCTACAACGGCATCGTCTCGGCCCGCGAGAACGGGGCCGCCGGCTGACCTTCGCAGGCCCGCTGTCCTGCCTGCCTGCCCGCCGCGCCGAGTCGGGCGGCGGCCGGGCGTTTTCCTACCGACCAAAGCGCCAGGCCGCCGGGTGAACAGCCCGGCGGCCTAGTCATTATGGCATAGGCGCCCCGGTCATACGTCCGGGTGTGCGTGTATAGCCTTGCGTTGCGCATCCAGAGCAACCATCCTGGGGCAAGCATCATCCCAGGGTAGTGCGCGAGGCGCCATCATGTCGTTCGGAAGCATCCCCAAGCACCACCGCAGCGCGCCCGGAGCGTCCGGGGGCACGCGGCGTGCGCCAATGCTGCTCGGTCTCGCCGCCGCCCTGGCGTGCGCGGCGGGTCTGGCGGCCCCGGGCACCGCCCTCGGTGCCGAGTCCGATCATCCGATCATGCTGGAGGTCGTCCACCTTCAGGAACGCCTGGCCTTCCATGCCTCGTGCGAGGTCACCGACGGCCTGGGCACCACCCGCACCAGCAGCTTCGTGGGCCAGACCAACAGCTCGGTCCGCTTCGTCGGCACCAACGTGGCCTGCCGGCTGCACAGCACTGACGCCGGCCTGTTCCAGGTCACCCTGCGCAACGCCGATACGGTGCTGGCGCGGGCGCGCGGCGGCGCCTCGGACGATGTCATGATCGCCGCCCGTTAGAGCTTCGGCACTGGAGCGGCCCCCATGACCGGACGGGATTGGGACTCGCTCAGGCGAGACGTTCGTCGCCACCGCCTCCTCGCTGCCTCCCAGCCGGTCCGGCGGACGTCTCGCTTCTTTTCTTTTCCTGGCGGACACAGGCCGGTTCGCGCAACCGCCTGATCCCCCTCGCTCCCCGCGTTTGGTACGTCTTTAGGCGCTTTTCTACGCCTTTTTTTGTGGCTCGCGATGCCGCAAGGGCTCAATATGCCCTGTGCGGACGAATCCGCACATCAGTGTGAGCAAGGGGGCTCAGATGGGGTATCAGCAGGACGTTTCCGGGTTTGCCACGGCTACTGTCGCAGGATCTGCGCCGACCACGGTGCTGGTTGCGGCGGACGGGGTGGTGACGGTGCCCGATCTGCTGTCCATGCTGCAGGGCGATTACCTGCGGGCCGGCCCCGACCTCGTCCTGGTGGCGCCCGACGGCGCGCGCACCGTGATCCGCGACTTCTTCGCCGCCGAGCCGGCCCCTGACCTGGTCAGCGCCGATGGCGCCGTGGTGTCGGGCGCCCTGGCAACCCGTCTGGCCGGTCCCGTGGCGCCGGGCCAGACGGCGCAAGTTCAGTCGGATCTGGCTGGCAGCGACGTCATGACCGACGTCCAGCTTGCCCAGGCCGAACCGCCGATCGGCACCATCGAGGCGGTCAAGGGCACGGTCACCATCATCCGCGCCGACGGCACCCAGGTCACCGCGCAGGTGGGCGATCCGGTCTTTGCCGACGATATCGTGCAGACCGCCGACGGGTCCTCGCTGGGCCTGAAGTTCATCGACGACACGGAATTCTCGCTGGGCTCCAACGGCCGCATGGTGCTGGACGAAATGGTCTTCGATCCGGCCTCGGGCGACGGGTCGGCCAGCTTCAACCTGCTGGCGGGCACGTTCTCCTTCGTGTCGGGCCAGCTCGCCAAGGCCGGGCCGGACGCGGTCAAGGTGGTCACCCCGGTCGCCACCATCGGCATCCGCGGCACATCGGGCTCCATCGGCGTCGGGGCCGGCGGCGACGGGGCCGAACTGAAGATCGTGCTGGTGCCCGACGGCGATGGCAGCGTCGGCGAAATCCAGGTCACCACGCCCGGCGGACAGACTTTTTCGCTGAACCTGCCGATGGGCGCGCTGCGCATGACGGGCAGCACCATCCAGACGTTCACCATGTCGCTGCAGGAGTTCAACCAGAGCTTCGGCGACACCCTCAGCGCCCTGCCCTCGGGCGGCCAGTTGCTGAACCAGATCAGGCAGGTTGCGCCCCCCACGCCGGCCGACGCCCCGGAAGGGGACACACACCAGGACGGCCCGCCCGGCGACGGTGACCAGGGCGACGGCAACCAGGGTGACGGCAACCAGGGTGACGGAAACCAGGGTGACGGAAACCAGGGTGACGGAAACCAGGGCGAGCGCAACGAGGGCGAAGGGCTCCCCGAAAACGTCCCGCCGCCTCCGCCGCTGCCCGAGCTTCCGCCTCTTCCGACGCCCCTGCCGCCGCCTCCGCCGCGGCCGGTGCAGCCTGTGCAGACGCCTGCTCCGACAGTGGCCCCCAAGCCGACGGTCGAGCCGACCCCGGATCCGAGTTCCGAGCCGGTGCCGACGGACGAACCGGCGCCGACGGACGAACCGGAACCGGAACCGGAACCGGAAACGGAAACCGGTGAGGCGTCCGGATCGGACGTGTTCGACGTCTCCGACAGCACCGCGAACTGGACGGTGACCGGCGACACGACCGGCAACACGATCTTCACCGGGTCGGGCGACGACACGATCTCCACCGGCGGTGGCGACGACGTCATCATGTCCGGCGCCGGCGACGACACCGTGTCGGCCGGGGACGGCAACGACTCCATCATCGGCGGCAGCGGCGAAGGTGACGACACCTACGACGGCGGAACCGGCGACGACCTGGTGATCTATTCCTCGACCAATGACGGCGTCACCGTGTACCTGCAGGGGGCGCCGGGCTACGCCGATGCCGGCATGGCCACGGGGACGGAGATCGGCACGGACGTCCTGACCGGCATCGAGAACGTCTACGGCGGGTACGGAAACGACACCATCATCGGCAACGCCGCCGACAACATGCTGTACAGCTGGGCCGGTGACAACCTGATCGATGGCGGGGCCGGCAACGACTACCTGTACGGGGGCGACGGCAACAACACCCTGATCGGCGGAACCGGGGATGACACCATCACGGGCGGCACCGGTGCCAACCAGATGACGTCCGAGTCCGGCAACAACATCTTCGTCAGCAACACCACCGCCACCGACACCATGGTGGGCGGGACCGGCGACGACGTCTATGTGCTGGCCGGCACCGGTGCCGTGACCATCACGGACACGGGTGGCTCCGATTCGCTGTACATCAGCAACTGGACGACATCGGGGACCTTCACCCGCAGCGGTGACAACCTTGTTATCGACACCGGCGCCGCCAGGGCCATCCTGGTCAATGTCTTCGCCGGCGGGACCAGCATCGAGTCCATCGGGATGCCGAACGGCGTCTACACCATGCCGGCCTACACCGGCGCGACCATCCTTGCCGGGACCTCCGGCAACGACATCCTGTTCGGGACCAGCGGCAACGATACCTTCACCGGCAGCTCCGGCAACGACTACATCCGTGGCGGCACCGGCACCGACGGGTTGAGCTACACCGGGACCACTCAGGGTGTGACGGTCTATCTTCAGGGCGCCACCGGCTACGCGGCCGAGGGCCGGGCTACCGGATACGAGATCGGCACCGACCGCCTGTTCGGCATCGAGAACGTGAAGGGCGGGACGGGCAACGACTTCATCGTCGGCAACGGCGACGCCAACGTCCTGTCCGGCGGGGCCGGCAACGACTTCCTGTTCGGCGGCGGGGGCAATGACACCCTGCTCGGGGGCGACGGCGACGACGTGCTCAAGGGCGGGGCCGGTGCCAACGTCCTGACCGCGACGTCGGGCAACAACACCTTCATCAGCGAAGGCGGCACCGACACCATGACCGGCGGGGCCGGCAACGATCTCTACAAGCTGGCCGCCACCGGCATCACGACCATCACCGACTTCGGCGGGACGGACACCCTGGATGTCAGCGCGTGGGGCTCCACGGCAGCGACCTTCACCCGCGTCGGCGACAACCTGCTGGTCAGCAACGGTACCGCCACGGCCACCCTGATCAACGCCTTTGCGGGCGGGACCCGCCTGGAAACCGTGGTGACGGCGGACGGCAACTATACCGTCGCGATGGGCACCGGGGGCTCCGTTGCCGGCACCAACGCCCGCGACATCCTGTTGGGGACCTCCGGGAACGACACCTTCACCGGCAGCGCCGGCGAAGACTACATCAACGGCGGCGCGGGCACCGACGGGCTGAGCTACGCCGCGACCACGCGGGGCGTGACAGTCCATCTTCAGGGCGCCGCTGGCTATCCCACCGAGGGCCGGGCCACCGGCCTGGACATCAACACCGACCGCCTGGTCGGCATCGAGAACGTGGCGGGCGGCTCGGGCGACGACGTCATCGTCGGCAACGGCGCCGCCAACACGCTTTCGGGCGGGGCCGGCAACGATACCCTGACCGGCGGCGACGGCAACGACACCCTGCTCGGGGGCGACGGCGCCGACACGCTGTACGGTGTGGCCGGCAACAATTCCCTGTCCGGCGGTGCGGGCAACGACATCCTGTCCGGTGGGACCGGCGCGAACGTGCTGACCGCTGAGTCGGGCAACAACACCTTCATCAGCACGGGCGGCACCGACACCATGACCGGCGGGGCCGGCAATGACACGTACAAGCTGGCCGCCACCGGCACCACGACCATCACCGACTCCGGCGGGGCGGACATCCTGAACGTTAGCGCGTGGGGCTCTGTCCACCCGATTTTCACCCGCGTCGGCGACGACCTGCTGGTCAGCAACGGCACTGCGACAACCACCCTGGTCAACGCCTTTGCGGGCGGGACCCGCCTGGAAACCGTGGTGACGGCACATGGCGACTACGCCGTCACGCTCGGCACCGGAGGGTCCCTGATCGGCACTGGCGGGAACGACATCCTGCTGGGGACCTCCGGCAACGACGTCCTCAGCGGCGGGGCCGGCAATGACATCATGGACGGCGGTGCCGGTACTGACACAGTGTCGTACGGCGGCACCACGAGTGGTTTGACGATCGGCCTGACCGGCGCCACCGGGTATGCCACCGCGGGCGGCGCCACCGGGTCGGGCATCGGCATCGACGTCCTGCTCAACATCGAGAACGTGATGGGCGGGTCGGGCAACGACACCATCATCGGCAACGACGGCGCCAACCTGCTGCAGGGCGGGGCCGGCAACGATACCCTGATCGGCGGCGGCGGCAATGACATGCTGTACGGCGGCACCGGCACCAACACGCTGAGCGCCGTGTCGGGCAACAACACCTTCACCAGCCAGGGCGGCACCGATTCGATGACCGGCGGCGTGGGCAACGACACCTACGTCATGACCACCACAGGATCCGCCGTCATCGCCACCGGCGGCGGGACCGATGTGCTCGACGTCTCGGCGTGGGGCAGCAGCGTCGTCATCGAGCAGAGCGGGGCGGACCTGTTGCTGTCCTCCGACACGGCGACGACGACCGCCGCCGTCAGGGTCATCAACCACTTCGGCAGCGGGGCCTTGGGCTCCCTGACAACCTCGACCGGGACCTACGCCTTTGCCGCAGGCCTGGTGGGCGGGACGGGTAACGACCTCATCATCGGAACGTCGGCCGCCGACACCATCACGACGGGCGACGGTGCCAACCTCGTCTATGCCGGCGACGGTGACGATACGGTGACGGGCGGCGCGGGCGCCGACATCCTGATCGGCGGCGCAGGCAACGACTCGCTGTATGGCGGGGACGGGAACGACACCCTGATTGGGACGGCGGGCAACAATCTGCTTCTGGGCGGGATTGGGGACGACCTCTATGTCGTCGGCCTGGGCGACAACACGATTTCCGACCTCGGCGGCGCCGATGTCCTGGACGTCGGCGACCTGCCGGAAAACGATGACGTCTTCCTGCGCCGCGTGGACGGCAACCTGACGGCTGTCGATCAGAACGGCGCCTACTCGATTACCATCGTCGACCATTTTGGCGCCGGCCAGGTCGAGCGGGTTTGGGACCCTGCCGACAACGCCTCGGAAAACCTTCAGGCGGGCACTACGGGTACCGCGAACGACGACATCTTCACGGTGTGGTCGGCCATCCTGCAGCTCGACGGCCTGGATTATGGGACCGTGATCGACGGCGGACTCGGCGACGACGAGTTCTTCATGGAATACAACGGCTACGGCCTGACGCTCCTTGGCGGCGACGGCAACGACGAGTTCATATTCGACCCCACCGCCTCCAGCGGACAGGACTCCGCCTACATTGACGGCGGGGCCGGGTGGGACACCCTCGTGCTACGGGCCGGCAAGTCGTATGTCGTCTATTCCTCCGCCGCGCCCATCGGCATCGAGGAGATCCGCATCGTCGGCAGCGCAGCGACCACGGACATCGACTTCGCGCAGTTCGCAGACCCCATGCGCGTCACTGTCGATGGCACGTTGGGCAGCCTCAACATCCAAAGCTCCGGCATGTGGGACGGCTACGACATCGACGTGTCCGGCTGGACCTTCGTCGATATGGGCGACACGGCGCTGCACCTCTACGGAACGACCAACGGAAACGCCTTTCAGACGATCACTGGCACGGCCGGCACGGATATCATCTACGCAAAGGATGGCACCGTTGAGGTCATCGCGGGCTTGGGGGACGACACCGTCTATGCCTACGGTGCCGATGGGGCGATGATTGATGGTGGCGACGGGTATGACATCATCGATTTTTCGGACGTCTCCTTCAGCGGAGGCATCTACGCCAGCCTGGGCGACTTTCCTTACGCCGACTGGTTTGACGGCGAAGTCTATAGCTACCTCGATTTCACCGGCTTCGAAGAGATTATCGGCTCCTCGGGCAACGATGAAATCTACGGCGGCTACGACGACGACGTCATCCGTGGCGGCGCCGGCGGCTGGGACACGCTCATCGGCGGCAGCGGCAATGACACCCTGTACGCCGGTGACGGCGGCGGCGTCCTGAAGGGCAGCCATGGTGACGATGTCCTGCACGGCAACGCCGTGAGTGACGTGGAGTTCGCTTTCGACGACGTCGGCTACCGCGAAGACTTTGGCCTCGACACCATCGTCGGCTGGAAGAGCAACGATACCATCACCCTGGTGGAGATGAACCCGAACTATCAACCGGTTTTCGACGTTTGGGACATCGAAATCGGTCTGCGCTACATCGAATACGACGCTCAGGGCCAAGTGTCCGGGGGTGCGGCGTTCGACGATTACCAGGGCGGCCTGGTCATCCGGCAGGTCGGGGCGGACGTGGAACTCTGGTACACCGACCAGGGCAGCGCGGGTTTCGATCCGGCCGATACCGACTACTACGACGGTTCGGTCAGCTATCAGATCGCGACCCTGCAGGACACGTCGGTCGCCCATATCAACGGCAACAACTTCATGTCGGGCGAGGGCGGTCAAATCCCCTGGTAGGGCGCGGCCTCATCGCCGCCCCAGCCCCCTCAGCGCACGGTCTGTCCACAGGGCGGTCTGCTTTTCCGGCAGGCCGTTCTGGGACAGCCGCTCGTGCAGGGCGGCGAAGTCCACGGCGTCCAGGGGCTGGTCCTGGTTGGAGCAGGTGAACACCACCCGCGTCTCCCCCGTCTTCGGGTCGTGCTGCGGCTGAAGGCACTGGGCGCAGATCTCCTTCATCATGCACTGCATGGGGCTGTTGACCGACGCGATGCCGGTCACCTCGTCCTTGAGGAACGGCGCCAGCACGCCATGCCGCGCCGCCGCCATGGCCCGCATCATGCCGTCCGACCCGATGGCGATCAGGCGGTCCACGTCGCCCAGGGAAACCACGGCCGGCCCAAGATCGCCCCGCGCATAGGCCGCCATGGCGTCGATGATGGTTCCCACGAAGGCGCGGTCCTGCGGCCGTCCGGGAGTGAAGCCCGGCCCTTCGTCGCAGCACCACACCACCACGTCGGCGGCGGCCTCGATGTCCTCGACCTTGAAGCGGCCGTCCAGGCTGCGGTAGCCGGCGAAGTACAGCACCCGTGATCCGGCCTCGCGCAACGCCCGGCCGATGGAGAACAGCACGGCGTTGCCCAGCCCGCCGCCGGCCAGCAGCACGGTCTGGTCGGCCACGATCTCGGTCGGGGCGCCGGTCGGCCCCATCAGCACCACCGGCTCCCCGGGCTCCAGCAGGGCGCACAGGTCCGACGACCCGCCCATTTCCAGCACGATCAGCCCGACATGGCCGGCCGCGATGTCGGTCCACGCCCCGGTCAGGGCCAGGCCTTCCATGGCCAGCGTCGTGCCGGCGGCCCGGGCGGCGTGGGCCTCGAAATTCTGCAACCTGTAGAACTGGCCGGGCTCGAACATGCGGGCGGCCAGGGGGGCGCGCACCACCACTTCGACGATGGCCGGGGCCAGCCGGTTGACCGCCACCACGGTCGGCCGCAACACATCGTCGAGGCGGGCGATCAGGGCCGACCCCGTCACCCGGCGCGGCGGGCGGGCGGCCAGCAGGCGGGAGATCACCGGCGCCCCGCGCTTGGCCGAGGCCATGGCCGACACCACGCTGCCGGCAAAGCCCGGGTGCTGGTCGCCAAAGAAGCTGACCGTGCCGCCGTCCGGCCGCACGGCGCGCAGCACCTGGACCTCGGCCGGTTTGGGCGAGCGTTCGGGGCGGACCGGCGTGCCGTCCTCGTCCACCGCCTGAAAGAACCCGTGGTCGAGCGCCACGCCCGCCTGTTCGCGCGCGATGCTGACGTTGGGCACGGTGCCGGCGGCAACGATCACCATGCGGGCCGGAATGTCCTCCTCCACGCCCTCGGGCGAGGTGACGCGGAGGGCGGCGGCGTGGCCCCAGGCGTCCACCTCAATGCCCAGGGGGGTGCGGAACGCGCTGAAGGTGATGCCTTCTTCCAGGGCCTTGTGGACTTCCTCGGGGTTGTTGCGATAGGCCGGGCTGTCGATCAGGCCGCGCCGGTAGACCACCCGCACCCCGCCCCAGGCGTCGCACAGCGCGCGCAGACGGGGCGGCCGGTCTTCGCGCGCGGCGGCGGCGCGTTCGGCCCGGATGGCGCGGCCGTGGGCCAGGAACTCCTCGGCGATGGCGGTGTCCTCGGCGCTCCAGCGGGCGCGCACGGCGGCCTCGCCACGTTCGGCGACCAGCGTTTCGTGGCGGTCGAGGAAGCGTTCGACCTGCACCGGGTAATAGGCCAGCGCCTCGGTCGCCGCGTCGATGGCGGTCAGGCCGCCGCCGATCACCGCGACGGGCAGGCGCAGTTGCAGGTTCGCCACCGTGTCGGACCGCGCCGCGCCGGTCAGTTGCAGGGCCATCAGGAAGTCCGACGCCTGCCGCACGCCGCGCGCGAGGCCGTTCTTCATGGCGATCAGGGTCGGCCGCCCGGCCCCCATGCACAGGGCGACGTGGTCGAAGCCCATGGTGAAGGCCATGTCCTCGGTCAGCGTGCCGCCATAGCGCACCCCGCCGTACAGGGCGAACGCGGCGCGGCGCTCCAGGAGCAGGCGGATGACGGTCAGGAAGTTCTTGTCCCAGCGCACGGTGATGCCGTACTCGGCCACCCCGCCGACACCGCCGCTGGGCCGCGTCTCCAGCGGCTGCCAGACGTCGGCAACGTCGCGGATGGGGGCGGCCAGCAGGGCCGGGGGCAGGGGCTCGACCTTCAGGCCGTCGATGGCGACCACGGTGTGCCCGTCGTTGAGCAGGTGATGGGCCAGGGTCAGGCCGGCCGGGCCGGTGCCGACCACCAGAACCTTGCGCCCGCTGTCGGCCAGGGGCAGCGGATGGGCGAAGTTCAACGGGTTCCAGCGGGTCAGCAGGCCATAGATCTCGACCCCCCACGGCAGGGCCAGGACGTCCTTGAGGGCGCGCGTCTCGGCCTGCGGAATATCGACCGGGTCGCGGTTCTGGTTCTGGTAGATGCACGACACCATGCAGTCGTTGCAGATGCGGTGCCCGGTGCCGGCGCACAGCGGGTTGTCGACCACGATGATGGCCAGCGCCGCGACGGTCCAGCCGCCACGCATGGCCTCGTGCATCTCCGAGATCTTTTCATCGAGCGGGCAGCCGCGCATGGTCCGGCCGTGCAGGTTGACCTGGACGGCGCCGCTCTTGCGGTCGTGCATGCCGTGGGAGCAGGAATCCAGGCCCTGGTGGTGGCACAGGATGCAGTACTGCGCCTCGCCCAGGCCGCCGGCGAGGTCGCAGCCCGGATCGGTCAGGCCGAAGCCGTCGCGCTCGCGCAGGGGGCCGTCGAAGGCGAGGCCGCGCTCGGTCGGGGTGACCGGCACCAGGGCGGCCGGGTCGCGCTTGCGCGGCGCCTTGAACAGCGCATGGCCGGGGGCGACCGCCGCCCGCCACGCGGCGTAGCGGGCGGCGGTGTCCAGGTCGGCCGCGTGGGCGGTTTCGTCGGACATCCAGTCCAGCACGCGGGCGGCGAACTGTTCCTCGCTGAACGGCCCCCCAAGAGCCCTCTCAAGTGCCCTCTCAAGTGCTGGGCCATCAAAGGCAGCGGCCTCGGCCGGTTTATGGCGCTTGAGGGCGACGCGCTGGACGAACTGCCGGCGCACGGTGAACAGCGGATCGAGCGCGGCCACGGCGGCCGAGGCGGCTTTGATTTCGGCCTCGATGCCGAACAGGCGGCCAATGAAGGCGTCGAGGTGCGGCGCCAGATCCAGCATCAGGGCGGACGCCGTGGCCGCGTCCAGGTCCCGCGGCGCGGCGCGGGCGGCGTCCAGGCGGTCGGCAAGGTCGGTCGGCAGGGCGGCATTGAACGCGGCATCGACGCGCTCCAGCCCGTCGCGGCGCAGCAGGTCGGCGAAGTCCAGCCCATGAGCTAGGCGCAGAGGGGGACTGCTCGGCATGGACTTTTTCCCTTTTGCTGGGGCGCGAATAGACCAAGGGTATCCTTGCCGCCCTCGGTTGTTTAGCTTTTAATCGGGGCCGGAGGGAGAAGCCTGATGACCAACCTTGCCGCAGTGGAGCGATCGACTTTCCGACACTCGTCCACCACAGCTGTGCAGGCGTGGCTCGTCATCCTGTGCGCGATGGTCTTCATCATGGTGCTGTTGGGCGGCGCGACGCGGCTGACCGACTCCGGGCTGTCCATGGTGGAGTGGCAGCCCCTGACCGTGTTGCCGCCCCTGGACGACGCGGCCTGGCAGGCGGAATTCGACAAGTACCAGGCATCTCCCGAGTTCCTGCACAAAAACACTCACATGACGGTCGCCGAGTTCAAGGGCATCTTCTGGCTGGAGTACATCCATCGCCTGTGGGGTCGCCTGATCGGCGTCGCCGTCCTGGTGCCGCTGCTGTGGTTCGCCGCGCGCGGCGCGCTGGACCGCCCGTTCACCGCCCGCATGACCGGGCTGTTCGTGCTGGGTGGGGCGCAGGGCGTGCTCGGCTGGTACATGGTGCGCAGCGGCCTGAGCGCGGTGCCGGAGGTCAGCCAGTACCGTCTGGCCGCGCACCTCGGCCTTGCCGTGGTGCTGTATGGCGCCCTGGTGTGGACGGCGCTGACCTACCGGCAGCCGGGCGGGTCGCTGACCTGCGACGGGCGCCGGGCCGGGCTGCTGGCGGGGCTGGCCTTCGTCACCATCGTGTCCGGGGCGTTCGTCGCCGGGCTCGACGCCGGGCTGACCTACAACACCTTCCCGCTGATGGACGGCAATCTGGTGCCGCGCGGCCTGGGGGCGTTGGATCCGTGGTGGCGGAACATGTTCGACAACGTGACCACGGTGCAGTTCCAGCACCGCGTCCTGGCGGTGACGACGGTGGGGGCGGCCGTGGCGCTGCGCCTGTTCCTGGTCGGCCGGCTGCGCTCGGCCCGCCAGCGGGCGGCGGCCGATGCGGTGGCGGTGGCGGCGCTGTTGCAGCTTGGTCTGGGCATCGGCACGCTGGTGCTGGTCGTGCCGGTGCCGTTGGCGGTCGCGCATCAGGGCGGCGCGCTGCTGGTCCTGACCGCGCTGGTGTGGTTAATGGCGGAATGCCGCGTGGGAGTTTCGAATGGCCGATAAGGCGTTGCCCGATACCCGGCCCGACCCGCGCAGGGGTCTTGCCCTGTTGCGCTACTTCGCGCTGGCGAGCCTGCTGGTTCTGATCGGCGCCACGCTGGCGGTGGTGATGCTGCTGCGCTGGCAGTCGGAAAAGGACCTCCAGAACCACGTCCTCGACCGCGCCACCCAGCTGGCCGCCGTGGTGTCCCACGTCATGGCCGACAGCCTGGCGCGCGACGAGAAGGCCGGACCGCAGGGCCTGGACGCCGCGGCCGTGGCGCGGGCGGTCGCGGTGGCGACCCAGGCGCTGCCGGCGCTGGAGGTCAACGTCTACACGCCCGAGGGCGGCCTTATCTACGGCACGGGAAACGACCTGCCGGAGGGGCACAACCCGGCCGATCCGGCTTTCCAGGAAGCACGCGCCGGGCGGGCCGGCGCCGCCATCCATCATGACCCCGTGTTGGGTGGCAAGCTGGGGGAGGTGGTTTCCGCCCACGTCCCGCTGCGCGCCGAAGCCGGTGGCGATGTGGTCGGCGTGCTCGACCTTTACTTCGACAGCAGCGAGACGATGGCCTCGGCCGAGCAGAGCCAGGGCCTGGTGCTGGTCCTCGGCGTGGCCGTCATGGTGATCGTCTATGGCTCGCTGTACTTCATCGTGCGCCATGCCAACGGCATCCTGCGCCGCCAGATGGATGCCGTCGAGCGCGAGGTCAACGAGCGTCGCCGCGTCGCCGAGGCCCTGACGGTCAGCGAAATGCGCCTGCGCGCGGTCACCGACGCGGTGCCCGCCCTGATCGCCCGCTTCGACACCAGCCAGCGCTATCTGTTCGCCAACGGGGCGTACAGCGAATGGTTCGGCATCGCGCCCGAGGACCTGGTGGGCCGGACCCTGCCCGACCACCTGGGCGACGCCTATGCGCCGATGGCCGAGATGGTGGAAACCGCCCTGTCGGGCCTGGCCGTGACGTTCGAGACGCAGATCGCGCTGCCCGGCGAGACCCGTCACGTCCGCGTCGCCTTCATGCCACAGACCGTGGGGCCGGGCATCGGGGCGGAGGTCAACGGGTTCTTTTCGATGATCACCGACATCACCGACCTGAAGCGCCTGGAGGACGACCTGCGCCACGCCCGCGACCGCATGGAAGGCGAGGTCGAGCGGCGCACCCTGCAGCTCAAGGAAAGCGAACGCCGGTTCCGCGACATGGCAACGGCGACCTCGGACTGGTTCTGGGAAACCGACGCGGCGCACCGCTTCTCGTGGTTCTCGGGCGAACAGCTCGAACGGGCCGGCATCAACACCGGCAACCTGATCGGCTCGACCCGTATTCAGTTCATGGCGGCCGACATCGATCCGCGCCTCCTGGCCGCCCATCAGGCGGACCTGGACGCCCGCCGGCCGTTCCGCGACTTCACCTACCACCGCTATCGCTCCGACGGCCTGCGCCAGTACATCCGGGCCAGCGGCGTGCCGGTGTTCGACCAGGCCGGCATGTTCACGGGGTATCGCGGCACGGCGGCCGACGTCACCGCGCAGTTCCAGGCCGAGGCGCGCGCCCAGCAGGCCGAAAGCCGCCTGATCGAGGCTTTGGAAAGCACTCCCAACGGGTTCCTGCTGTGGGATCAGGATGACCGTCTGATGCTGTGGAACCGCGGGATGCTGGATATCTTCCCGCACCTGGCCTCGGTCGTGCGGGTCGGCATCCCGTTCCAGGAAATGGCCCAAAGGGCGCTGGTGCGCGGCGATGCAAGCGAGGCGGAACTTCAGGCCCGCGTGGACGAGCGGATCCGCACCCATGCCTCGCCCAGCGGCGTGCTGGAAATGCAGTTCGACAACGAGCGCTGGGTGCTGGTGACCGAGCGGCGGACGCCCGACGGGCTGACGGTGGGCGTTTACACCGACGTCACCGAACGCAAGCGGGCCGAACTCGCCCTGTCGCAGAGCGAGGCCGACTTGCGGTCCCTGCTGAAGCTGACCGGTGACCCGGTGCGCTCCTTCCCCGAAAAACTGTCGGCCATCATGCGGTTCGGCAGCCGCCGCTACGGCCTGCCGATCGCCATCCTGGGCCGCGTCGACGCCACGGCCAACGTTCTGTCGGTCGAGGAGGTGGTGGCGCCTCCCGGCACGCTGGCGCGCGGCGACATCATCGAACTGGCGACGGCGCCGTGCCGCCATTCGCTCGACCAGGCGGCGCCGGTCGCCATCGCCGATGCCGCGAACAACGCCATGGTCAGCGACTGCATGGTCGGCGGGCTGAAGCTGCGGTCCTACCTGGGCATGCGCATCCGGGCGCGCGGGCAGACCTATGGCGTGCTGTCCTTCGCCGGGTCCGAGCCGCGCGACCCGTTCACGCCCAGCGAGATCGAGACCCTGCGCCTGATGACCCTGTGGGTCGGCGTCGAACTGTCCCACCATCTGGTCGAGGAAGACCTGCGCGCCGCCATGGGGCAGGCCGAAACCGCCAACCGCACCAAGTCCGAGTTCCTGGCCAACATGAGCCACGAACTGCGCACCCCGCTCAACGCCATCATCGGGTTTTCCGAGGTCATGTCGCAGGAGGTCCTGGGACCGATCAGCGACCAGTACCGCGACTATGCCGGCAGCATCCACGACAGCGGGCGCCACCTGCTGGACATCATCAACGACATCCTCGACGTGTCCAAGATCGAGTCCGGCCAGTTGGTCCTGTATGACGAGAACGTCGAACTGCCGGCCGTGGCCACGGCGTCCGTCCGGCTGGTCCGCGAGCGGGCCGACCGGGCGCGCATCACCCTGGTCCAGGACCTGCCGGCCGACCTGCCGCCCCTGTGCGGCGACATGCGGCGCCTCAAGCAGGTGTTCATCAACCTGCTGTCCAACGCCATCAAGTTCACGCCGCCCGACGGCCACGTCACGATCAGCGCGCGGACAACCTCCGACGGGGGCTTGCGCGTCGCCGTCACCGACACCGGCATCGGCATGCGGCCCGAGGACATCCCCCTGGCCCTGACCCCGTTCCGCCAGATCGACAGCGGCCTCGCCCGCCGCCACGAAGGCACCGGCCTGGGCCTGCCGCTGACCAAGGCCCTGGTCGAGCTGCACGGCGGCACGCTGGCCATCCACTCGACCTTCGGCGAAGGCACCGAAATCCGCCTGTGGTTTCCGCCCAGCCGCGTCGGCGGAGTGGACGCGCAGGGTGCTGGAGAGCCGGAGGCGGTGTTGACGGATTAGGGGCCTATGCCATGGTTGGCGCGGGGAAGTGAAGTTTTACCACAGAGGCACAGAGGCACAGAGGTTTCGGAGAAAATGTTGCGCGTAGCGCATTAAAATCCCTGTCGGGGAATTACTGCCTGCGGCGCAGCAGACCCGGACTCTCTGTGCCTCTGTGCCTCTGTGGTTCCCCCTTCACTTACTTCCCGCTTCCTATTCATCCCCATGCCGGCTGCCGACGGCCTTGCGGAGGCGGCGGACGCCGATGAAGACCATGCCGACCACCACCGGGATGGCGACCAGGGCGGCGGCGTCGGCGTTGAGCGGCACGCCGGCCGCCTTCAGGCCCTTGAGCAGGTAGGCGACCAGGCCCCACAGGTAGTAACTGATCGCCACCACGGACAGGCCCTCGACGGTTTCCTGCAGGCGCAACTGCATGTGCACGCGGCTGTTCATGGAGCGCAGCAGGTCGCGGTTGCTTTCCTCCATGGCGATGTCGACGCGGGTGCGCAGCATGTCGGCGGCGCGGGCGATGCGGCGGCCCAGGCCGTCGGCGCGGCCTTCCATGGCTTCGCAGGTGCGCATGGCCGGGGTGAAGCGGCGGTCCATGAATTCGTGGAACATCTGGGTGCCGCCGATGCGCTCCTCGCGCAGTTCCCGCAAAGACCGCTGGACCAGGGCGTGGTAGGCCCGCGCGGCGCTGAAGCGGTAGCCGTGGGCGGCCATCAGGCTTTCCACCTCGGCGGCGGCGCGGGTCAGTTCGCGCAGCAGTTCGCGTTCGCTCTCCCCATCCCCGTCGCTATTGCCATCGCCGTCCCCGTTGCCCGGGCCAATGGTCGCCATGCGGTCGGTCAGGGCGCCGACCTCGGTTTCCAGGCGCGACAGGCGCGGCCCCATGGCGCGCGCCACCGGGAAGGCCAGCAGCGCCATCATGCGGTAGGTCTCAAGTTCCATCAGGCGCTGGAGCATCCGGCCGTTCTGGCCGCGCGTCAGGCCGCCGGCGTTGACCACCACGCGGCTGAAGCCGTCCTCGTGGATGCGGAAGTCGCTCCAGGCGGTTCCGGCCCCGGCGCCGATGCGGCTGCCGACCACCAGATGGTCGCCGAACCACCCGATCAGGTCGGGCGCCGGGTCCTCGGCGATGAGGGCGCAGTGCATGGCGACCACGACCTCCCCCGGCAGACCGGCCAGCCAGTCCGGCGGCACCAGATCGAGGGCGCGCTCCTTGAACGGGTCGGCGAAGGCGTCGAAACGATAGAAGGTGTAGGTCGAAAACTCGGTGTGGCGCTCCCACCGCACCCGCAGGTCCGGCCCCAGGTCGTGGGCGAAGTGGATGGCGTCGGCCGACGGCGGCTGCACGCCGAAGCGGTCGCACAGGTCTTCGAGGTGGGCGCGGTCGGCGGCGGCGGTCTCCTCGCCGGTGGCCACGGCCAGATGGGTGGCGCGCACTGGCGGCTCCAGCACCTCGTAGGGGCGGGCGTGCACTTCGGCCGCCAACTGGTGGCGCAGGGGGTGCTGGGTCAGCGGCACGGCGCGGGCCTCCTGGATGATGGCCTGATCGTTCACGGTCGTCTCCTTTGCCCCGGCCGGTTTCCGGCGCTCGACAGGGGTCGGGCGCGGCACCATATACAGCGATCATAGCGTCACCGTATGATGATCGCATGTACCGTCATCATGCTGCATCGCAACACGTTTTGCCTAGCTGCACGAAAGAGTGGGAGCCCACATGGCCGATATCGCCGTCACCGAGGATCTGTTCTTCAACCGCGCGGGCCTCGACAAGGATGCCGTCACCGCCACCGTGAACGACGCCCTGACGGGCTGCGACGACGGCGAGCTGTTCCTGGAATACCGGCAGTCGGAGAGCATCTCCCTGGACGACGGGCGCATCCGTTCGGCGTCCTTCGACACCGCCCAGGGCTTTGGCCTGCGCAGCGTGTCGGGCGAGGCGACGGGCTATGCCCACGCCACCACCCTGGACCAGGCATCGCTGAACCGCGCGGCGGAAACCGTCAAGGCCGTGCGCCTGGGCCGCGAGGGCACCTTTGCCGCCGGGCCGGTCGGCACCAACCAGGCGCTCTACACCGACGCCAACCCGCTGTCGCCCATCCCCTATGAGACCAAGGTCAAGGTGCTGGCCGACATCGACACCTATGCCCGCGCCCAGGACCCGCGCGTCAAGCAGGTCATGGCCTCGCTGGTCGGGTCGTGGCAGGCCGTGCACATCCTGCGTCCCGATGGCGCGGCGGCCGACATCCGGCCGCTGGTGCGCCTCAACGTCACCGTCATGTGCGGCGACGGCACGCGCCTGGAGACCGGCTCGCACGGCATGGGCGGCCGGGTCGCCTATGACGGCGTGATCGACGAGGCGTCGTGGAAGGGTGCCGTGGACGAGGCCATCCGCCAGGCCCTGGTCAATCTGGACAGTTCCGATGCGCCGGCCGGCGAGATGCCGGTGGTGCTCGGTCCGGGCTGGCCCGGCGTGCTGCTGCACGAAGCCATCGGCCACGGCCTGGAAGGCGACTTCAACCGCAAGAAGACCTCGGCCTTCACCGACCTTTTGGGCCAGCGCGTCGCGGCGCCGGGCGTCACCGTGGTCGACGACGGCACCCTGGTCGACCGGCGCGGCAGCCTGACCATCGACGACGAGGGCACGCCGACCTCGCGTACCGTGCTGATCGAGGACGGCATCCTCAAGGGCTACCTGTTCGACCGCATGAACGCCCGCCTGATGGGCATGGCGCCGACCGGCAACGGCCGCCGCCAGTCCTATGCCCACCGGCCCCTGCCGCGCATGACCAACACCTTCATGCTGGGCGGTGACAAGGACCCGGCCGAGATCATCGGGTCGGTCAAGAAAGGCTTGTACGCCGTCAACTTCGGCGGCGGCCAGGTGGACATCGTGTCGGGCAAGTTCGTGTTCTCGTGCACCGAGGCCTACATGATCGAGGACGGCAAGGTGACCGCCCCGGTCAAGGGCGCCACCCTGATCGGCAACGGCCCCGACGTCCTGACCCGCGTCAGCATGATCGGCAACGACATGGAACTCGATCCCGGCATCGGCACCTGCGGCAAGGACGGCCAGGGCGTGGCCTGCGGCGTCGGCCAGCCGACCCTGAAGATCGACGCCCTGACGGTCGGCGGGACGGCCTGAGGTTCAAGCGGAGCGGGGAGCCATGAAGGCTCCCCGTTTCGTTTGTGCCAGCTAGTGAATCAGTTCTTCTTCCGGATAGGCCGGCACCTGGTGGACGGCGATGTCGGCGCCGCGGAATTCGTCCTCCGGGGTCAGGCGGATGCCCATGGTGGCCTTGAGGGCGCCGTAGACCACGAAGCCCATCACCCCCGCATAGGCCATTCCGGCGGCCGAGCCGACCATCTGGGCGCCCAGGCTGACGCCGCCCAGGCCGCCCAGCGCGGTCTGGCCGAACACGCCGGCCAGCACGCCGCCGAGGATGCCGCACATGCCGTGCAGGGGCCACACGCCCAGCACGTCGTCGATCTTCCAGTCGCGCTGGCACTTGTTGAAGCCCCAGATGAACACGGCGCCGGCGATGCCTCCGGTGAACAGGGCGCCCAGCGGGTGCATGACGTCGGACCCGGCGCACACCGCGACCAGACCGGCCAGCGCGCCGTTGTGGGTGAAGCCCGGATCCTTGCGGCCGACCACGGTGGCGACCAGCAGGCCGCCGGCCATGGCCATCAGCGAGTTCATGGCGACCAGGCCCGAGGCCGTCTCGACGCTCTGGCTGGACATCACGTTGAAGCCGAACCAGCCGACGCACAGGATCCACGACCCCAGCGCCAGATAGGGAATGTTGGACGGCGGGATGGCCAGGAGTTGCCCGGTGGCGGTGTAGCGGTCGCGCCGCACGCCCAGCAGAACCACCGCGCCCAGGGCCAGCCAGCCGCCCACGCCGTGCACCACCACGGACCCGGCGAAGTCATGGAACGGCGCGCCGAAGGTGGCCTCGACCATGTCCTGAAGGCCGAACCGGCCGCCCCACACGATGCCCTCGAAGAACGGGTAGACCAGCCCGACCAGGATGCCGGTGGCGACGAGCTGCGGCATGAAACGCGCCCGCTCGGCGATGCCGCCCGAGATGATGGCCGGAATGGCTGCCGCGAACATGAGCAGGAAGAAGAAGCGCACGAGGTCGATGCCGTTAGCCCCGAAGGCCGCGCCATCGGTCGCCCCGGTCAGTTCGCTGGCGGGGACCAGGAAGCTCACCCCATAGGCGACGGCGTAACCGACCAGGAAATAGGCAATGGTCGAGATGCCGAGATCGCACAGGATCTTGCTCAGGGCGTTGACCTGGTTCTTGCGGCGGACCGTGCCCGCCTCCAGGAAGGCGAAGCCGGCGTGCATGGCCAGCACCATGGAGGCGCCGATCAGCAAAAAGAAAACGTCCATCCCTGCCTGCATTTTAATCATGCCTCTTTTGTAGCCATTCGTGTGCGGTGTTCTTCCTGGGCGCTTCGACCGCAATATCCAGGCCAGACGGAGGCATCAGGCCTGGCGGGCGCAACCTCGGAGGCTTGACCGGGCCCTGTGCCGGAAAAACAGGCGACTGCGCAAAAGGCGGGCAGGAAGGCGTAGACTACGCCGAAGGGAGAGGCTGTCCTTGAGTCCTTTTTGCTGGTGGGCTATAACACTTCCGAACGGATACGAAACGAAGTGGGCGGGGGGCCCGGCCTGAATGCTGTCTTTGCTGGCCGTCAAGGGACGGGCCTGCCACAGGGTGTGGCGTGCCGCCGTGAGTGTCGGGTGCGTCGTCGTGGCGCTGACGCTGGGATCCATCGGGGGCGCCGAGGCCGCGCCGCTCAGCGAGGGCGATGCCCAGCGCTACAGCCGCATCTTCGCGCTGCAGAAGGATGGCCGCTGGAAAGAGGCCGACCGCCTGATCGCCGCCCTTGAGGATGACGTGCTGATCGGCCACGTCCGGCATCAGCGCTACATGCACCCGAACGCCTATCGGTCGAGCTTCAAGGAGCTCCAGGCCTGGCTGGCCCTTCACGCCGACCATCCCGATGCGGAGCGGGTCCATGCCCTGGCCTCCACGCGCGGCAAGGGAACCCTGCGGCGGCCCGACGGCAATGCCCTGAACGGCTGGGGCGGCCCCATCGACGGCACTGCCAGCACCGCCCTGCGCGGGTCCTACGGCGGCGAGGATGCGCGCACCGCCCGCCGCGTGTGGGCCGGCGCATGGCGCGCCCTGCGGCGCGGCCACACCCTGAGCGCCAAGAACATCATCGAAGGCGACGACGCCAAGCGCGTCCTGACCCGTCTCGACCATGACCGCCTGCGGGCCGGTCTGGCCTATGCCTATTTCGTGCATGGCCGTGATGAATGGGCCCTGACCTGGGGCGCCACGGCCATCAAGGGGTCGGGCCAGCAGGTGCCCCTGGCCTCGTGGGCGGCGGGTCTGGCGTCGTGGCGCACCGGCGACCTGGAGGCGGCGCGCGGCCATTTCGCGCGGCTGGCCGGGGCCACCGACGCCTCGCCCTGGCTGACCTCGGCCGGAGCCTATTGGGCCGGGCGCGCCGCGCTGCGCAGCCGCCATCCCGAGGAGGTCAGCGGCTTTCTGCATCAGGCGGCCGAACATCCGCGCACCTTCTACGGCCTGCTGGCCCGCCGCGCGCTGGGCCTGCCGATGGCGTTCGACTGGAAGCGCGACTCCCTGGACGACGACGAGGCGGCGGCCCTGGCCGCGCTGCCGGGCGGCCGGCGCGCCCTGGCCCTGGTCCAGATCGGCGACATGGAGCGGGCCGAACAGGAACTGCGCCTGACCTATCCGCGGGCCGATGCCGACGCGCGGGCCGCCATCGTGCGGCTGGCCGACAGCTCGGGCATGTCGGCCCTGGCCCTCTATCTGGCCGCCGCGCGCAGCACCGATGCCGAGGAACCCAGCGGCGAGATGGGCGGCGAAATGGGCGGCGAGACGAGGGTCGGCGAAAACTTCGTCAGTGCCTTCTATCCGGTGCCGCTGTGGGAGCCCGAGGGCGGGTGGACCCTGGACCGCGCCCTGCTGTTCGCCTTCATGCGCCAGGAATCGGGGTTCAACCCCGATGCCAAATCCTATGCCGGCGCGCGCGGCCTGATGCAGGTGATGCCGGCCACGGCCGCCTACATCGCCCGCGATCCGGCGCTGCGGCGGGCCAGCGGGCGGGCCACCCTGCACTCGCCGGAAGGCAATCTGGCGCTTGGCCAGAAGTACCTCGACTACCTGCTCAAGCTGCCCGAGGTGGACGGCAACCTGTTCTTTGCCGCCGTCGCCTACAACGGCGGGCCGGGCAACCTGCGCAAGTGGCGCAAGGCCGTGCAGCACGACAACGATCCGCTGCTGTTCATCGAAAGCATCCCGTCGCGCGAAACCCGCCTGTACGTGGAGCGCGTGATCGCCAATCTGTGGATGTACCGCAGCCGTATGGGCCAGACGTCGCCCAGCCTGGACATGGTTGCCGCCGGGGACTGGCCGCGCTATGCGCAACAGGATAAGCTCGGCCTGGAGGTCGCGGTGCGGTAGGAGTGATCGCGGGCGGCCCCGGCCATGACAAACAAGCCTGGAGCGCTCCCCCATGTCGCAGATCACCTCGGAACGCCCGTTCGTGCCGGTGCGCATTGCCGTGCTGACGGTGTCGGACACCCGCACCCTGGACACCGACACCTCGGGCCAGATCCTGGTCGGGCGCCTCGAAGAGGCCGGCCACGTGCTGGCCGATCGCGCCATCATCAAGGATGAGGCGGACCTCATCGAGGCCCAACTGCGGACCTGGATCGCCGATGCGCAGATCGACGTGGTGATCTCCACCGGCGGCACCGGGGTCACCGGCCGCGACGTCACGCCCGAGGCCTTCGGCCGCGTGATCGAAAAGGACATCCCGGGCTTTGGCGAACTGTTCCGCTGGCTGAGCTTCCAGAAAATCGGCAGTTCCACGATCCAAAGCCGCGCCATGGCCGGCGTCGCCAACGGCACCTACCTGTTCGCCCTGCCGGGGTCGTCGGGCGCGTGCAAGGACGCCTGGGACGGCATCCTGGTCACCCAGCTCGACAGCCGCTTCCGGCCCTGCAACTTCGTGGAACTGATGCCCCGGCTGAAGGAGCACCTGAAGTAGGATTCCGCTGGCGCGGACGGGCCGCCGCCCGAACCCGCCTGGAGCGATGCTCCGGACCTCCTTGTCTTCCTTGAAGAAATAAAAGGGGTTCGGGGTTCCCCCGAGCGGGCGTGGGCGGCAGCCCACCGATCAGACGCCCAGCGCCTCGTCCACATCGGCCAAGCGGTCGCCCAGGACCACTGTCTGCCCGGTCAGCCGGTCCAGGCACTCGGCCAGCGTTCCGTCGCTCGACCACCGCACGCCGGCAAACGTGTCCTCCGCCAGCGGATGGCGCAGGCCGAGCAGCCAGAAGCCGCCGTCCTCGGCCGGGCCGAACACCACGTCGGCACGGCGCAGCAGGGCGAAGGCGCGGGCGATGTGGGCCGGGGTGATGCCCGGAATGTCCGACCCGATCAACACGGCCGGGCCGCCTGCGCGGTTGAGCGCCCGGATCATGCGGGCGCCGAGGTCGCCGCGCCCCTGCGGCCAGTGCGGGCGGCCGGCGGTCCACGGGCCGCGCGCGCGGTCGGGGGTGACGGCCAGGACCAGCCGCCAGCGGGGGTCGCGCAGGCGCTGTGTCATGCGGCCGACCTGGGCGCGGTGAAAGCGCAGGGCGGCCATCGGCCCGATGCGGGCGGCCAGCCGGCTCTTGACCGTGCCCCAGCGCGGCGCCTTGGTGAACAGGATGAGGGTTGGTTTCATCGGTAGGCCCTGACCAGTCGCGCGGCCGGCACTCCGGCCAGGAACAGCCCGAGCAGGGCGAGGTTGCGCACCGGCCGCAGCCACCATCCGTCGCGTCTGTAGCGGTCCGCCGAGGTGACGGCCCGCGCGTTCAGGGGCACGAGGCGGGGGCGGCCCAGGCGGCGCGCCAGATCGACATCCTCCATCAGCGGCAAGGGGCGGATGCCGCCGACCTCGCGGTACAGGCTGGCCGAGATCAGCAGCCCCTGGTCGCCATAGGGCAGGCCGAGGGTGCGTGCCCGCCAATTGGCCAGCCGCCCCACCCGCCGCGCGCCCGGCGAGACATCGTCGAACGCCAGTTCGAAGAACCCGGCCTTGCCCGGCGTCACCGTCACACGCTCCGCCTCCGCCTGCCAGCCCGGTTCCAGCACCGTGTCGGCGTGCAGCAGCAAAAGCCAGGACGCCCCCCCGGCCAACGCGGCCTCGGCCCCGGCCGCCAGTTGCCCGCCCCGGCCGCGCGGCGCGGTGACGACACGGGCGCCGAGCGCGGCGGCGATCTCCGGCGTCCGGTCGGCCGACCCGCCATCCACCACGACAACCCGCGCCCCGCCCAACGCCGCCACGCAGGCGGGCAGCGTCTCGGCGGCGTTGAGGGTGGGGATGACGGCGGTGATCATGCGGTCAGGCTAGCAAATTTCGCGGCGAATGACCCCTCGCTGTTTGTTCTTTATTTGTTCCCGGCGTGACGGTATCCTGGCCTGCATGGACGAGATTCCTTTGCGCACGGGCGCCCATCGTGGCGCGGTTTCCAACGCCGTCGGGCGCTTTGAGGCGCAGGGGCGGGAGGCGTTCGACGACGGCTGGGGGTCGGCCTGGGATGACGATCTGCCGCCGCCGCGCACCACGGTGCAGGACGACTCGACGCGGTCCATTCTGGCGCGCAACGACAGCCCCGACGTTCCCTTCGACCGCTCGATCAATCCGTATCGGGGGTGCGAGCATGGCTGCATCTATTGCTTCGCGCGGCCGACCCATGCCTTTCTCGGCCTGTCGCCGGGGCTGGATTTCGAGACGCGGCTGTTCGCCAAGCCCGATGCGGCGGCCCTGCTCGACAAGGAATTGAGCCGCAAGGGCTATGTCTGCCGGCCCATCGCGATCGGCACCAACACCGACCCCTACCAGCCCATCGAACGGCAGCGCCGCATCATGCGGAGCGTGCTGGAGGTGCTGGCCGCCTGGAAGCACCCGGTCTCCATCACCACAAAGTCGGGCCTGGTCGCCCGCGACGCCGACATCCTGGGGCCGATGGCGGCGCGGGGGCTGGCCTCGGTGGCGCTGTCGGTGACCACGCTCGACCGTGATCTGGCGCGCGCGCTGGAGCCGCGTGCCTCTCCGCCGCTGGCCCGCCTGAAGGCCGTGCGGGCGCTGGGCGAGGCCGGGGTGCCGGTGGCCGTCATGGTCGCCCCGGTGATCCCCGGTCTGACCGACCACGAACTCGAGTCGATCCTGGAGCAGGCCCACGCCCACGGCGCGCGGGCGGCCGAGTTCATCGCCCTGCGCCTGCCGCGCGAGGTGGCCGACCTGTTTGCCGAATGGCTGGAGGCGCGCCAGCCCGGCCGCGCCGCCAAGGTGCTGTCGCTGGTGCGCCAGATGCGCGGCGGGGCGCTCTACGACAGCCGATTTGGCGACCGCATGAGCGGGCAGGGGCCGCTGGCCCAGGTGTTGGCGCAGCGATTCGCGGTAGCCACCCGGCGGCTCGGCATGACACCGGCCCGCTGGACCTTGCGCACCGACCTGTTCAGCCGGCCGCCGCGGGCCGGTGATCAGATGGCGTTGTTTTGAGTGGAGGAAATTTGCGGGCTCTGCCCGCGCCCGCCAGGAGACTCGGTCTCCTGGACCTCGGGAGTTTTTGGCCTGCGCACGGCCGCGCGCAGCGCAGTGAACGGGAACCGGGGGGCTTGCCTGCGGCGCAAAAAGAAAGCGCAGGAGCAATTCATGGGTTCCAAGGGCCGCTCGGCCCTTGGCGGGTTTGGGCAGAGCCCATCCTTACCTTTGGCTTAGACGCCCTCAGCCGGTGCCGGCCGCGCGCGGGGGGGCTTCGCGCGGGGCGGAGGCTTTGCCCGGTGTGCCACAGCAGGCGCAGCGCAGGCGTTCGTAGGTGTCGGGGAACAGGGCCGGGTCTAGTTCAACAACGAACAGGTGATCGTTCTCACTCAGGCAGTCACCACAGATGACGGCGCCATCGCCGGGCTTCTTGTACAAGGTCGTCATGGGTGTCCTCCCGCCATTCCCCGTCACGCGCAGCCCTGCATGGGGGACCGTCAGGATAAGGCGGCCGGGGCAGGGTAGGCCTTTACTCTTGAGGGGTACGGGGGCTCTCGAGTGAACGATGAAGGACAACCATCGCTAAGGCCGCGACGCCCAGAAGGACTGCGGCCGACGCAAAGGCGGCTGGGACGCCGGCCAGCGCCACCACCGGGCGCGACGCCAGCGGGGCGATGAACTGGCCGATGAACACGCCGGCGGTCAGTCCTCCGATGGCCCGGCCGCGCCGGCTGGCCGGCACGATGGACAGCAGCCACACGCTGCCGGCCGGCATGGCCCAGCCCAGGCCGACTCCGCTGATCGCCAGCCAGGCCCAGGCCGCGCCCGGTGTGGCGGCCTGGGCGACGCCGACATATCCGGCGCCGAACAGGCCGTAGGCCAGCGCCATGATGAGGGGCAGGGACAGCCGCGTCCTCAGGCGCCCGAAACCAAGCGCCGACGTCGCGGCGATCAGCGGCAAGGTGGCGATGATGATGCCGCTCATGGTGCGGTCGTGCAGGCCCATGGCCTCCAGCCGGAACGGCATCAGGGTCGGCGTCTGGTAGAAGGTGGCGAAGGTCAGCGCCGCCAGCCCGTACAGCACGACCGGCGGCACGGCCGGTCCGCCGGGCGAGGCGTCTCCGCCGCCGCCATCGGGCGCGCGCGACGGTGCGGCGGCCCGGCCCCTCAGGGTCAGGATGATGAGCACGAAGACGGCCAGGCTGGTCAGGTACAGGGTGAACGGCGCGCGCCAGTGGACGTCGGCCAGGGCTCCGCCGGCGGTCAGGAACACCACCCCGCCATAGCCCATGAACGAGGCCTGGATGCCCATGAACGACTCGCGGGCGGCGCCGTGGAAGGTGTCGCCGATCAGCCCTGTCGCCCCGGTCATCAGTACCGCCACGGCAAGCCCCAGGGCGACGCGGCTGGTCACCAGCGGCGCGATGCCGTCGATCCACAAGCCGGCCGACCCGGCCAAGGCATAGAGAATGGCGGCCACCAGCATCAGCGGCACGCGCCCGAAGCGGTCGCCCAGCGCCCCGGCGGCGCTGGCCGTCAACACGATGCCGATGGCCGGCGCGGTCAGCACCACGCGGCTCCAGAACGCGGCGTCGTCCAGGCCCCGGCCGGCGAAGTGCTCGGCCATGGGCGGCAGGGCCGGCGCGACGGTGGCGCCGGACATCACGGTCAGGCTGCTGACCAGCAGCAGGGTAAGGCGGACGGGAAACGGCGGGCGGGTCATCGGCTCAGGAGACGGCAGCCAGAGGGGCTTTGCAAGGGGCGGCGTGATATGGGACAACGCCAGGGTCATCGAACGGAGCGTCCTGATGCCCGATTTTTCCCTGGAACTGGCCGCCGGTGGCGTGGTGTGCGGCGTGGACGAGGCCGGGCGCGGTCCCCTGGCCGGGCCGGTGGTGGCCGGGGCGGCGCTGCTCGACGCCAACCGTTTGCCGGCCGAGCTGGTGGCCGGGCTCGACGACTCCAAGAAGCTGACCGCCCCCCGCCGCGAAGCCCTGCTGGCGATGCTGGAAACCTGCGGTGCGGCGCGCCTTGCGGTCGGCGTGGCGTCGGTCGAGGAGATCGACAGCATCAACATCCTGCGCGCCACCCACGTGGCCATGGCCCGCGCAGTCGCCGCGCTGGGCGTGGTGCCCGACCTTGCGCTGGTCGATGGCAACCAGGCGCCGCGCGCGTTCTGCTGCCCGGTGCAGTGCGTGGTCAAGGGCGACGGGCTGAGCCTGTCCATCGCCGCCGCCTCGATCATCGCCAAGGTGACGCGCGACCGCATGATGGTCGCGCTGGACGCCGCGTTCCCGGTCTATGGGTGGGCACATAATGCCGGGTACGGCACCCGCGAACACCGGATCGCCATCGCGCGTCACGGCTTCACGGAGCACCACAGGCGCAGTTTTTCGGTCAATCTGGACCTTTTCGACGACCTCGAAACCGCCTGATTGCGCTTCTTTCGAGGTGTTGCGGATCAGCAACAGACCCGCCAGCTTCTGTGTTGGTCGAGGGGATCGGCTACAACATTCGGTGTGACCCCACCTCCTTCGAGTCGTCTTTTCACAGTCTGGCGTAAGATGTTGATTCCGCCGGACTCTTGACGGCGACTCGGCGGCCTATAAAAGTAAGCCCACCACGAGGGGTTAACTGAGATATTGGCTGCGCCGTCATGACCATCCAGAGCGAAATCACCACCATCACCTCCCGCCGCAAGACCTCGGCCAAGGCCCCGAGCAAGGCAACTTCCAAGTCGTCTTCGCTGAAGACCGACGTCATCTATGCCGGCAACTGCATCGAGGTGATGAACAGCCTGCCCGAGAAGTCGGTGGACGTGGTGTTCGCGGACCCGCCGTACAACCTTCAGCTTGGCGGCGACCTGACGCGGCCCGACAATTCGCGGGTCGACGGGGTGGATGACGCCTGGGACAAGTTCGACAGCTTCGCCGACTACGACCGCTTCACCCGCGAGTGGCTGGCCGCCGCCCGCCGGGTCCTGAAGGACGACGGCACGCTGTGGGTCATCGGCAGCTACCACAACATCTTCCGGGTCGGCGCGGCCTTGCAGGACATGGGCTTCTGGGTGCTCAACGACGTGGTGTGGCGCAAGTCCAACCCGATGCCGAACTTCCGCGGCACGCGCTTCACCAACGCCCATGAGACGCTGATCTGGTGTTCCAAGGACCCCAAGGCCAAGTACACGTTCAACTACGACGCCATGAAGGCGCTGAACGACGGCACCCAGATGCGCAGCGACTGGACCCTGCCGCTGTGCACCGGGTCGGAGCGCCTGAAGGGCGACGACGGCGACAAGCTGCACCCGACCCAGAAGCCGGAAAGCCTGCTGTACCGCGTGCTGCTGTCATCGACCAAGCCGGGCGACGTGGTGCTCGACCCGTTCTTTGGGACCGGCACGACGGGCGCCGCCGCCCGCCGCCTGGGCCGCAAGTACATCGGCATCGAGCAGGACCCGGACTACATCGCCGCAGCCCGCTCGCGCATTGCCGACGTCGAGCCGGTGCATGACGAGTCCGTGCTGATGACCCCGTCCAAGCGCAGCGAGCCGCGCATCCCCTTCGGCACCGTGATCGAACGCGGCCTGCTGGAGCCGGGCACCATGCTCAGCGACGCCTCGGGCCGCTACATGGCCAAGGTGCGGGCCGACGGCACCATCATCTCGGCCGAGACGCGCGGCTCCATCCATCAGGTGGGCGCGGCGGTGCAGGGCGCCCCGACCTGCAACGGCTGGACGTTCTGGTACGTCCGCCACGGCGCGACCATGGTCCCCATCGACGTGCTGCGCCAGAAGGTCCGCGCCGAGCTGACCCAGACGGTGCAGTAGCGGGGCAGTAGCGGTCACCCCTTCCGTCCGAACAGGTTTTCCGCCGGAGCGGCCCGTTCATTGGCCGCTCCGTTGGCCCGCCCTCATCCGTGTCTCGGGGGCGGGCCCTTTTTGCGGGTGCTCGTCGCGTTGGGGCTGGATTGGGCACAAAGGGCTTTCCATGACGGGGGGCGGCGGGTACAACCGGGCACCGGCCTTGTCCCCTCGGATGATGCCGTTGACGTCCTTTGGACTGCGCGATGACCGACATCACCACTGAAAACACTGCAATTCCCGCCCCCGCCGAGGTTTCGATGATACCGCCCGCCGTGCCCCCCGCCGTGGCAGTCGTCGTGCCGGTGAAGAACGAGGCGGAAAACGTCGTCCCCCTGATCGAGGAAATCCACGCGGCCCTGGAGCCGGTGTGTTCCTTCGAGGTCATCTATGTCGATGACGGGTCGGACGATGCCACGCCGCGCGTGCTGGCCGAGGCCAAGGCTCGCTTCCCCCGCCTGCGGGTGGTCCGCCACGCCAAGAGCTGCGGCCAGAGCCAGGCCGTGCATTCGGGCGTGCGGGCGGCGCGGGCGCCGTGGGTGGCGACGCTGGACGGCGACGGCCAGAACGACCCGGCCGACATCCCCGCCATGCTGGCCCGCCGCGATGCCGAGGCCGAGGCCGCCGGCGTCGAACCCGTCATGGTGATGATCGCGGGCCACCGGCAGAAGCGCCAGGACACCCCGCTGCGGCGCTTGTCGTCCAAGGTGGCCAACGGCGTGCGGGCCTGGATGCTGCGCGATTCGACGCCGGATTCGGGCTGCGGCCTGAAGCTGTTCTCGCGCGAGGCGTTCCTGCGCTTCCCGCGCTTCGACCACATGCACCGCTTCCTGCCGGCCCTGATGCTGCGGGAAGGCGGCGCGGTGGTCAGCGTGCGGGTGAACCACCGCTCGCGCGAACGCGGGGTGTCCAAGTACGGCGTGTGGAACCGCCTGTGGGTCGGCATCGTCGACCTGTTCGGGATGATGTGGCTGCAACGCCGGGCGCGCAACCCGGTGATCGAGCACCAGGACAACCCGTGACGGACCAGAAGGCTGCCACGCCTGCCGACGATGGCGACGACATCGACGCGGTGACCGGCGACACGGTGGCCGAGGCCTCGCCCGGCGGGCTGGGCGTCAAGTCCCTGGTCAAGGGGCTGGTCATGATCGTGTCCCTGGTCGCCGTCGGCTTTGCGCTGAACGCGCTGGGCCTGGCCGACGCCCTGGACACCCGCTGGCTGGACGACGAGGTGGTCGGCCACGGCGCCTCGGGCATGGCGCTGTTCATCGGATTGGGCGCCGGCCTCACCGCGGTCGGTGTGCCGCGCCAGTTGGTGGCCTTCGGCGGCGGCTATGCCTTCGGGCTGTGGGAGGGCACGCTGGTCGCCCTGGCCGCCCAGACCGGCGGCTGCGCCATCGGGTTCCTGTATGCCCGCCTGCTCGGCCGGTCGATGGTCAAGCACCGCTTCGGCCGCCGCATCCAGCGCATCGACGCCTTCCTGCGCGGCAATCCCTTCACCATGACCCTGCTCATCCGGTTCCTGCCTGTGGGGTCCAATCTGGTGACCAACCTGGCCGCCGGGGTGAGCAGCGTGCCCGCCCTGCCGTTCATCGCCGGGTCGGCCGCCGGCTACCTGCCGCAGACGGTGATCTTCGCCCTGCTGGGCACCGGCGTGCAGGTCGATCCGGCCTTCCGCATCAGCCTGTCGGTGGCGCTGTTCGTGGCCTCGGCCGGGCTCGGGCTGTTTCTTTACAGGCGCGTGAAATTGCGCAGGAAACACCCGGCCCAGGGGTAAGGCTACCCCCTTGTCGTCATCAGGGTGCTTGACACTTCGGCCGGCTCGGACTACCTGTTTAGCACTCATCGAGGGGGAGTGCTAACAGGGCCCTCCGCCCCGCATGTCAACGCTGGAGGACTACAATGAAGTTTCGGCCGCTGCATGATCGTGTGCTGGTGAAGCGCCTCGACGCCGAGGAAAAGACCGCCGGTGGCATCATCATCCCCGACACCGCCAAGGAAAAGCCCATGGAGGGCCAGGTCGTCGCCGTCGGCGCCGGCGCCCGTGGCGAAGATGGCAAGCTGATCGCCCTGGACGTCAAGGCCGGTGATCGCGTGCTGTTCGGCAAGTGGTCGGGCACCGAGGTCAAGGTCGAAGGTGAAGACCTGCTGATCATGAAAGAGTCCGACATCATGGGCGTGATCGAGTAGGCGCACGCCGCCCGCTCTCACCTCCCATCCCGTCGAAAATAATCAAGGACCACATCACATGGCTTCCAAAGAAGTTAAGTTCTCCACCGACGCCCGCGACCGTCTGCTGCGCGGCGTGGACATCCTGGCCAACGCGGTCAAGGTGACCCTGGGTCCCAAGGGCCGCAACGTCGTCATCGAGAAGTCCTTCGGCGCCCCGCGCATCACCAAGGACGGCGTCTCGGTCGCCAAGGAAATCGAACTCAAGGACAAGTTCGAGAACATGGGCGCCCAGATGGTCAAGGAAGTCGCTTCCCGGACCGCCGACATGGCCGGCGACGGCACCACCACCGCCACCGTGCTGGCCCAGGCCATCGTGCGTGAAGGCGTGAAGTCGGTTGCCGCCGGCATGAACCCGATGGACCTGAAGCGCGGCATCGACCTGGCCGTGACCGCCGTGGTCGAGGACGTGCAGAAGCGCTCCAACAAGATCAAGACCTCGGGCGAAGTCTCCCAGGTCGGCACCATCTCCGCCAACGGCGAGCGTGAAATTGGCGAGATGATCGCCAAGGCCATGGAAAAGGTCGGCAACGAGGGTGTCATCACCGTCGAAGAAGCCAAGGGCACGACCACCGAGCTGGACGTCGTCGAAGGCATGCAGTTCGACCGCGGCTACCTGTCGCCGTACTTCGTGACCAACGCCGAGAAGATGGTTGCGGACCTCGAGAACCCCTACATCCTGCTGAACGAGAAGAAGCTCTCGAACCTGCAGGCTCTGCTGCCGGTCCTCGAAGCCGTCGTGCAGTCCGGCCGTCCGCTGCTGATCATCGCCGAGGACGTCGAGGGCGAGGCCCTGGCCACCCTCGTGGTCAACAAGCTGCGCGGTGGCCTGAAGGTCGCTGCCGTGAAGGCGCCGGGCTTCGGCGATCGTCGCAAGGCGATGCTCGAAGACATGGCCATCCTGACCGGTGGTACCGTGATCTCCGAAGACCTGGGCATCAAGCTCGAGTCCGTCACCCTGGACATGCTGGGCACCGCGAAGAAGGTGACCATCTCCAAGGAAGAGACCACCATGGTTGATGGTGCGGGCTCCAAGGACGACATCGAAGCGCGTTGCAACCAGATCCGCGCCCAGGTCGAAGAGACCACCTCCGACTACGACCGCGAGAAGCTCCAGGAGCGTCTGGCGAAGCTGGCCGGCGGCGTCGCCGTCATCCGCGTCGGTGGCTCCTCCGAGATCGAGGTGAAGGAAAAGAAGGACCGCGTTGACGACGCCCTGCACGCGACCCGTGCGGCCGTCGAGGAAGGCATCGTTGCCGGTGGCGGCGTGGCTCTCTTGTACTCGGTCAAGGCCCTGGCCGACCTCAAGGGCGCCAACAGCGACCAGAACGTCGGTATCGAAATCGTTCGCCGCGCTCTGCAGGCTCCGGTCCGCCAGATCGCCGAGAACGCCGGCCATGACGGCGCCGTGATCTCGGGCAAGCTGCTCGAGCAGAACGACACCGGCTACGGCTTCGACGCCCAGACCGGCACCTACGTGGACATGATCAAGGCCGGCATCATCGACCCGACCAAGGTCGTGCGCACCGCCCTGCAGGACGCCGCCTCGGTGGCCGGCCTGCTGATCACCACCGAAGCCATGATCGCCGAACTGCCCGAGAAGAAGGATGCCGGTGGCATGCCCGACATGGGTGGCATGGGCGGCATGGGTGGCATGGGCGGCATGGGCTTCTAAGCTCAGGCTTCCAGCCTCTCGGCTGATACAGAACGGAAGGGCCGTCCTCGCAAGGGGGCGGCCTTTTCCGCGTCTGGACGCCATGTCTGGACGCACACAAAAATTATGGGTATTCCTGAAGGGGCTCCCCCAGAGCGATCCACAGGAGACGACATGGCCCACTATATCGTCGCTTTCGACGTCATGGGCGGCAGCCCGGCGGTCGAGACCGTGACCAAGCGCATCCAGGCCCTGGGGGCGGACACCGCGCACCAGCTTCTGACCACGGTCTGGTATCTGAAGACCGACAAGTCGTGCGAAGCCATCTACGAGCACGTCAACACCGCGCTCGACGGCAAGGACCGCCTGCTGGTGGTCGATGCCCGGACCGCCAACTTCCGCGACCTGCTGACCCCGGCCGGCATCCTGCGCCACGACTGGAAAGACGTGGCCTGAGGAAGGGAAGGGATTTACCACAGAGGACACAGAGGACACAGAGACACAGAGATATTGGAGAAAATAGCCGCGCGCAGCACATCACTCCCTAAAGGGTATATGACTGCCTGCGGCGCTGCTCCGCTCTCTCGGTGCCCTCTGTGCCTTCCTCTGTGTCCTCTGTGTTTCCCCGCTTCGCTTCACTTCACTTCACTAACCCGCCGCCATCACCAGTTCATCCAGGATGGTCGCCATGCGGCCCAGGTTGGGCAGCTCCGACAGGCGGTGGTCGCCGCCTTTGACGAAGGTGCATTCGACGTTGGTCGAGCGCAGGCGGTCCATCAATGTCAGCGAGCGCTCCCAGGGCACGGCGGTGTCCTGCTGGCCGTGCAGGATGCGCACCGGGCCGTCGAAGGGGATCTCGTCGCGCAGGACCATGTTGCGGCGGCCGTCGTCGAACAGGCGTTTGGTAAACGTGTAGGGCTGGTCGGAATAGTCCGACGGGACGAACACCTGGCCGTCGCGCAGCACGGCCTCGCGCTGCTCCTCGCTCATTTCCGGCCATACCAGGTCTTCGGTGAAGTCCGGGGCCGGGGCGATGCCGAACAGGCCGGCCACCCGCTGCGGGCGGGCCAGGGCTGCGAGCAGCATCAGCCAGCCGCCGCAGGACGACCCGACAAGGACCTGCGGCCCCTCGGTCAGGGCGTCGAGCACGGCGACGGTGTCCTCGGCCCAGCGGCCGATCGACCCGTCGGCGAAGGCGCCCGAGGACCGCCCGTGGCCGAACTGGTCGAAGCGCACGAAGGCCCGGCCGCGCCGGCGGCAATGGTCCTCCAGGAACAGCGCCTTGCCGCCGTCCATGTCGGACATGAAGCCGTGGATGAACACCACGCCCGGGCCGTGCGTTTGCGGTTCTTTAAGGGTCCGGTGGTAGGCAATGGACGAACCGTCCGGGCGTGATAGTATCTGCGGCGCCTGGGCCGGAGTTTTGCTGGGGGGCGACGCTTCGGCAGACATCATTTCATCCACTTTCCGACGGAATCTTCTCTGGTGGCCTCGAACACTAGCATCAACGTTTCTTCCGACAAAGCCACCCCGACGGTCCTGCAGGTGCTCCCCCGCCTGGTCACCGGCGGGGTCGAGCGCGGCACCATCGAAATCGCCCAGGCCCTGGTCGCCGCCGGGTGGAAGGCCATCGTGGCGAGCGAGGGCGGGCCGATGGTGCGCGAACTCGACCGCATCGGGGTCGAGCATGTCACCCTGCCGCTGGCCACCAAGAACCCGCTGACCATCCGCCGCAACGGCGAGCGCCTGGCCGAACTGGTGCGCGCCAAGGGGGTGAGCCTGGTCCACGCCCGCTCGCGCGCCCCGGCGCACAGCGCCCGGCAGGCGGCGCGGGCCTGCGGCGTGCCGTTCGTCACCACCTTCCACGGCACCTACAACATGGGACCGCTGGGCGTGAAGCGGCGCTACAACGCGATCATGGCCCAGGGCGACCGGGTGATCGCCATCTCCAACTTCATCAAGCGCCACATCCTGGCCGAATACAGCCTGGCCTGCGCCATCGACGAGCGCCGTATCCGGGTCATCCCGCGCGGCGTCGACTTCTCGCGCTTCGACCCCGACAAGGTCAGTGCCGAGCGCATGATCCAGTTGGCCCAGCGCTGGCGCCTGAACGACGGCGAGGCGGTCATCACCCTGCCCGGCCGACTGACCCGCTGGAAAGGCCAGTTGGTGCTGATCGAGGCCCTGGCGCTGCTCAAGGACCTGCCGTTCCGCGCCCTGCTCATCGGGTCCGACCAGGGGCGCGTCGCCTATCGGGACGAGGTCGAGGCCGCAACCCGCGCCGCCGGGCTGGCCGACCGCGTGCTGGTGGCCGGCGACTGCAACGACATGCCGGCCGCCTACATGATTTCCGACGTGGTGGTCAGCGCCTCGACCGATCCCGAGGCCTTTGGCCGGGTCGCCGCCGAGGGGCAGGCCATGGGCCGCCCGGTGCTGGCTCCGCGCCACGGGGCGGCGCCCGAGATCATCCGCGATGGCGAGACCGGCTGGCTGTTCGTGCCCGGCAACGCGGCCTCGCTGGCCCAGGTTCTGCGCACCGCGCTGACCCTGCCGCCCGAAGCGCGGCAGGTCCTGGCCGCCAAGGCCACCGCCGACATGCGGGCGCGGTTCTCGACCGAGGCCATGTGCGCCAGCACCCTGGACGTCTACCGCGAGCTGCTGCCGGAGGCGCCGTGAGCCGCATCCTGGTCATCAAGCTGTCGGCGTTGGGGGATTTCGTCCAGGCGTTCGGGCCGTTCGCGGCCATCCGGGCGCACCATCCGGCGTCCCACATCACCCTGCTGACCACCCGGCCCTATGCCGACCTCGCCGCGCGCAGCCCATGGTTCGACGCCGTGTGGACCGACGAGCGGCCCAAGGCGTGGCAGATCGGCAAGCTGCTGAGGCTGCGGCGCCGCCTGAAGGCCGCCCGGTTTTCCAGGGTCTATGACCTGCAGACCTCGGGGCGGTCGTCGCGCTACCTGTCCCTGATGGGCGGCCCCCGTGCGGTCGAGTGGTGCGGCATCGCAGCCGGCTGTTCCCACCCCCACCTCAACCCGCAGCGCGACCACATGCACACCATCGAACGCCAGGCCGAACAGCTTTCGGCGGCCGGCATCGTCGCGGTGCCGCCGCCCGACCTGTCCTGGCTCGACGCCGACGTTTCGATCTTCGCGGTGCCCGAGCCGTTCGTCCTGCTGGTCCCCGGCGGCGCGCCGCACCGGCCCGACAAGCGCTGGCCGGCCGAGCGTTACGCCGCCCTGGCGGTGCATCTGGCGGCGCGCGGCCTGACCCCGGTGGTGCTCGGCACGGCGTCCGAGTCGGCCGAGGCCGAGGCGGTGCTGGCGGCCTGCCCCAGTGCGGTGTCGCTGATCGGGCGAACCAATTTCTCCGACATCGCCGCCCTGGCCCGCCGCGCCGCCGCCGCGGTGGGCAACGACACCGGCCCGATGCACCTGATCGCCGCCGCCGGATGCCGCGCGGTGGTGCTGTACTCCCACGCCTCCGATCCGGCCCTGTGCGCCCAGCGCGGCCCGGCCGTCACCCTCCTGCGCCGCGCCCGCCTGGACGCTCTGGCGGCCGAGGATGTGGCTTCGGTTGTGGACAACGCGCTCGGCCATTCCTATCCTTAGGCCATCGTTTCCTGGAGGCAGTCCCCGTGACCCGGCACCGGTATCCCGTTCCCCTGGCCCTGACCGCCGTGCGCCCGCGCATCGGCGGGGTGGCCACGCGAACTATGGGCACGGGTGTGGCGGCGGCCTGCTGACGGCCTTCCCAACCGCCCCCTGACAGACCTGAACGCGTGCCGCATCCTGTTGCGGCGCGGCATTCCCGCTTTGTATCAGGGCGTCGTGCCTGTACAGTGCCGACGCACCTCCAGCAGAAGAGACTCGTATCCATGGTGGCCATTACCCTGCCCGACGGCAGCGTCCGCACCTTCGACGGCCCGGTGTCGGGCGAAGATCTTGCCAAGTCCATCGGCCCCGGCCTCGCCAAGGCCGCGCTGGCCGTCACCGTCGATGGCGAGCCGCGCGACCTGCGCCGGCCGATCGACCATGACGCCGCCGTGTCGATCATCACCGCCAAGGATCCGGCGGGTCTCGAACTGCTGCGCCACGATGCCGCCCATGTGATGGCCGAGGCGGTGCAGGAACTGTATCCCGACACCCAGGTCACCATCGGCCCGGCCATCGAGAACGGCTTTTACTACGACTTCGCCCGCGCCGAGCCGTTCACGCCCGACGACCTGGAGAAGATCGAACGGCGCATGGCCGAGATCGTCGACCGCGACGAGGACATCGTGCGCGAGGTGTGGAACCGTGACGAGGCGGTGGCCCACTTCGAAAGCATCGGCGAGAAGTACAAGGCCGAGCTGATCGCCGCCATTCCGGAAGGCCAGGACGTCACCCTGTACCGCCAGGGCGCCTGGAAGGACCTGTGCCGTGGCCCGCACCTGCCGTCCACCGGCAAGCTGGGCAAGGCGTTCAAGCTGATGAAGCTGGCCGGCGCCTATTGGCGTGGCGACAGCCGCAACGAGATGCTCCAGCGCATCTACGGCACGGCGTGGGGCGACAAGAAGCAGCTCGACGCCTACCTCCACATGCTCGAGGAGGCCGAGAAGCGCGACCACCGCCGCCTGGGCAAGGAAATGTCCCTGTTCCATATGCAGGACGTGGCGCAGGGCTCGGTGTTCTGGCACCCCAAGGGCTGGGCGGTGTACCGCGCGCTGCAGACTTACGTGCGCGCCCGCCTCGAAGGGGCCGGCTACGTCGAGGTCAACACGCCGCAGTTGGTCGACCGTGTGCTGTGGGAGCAGTCCGGGCACTGGGAGAAGTTCCGCGACGCCATGTTCGTCAGCGAGGCCGAGGAACGCGTCCTGGCCATCAAGCCGATGAACTGCCCGTGCCATGTGCAGATCTTCCGCCAGGGCATCAAGTCCTACCGCGACCTGCCGCTGCGCATGGCCGAGTTCGGGTCGTGCCACCGCAACGAGCCGTCGGGCGCCCTGCACGGCCTGATGCGCGTGCGGGCGTTCACCCAGGACGACGCCCACATCTTCTGCACCGAAGACCAGATCACGTCGGAAACCAAGGCGTTCTGCGAACTTCTGCTCAGCGTCTACAAGGACCTGGGCTTTGAAGAGGTGCGCGTGAAGTTCTCCGATCGTCCCGAAGTGCGGGCCGGCAGCGACGCGACCTGGGACAAGGCCGAGGCGGCGCTCAAGGAAGCGACCGAGGCGGCCGGCCTGGAATGGACGCTCAATCCCGGCGAAGGCGCCTTCTACGGCCCCAAGCTGGAGTTCGTGCTGCGTGACGCCATCGGCCGCGACTGGCAGTGCGGGACGCTGCAGGTGGACTTCGTGCTGCCCGAACGCCTGGGCGCCGAGTACGTCGGCGAGGACGGCGAGCGTCACCGCCCGGTGATGCTCCACCGCGCCATCCTGGGGTCATTCGAACGCTTCATCGGCATCCTGATCGAAAACTATTCCGGCAAGTTCCCGCTGTGGATGGCTCCGGTCCAGGTGGTGGTGGCGACGATCACCAGCGAGGGCGACGCCTACGCCGAAGAGGTGGCGGCGACGCTGCGCAAGGCCGGAATGCGCGTGGAGACTGATCTTCGCAACGAGAAGATCAACTACAAGGTCCGCGAGCACTCTCATGCCAAAGTGCCGGTCATCGCCGTTGTCGGCAAGCGCGAGGCCGAAGAACGCACGATCGCGCTGCGGCGTCTGGGCGGCAATGCCCAAGAAGTCCTTGCGCTGACCGAGGCTGTGAATACACTCAGGGATGAGGCGCGGATGCCGGGGCAGTAGCCCCGTCGTCCCTCGTCCCGTTTCGCAGGGCGTCCACGGACCGCGCCATGGCGGGTAATCCCCGATCATGGCGTCCTCCGCGGGCCCCGAACACCAACCCCGTCAATGGGAGAAGTATAGATAGCTAGACCGCCGATGACGGCGCCGCCGTCCAAAGATGGACCGCGCGTCAACGAAGACATCACCAGCCCCAACGTCCGCCTGATCGATGCTGATGGCGAGCAGGTCGGTGTGGTCAATGTCCGTGAAGCGCTTGAGATGTCCGAAGAGGTCGGTCTCGACCTCGTGGAGATTTCGCCGACTGCGGACCCACCCGTCTGCAAGATCATGGACTACGGCAAGTTCAAGTTCGAGACGCAGAAGCGCAAGGCCGAGCAGCGCAAGAAGACCAAGGTCATCGAGATCAAGGAAATCAAGCTGCGGCCCAACATCGATGATAACGATTACAACATCAAGATGCGCAACCTGAAGCGCTTCATCGAAGAGGGCAACAAGGTCAAGGTCACGCTGCGTTTCCGTGGGCGTGAACTGGCTCACCAGGATCTCGGTATTCAGCTGCTCAACCGCGTGCGGGAGCAGTTCGCCGAGACCGTCAAGGTCGAGCAGTTCCCCAAGATGGAAGGACGCCAGATGACCATGGTCATGGCGCCGCGATGATGGCCGCTTAACCTCTTCTGACGGGCCGGGAAACCGGCCCGTTCGCATTTCAGCGGCCAGTGGGTTCCCGCGCTTGGCCTGCCCGCACTCGGGATATGTTCTTGCCTCTGAACGGAGGGTCGGATGTCCGGTGAAAACGTGCGGGCCGATGCCGCCCTGGGTGCCGCCGTGCGCCAGCTTGACCTGGCCGTGCGCGAGCAGGAACAGGCGGTCACCCGCATCCTCGGCCTGATCGAGCTGCTGCAGGCCCACGCGCCTGACCGTGCCACCCGCGCGCGCCTCGACGGCGTGCTGGAGGCTTGCGCCTTCCAGGACCTTACCGGGCAGCGCATCACCAAGGTGTCGCGCCTGCTGCGCCACCTCGCCCGCTCCCTGGGCGACGCCACCGTGCCGCCGCCCCAGGGCGCCGGGCACGAAACCCCTGAAAGCGAGTCGGCCGCCAAGGGCCTGTCCCAGGACCAGGTCGACCGCCTTCTGCGCGGGGAACAGGCGTAGGGGGGTGGGTAAACAGACCGTGGGTTGGCGTATTGCCGTTTTGAACCACAGAGGCGCAGAGGCACAGAGAGTTTTGCGCTGAGTGGACACCCCGTTTCCGCGCCTGCCGCAGGCACGTTTTTGCGCTGCGCGCGGGGATCCGGAACCGAGTGACCCCATGGTCCCGCAACCTCGGTGCCTCTGTGTCTCTGTGGTTCCTACACTCGGATGCGGCTCTTTTCCCGCTAATCTGCGATGACCCAAAAAATGTGTCGTGCGCGGGCTTGACCCGGCCGTTACCCCTTTTGCCCGGCGGTGTGCGGGGCACCGAAGCGGCGTCGTTGTTGTTCCTGGACTGTGCGTGTCCTCCAGGAGCCTTGCCTCGCGATGCAGACCTCGATACGGCCGTTCGCGGAAATGTCCCTGCGCCTGAAGACCCGGCTGGCGCTGCTCGGCGTGCTGGGGCTGTTCATGGTGTTCGGGGCGGTGGCTCTCGACCGCATGAACGCCCTGCACGACGCGGCGGCCTCGCTGTCGGCGACGGTCAATCCCGACATCCGGCTGATCGGCGACATCGACATGCTGGCTTCGGCCATCCGCACGGCCGAGGCGGACATTCTGCTGGCCGACAGCGACGGGGCGAGGCAGGCGGCGCGTGATCGCGTGGTCGCCCTGCGCGCCCGCCTGGACGCGCGACTCGATGACCTTCGGACGGTGTCATTGCCCGCCGGTTCGGCCGAGGCGGAGGCGCGGGCGCTCATCCTGGATCTGTGGCCGGCCTATGTGGCCGAAAGTACCGCCATGGCCGCGCTGGCCGAGTCGGGGAAGGCTGCGGCCGCCCGCGCCGCCTTCCGCGCCGCCGGAGCCCGCCACGAGGCGCTGGGCGCGGCGCTGGACCTGCTGATGGCGGCCGGCGAGGACGCCCATGCCGAGGCCCGCGCCGCCATCGCCCGCGCCGCCGACCAGACCCGCTGGCTGACCCTGAGCGTCGGCACCGGGCTGTTGATCATCGGCCTCGCCATGGTCCTGCTGTTCGAGGCCTCACTGGTCGCCATGGCGCAACGCCTGCTGACCGCCATGAAGCGGGTGGCGGCGGGCGACCCCCATGCTCCGGTCCCGCACACCGAGCGCACCGACGAGTTCGGCGAACTGGCACGCGCGGTGCGGACCTTCGCGGCCAGCCTGGACGGCCACCGCCGCCGGGAAGTGGAACTGCGCGCCCAGGCCGGGACCGACGCCCTGACCGGGATCGCCAACCGCCGCGCCTTCCTGGAACGCGCCGACGACGAGGTCAACCGTGCGCTGCGCTACGGCCATCCGCTGTCGCTGCTGATGATCGACATCGACCACTTCAAGCAGGTCAACGACGCCCACGGCCACGCCGCCGGGGATGCCGCCCTGGTGCGGCTGGTCGAGGCCTGCGCCCCGGAACTGCGCGAACACGACGTGCTGGCCCGCCTCGGGGGCGAGGAGTTCGTCGTCCTGCTGCCCCACACCGACACCGCCCGCGCCATGCTGGTCGCCGAGCGCCTGCGGCAGGCCGTCGAACGCACGCCCGTGGAGCCGCCCCCCAACGCCAAGGGCGGCGTGTTCCACATCACCATCAGTCTCGGCAGCGCCACCCTTCAGTTCGACCAGCCGGCCGATGCGCCCGAGTCGCTGTCCACCCTGCTGGAACGGGCCGACCGGGCGCTGTACGGCGCCAAACACGGCGGCCGCAACCGGGTAATGGGAAGCTCTTTGGCTGCGGAGTGACGATGGGGAATGGCGGGCTCTGCCCGCGCCCGCAAGGGGCCGAGCGGCCCCTTGACCCCGTTAACAGGCTGCGGAAGAACCCTTTCCAACAGCCGCTGATCGTCGCACCCGCGCACGCGGGTGCCCAGGGGCCACAAAGAAAATCTTTCATCATTAGCGGCTTATCAAAGCCGACGGGACTTTCTCCACGGCCCTGGGTTCCCGCCTGCGCGGGAACGACGCGTTTATTTATGGCGCTCCAAAATCAACCGGGAGATTTATTCACAAGTTCCTTCGCGGGAATGACGGGCTTCAGGTTGTGTTTTCAGCAGCCTGTTAAGTGCCGCCCCGCAAAAGTGGGCATTCCCGTGTCTTGCGCCGCAGGCAGCCGCTCTCGTGATTTATTACGCTGCGCGCGGCCGTGCTCCGCAGCCGGTTCCCGAGGTCCAGGAGACCGAGTCTCCTGGCGGGTGCGGGCAGAGCCCGCGTCAGAATTCTACTCGAACAGCTTGATCAGCGCCGCGTGGTCGAGGGCGCCGTCGCCTTGGGCGATCAGGCGGTCGTAGAGGTCGCGGGTCAGGCGGGTGACCGGCATGTCGAGGCCCAGGTCGTCGGCCAGGGCCAGGGCCTGGGCGAGGTCCTTGCGCTGGGTGGTGGCCTTGGCGCCCGGAGCGAGGTCGCCGGTGGCCATGCGTCGGCCGTGCAGGTCCAGCACGCGGGAGGCGGCGAACCCGCCCATCAGGGTGTCGCGCAGGACCATCGGATCGACTCCGGCGCGGCGGGCCATGGTCAGGGCTTCGGCCACGGCGGCGATGGTGATGCCGACGATGACCTGGTTGGCGGCCTTGGCGACCTGCCCGGCGCCGACCGCGCCGACATGGGTGATGTTGCGGCCGAGGACGCGAAACAGCGGCTCGGCCCGCGCGAAGGCTTCGGGGGAGCCGCCGGCCATGATGGTCAGGGTGGCATCGCGCGCCCCGACCTCGCCGCCCGACACCGGGGCGTCCAGCCATTGGGCGCCGCGACCGGCCACCTGGGCGGCGAAGCCCGTGGTGGCCTGGGGCGCGGTGGTGCCCATGTCGATGATCAGGTGGCGCGGGCCGAGGGCAGGGAGCAGGGCGGCCAGCACCGCCTCGACCGCCGGGGTGTCGGCCAGCATCAGGATGACGATGTCGGCCGCCGCCGCCACCTCTTGCGGGCTGTCCACCACCGAAAGGTCATTGGCGGCTTCGGCCCGCTTGGCGGCGTCGCGGGTCCAGGCGACGACGGTGTGCCCGGCGGCGGCCAGATTGCGGCTCATCGGCCGGCCCATGAGGCCGAGGCCGATGAAGCCGATATTCTGCCCCGCCGCCGCCATTATCAGGCGGTCGCCATGCGGGCCCGGACGGCGCGCTCCAGGGCGGCGGCGTGCAGGCGGTCGATGTCGAGGCGGTGGCGGACCAGCTCCAGCAGGCGCAGTTCCTCCTGCCCCAGGTGGCGGTCCACGGCGGCGACTTCGCAGGCCAGCAGATAGGCGGTCTCGCGCAGCGGCGGCGGCAGGGTCTCGCGCACCAGGCCGAGCACCGTCTCCAGGCCTTCCTCGTGTTCCAGCAGACGGGCGCAGTCGCTGCACGCCGCGGGAAGCTTGTCGGAGTCGTACTCGGCGAAGGCCGGCAGGGTGTTGATGAGATTCCCCATCAGCTTCAGCTCGCGGTCGGAAATGTCGTTGTCCGCAGCGGCCGCCAGAACCATCGTGTAGATGAGGGCGGCGTGGGGACCGATCACGTGCTGTTCGGTCGGCATGGAGGGCTCCTGTGGAAAGTGGAAACCGATGGTGACGGGGCTTGGCGTCCGGTGCAAGGGGTGTGGCCGGGAAATGTCGCAGCGCCCGCGGTTCTTCGGGCGTGGGTAGGAAGGATTACTGCCGTGGAGACTGTCACATGCTGCGCATTCTTGGCCTGAACTGTACCTTGAAGGCCTCATCAACGGCCTCATCCACCGACCTGTTGCTGCGCCACTGCCTCGAGGCCTTCCGCGAGGTCGGCGGCGCCGGCGAGATTTTGCGGATGGTCGATTACGACATCAAGCCCGGCGTGCTGTCCGACGAAGGGGCCGGCGATGCGTGGCCGGCCATCCGGGCCCGCATCGTGGAAAGCGACATCCTGCTCGTCGGCACGCCGATCTGGCTCGGCCAGCCATCGAGCGTGTGCAAGCGGGTGCTGGAGCGCCTGGATGCTTTTCTATCGGAAACCGACGACGGCGGGCGGATGCCGTCCTACGGCAAGGTCGCCTGCGCCGCCGTGGTCGGCAACGAGGACGGCGCCCACCACGTCCACGCCGAGCTGTTCCAGGCCCTCAACGACGTCGGCTTCAGCATCGCCGCCAACGCCGGCACCTACTGGGTCGGCGAGGCCATGCACGCCGTCGATTACAAGGATCTGGAGACACGGCCGGACAAAACCTGGAACGCCACCCGCATGATGGCCCGCAACGCCGCGCACCTGGCCCGCCTGCTGGCCGGGGCGGAGTATCCGGGGCAGGGTCAGGCCTGAAGGGAGCGTTCCGGCCTCCTATGCTTCCGGCGGCCTCAGGAATTCCCGCGTCAGGCGTACCGCGTCGGCCAGGCCGACGCGCTGGACCTCGACGCCGTCGGGAAAGGCGCCGTGCAGGCGGGACGGCATCATGGGGTCGAGCAGCACGAACACGCCCCGGTCGGTGGCCCGGCGGACCAGGCGGCCGAAGGCCTGCTTGAGGCGCAGGCGGGTGATGGCGTCGTCGTAGGTGCGGCCGCCGAAGTGGCTGCGCCGCGCCTTGTGCAGGATGTCGGGGCGCGGCCACGGCACGCGGTCGAACACGATCAGGCGCAGCGAATTGCCGGGCACGTCCACGCCGTCGCGCACCGCGTCGGTGCCGAGCAGGCAGGCGTCTTCCTCGGCCCGGAAGATGTCGACCAGGGTGGACACGTCCATGCCGTCGCAGTGCTGGGCATAGAGGGGGATGCCGGCGTCGTCGAGCGGCCCGGCGATCTTCTCGCGCACCGCCCGCAGACGGGAAATGGCGGTGAACAGGCCCAGCCCCCCGCCGCCGGCGGCCAGGAACAGCTCCCGGTACGCCGCGCCGACCTGGTCCAGGGTGTCCTTGCGGACGTCGGTGACGACCAGGACGCGGGTGATCTCGGGATAGGGGAAGGGGCTGGCGACGGCGGCGCGGGTGGCCGGTTCGGGCAGGTGCAGGCTGCCGGTGCGGGACTCGGCGCCCAGCCAGTCGGCTTCGGCGTCGCCCGACCCGTCGCGCAGGGTGGCCGAAGCGATCAACACGCCGTGCGCGGCCTCGGCCACCGACTTGGCGAACGGGCGGGTGGGGTCGATCCAGTGGCGGTGCATGCCGACGTCGAGGTCGCGGCCGTCGCTGCGGTCCACGGCGAACCAGTCCACGAAGTCGGGCGGGGTGTCCTCGTGCAGCCCGTCGAGCATGGCCCGCCATGCCTTGATCGGCAGCAGGGCGCGGCGCTCCAGGGAGCGGGCGAGGCTTTCGATGCGCAGCCGGGCGGCCGCGTCGAGGTCCTCGGCCTCGTCGTCCAGGCGCTTGGTCAGGGCCTTGATGAGGGCGCCCAGCGGCTTGGCCAGGGCGCCCAGGGCGTGTTCCAGTTCGACCGCGGCGGGCTCCAGGCCGGGCACCGGCTCGACCGCCTCGCACTCCAGGGAGTAGGGGCCGCGGCTGTCGGGCGCGCGGGCATAGACCTGCTGGCGGACGTGGTGCAGGAAGCGTTCGGTCGGGCCGTGGGCGGCGGCGTCGATCAGGCGCATGTGCCATTGCGGGCCGGGCAGGCAGGTCGCCGCGTTGAGCACACCGTCGAGGGCGTCGATGGCGTCGTCGTCGCCGACCACCAGTTCGTCGGCCCGGCGCTTGAGGCCGCGCGCCCGCGACCGCCCGGTTTCCTCGGCACCGAGCAGCCAGCGGCGAAGTTCCGCCGTCTCCAGGCCGGTCAGGTGGGCGGAAAAGGCGCCGTCGGCGGCGTCGAACACATGGTGGCCCTCGTCGAACACGTAACGCGTCGGCAGGGTGCCCTCGTCCGAGGAGCCGCCGAGCGCCGCCTGCATCATCACGAGGGCATGGTTGGCGACCACGATGCGGGCGCGCTTGGCCTTGCGCACGGCGCGCTCGATGAAGCAGCGGGTGTAGTGGGGGCAGGCGGCGAACACGCACTCGCCCCGGCGGTCCATCAGGCCCAGGGTCTGCGACCGCCCGACCAGATCGGCCAGCCAGCCGGGGAAGTCGCCGCCGACCATGTCGCCGTCGCGCGTCGCCAGCGCCCAGCGGGCCATCAGGCCGAGCGCGGTGGCGTGGGCCGGCGTGGTCTCCAGCCGGCCGATGGCTTCTTCGAGATTGAGCAGGCACATGTAGTTTTCGCGCCCCTTGCGGACCACCACGTGCTTGCGCTTTTCCGCCGGGTCGGGGTACAGGCGGTCCAGTTCGGTGTCGAGCTGGCGTTGCAGGTTGCGGGTGTAGGTGGAAATCCACACCGCGCCCTCATTCTTTTCGGCCCACACGCTGGCCGGGGCGACGTAGCCCAGGGTCTTGCCGACGCCGGTCCCGGCCTCGGCCAGCACGAAGCGGGGGTGGCCTTCCTGGTCGCGCGGGGCGAAGGCGCCGGCGCAGGCGCTGGCGAAGTCGGCCTGCTGGGGGCGGTCCTCGGCCCCCTTGCCTAGCAACTGGGCGAGGCGGGCGCGGGCCTCGGCCGGGTCCACCGGCTTGCTGCCGGGCGGCGCCACGACGGCGTGTTCGGAGAACTCGGGCAGGCGCTCCCACACCCGCAGGCCGGCGCTGACGTTGGCGCGATGGGGCATGTCGCCGTGCACGCCGAGCGCGGCCAGCACCGACGGCCCCCACGCCCAGCCGCCGCGCGCCATGGCCCAGGCGGCCGAGCGGGCGTGGGCGCTGTCCTTGCGCGACAGGGCGGCCAGTTCGCTGAGCAGGCGGCGCACGCACTCGACCAGGGCCAGGCACAGGGTTTCGTCATCGGGCGGCACGCGCAGGCCGAGCCCGGCGACCACGCCGCGCGCCGTCGGCAGGCAGAAGCGCGCCGGGCGGATGAAGGCGTAAAGCTCCAGGATGTCGTGACCGGCAAACACGGCGTTGCCCAGCCGGGCCGAGGTGGCCGGCATGTGCACGACCATCGGCCGTTCGTCCCGCGCCCGCCGGGCGGCATCGCGCGGGGCGAGGCGGGCCAGTTCGCCATCGGGCGTCAGAATGACCGCATGGCGCAGCCCCGCCACCAGCACGGGCACGGGCGGAACAAGGATGCGGCGGTCTTCGCCGGTGGCTGCGGGCGTCGTCGTCATGGCAGGACCATAGCGTGAACGGACGCCGCCGTCAGCAGGGGATGGCACTTGCTGGACCCCGGAGAGAAGACTACCTTCAAGGGCATGAAAGACGAACGTGCCCCGACCCGCATGGTTACCTTGTCCGCCCGCCGCGCCGAAGCCCGTCGCGTGGTGGCGGAACGGGTGGCGCATGACGTGTTGAGCATCCTGGCCGACATGGGGGTCCATGCCGTCCTGACAGGCTCGGTTGCCGAAGGGCGGGTGCGTGCGCACTCGGACGTGGATATCCTGATCCTGGACAACGGTGGGCTTGAGGACGTCCCGGTTCTGCTGGCGGCGGAAAAAGCGGCCAAGGGCTTTCCGGTGGATGTGGTGTGGGCCAAGTACCTGCGCGCCCACGTCCTGGAGTCCATGCTGGCGAAGGTCAAGCAGCATGCGGCCTGATCTCATTGCGCCAGAAAAAGACCTGCGGCGGGCCGAGCTTGAGTTCGCCCGGTCTTTGGACGCGGTTGGCAAGGCGGTGACGCAAACCGAGGAAGGCGCCTATGTGCGTGCCTCGTTTTTGGCAAACTCGGTGGCGGATACCTACGAAGGGCTGGAGATGGTTCTGCGCCGCATTGCCCTGGACGTGGACGATTTCCTGCCCAAGGGCGCCGACTGGCACGGCGCGCTCATCGCCCAGATGTCCGAACCCGCAGACGGCGGCCGACTCGCGGTCGTAGGAGAGGCGACGGCCTATCTCCTGCATGACCTGCGCAAGTTCCGCCATCTGGTGCGGCACCATTACGCGGTGGATCTGAAGCCGGCTCTGGTCGAGGAAAATGTCGTCCGCATGCAGGAAGCGCTGACCGCGTTCCGGAGGGACTTCGATGGCTTCGTCGCCGGTATGAACGACTTGGCCGACTGATCGGGAAAATTGGCTCCGGCGGTAGGATTCGAACCTACAACCCTGCGATTAACAGTCGCATGCTCTGCCATTGAGCTACGCCGGACCATCTGTGCGGGGAGGCTGGATAGCAGGATTAGGGGGGGCGGTCAATGGTCCGTTGACGCATCGCGCGCATGGCCGTAGCTTCCCTGCCTTCCACCACCCCTTGACCGGAACCCAACCATGTCTTCAGAGACGCTGTCCCCAGAGGCGCTGTCCCCAGAGCTGATCGAACTCGCCCGTTCGTCCAACGCCTGGCCCTTTCAGGAGGCCCAGACGCTGCTGGAAAAGCGCCTGAAAGGCAAAACGCCGGACAAGGGGTATGTGCTGTTCGAGACCGGCTACGGGCCGTCGGGGCTGCCCCACATCGGCACGTTCGGCGAGGTGGCGCGGACCAGTTGGGTGCGCCGGGCCTTCCACATCCTGGCCCCCGAGATCCCGACCAAGCTGTTCGCGTTCTCCGACGACATGGACGGCCTGCGCAAGGTGCCGACCAACATCCCGAACCAGGAGATGGTGGCCGCCCACCTCGGCAAGCCGCTGACCCGCATCCCCGACCCGTTCGGCACCCATGAGAGCTTCGGGCACCACAACAACGCCCGCCTGCGCGGCTTCCTCGACAGCTTCGGCTTCGAGTACGAATTCCGCTCGGCCACCGATTATTATACGTCGGGCAAGTTCGACGACGCCCTGATGCAGGTGCTGCGCCACTACGACGAGGTCATCAACGTCGTCCTGCCGACCCTGGGCGACGAGCGCAAGCGGACCTATTCCCCGTTCCTGCCGGTGTGCCCGCGCACCGGCGTGGTGCTGCAGGTGCCGATCATCCACCGCGACGTGGACGCCGGCACCGTGGTCTACGAGGACCCCGAAACTGGGCAGAAGATGGAAACCCCGGTTACCGGCGGCCACTGCAAGCTGCAGTGGAAGGCCGACTGGGGCATGCGCTGGTATGCGCTGGGCGTGGACTACGAGATGTCGGGCAAGGACCTCATCCCGTCGGTCGAGCTGTCGTCCAAGATCTGCCGCGTGCTGGGCGGCCGGCCGCCGCAGAACCTGACCTACGAGCTGTTTCTGGACGACGCCGGCGGCAAGATCTCCAAGACCAAGGGCAACGGCCTCGCGGTCGAGGAATGGCTCAAGTACGCCCCGGCCGAGAGCCTGGCCCTGTTCATGTACCAGAAGCCCAAGGCCGCCAAGCGCCTGTACTTCGACGTCATCCCGCGCAACGTGGACGACTATCTGGCCCATGTGGCGGCGTTCGAGGGGCAGGACATCAAGGCCCGGCTGAACAACCCCGCCTGGCACATCCATTCCGGCCCGCCGCCCAAGGAAAAGGCCAACCTGAGCTTTTCCATCCTGCTCAACCTGGTCGGCGTGTGCCATTCCAACGATCCGGCGGTGCTGTGGCACTACATCAGCCGCTATGCGCCCGATGCCTCGCCGGAAACCGATCCGCTGCTCGACAGGCTGGTGCGTTACGCCATCGTCTACTACGAGGACTTCGTCAAGCCGGGCAAGACCTTCCGCCTAGCCACCGACGAGGAGCGCGCCGCCCTGATCGACCTGCGCGCCCAACTGGCCGCCGCCGGCCCCGACGAAACCGCCGAGGAGTTGCAGAACCGCGTCTATGAGACCGGCAAGACGTTCGAGCCGACGTTCGGCGACCTCAAGGGGTGGTTCAAGGCGCTGTACCAGATCCTGCTCGGCCAGGACCAGGGGCCGCGCATGGGGTCGTTCTTCAAGCTGTTCGGCCTGGAGGAGTCCATCGCCCTGCTCGACCGGGCGATCGAGGGGCACGACCTGGCAAGCTGACGCAGGGCGCCAGCCTCGGGAAAGAAGGGCCGGAGCGGGGATGCTCCGGCCCTTCGTCATGGCCTGGTATGATTAGCGCGGGGCGGCGGCCACGGCCTGGTGGGCTGCCGGGGCCAGCGTCTGGTCGAAGGCCTGGAGGGCGGCCTTGACGCGCGGGTCGGCGCAGCCCTCGACGCGGATGATTTCCTTCATGTGGAACTGCGCGTCATCCTGCATCGCAAGCTTGCGGCCCGGGCTGGGGGGTTCCCCGGTCTGCGATTCGATGTGCTTGACGATGGAATTCATCGCCGGGGCACTCAGGGCACTGCGGCAGTACTGCTGGGCCGCAACCGCCTGGTGCAGCTGGATGTAGCGGTCCATGTCCCACATCTGCATGCGGCCCTGCAGGCTCGACGGGTCGGCATTGGCGCCCGGCCGGGCACCCGTCTGCTGCTGCTGGCCCTGCTGCATGCGGCCCTGCATCTGCTGCTGGCGCATCATCATGTCGCTTTGGGACATGCCCTGCTGCTGCATGCGCTGCTGCATCTGGGGATCCCGCATCATGCGCTGCTGCATTTCGCGGTCCTGCATCATGGGCTGCTGCATTTCCCGGTCCTGCATCATGCGGTCCTGCATTGCCCGGTCCTGCATCATCGTGCCGCGCTGCTGCCCGGGGGACCCCGGCTGGGCCGACTGAGCGTATGCGCCAGCGGCGAATGCGGTCAGCGCGGCCGCAGCCACGGCTCCGGTGAGGACTCGGCTGGGGGAAAAACGGAACTTCACCATGGTGTGCCTCGCTGTCAGTGATCCGGTGGACGCACGCCCCGAGGCGCGGCAACCGGGGACTGCAAGGCCATCAGAAAGCCCGAAACCCCCGCCTACCCGTTCGAGGCGCGCGCGAATTCCCAATACAGGGCTCGCGCCTTCTTATACGCCTCGCCAATGGGGAAGGTTCGGTCATCGAGTTGCGTGCAGGGGCCGACCTTGAAGAAGTTTCCGGTGGCGAACACCTCGTCGGCGGCCAGAACCTCGCCATAACTCACGGCCCGTTCGATCACCTCCACGCCGGCGGCGCGCAGCAGCCCGATCACCCGCTGACGGGTCAGGCCGTTGAGGAACGTGCCGTTGGGGGCTGGCGTGTGGACCTGGCCGTCCTTGGCAAAGAACATGTTGGTGTAGGCGAATTCCGCGACATTGCCGTTGGGGTCGAGGACGAGGGCGGTGTTGAACCCCTTGTCGTTGGCCTCGCGCACGCAGCGCGCCACGTTGGGGTACAGGCACGATGCCTTGGCCTCGGTCGGGGCCATGTCGCGGGCCGGGCGGCGAAAGCTGCTGAGGCAGGCGGTGAAGCCGGTCGGCTCGGGCATGGCGGCTTCGGAGATGCACAACGCGAACCGCGTGGTGTTGGGGTCGGGCATGATGAACCCGTCGTCGGCCCAGAACACCGGCTTGATGTAGAGCTGGGCGCGCGGGCCGAACTTGTCGATGCCGCGCCACGCCAGTTCGGCGATTTCCTCGCCAGTCAACTGTGGCTCCAGGCCAAGCAGGCGGGCCGAGCGCACGGCGCGGGCGCAGTGGGGGACGAGGTCGGGCGCGCACCCGTCGAAGAAGCGCGCACCGTCGAAAACCGTCGACCCCAGCCAGACGCCGTGGCTCTGCGGCCCCAGGACGCCAGGGTTTCCGGTGTGCCACACGCCGTCGTAGTAGACCAGACCGGCGGACATGGCGTGAGTCATGGGGACACCTTTCGTTAGGGAGCGGGTCGTTTCAGATCGGGGCCCCGGTGAGGGCAGGCCTTTCAGGATAACCACCGTCCGCGCGGTTTGTCATCCGACTCTCAGGAATGAGATTTGAGGAAACGGGTAAGGCATAAATGCCGCTTTGTGTTGACGGCGCGGCATGAAGTGATCTACACGGTGGATGTTCTTTGTCTGTTCTCGTCAGGAGAGTGCTCATGGCCCGTCCCCGATTCACCCGCTGCCCGTTGGGCGAAAGTGCCCCCACCCCGTTCCCGTCGGCCGAGGCTGCCTGGATGTGGTTCTGGCAGTGCCAGAACGCCCGCGACGAGGGCGCCCGGTTCACCGCCAACGCCGGGGACGTGGTGCGTCCTTGCGAGCCCGACGACATCTATCGCGCCGCCGCCCGCTTGCACCAGGGCCACGCCCTGCGGCGTCCGCATCTGGAGGTGCTGGCCCGGTTCGGCCGCGCCCTTACGCCGCCGGACGGCCGGATGCCGGCCGAGGCGGCGGCGGCGGCCCTGTGGGGCGAGGCGCTGGGCCGCCTGGAGGACCCGCTGCGCGCCAAGGGAATCGTCGGATGAGCGGGGCGCCGCAAGACCCCGACAAAGGTCCCGACCGGGCCGTCGTGGTGTTCAGCGACACCTGCGACCTGCCGGTTTTGCGCCTGCTCAAGCGTGGGTTCCGGCACTGCTTCGTGGTGTTGCGCCGGGGCGGGGCCTGGGTGGTGGTCGACCCGCTGGCCCATCGCACGGTGGTCGACCTGGTGCCGGGATCGCTGGCCCGCGATGCGGACGAGGTGGCGGCCCTGTACCGTGCCCGGGGCCTGACCGCCGTGGTGGTGGCTGTGGCCGAACCGCCGCACCGGCTGGCTCCGCTACGGCTCCATACCTGCGTCGAGTCGGTGAAGCGGCTGCTGGGGCGGCGGGCCGCGTGGGTGTTCACGCCGGCACAGTTGCACGCTCATTTGCGTGCGGAACGGCAAATCTGCTGCAATGAGGAAAAAATGCTTGACGGGTTTGCCGCCCCGGCCTATGATTAGCCCATCAACGCCACAGGTACATCCAGCGCGCCGGCCGGTCCCACAAGACCGGCCGGCGTCGTCGTCTGCGTCCGCACCCTGGGAGGGTTTCCATGGCAGCCTTTTCGCCCCTGACATCCATGCTCGTGACCGGGCTGACGAACGCTCTGGTCCAGCAGACCTTTGGTGGCGGGCAGTCCACGGGGCCGTTCCAGGCGGCGCCGCCGCCGCCTCCGCCGCCGGCCCCGAAGCCGCCGCGGTTGCCGACCCCGGTTCCGCAGCCTGCCCCGCCGCCGCCGCCGCCGCCGCCTCCTCCTCCTCCTCCTCCGCCGCCGCCGGCACCTCCGCCTCCGCCCGCAGCGCCGCCGCCGCGTGCGGCACGGCCGCCGCAGCCCAAGCCCTCTCCGCTGCCGACGCCAAAGCCGGCCCCCCCGGTTCCCCAGCCGCGGGTGACCCCGCCGCCTGTCACTCAGGCCCCTGCGACCCAGCCCCCTGTCACTCAGCCCCCTGCAACCCAGCCGCCTGTTACCCAGCCCCCCGTTAGCCAGCCCCCTGTCACTCAGCCTCCTGTGACCCAGCCCCCCGTGACCCAGGCGCCGGTGATCGACGCGCCTCCGCCGGCGGGTGCGGGTCAGGGGGCGCTTCCCGATGTCGGCCGGGACACCCTGCAGGGCCGTGGCAGCCTGATCGCCACCTCGCCGCGCGGGGTGCTGACGATGCGGCCGGGCAACCTGCGCCGCAAGATTCTGTTGGGAGAATGATCGATGCCGACACCTGTTCTTGCCGGCCTGCCGCCTCCTGCCCCCTCTCCGTCCTCCTCTCCCGCCCGGCGGTCCTCGCCGGCGTCGGAGCGGCGGGTCGAGCGTCTGGTCGAACGGTATCGCCGGGCCCGTGACCGGCGCAGCGCCTGGGAGTCCCACTGGCGGGAGTGCTACGACTATGCCCTGCCGCAGCGCGAGGTGCTGTTCGGTGCCGAGCCCGGCGGCAAGCGCACCGACCGCCTGTTCGACGGCACCGCGCCCGACGCCGTCGATCAGCTGGCGGCCAGCCTGTTGGCCGAACTGACCCCGCCGTGGGCCCGCTGGTTCGGGTTCGAGGGCGGCCCCGGCCTGAGCGAGGAAGAGCGCACGGCCATTGCGCCTTTGCTGGAGGAAGCGGCCGAAACGGTGCGGGTGCATTTCGACCGCTCGACCTTCTGTGTCGAGTTGCACCAGTGCTTCCTCGACCTGGTGACGGTGGGCACCGCCGCCCTGCTGTTCGAGGAGGCGCCGCCCGGCCACACCAGCGCGTTCCGCTTCACCGCCGTGCCGCTGACCGAACTGGTGGTCGAGGAGGGATCGGCCGGACGCCTGGACGTGACCTTCCGGCGGTCCGGCCTGACCGCGGCGGTGCTGCGCGACCGGTTCCCCAACGCCACGCTGCCCGACACCGTCCTGGAACAGGCCGAGCGTGCCCCCGAAACCCGTTTCGGGGTGCTGGAGGCGGTTCTGCCGGAGGCCCACGGCTATGCCTATACGGCGGTTCTGCTGGGTGCCGAGTCGGAGGCCGGGGCTGGCGATGTCGCGCAAAATCTGCCGGGCGGCCTTACCGTGCTGGCCGAGGCGCAGTTCGCGTCCTCGCCGTTCATCATCTTCCGCTGGCTGAAGGTGCCGGGGGAGGCCTATGGCCGCAGTCCGGTCATGAAGGCCCTGCCCGACATCAAGACCGCCAACAAGATCGTCGAACTGGTGCTCAAGAACGCGTCGATCTCGGTGACCGGGATTTGGCAGGCCGACGACGACGGCGTGCTCAACCCGGCCAACATCCGCCTGGTGCCCGGCGCCATCATCCCCAAGGCGGTGGGCTCGGCCGGACTGACGCCGCTGGAGGCGCCGGGCCGGTTCGACGTCAGCCAGATCGTGCTCGACGACTTGCGGCGGCGCATCCGCCACGCCCTGCTGGCCGACCGCCTCAGCCAGATCGACAGCCCGCGCATGACCGCGACGGAAGTGCTGGAGCGGTCGGCCCAGATGGCGCGGCTGCTGGGTGCCACCTTCGGGCGGCTGCAGACCGAGCTGCTGACGCCGCTGGTCTTGCGCGCCGTCACCATCCTGCGGCGGCGGGGCGAGATCCCCGACGTGCGGGTCGATGGCCGCATGGTCGATCTTCAGTACCGCTCGCCCCTGGCCCGTCAACAGGCCCGCGAAGACGCCCAGGCCACCCTGATGTGGCTGGAGGCGGTCGCCGGGCTGGGACCGGAGGGCGCCCAGGCGGTCGATATTGCCGCCGCCGCCCGCTGGCTGGGCCGCGCCCTGGGGGTGCCGCCCGATCTGGTGCGGCCCGAAGTGGCGCCGGAGGTGGTGGCGGAGGTTGGGCCGTCCGACTCGGCGCTGCTGGAGGAAGCCGCCCTGCTGCAGGAGGTGATCGATGGCACAGCCTGAACCGCCGCACGACGGGCCGGGAGACTGGCCGTTCGACGGGCTCCAGGCCGCGGCCGGGGACGACGGCCTTGCCGGCAGCTATGCGCGGGTGTTCGCCGGCGGCGACGGCCGGCGGGTGCTTGACCACCTGCGCGGCCTGACCATGAACCGCGCCTTGGGACCGGCCGCCCCCGACGCCGCCCTGCGTCACCTGGAAGGGCAGCGTGCCCTGGTCGCCTCCATCCTCGCCCTGGTCGTCCGGGGCGGTGGCGCACTCTGATGAAAAAGGAAACCAGCCCGATGCAAAACGCTCTGTTGAACAAGCCGGCCGGTGCGGAAAACCTGCTGACCATGCCGGCCGACGAGGTCGGCAAGGCGGCCGATGCCGCCGCCGTGCTGCCCCTGGCCGAAGCCGTGGCCGACGCCGAAGCGGTCGAGCCCGGCCAGAAGCCGGCCTTCCTGCCCGACAAGTTCTGGGACGGCGAGGCGGGGCGGGTCCGCCTGGAGGAACTGGCCAAGTCCTACCGCGCCCTCGAACAGCGCATGAGCGGCGCGGTGATGGTGCCGGGTCCCGATGCCTCGGCCGAGGAATGGATGGCGTTCCACCGCGCCCGGGGCGTGCCGGAGGCGCCCGACGGCTACCAGATCGCCGAGCGTCATCCGCTGCTGGCCACCGACCCCGATCTCAACGCCCTGCTGCACGGCGCCGGGTTCACGCCCGAGCAGGCGCAACTGGTCTATGACCTGGCGGCCGACCGGGTGCTGCCGGTGATCGAGAGCCTGGCGTCGGAATTCGAGGCCGACCGGCAGTTGGTCCGCCTGGTCGACCACTTCGGCGGCGAGGAAAGCTGGGCCGAGAACAGCCGCCAGATCCTGGCCTGGGGCCGGGCCAACCTGCCGCCCGAGGTGATGGGCGCCCTGGCCACCACCTTCGAAGGCGTGGTCGCCCTGCACGGCATGATGTCGACCGGCGAGCCGGCCCTGCGCAGCGGCGCCGGCGGTGGCGAGCCGGCGCTGGACGAGGACGGCGTCAAGGCGCTGATGCGCGACCCGCGCTACTGGCGCGACCGCGACCCGTCACTGGTCCGCAAGGTCGGCAAGGCGTTCGAACGCCTGTATCCGGGGGAGTAGGGGCCGGAGGGGGCCGTGGCCGCACCCGCCGAAGCAGGTGCGGCCACGGGATCAGACCTTTTCCCGGAACGACCGGCGGCTGGCCTTTTCAAAGGCCGTCAGGCCGGAGCCGATCTTGACCGTCATCAGCCAGTCGAGGAACCGCTTGACGTCGTCGCCGCGGAAGATCAGCCCGTGCTGCGGGGCGATGATGTCGATGTCCAGGCGCGACACCATGTTGACCCACGCATCGCGCGCCGGGGCCGACCCCATCCAGCGCTCGTGGAAGCCCTGCATGTAGCCGACGTGCTCGGCGAAGTCCTCGACGAAGAAGGAGCGTCGCTTGTGGGCCGGAACCAGCGCAGCGCCGATGTCGCCCGAAAACAGCATGCGGGCAACGGGGTCGTAGACCGAGTAGTTGCCCGGACTGTGCAGGTAATGGGCCGGCAGGACGTGGATTTCCCGCCCGCCCAGGCGAATGACCGAGCCTTCGTCGGGAACCGACACGAAGGCGCCGTCGCCATCGAAGTGGGCCAGGAAGCTGGTCCACATCCACGACGCATGGACGCTGAGATTGTCCCCGCACACGCGGCGCCACAGCCCGACCGAGGATCCCACGTCGGGGTCCTGGTGGGAGATCAGCAGATGGCGCAGGCGCTCGATCGGCAGCCGCGACGTCAGCGCGGCAACCATGGACGGGAAGATTTCCGACCCGCCGGGATCGACCAGCATGGTTTCGTTGCCGGCGGTGATGACGATCTGGTTGGTGTCGATCAGGGCGTCGGGCTTGTCGGGGTCCTGCCCGAAGGCCAGCCACGAGTGATCGCCTTGGCGGAACAGTTCAACGCACTTCATGGTGTTGTTTCCCTTCAGGCGCGAGCGGTGGCCAGGCGTTGCGACAGGAGGCGGCCGGTCTCGCCCGCCTGATGCACGGCCTGGTCGGCGCGGTCCACCATGGCCCGCAGCCCTTCGATGTAGCGTTTCATGGTGTCGGCGACGTTGCGGAACTCCGGTTCGTGGGGACCGGCGGCCGCCGCTTCGATGGCGATGTTGGTGGAGATGCCCGATGACTGTTCGGCCACCTGGCGGATGCGCGCGGCGTGCGTTCCCAGTTCCTCGGCGTGCGCCATCATGCGGTGCAGGCGCTCGCCGGCCGCCTTGAAGGCGCCGTGCGCCGCGGCGTCGACCGCCCGACGCCCGCTCTCGGCGGCGTCAGGATTGACCGGCGTCATGGACTGCGCCGTGCTGCTGGCCTGGTGCATCAGGCGGAGTTCCTGGAGCGCCTTGAGGGCCGCGGCGCTGAGCCCGTAGGTGTCGGCCTTCAGGCCTTCCATGTCCGAGCGCAGGCGGCTGAGCTGACCGACCAGCTGGCGCGTGTACTGCGTCAGGGCGCGCACCGCGACCCCGGCGCGTCCGGCGCGTCCGGCGGCCAGTTCGGCGTTCAACGACAGGATGCGCATGTCCTCGGACAGCTCGCCGAGTTCCTGGAAGGCGTGGAACGCCGACATGCACTGGCCGAGCAGCGCCCCGGTCGCTTCTTCGAGGTCCCCCGCGGCATGGGCTCTCACCCGTGCGCCTGAGCCGTTTTTCATGAACTACCCCCCTGTCGCCAGCCCGCCCGGACCGGTCATGCACCCGACAGCATAGCCATCCGGCAGCGTGCCGCAAAGGGACTTCCTGAGCCATCCCGTTTGCCTGCGGACAACCGCGCCCTTCCCGAGGGCGCGGCCCGTCGGCCGGCGCGCCCACCCCGCTGGCGGCGCGCCCTTTCCCGCGGCCCGAATCGCCATTTTTTCCCGACCTCAGAATAAGGAATCGCCCGATGTCGACCACCGTCGATAAGTCCTTCGTCAAACACTACCAGGCCGACGTGCACATCGCCTTCCAGCAGATGGGCTCCAAGCTGCGCAACACCGTGCGGACCAAGAACGGCGTGCAGGGCAGCACCACCGTGTTCCAGAAGGTGGGCAAGGGCACGGCCTCGACCAAGGCGCGGCACGGCAAGGTGCCGGTCATGAACGCCGACCACTCGACGGTCGAGTGCACGCTCTATGACTACTATGCCGGCGACTGGGTCGACCGCCTCGACGAGTTGAAGACCAACGTCGACGAGCGCGGCGTGCTGGTCAAGGCCGGGGCCTACGCGCTTGGCCGCAAGACCGACGAGCTGATCATCGCCGCCCTGGACACCTCCACCAACTACGCGCTGGACGGCACCACCGCCCTGACCAAGGCCAAGGTCCTGGCCGCGTTCGAAATGATGGGCGAGGCCGACGTGCCCGACGACGGCGACCGCGTCGCCGTCGTCGGCTGGAAGCAGTGGTCGGACCTGCTGGGCATCGAGGAGTTCGCCAACTCCGACTATGTCGGCGACGCCGACCTGCCGTGGAAGGGCACGCAGGCCAAGCGCTGGCTCGGTGCGCTGTGGATGCCGCATTCCGGGCTGACCCGAACCGGCAGCGTGCGCCACTGCTACTGGTACCACAAGACCGCCATCGGCCACGCCGTCGGCCAGGACGTCCAGTCCGACATCACCTGGCACGGCGACCGCGCGTCGCACTTCGTCAACAACATGATGAGCCAGGGCGCCGCGCTGATCGACCCGGCCGGCGTCGTCAGCCTGCGCTGCCTCGAAGCGTAAGGACGCCACCCCGTCCCCGGTCCCGTCACCCCCCTTCGCGGGGGTGACCCTTTTTTCAGGAGTTGTTCCCCATGGCCTTCAAATCCAAGGACCTGTCCGTGCTGGCGTATGCCAACGGCTTCACCCTGTGGCACTACGCCACGCCCGATGCCGCCGCCGTCGTCACGGCGGCCAACTACTTCGATGCCTCGGCCGACATGATGCGGGCCGGTGACATCGTGGTCGCCAACGTCGACACCGGCGGCACGCCGGCCGCGGTGTTCTACCGGGTCGCCACCAGCTCCGGCGGCGTGGTCAGCATCGCCGCGATGTAGCGGCGTTCCTGCGGCGCCGTGATCGTGCGGCGCCGCACTTTCTTCCTGTCCATCCCGCTGGAGGTCCCCATGGCCCTGTCCGCCATCGCGCTGTGTTCGCGGGCGCTGCTGATGATCGGCGCCGCTTCCATTTCCTCCTTCGACGAAGGCACGGCAGAGGCCGAGGTGGCTGCCAACCTCTTTCCGTCGGTGCGTGACGCGCTGCTGTCGACCCATCCGTGGAACTTCGCCAGCCGCGCCGAGTGGCTGGCCCGCCTGGCCGACGCTCCGCAGGCCGACTTCCAGGAGGCGTTCTCGTTGCCCGACGACTGCCTGCGGGTGCTGTCCGCCGGCGCCGGCCCGCGCTCGAGCGGCCTGCGTTACCGCATCAACGGGCGGCAGCTTCACTGCGACAGCGATCAGGTTCTTCTGCGATACGTGCAACGCGTAACGGAGGAAACGTTTCCGGCTTTTTTCGACCAGGTCCTGATCTCGCGCCTGGCCGCCGAGTTCTGCCTGCCGCTGACGGAAAGCACCACGCGGGCAGAGTTCCTCTACCGCCTGGCCGACCAGGAACTGCGCCGGGCCCGCTTGACCGACGCCCAGGAACAAACGCCCGACGCGCTGGAGGACTTCCCGCTCATCGACGTGCGCGGATAAGGGAAGGGGGACGGCATGAGCAAGCTTCGGCAGACCAAGACCAACTTCACGGCAGGCGAACTGGCGCCCGAACTGCTCGGACGCGGCGACTTGGCGGCCTACGAGAACGGCGCGGCGCGCCTGCGCAACGTGTTCATCCAGCCCACCGGGGGCGTTCACCGTCGCGCCGGGCTGGGCCACATCGACACCGCCGCCGGGCCGGGCCGCCTGGTGTCTTTTGAATTCAACAGCGCGCAGGTCTACCTGCTGGTCTTTACCCATCTGAAGGTCGACGTCTACATGGATGGCGCAAAGGTGGCGACGGTCACCACGCCGTGGACGGAAGCCAACCTTGTCGACATTGACTGGACGCAGAGTGCGGACACGCTTCTCGTGGTGCATCCGACCGTCGCGCCGCAACGAATCACCCGTACGTCCCATACGGCATGGTCCGTCGCGACCTGGGTCTATGACGGCACGGGCCTTTCGGCGGCGCATCCATGGACGCAGTTCGGCGTCACCCCGGCCAGCATGCTCGTCTACACCCATTTCACCCCGAACGAGATTCGGTGCAATGTGCCGTACTTCACGCCCGAGCATGTTGGCACGACGTTTCGCTTCCAAGGCGCCCTGGTCACCGCCACCGGCTATATCGGCACGCAGCGGCTGCAGTGTACGGTTGAAGGTTCCTGCACCCTTGGTACCTACATATCCGACTGGGCCGAACCGGCGTTCAACGCGGCCCGCGGCTGGCCGTCGTCGGTGACGTTCCATCAGGACCGCCTGATCGTGGGGGGCTCCCGCGATCTGCCCAACCATCTGTGGATGTCCCGGCCGGGACGGTTCTTCGACTTTGCGCTCGGCACCGGGTTGGACGACGATGCCATCCACTTCGAGATCCTGTCCGACCGGGTCGACGGCATCCGCCACGTCTTTTCGGGGCGACACCTTCAGGTCTTCACCACTGGCGGCGAGTGGATGGTCACTGGCGAGCCGCTGACGCCGAGTACCGTGCAGTTGCGTCGCCAGACCCGGATCGGGGCCCCTGCCAGCCAGCGGGTGCCGCCGCGTGACGTCGATGGCGCAACGCTTTTTGCCGCAGCCAGCGGCCGCGAACTGCGCGAGTTCCTGTATGCCGATGCCGAGCAGGCCTATCAGGCCGCCGACCTTGCCCTATTGGCCCGCCATCTGGTCAGCGATCCGGTGGACATGGACTACGATCCGCTGCGCCGCCTCGTCCATCTGGTGATGGCCGATGGCAGCATTGCCACGGTCACCAACTTCCGCCGCGAGAAGGTCACCGCCTGGACCCGCCAGGAGACCGCCGGGGAGTTTTTGTCCGTCGCCGTCGTCGGCACCGAAACGTATGCCCTGGTTGCCCGCAACGGCGCCGTGAACGTCGAGGTGTTCGAGGACGGGCTGAACAGCGACTCGGCGCTGACCGGCACGGCGGCGACGGCCAAATCGACGTGGAGCGGCCTCGCTCACCTCAACGGCATGACCGTCAAGGTCAAGGCCGACGGCGTGGAGGTGGACGACGCGGTGGTGTCCGGGGGCAGCATCACGCTGGCCTACCCGGCCCAGGCGATCGAGGTCGGCCTGCCGTTCACCCACATCGTCGAGCCGCTGCCGCCGCTGCCCGACGGGCCGGGCGGCGGGGGCAACGGGCGGCAGATGCGTCTGGTGCGCGTCTCGTTCCGCGTTCTCGACACCCCGGTCCTGCACGTCGACACCGGACGAGGGCCGACCGCGGCGTCCTTCAAGCGGTTTGGGCCGAGCGGCGTGCTGGATGCGCCGCCGCCACCGTTCACCGGCGATGTCACGGTGCGGGCCGTCGGCTGGCAGCGCGACTCCGTCCGGCCGCTGTGGAGCATTTCGCAGGACACCCCGCATCCCTGCTGTGTCCTTTCCGTGACCACCGAAACGAAGGTGACCGACTGATGGGTGCTTTCACGTCCATGCCGCAGTTCACGCCGGCCGTCTCCCAGGCCCAGGCGCCGCTGCCGTCCTACCCCGTTCCGGCCACAGCCGGCGCGGTGGACCCGTACAAGGAACCCGTCCTGCGCGCCCAGGCCCGCGAGGCGGCCATCGAGGCCGCGCTGGAAGCCGAACTCTCTGCCCTGCAGGCCGGGCAGAAACACGAACAACGCGTCGCCCGGACCGGTGCCGCGGTCGAGCGCGGGCGCATTGACGGTCAGCTTGCCGCCGACCTCAAGGCCCGCGAGAAACTGCTGCGCCGCGATCAGGGCAGCAGCACGGCCAGCGCCTCGGCGCGCGGCATTCTGGCCGGCGGCACCGCCCGGTCGCTTCTCAAGGGGCTGGCGGACGAGGCTCTGACCGAAACCGAGGCGGCGCGCCTTGTCGCCACACAGCGCCTGGAAGACATCCGGCGTGACCTGGATGTTCGGCGGGAGCAGAACCTGCTGGCCCTGGCCCAGGAAAAGCGGCGCGTCCAACTGGCCAGCCACGGTGCGGCGACCGAGACGACGTTCACCGAACGCGAGTCGTGGTTGCGTCAGGTCACCGACCGCCAGCGCACCCTGGACGACCGGCAGCGCGCCCTCGACGCCTATCAGGAAAAGGTCGACGCCTACCACCGCGACCTCGAGGCCTACAACCGCACCAATGCCCAGCAGGCGGCCAACCAGCGCACCAATCTGGCCGGCACCGTCACCCAAACCGTGCTCGGGTCCCTGCTGCCGCGCCTGCGGTAGGGGCCGGCCCGCCCCCGTCCCCCTTCCAGGAGATCCGACATGACCGCCCAGGTGATCGTGGGCGCGGTGACGCCGCGCATCCAGTACGTGGCCGACGGCTGGCAGACCGCCTTTCCGTTTCCCTTCGTCATCTTCAAGACGGCCGATCTTCAGGTCTACATCGGCGACGTCCTGCAGACCGGCGGCTACACGATCAGCGGCGTGGCGTCATCCGATGGCGGCACGGTGACCCTGGCGGTGCCCCCGGCGGTCAACGTCCGGGTCACCCTGCGGCGCAAGCTGAGCATCGAACGCCTGACCGACTTTCAGGAGGGCGGGGCGTTCCGCGCCAAGGTCATCAACGACCAGCTCGACTTCCTGACCGCCGTTCTCCAGGAACTCGAAGCCGAGCTGGCGCGCGCCGTGACCCTGGCCCCGACGGCGCCCAGTCCGGCCAGCCTGCGCCTGCCCCCGGCGGTCGCCGGCAAGGCCATCGGGTGGTCGGCCGACGGGACGCACCTGGTCAACGACCCGACCGACTTCACCACCACCGTGCAGGTGGTCCAGCAGTGGGCGACCGATGCCGAGGGCGCCGTGCAGTCGGCCCATGACGCCGCCGATGCCGCCGCCGTCAGTGCCGCGACAGCGTCGGCCGGGGCCGTCTCGGCATCGGGCAGTGCCACATCCGCCGCGACGTCGGCCAGCGCGGCGGCGACCTCCAGAACGGGCGCCATCACGGCACGGACCGCGGCCGAGGCGGCCCGTGCCCAGGCCGAGGTGTTCGCCGAAAGCGCCGCGTTCTCCGCCTGGCTGACCGGGGCGGAGCGCGAGGCCGCCATCGGTGCGGCCGAGGACGCCGCCGCCGCCGCCGTGCTGGCCGCCGGCCGGGCCAGCGAAGCGCTGCTGCGTCTGGAGGACACCGACCTCGCCCTGTGGCGGGCCGAACAGGCCGCCCGCCGGGCCGAGGCCGCCTCCGTCATCGCCACCGCCGCCACCGCAAGCGGCCCCACTTCAGGCACTGGCCTCGTCGCGGGCATCGCGCCCGCCGCCGTGCTTCCCAACTGGGCAAGGACCGACACATGACCATCGAGATCTTTCCGACCCTGCATTTCCTGGCCCGCCCCGGCCTGACCCCCAGCCTTCTGGCCTTCACGCGGTCGGGCAGCGCCACCCGCATGGGGCCGCGCGGCCTGGTGGAAGATGTCGCGGCCGACGCCCTGCGCCACGACTTTGATCCGGCCACCGGCGTCTATCTGGGCTGGCTGGTCGAGGAAAGCCGCACCAACCTCGTGCTGCGCAGCCGCGACCAGTCGGTGTCGCCGTGGACGCGGTCGAACATGACGGCGGCGCGCACCGCCATCGGCCTGGACGGCGTGGCGGCCAGCGCCACCAGCCTGACCGCCGGACTGGCCGGGGCATCGGTCTACCAGGGCGTTTCGGCGGCCAGCGCGGCCTATACCCTGTCGGTGGATCTGCGCCGGGTCAGCGGGTCCGGCGCGGTGTCGCTGACGCTGGACGGCGGGGCGAGCTGGCACACCGTGACCACGGCGCTCGGCACCGACCGCTACCGCCGGGTGACCCTGACCCAGACCCTGGCCAACCCGACGCCGGGCCTGAAGCTGGAGACGGCAGGCGACGTGCTGGCGGCCGACTACTGGCAGCTCGAGGCCGGCGGCTTCGCCACCTCGCGCATTCCCACCACCAGCGCGCCGATCACCCGCGGGGCCGACCTGCCGCGACTCGATCCCGCCGGGGCGTGGTTCAACCCGACCGAGGGCACGGTCTATATCGACGCCATCCCCCACGCCTCCAGCACGGCGGTCAAGAACCTGTTCAGTTCGTCGGACAGCCCCAAGGCCGTGGAGTGGTCCGTCAACGCCCACGGCGACGGCGTCCACGCCAACATCGGGGCCATCGGGTCGGGCTTTTCCGGCGCCTCGCCCAGTGCCATGGCGGTCACGCCGGGTGCGGCGGTGCGGGTCGCCCTGGCCTATGGTCCGGCCGGCGGGGCGATCTTCCAGGACGGCGTGGCGTTTCAGAGCTTCGCCACCGGCAGCGTCTGGGACACCACCGGGCTCGCCATCGGCCACCAGTTGCGCGGCGGGGCGCAGCGCTGGCTGAACGGCCATGTGCGCCATGTCGCGGTATTCCCGCGTCGGCTGGGCGATGCCCAGGCGGCCGAACTGACCACGTTCTAGGCGCCGGCCGATGGCTGCGCGGCCGCGCCGCCGGGCGGTGCGCGGGGATGACCTGCGCGCCGGCCTGGCCACCCGCCTGCCCGGTCGCATCCGCGACCTGCTGGGCGAGTACGACACGTTCGCCGGCGCCGCGGCGCCCGAGGACGCCAAGGGCTATGTCGCCCACCACGCCGCCTGCAAGGCCGCCCTGCAGCACGCCGACATGCTCATCAAGCTGCTGCGCTGGGCCGAGGGCGGCGAACCCGAAGCACCGTCGGCCGAGGCCGACGACCTGGGCCGCCTGCTGGCCCGCGCCCGCCAGGCGGTGGACGAGGACGATCAGGGGGAGGGGGAGGGGGATGACGACAGTTCCTGAGGGGCAGGGCGGGGTATCCCTGGCCGAGTTCGTGTGGATCTGGAACGAGACCCAGGGCCTGACCCTGCCGCGCCACCACCGCCGCATGGCGCGGTTTCTCCAGGCCCGGTGGGCCGGGGAGGAACCGGGACAGGCCCTGCTGATGGCCTTCCGCAACTCCGGCAAATCGACCATCGTCGGGCTGTTCTGCGCCTGGGTGCTGCTGCGGCGGCCCGACTCCCGCATCCTGGTCATGGCGGCCGACCACGCCCTGGCCAAGAAAATGGTGCGCAACGTAAAACGTATTATAGAGCGCCATCCGCTGACCCGCGCCCTGGTCCCGCCGCGCAAGGATCAGTGGGCCTCCGATCAGTTCACCGTGGCCCGGCCGGGCGAGTTGCGTGACCCGTCCATGCTGGCCAAGGGCATCGGCGCCAACATCACCGGCTCGCGCGCCGAGCTGGTGGTGTGCGACGACGTCGAGGTCCCCAACACCTGCGGCACGGCGCCCAAGCGGGCCGACCTGCGGGCCCGGCTGGCCGAACTGGACTATGTTTTGGTGCCCGGCGGGATGCAGCTTTATGTCGGCACGCCGCACACCTACTTCACCATCTACGCCCGCGAGGCCCGCCCCGAAACCGGCGAGGACCAACCCTGGCTGGCCGGGTTCTCGCGCCTGGAAATCCCCATCCAGGACCCTGACGGCGCCTCGGCCTGGCCGGAGCGGTTTCCGACCAGCGCCATCGCCGGCATCAAGCGCCGCACCGGCCCCAACAAGTTCCTCAGCCAGATGATGCTGCAGCCGGTCAACGTCGCCGAGGGCCGCCTCGACCCCGACCGCCTGCGTCTGTACGACGCCGATCTGGTCTATTCCGAGGGCAACGGCGCCCCGCTGCTGACCATCGGCGGGGTGCGCATGGTCTCGGCCACCTGCTGCTGGGATCCGGCCTATGGCGCCAAGGGGGGCGACGGGTCGGTCATCGCCTGCCTGTTCAGCGACCAGGACGGCGGCTACTGGCTGCACCGGGTGCGGTGGCTGCAGGGCGGCAGCGCCAAGGACGGCGATGACGAGGCGACGGCGCAGTGCCGTCAGGTCGTCGCCTTCCTGGCCGAGTTCCACCTGCCGGCCGTCAGGGTCGAAACCAACGGCCTCGGCCGCTTCTTGCCCGGACTGCTGCGCAAGGTGCTGGCCGAGGCCGGCTTGCGCGCCGCCGTCGTGGAAACGGCGGCCAGCCGGGCCAAGGACGACCGCATCATGGACGCCTTCGACGCCGTTCTGGCGGCCGGTGCCCTGCGCGCCCACCGGGCGGTGTGGGAAACGCCCTTCATCACCGAAATGCGCGAATGGCTGCCCGGCGTGGGTGGCCGCGACGACGGCCTGGACGCCGTCGCCGCCTGCCTCCTGGCCGAACCCATCCGCCTGTCCCGCCCCCTCCTGCCTCCCACCGCCGCCCCGCGCGGCGACTGGCGGCCGGGAGGAGGGGGGTGGACCGCCAAAACCGATTTTGCACTCTGACAGAGGAGGAAAGTCATGCCCCCGACCTGGTCCATGGACCTTATCTGGTGGATTTCCGCCGTCGAACTGCCCGCCCTGGGGGCCTTGTTCTGGATGATCTGGCGGGCGCGGGCCGATGCCGATGCCGAGATCGAGGACAACCGCCGCACCTTCGAGCTGGGGCTGGCCCAACAGCGCGAGGCCCTGGCCGCCTACAAGCTGGAGGTCGCCAAGAGCTACGCCTCGATCAGCTACATCAAAGACGTGGAAAAGCGCCTGACCGCGCATCTGGAGCGCATCGAACACAAGCTGGACGCCAAGACGGCGCCGGCGGGGGGGCGGGCATGAGCGTCCCCCGGTTGGTTCCAGAAGACCCGCGCTTGGCCGACCCGGTGGAGGTCCTGGCCCGCACCCTCTATGGCGAGGCGCGTGGCGAAACCCTGGCCGGCAAGGAGGCCGTCGCCTGCGTCATCCTCAACCGGGTGGCCCGCGCGACGGCGCGCGGCGGGTCCTATTGGTGGGGCCGCGACGTGGTCGGGGTGTGCCTCAAACCGTGGCAGTTCTCGTGCTGGAACATGAACGACCCGAATCGGACCAAGCTGCTGGCCGTCACCGAGTCCAACCGCACCTTCCGCACCTGCCTGTCGGTGGCCGAACGCGCTCTGGCCGGAACAATCGAGGACAAGACCGCCGGCGCCACCCACTACCACACCCGCACCATCACCGCCGCCTGGAGCCGCGGCAAAACGCCGAGCGCGGTGATCGGCGGGCATTTCTTTTACAACGACGTGGAATGAGGAGAGGGGGATCGGGAGGAACGCAACTTTGGGTTTGTCAGCCGTGGTTTGTACGTCACTATCGGCCGCTGCCGGGACCGGCCATTGATGGGGGTGGGGGGAACGAGGGGATAGGCTGATGGGAGTTGCAAGAGAAGGTCTTTCGAAGACCTCTGGGATCCTCTTTCTCGTTCCGCTGCTTCAGGTGGCTGCGTGGCCCAAGTTTCTGCTGCCCGCTCCCGACCTCTACCTGGCCGACTACCTGAGCCGGGTGGCGGTCATCGGCGCGGCATTGGCGTGCGGCGTGCTGGCCTTGCCAGGGCCGCGGCGCGAATGGTCCTGGCTCAAGGTCGCCGTTGCGGCCCCGGCGTTTCTTGCCCTGTTGCTTGCACTGTCCGAGGTCCAGCAGGCCGTGCCGGCGCCATGGCCGTGGCTGCGCCAGAACCTGTATCCCTACATCGAGTCCTTTGATTTGTGGCTCTTCGACCTCACCGTCGGCCTGGCGCTTGTCGCTGTGGCTGAAGAACTCGCCTTTCGCAAGGTCTTCCACGGCCTGTGGCAGGACCGTGGCTGGCCGGCCCTGACCCTCGTGTCCAGCATCGCCTTCGGGCTGCTGCACGCCCCGCAGGGGGCGCTGGCCGTGGTGTCTACGGCGTTTGCGGGCGTGCTGTTGATGAAGGCCTACCGGGCCAGCGGCACCCTGTGGGTCCCGATCGGGCTCCACTACGCCGCCGATCTGGTGGTCTTTTCCAGCTGATGCGCGAGCCTACTCCCCCAACCGCCCCTTGGCGTCCTCGACCATCACCGTCACGCGGCGCAGGAACGCGTCGAGGCGGGCTTCCAGGGGCCACTGCGGGGCCTGGCGCAGCGCGTTGCCGAGCGCCAGGATGAGGGCGGCGGTCACCGCGTCGTCCAGTTCGGGGTCTTCCTCGGCCAGGACGTCGTCCAGGGCCTCCATCAGGTCCATGACCCGGTCGGCGTCGGCCGGCGGGGCGACCGCCACCGCGATCATCTGGTCACCATCGGGGCCTTCCACGGTCAGGGCGACGCCCGGAACCTGATCTTCGCCGTTTTCCTGGCTCATACTGCCGCCCTTTCTAAGAAATCCGTTGTGACGACCAGCGTTCACGACTGGAACGCCTGCCCCGGTGCCAGGGTTACCATTGCCGTGGAGGCGCCGCAACAGAAGGCCGCTGCGTGCTCCGATTCGACGCCGATCCGCCTCAATTCGGCGCACGTTTGAGACACGCCGGGTGCGGCGCCCGCCAAGGGCAGTCTTCCCCTACGGCAATCGCGACGCGGTTGACAGGGCACGGCCGATCCTGGCGCAATGCAACCAGAGCCAACTTTTTCTTGGCCGCCGCTGGAGACGATCATGAGCCGCCCGGTCATCATTTCCTGTGCCATCACCGGGCCGGTGGCCAGCAAGGCGGACAACCCCGCCCTACCGGTGACCCCCGCCGAACAGATCGAGAGCACCCACGCCGCGTTCGAGGCCGGGGCGACCATCGTGCATCTGCATGTGCGCGATGACGCCGGGTATCCGACCGGCAACGTCGACCGCTTTGCCGAGGTGCTCGACGGCGTGCGCGCCCATTGCCCCGGCATGATCGTGGAATTCGCCACCGGCGGACGCGGCGAGCCGGCCAAGGATACCGCGCGGCTGCTGGCCCTGCGGCCCGACCTCGCGACCCTGACGCCGGGCTCGGTCAACTTTCCGAACGAGATCTTCGCCAACGCGCCGGCCGCCATCGAGCATCTGGCCGGCACCATGCTCGACGGCGGTGTCAAGCCGGTGCTGCAGGTGTTCGACATGGCCATGCTCTACAACATCCGCGCGCTGGCCGATCAGGGCCTGCTGCGCGAGCCGATGCAGGTGCAGTTCGTGCTCGGCATTCCCAACGCCCTGCCGGCCCGCCGTCAGGTCCTCGATTTCATGATCGCCGAGTTGCATGACCTGTGCCCGACCGCGGTGTGGTTCGCCACCGGCGTGGGCCGTCACCTGGAAACGGTGATGGAATGGACGCTGTTCCTGGGCGGCCATATCCGCACCGGCCTGGAGGACACCCTGCGCGTCGACCGCCACCGCATGGCGGCCTCGAACGCCGAACTGGTCGGCCGGGCCGCCACCCGGTGCATGGAATACGGCGCCCACGCCGCCACCCCGGCCGAAGCCCGTGCCCTTCTCGGCCTGCCGCCCATGCCGCAGGCCGCCTGACTTACCATCAAAGACGCAAAAAGAAACTCAAGGGGAGTACGCAGTCCATGATCGTCCGCAACATGATCGTCCATCTCGACAGCACGCCGCGCAGCGCCGACCGCCTGACGCTGGCCGTGACCGTGGCCCGCCGCTTCGGCGCGCGCCTGGTCGGCGTGTTCGCCGAGGCCGACACCCGGCTGCTGGGCGGCGCCGCCGCCGAGGCCGAAGTCGCCGCCGCCTATGAGCAGGCCGGCCAGACCTTCGCCGCGCGCACGGCCGAGGCCGGCGTCACCGGCGTGTGGCGGTCCCTGGTCCATGGCAGCCACCACCACGTCAACAAGACGGTGATCGAGGCCGCCCGCCGGGCCGACCTCGCAGTGCTCGGCCAGCACAACCCCGAAGACCACGGCCGCGCCCCGCGCGACCTGGTCGAGCAGGTGGTGACCAACTCCGGCCGGCCGGTGCTGGTGATGCCCTACGCCGGGACCTTCCCCGACGTCGGCAAGCGCGTGCTGATCGCCTGGAACGGCGGCCGCGAGTCGGCCCGTGCGGCCAACGACGCCATCCCGCTGATGATGGGCGCCGAGGCGGTCACCGTCATGGCCGTCAACCCGCAGGGCGGCGGGCCGCTCGACGGGTCGGGCCTGTGCGACCACCTGTCGTGCCACGGCATCTCGGCCGAACGCGAACTGCTGTCGGTGACCGACATCGGCGTGGCCGACTACGTGCTGTCCCACTGCGCCGACACCGGCACCGACCTGCTGGTCATGGGCGCCTTCGGCCACTACGGCTTCCCGTACATGCTGCGCGGCGGCGTGACCAAGGACATCCTCGAGCACCTGACCGTTCCGGTGCTGCTGGCGCATTAGAGGCTGCAACCCGAGATCGTCATTCCCGCGAAGGCGGGAATCCAGGAGGCCTGGACTCCGAGGCTGGTACTCGTGGCCCCTGGGCACCCGCCTGCGCGGGTGCGACGATCTGCGGTTGAGGTGCGAGCGCGTTCTACTCGTTGAAGTCCCGGAGGCGGACGCCTTCCAGGCTGCGGTCGCCGTTGCGGTCGGCGACGCGGCGTTCGATTTCGCCGCCGGTGCGGTCGACGGCGTAGACGCGGGGGATGCCGCGTTCCTGCGCAAAGACGGTGGCCATGCGGACCGCGTCCTCCAGGTCGCGTGGGCCGTTCTGGGCGCGCGAGGCCGGGGTCGGGCCGGTGCGCAGGGCGGGGCTGTTGACCGAAACCTCGACCACCTTTTCCGTCGGGTTGGAACTGGCGAAGCGGGCGACCACCAGAACGTGGTCCTCGGCCGGGGACGGCAAGGGGTCGTGCGGCTGCAGGTGGATGGTCTGAACCATGGCGTGGATCTTCCCGGTCTATGAAGGGGGGCGATCCGGGAACGCGAGGCTTCCCCTGGCGGTTCCTGGGATCATCCTGTGGAGGGCGGCGCCGGTCCGGTCGCGGCACCCTGTTCGGCCACCCAGTCCATGAAGGCGCGGACCCTGGGATGGTCGGCCGTGGCCTCGGGCGCGACCACGTAATAGGAATAATCGGCCGGCCGGCGGGTGTCGAACAGCGGCACCAGGCGGCCCGCGCCGATCGCCTCGGCCAGCAGCGCCGAGCGGCCGATGCCCACCCCGTGGCCGTCCACGCAGGCCTGGTACAGGATGGCCGAATTGTCGAAGTGCAGGCCGCGCTGGGGATCGATACCTTCGATTCGGGCGGCCCTCAGCCACGCCGACCAGCCCAGCCAGGGCTCGCTGCCCAGCAACGCGAAGTCGTGCAGCAGGGTGTGCCGGCGCAGGTCGTCCCAGCCGCGCAGGGGGTGGCGGCCCGACAGCAGGGTCGGGCTGGCCATGGGAAACACCTCCTCCTGCATGAACAGCACCGTGCGCAGGCCGGGGTACTGCCCCAGGCCGTAGCGCATGCCCACGTCGATGCCGTCGCGCACGAAATTGGCCAGCCCGGTTTCGGCGATCAGCTTCAGGTCGATCATCGGAAAGCGGCGGCGGAAGTCGGCCAGGCGGGGCAGCAGCCACAACTGGCACAGCGACGGCATGACGCTGATGCTCAGCAGCCCGGCCAGGTCGTCGCGGTGCAGGCTGTCGGCGGCGCGGGCCAGGGCGTCGAAGCCGCGCGACAGTTCGGGTAGGTAGGCCCGCCCCTCGGGCGTCAGGCGCAGGCCGCGCGGCAGGCGCACGAACAGCTCGACCCCGATGAACTCCTCCAGGCTCTTGACCTGATGGCTGACCGCCGCCGCCGTGACGTTCAATTCGCCGGCCGCCCGGCTGAAGCTGCCCAGGCGGGCGGCCGCCTCGAAGGCGCGCAGGGCGGTCAGCGGGGGCAGGCGCCGGACCATTGGGTCCTCCCGAGGCTCAATTTTGTTGAGCCATAGTACGAGGAAGTCTCGTTTGTCGCCAGCCCTGACACGGCGCAGGATACCGGCCATACACACCCCGTATTGACGAGGCGACAATGACCCGGACATGCCCTGTGGCGCCCGGACGGGAAGGCTTTTTCCTGGTCCAGGCCAAGAATACCTTGAACCGGCTGGAGACGATGGCGGTCGTCCTCACCGACCGGCTGTTCGATGCCCTGGACCGCGACCGGACGCGGCGCGCCCTGGGGCGCCTGGATGACCGGGCGCTGGGCGACCTTGGCCTGTCGCCGGGGGATCGGGACAGCGGCTTCTAATTCCCTCGACAGGACGCGGATCCCCCGGCACTTTAGGCTTAGCTGAGCGCAAAAAGCCGGGGGACGCGATGAACTTGTGGTGGGAACGTCACCCCCGCCTGGTCGATGCCATGGCCCTCGGCTTCTGGGCCGTGCTGATCGGCGGATCACTGCTCCTGGCGCTGGGCGTCCTGCGCCACGAGGTGGACCGCGTGGCCTATGAGCGCGCCCGCGTCCTGTTCGACGTGGTGGAAACCACCCGCCTGTGGAACGCCCGCCACGGCGGCCTCTATGCGCCCGTCACGGAAAACACGCCGCCCAACCCCTACCTGATCGATGCCAAGCGCGACGTGATGATCGACGGGGTGCCGTTCACCAAGGTCAACCCGGCCTACATGACCCGCCAGATTTCCGAGATGGTGCGGGCCCAGCGCGGGGTGTGGTTCGCCATCACCAGCCTGCGCCCGCTCAATCCGGGCAACAAGCCGGACCCATGGGAGGCGGCCGCCCTTGAACGGTTCGAGGCCGGCGAGACCGAAATCCTGGAAATGACCGAGGAGGACGACGGCCCGCGCTTCCGCTACATGGCCGCGCTCCACGTCAAGCAGGAATGCCTGCAGTGCCACGCCGTGCAGAACTACGCGCTCGGCGACGTGCGCGGCGGCCTCAGCGTGTCGCTGCCGGCCAAGACGGTGTTCGACGATTTCGCCGTGCAGCAGGCCCAGATGATCGGGCTGCACGGCGTCGCGTTCCTGCTGCTCGGCGGCGGCAGTCTTGCCTTTCTGGGACGGGTGCGGCGCAATTGGGCCGAACTGGCCGCCGCCAAGGCCGCGCAGGAGGCCATGGTGGCCGAGCGCACGGCCGAACTGCGCGCCGCCAACGAGGCGCTGAAGCACTCCAATGCCGAACTCGAAACCTTCGCCTACGCCATTTCGCACGACCTTCAGGAGCCGTTGCGCATGGTCGGCGGCTACGCCGGCATTCTCAAACGGCGGTACGACGGCCAGCTTGATGCCGACGGGCAGGAGTTCCTGGGCTACATGACCGATGGCGCGACGCGCATGCGCGGCATGATCGACGATCTGCTGGCCTATTCGCGGGTTGACCGGCAGGCCCTGGACCCGCGCCCGGTCAGCCTTGAGGAGGTCTGTTCCGGCGCGCTGGCGAACCTCGGCGCCCTGATCGACGATACAAGCGCCACGATTACCACCGACTTGGGGGGGCTGCGCGTCCTGGGCGATGGCTCGCAGATCGCGCGGGTGGTCCAGAACCTGGTCGCCAACGCCATCAAGTACGCCCACCCCGACCGCGCCCCGTGCGTTGCGATCACGGCGCGGACGGTGGCTGCGGGGGTCGTCGAGGTTGCGGTGGCCGACAACGGTCTGGGTATCCCGGTCGAGGCCCGCGACAGGGTGTTCGGCATCTTCCAGCGTCTGCGCCAGAATGCCAGCCCCGGGTCGGGAATGGGGCTGGCCCTGTCCCGCCGCATCGTCGAACGCCACGGCGGGCGCATCTGGGTTGACGCGCCGGACGGGGTGGTGGACGGGGCAGATGGCAGCGTCTTCCGCTTCACCCTGCCGGCCGCCCCAAATCCTTAAGGCGGTGTGCAACATGGAACCGCCGCAGGTGTGCGCAGGGAAGGGTTTCACCACAGAGGCACAGAGGCACAGAGAGGGCGTTGCACCCGCGCCGCAGGCGATGGTTCACCCGAAGGGCGTTGATGCGCTGCGCGCAGCCATGTGCTCCGAACTCTCGGTGTCTCTGTGCCTCCGTGGTTCCCCGCTTCACTTCCTTGTACGGAGGCCCGTCCGCAGGCGTCTTTTAGGGCCAGTTGCTGTCGAGGTCTTCGGCCGGCATGGAGGCGCGGCCGACGGCGATCGGCCAGTCGCTCATGCCAAAGGCGCTCATGGCGATGAAGTCGTAGGTCAGGTCGTTCACCCCGACCGACACGATGGGCACGATGTCGGTGCCGGGTCGCCCGGCGAAGCCCAGCCCGACGTGGTCGTATTCCACGAACACGCGGTCGGCGAGGTCTTCGGGCTCCACGAACGGCATCATCGGCTGCATGACCGCGACGATGGCGTCAAAGGCCGCCCCGTCGTACCCCAGGGCGCCGATGCCCGAGCAGTCTCCCGCCGCGCAGGTGCAGGTGCCGGCGGTGCAGCGGACGGTAAACGCCGGCAGGTCCAGGGACTGGCCGGGCCGCAGTTCGTCATCGACGACGGCGTTGTAGGCGGTCAGGGCCGGGACCACGGCATCCGACTGCACCGCAAGGCGCACCCCCTGGAAGGACGCCTTGACGGTGGCGTTGTACTGCCACATCGCGATGCCGAACTCGACGATGGCGAAGGTGATGCCCAGCAGCATCCACACCACCAGGGTGAACTCGATCAGGGTGGCGGCCCCGGTGTCGCGGGCCAGTCGGCGGGCGAAGGTCGGCAGCGTGGTCATGGCGTCATCCCCCGACATGGATTTCTTCGTGGCTGGCGGTCAGGCGCACGGCGTCCAGTCCGGCCAGGCCGAGCAGGCCGAGATCCTCGTAGTCCATGGCGACCGTCATGCGGATGACCGGGACATCGAAGGTCACGCCGTTCTCGTCGGTCAGGCTGCGTGTCGCCGTCTCGATGCACACCTCCTGCGGCTGGTCGTCGCTCCAATAGACCAGCAACGGCGGCACGCCGTTCAGGGTCGTGCCATACATGGCCAGCTTGCGGGCCGTTTCGGCGGCGCTGCCGGCGGGCGGAGCGCCGCACGGCGTGCCGACGGGCTGTCCCACGTCGGGCACCCGCGCCAGATAGCGGGCGGCGTCGCGCACCGACGTCTCCAGAACGTGATGGTGGTGCAGGGCTCGGCCGACTTCGAGGAGTCCGCCCATCAGCACCAGCAGCAACGGCATGAGCAAACCCATCTCGATGAGCGACGTCCCGCGCGTGCAGCGCAGCAGCCGGATCAGGGTTTGGGGCAGGGAACCAGTCATGATCCTCACCTCCGATAAATCTGCACCACGTCGCGCAGCAACGCCTGCTGGGACTCGCCGTCGAGTTCCCCCAGAACCTCGACGTACAGCGCGGATTCGCTGGGGCTGCCCATCGGTTCGGTCATGAACACGAACAGGAAGTCATCGGGGCTGAAGGTGGTCTTGCCGCTCATGCCGTTGGCCACGCAGTTGACCATCGCGATGGGCATGATCCGGCGGTCGTTGAGGAGGCGCAGGTCGCGCACCAGATCGTCGAGATAGTTGTAGTCGTTGACCGGCGCCGTGCCCTGGAAGCACTGCGGGTTGCCGTTTTCCTGCGACGGGAAGCCAAGGTCCGGCGTCACGATCCGGCCCTTCTCGACCTCGTAGCGATAGACGTTGTACCGCGTGATCGGCAGGCCGGCGGGCCAGTCGGCAGGCGGCACGCCGGCCGTCCCGTGATTGATGGTGAAGTACGACGCCGAGTCCCAGTTGGCGTCGCCCACCTTGCCGTTCCCGTAGGTGCAGGTTCCGTCGATGATGCAGGCATCGCGCGGCAGGGCTTGGCCGTCAGGCGGGGTGAGGTCGTCGCGGTCGCACTTCGTTCCGCCACCGCCCGGGTTGTTCGGGGGCTCGCGGCCCTGGGTGACGTTCACCGCCGGCTGATAGAAATCCTGGTCGCGCCAGTCTCCATTGTCGTCCTTGGCCTGGGCCAGCCACCAGTCGAACCGGGCGTTGATCCCGGTGCGCACCATCTGGAGGGTGACGCCGGTCTTGGTGGTCATGGCGCGGCGGCGGACGCAGGTGCCGGTGGTCGATGCCAGATTGGCCGCGATGTCCTTGGCGCCGCAATTGGTCTGGCCCTCGGTCCCCGACGGGCACAGCAGTCCGAAGTTGCCCGGGCCATAGCTGCCGGTGCCGCCCTGCATGAACAACTGGATCTGGCGGCCTTCCAGGTTCAGGCCGGGGTCCAGTTCGGCCGGGTTGCACATGAACATGGGCGGCACCTCGCAGATCAGCGAGTCGTTGCCGGCGATGGCGCGGGCGTTCACTTGCGAGTCCGTGTCGCCCCCGAACACGCCCACGAAGTAGGCGGTGAAGCCGGTTTGGGCGACGCGGACCTCGATGAACGAGGTGTCCTCGGGATCGGTGGTCTCGAAGGTGGCCGTGACCGGATCGCCGTCGTCGGCCGGCAGGGCGCTCAGGAAGCGGATGCAGTTCGACGCGGTGGCGTCGGCGCAGGTGCCGGTGGCGATGGTGATGGCGGTGCTGACGTCGGTGCTGAAGTCCTTGACGTTGTTCAGCGCCTGGGCGACCGCCGCGCGGGCCCGCGCCTGGGAGTCCGGCAGCATGTCGAGTTCGCGTGCCCCGGCCAGGGCGGCGGCGTCGGCGGCGCTCTGCAACTGGCTGTGAAGGGTCGAGATGCGCCCCGCGTCCACCGCCAGCGCCCCGATGCCGATCATCAGGCCGAGGGCGCCGGTCGTGTAGATCAGGACCGAGCCTTTCTGGTCACGCCGCAGGCGCGACAGCAGGGTGCCAATGGTCTTTGCGCTGGAGCGGAGCATGGTCGGCCTCCGGGTCAGGGTGTCACAGCAGGGGTAGGCGTCACAGCAAGGGAAGGCGGGGTGCCAGGATCAGCCCGGCCGCCGCGATGGCGATGCCATAGGGCACCGCCTCGCCGCGCAGCAGGGCGCGCGGCAGGGTGATGGTCTGCGGATTGGGCAGGAAGGACAGCAGCGCCGGGACGAACCGGCGGGCGATGAGCAGTCCCACGACGACGACGGCGCCCAGGATCCCCATGGCCAGCAGGAAGGTCGGCGTCAGCGGCCCCATCCACAGGGCGCAGGCGGCGGCCAGCTTGACGTCGCCGCCCCCCATCTTGCGGAAGGCGAACAGCACGGCGCCGACGGCCAGCACGCCGGCCCCGGCGGCCAGGTGCCACAGCCACTCGACCTGCCCCGGGGCGATGAGCGCGGCCGGCACGAAGGCCAAGGCCAGCGGCCCGGTGAGCAGGTTGGGGATCTTGTACTTCCAGGCGTCCCAGATGGCGGCGACCACGAGCGGGGCCATGAACGCAGCCAGGACCAAGGCGGGCAGGACTGGGGCGGGCAGGACTGGGGCGGGCAGAAGAGTGTCCATCGCTACGGCTCCCTCAGATCTCGTCGCCGCGCACCGCCTTGAGGTGCGCGAGGTTTTGCCAGGCCGGCTCGAAATGGCTGGCGCTGCCGTCGATGGCCCGCGACAGCAGGGCTTCGGCCTCGGACAGGTCGCCGCGCAGCAGGGCCACATAGCCGACGTTGTTCAGGATGGTGGCCCGCTCGGCCGGCCGCGCGCCGGCCACCGCCTCGTCGTAGCGGCCCTGCCACGCCAGGGCGAGGCGCAGGTTGGTGCGCGGCAGTTCCTGCGTGCGGTCGCGCCGGGCGGCCTCCATGAGGTGGGCGGCGGCCTCTTCGTGGCGGCCCTGCAGGATCAGCGAGAAGCCGAGGTTGTTGTGTACGATGCCGACCGCGTCCGGCGGGGCCGCCGCCAGCGCGGCGTCGTAGCAGCGCTGCGCCTCGGCCCAGTTTTCGTCCCGGTCGTGGACGGTGGCCAGGCCGTTCCAGGCCCGCCACAGGGTCGGGTCGGCCAGGACGGCGGCTTCCAGGGGCGCCCGTGCCCTGTCCGGCCGCCCGGCCTTGAGCGCGGCGAGGCCCATGCCCTGGCGGGCCTGCGGGCCGAGGTCGGGATCGTCGGCCTGGGCTTCGAAGGCGGTCCGCGCGGCGGCCACGTCGCCGGACGCCAGGTTGATCTCGGCCATGCCCAGGCGGGCCCGGCGGTTCTCCGGCTGGTTGCGCAGCACCACCTGGTAGTGGCCCATCGCGACCTCCATCAGACCCTCGGCGAGGGCCGCGTCGGCGCGCTCCAGCAGCGGTTCGGGCGCAAAGTCGCTGCTCGCCGCGACCGGACCCAGGGCCGCGCCTTCGGGGGTGCCGGTGGCGCAGGCGCCCAGGCTGGCGGCCACCAGGACAACGGCGGCAACCGATGTCAGGCGGGCGGGGAGGCGGGCGGGGAAAAGGGAATCACGCATCGCGGCTGCTCCTTTGGGAGGCCACCAACTGGTGGTCGAAGTCCAACAGATCGGCGCCAAGAACGAGGCGCAGGGGGGATGTCTGGTCGGGTCCGGCCGCCCGGATGTCCACCGGCCCGGGCAGGCGCCCGGCCAGGGCTCGTGCGGCGGCGGGGCTGGCGGCGGCGGAATAGAGGATGACGCTGCGGCGATAGGTGAAGGTGTCGGCATTGGTACGCCGGGCCACGGTGACGGCGTGGTCGGCCAGCCAGGCACCCACGCGGGTCGCCATCAGCCGCCGGCCGGTGCCGTTCGATACCTCGACGCCGTCCAGCGGGCCCTCCAGCGGAAGGGAGGGAGCAGGAAGGGACGGCGCGGCCTCCCGCGCGGCCGGCCCCTCCTGCCCAGCGGCGGTTGCCCGCCCGGCCGCGCCCACGGGCGGGGCGGGCGACGCCGCGTTCTGTTCCGGGGTCGCAGTGCCTTGCGTCCGGAGTTCCAGGATGTCCTGCTCGTCCTCGGTGCCGGGCAGACGTGCCGGCGGCAAGGCGGCGGTCATCAGCATTTGTTCGGTGGCGCTGCGCCGTTCGATGCGCATGTGGCTGGTCGCCTCGCGCAGGTCGACCGGCGGGGCCTGGGGGTCGACGCCGCCCTGCGCTTCGATTTGGGCGAGGTTGGCCTGCATGACCGGGTCGTCGGGCGCCAGGGCGACGGCGCGGGACAGGTAGAATGCCGCCACCGCGCTCTGGCCGCGCAGGTGGCGGGACCAGCCGATGTTGTTGAGCGTCGCCGGATCGCTCGGCGCCAGGGCCAGGGCGTCCAGGTAGGCCTGCTCGGCCAGGACGGGGCGGCCCATGCGGTCGTAGGCCGCCCCGATGCCGTTCAGCACCTCCACCGACTGCGGGTCGATGCGGTGTGCGGCCTGGAAGGCGTCCAGCGCCAGACCCAGGCGGCCGGCCTGGAAGTGCTGCTTGCCTTCTGCGTACAGCGTGGCGGGCGTGGCCTGCGTCGCCATGGCCGGGGGGCTCTGGGGCATCCCGGCGCAGGCGGCGAGGCCGAGAACGGCGGCGCCGGCAGTGGCATGGCGCAGCATCAGGCGGCGGAGGGTGCGGTGGTGTGTCATGGCTAATTCCCCCCCACCGCCGGGCCGACGACGCGGATGATCTGGATGATGACCGGCCACAGGATGGTGCCCAGGAAGGCCGGCAGCATGAACAGAACCAGCGGGACCGCCATCTTGACCGGCAGCTTGGCGGCCCGTTCCTCGGCCTTCATCATGCGGGAGTTGCGCATGTCGTCGGCATAGACGCGCAGGGAGTCGGCGATCGACGTGCCCAGTTCCTGCGACTGGATGAGCAGGGTGACGAACGACACCACCTCGTCGATTCCGCATCGCCGGCCCAGGTTGCGCAGGGCTTCCTCGCGGCTCTGGCCGGCCCGCAGCTCAAGGCTGGTCAGGCGCATCTGTTCGGCCAGGACCGGGTGGGCGTTGCCCATCTCGTCGCCCACGCGGGCGATCGCGGCATCCAGGCCCAGTCCCGCCTCGACGCAGACCAGGAGGAGGTCCAGGGCGTCGGGAAAGCCGCGGCGGATTTCCTCGCCCCGGCTGGACGCCCGCATCTCGATCCACAGCCACGGCAGGATGTAGCCGGCCAGACCGAGCAGGGCGGCGGCCAGCATCAGCGGCGCCGGCTCGATCCCGCGCGAGATCAGCGGCAGGGCGAGGACCAGCGGAATGGGCAGGCCGACGGCCAGCAGGACACGCAGCGCGAAGTAGGTGCCGATGGCCCCCGGCCGCATGTATCCGGCCCGCATCAGGCGCAGCCGCAGGTTCGAGCGGGCCTCCAGGTCCGTCGGTTCGAGCTGCCGTTCGAGCGGCCGGACGAACCGCCACAGGTCGCGCCGGCCGGACGTCGCCATGGCGCGCTCGGCCGCTCCCGACCGCTTCATGCGGCGTGCCGCGGCGTTGCCGCCAACCAGGGTGGCCGTGCCGTAGACCGCCAGCGACACGGCGACGAACAGCAGTCCCAGGATGACCAGTTGGCCCCCTCCGCCGGACGTGCCGCCGCCCATCAGGTCGGACAACAGGGTGGTTTCCATGGTGGGTCTCTCCTGTCTCAGAACCTGAAGCGGACCATCCGGAAGACGGTGACGATGCCGACGGCCAACAGCGCGCCGAGGAACAGCATGCCGGGCATGAACAGGGGGTCGTCGGCGACGTCGCGGAAGTGCGACGGGTTGATGATGGTGATGAACCCGCCGACGACGAACGGCATGGCTGACAGCATCCACGCCGACAGCTTGCCCTCGGCCGAGATGGCGCGGATCTTGCGCACCATCTTGATGCGGTCGCGGATGACCAGGGACAGCCCGCCCAGCACCTCGGCGAGGTTGCCGCCGGCCTGGTGCTGGATGTTGATGGCCACCACCATGAAGTCCACCTCGGACGCGCCGATGCGCCGCGACAGGTTGTCCAGGGCCTCGCGCAGGTCCAGGCCATAGGTCATTTCATCGACCACGATGCCGATTTCGGTGCCGATGGGGTCGGGCATCTGCTCGGCCACCAGCTTGAGCGCGGCGCTGACCGGGTGGCCGGCGCGCAGGGACCGCACCGCCATGTCCAGGGCGTCGGGCAACTGTTCATTGAACCGCTTGGTCCGCCTGGCGCGGTGATAACGCAGCAGCAGGATCGGCCCGCCAATCGCCACGGTCGCGGCGATGGCCGCCGACGTGATCGGTTCGGCGTGGCGCACGAACGCCAGCAGGACCCAGATAGCCAGGGTCGTGGCCGCCATGATGATGACCAGCATGGACGCCGACATGCTCATGCCGGCCTGGCCGATCAGGGTGTCGAGGGCGCCCAGCGGACCGCTGCCCGGGGCCGTGCCGGCCTGCCGGCCGGTGCGCCGCAGCTTGTGCATGACGTCCTGGGCGGACTGGCCGTTCTGGCGCATGCGCATGCGGCGGTTGGTCGCCTTGCGCAGGGTCTTGTCGCCGCCGAACAGCATGAACAGCCCTTCGACGCCCAGCAGGACGGCCAGGAAGACGATGCCGTAGATGATGTGGATCGTGTCGATCATGATCCGTCTCCGGCTACTTGAGAGGCTTGTCGGGCGAGAACAGTTCAAGGTCCAGGTCGATGCCGCGCGCCTTGAGGTCGGGCAGGAAGCCCGGCCGGATGCCGGTGGCCCAGTAGTGGCCGTGGATGGTGCCGTCGGGGTCGGTGTAGTCGCGGCGGTACTGGAAGACCTCCTGCATGGTCACCACGTCGCCTTCCATGCCGACGATCTCGTGGATGCTGGTCATGCGGCGGCGGCCGTCGCTCATGCGCTCAAGCTGGATGATGACGTCCACGGCCGAGGCGATTTGCGCCCGGATGGTCTTCAGGGGCAGGTCCATGCCGGTCATGCCGATCATCTGCTCCAGGCGCGACACGGCGTCGCGGCAGGTGTTGGCGTGGACGGTGGTCATCGACCCGTCGTGGCCGGTGTTCATGGCCTGCAGCATGTCGAACGCCTCGGAGCCGCGGCACTCGCCGACGATGATGCGGTCGGGGCGCATGCGCAGGGCGTTCTTGACCAGTTCGCGCTGGGCGATCTCGCCCTTGCCCTCGATGCTGGGCGGGCGGGTTTCCATGCGCGCCACGTGGGGCTGCTGAAGCTGCAGTTCGGCCGCGTCCTCGATGGTGACGATGCGCTCGGACACGTCGATGAAGCGGCTCATGGCGTTGAGCATGGTGGTCTTGCCCGACCCCGTGCCGCCCGAAATCAGGACGTTCAGCCGGCCGCGCACCACGGCCTTGAGAAGCTCGGCCATGGCCGGGGTCAGGGCGCCGACCTCGACCAGCTTTTCCAGGTGCAGCGGCTTCTTGGAGAACTTGCGGATGGACAGCAGCGGGCCGTCGATGGCGATGGGGGCGCCCACCGCGTTGACGCGCGACCCGTCGGCCAGGCGGGCATCCACCAGCGGCTGGCTTTCATCAATGCGGCGGCCGACCGCCGAAACGATCTTGTTGATGATGCGCAGAAGGTGGCGGTTGTCCTTGAACTTGACCGAGGTGGGTTCCAGCCGCCCGCCGCGCTCCACATAGACGCTGAAGGCGGTGTTGACCAGGATGTCGCTGACCGACGGGTCCTTGAGCAGCGGCTCGATCGGCCCCAGTCCAAGCAGTTCGTCGAGGATGTCGTCGACCAGCTGGTTGCGTTCCTGGGAGTTCATGGCGACCGGGTTGGCGGCCAGGATCTCGCGCAGCATTTCACCGACCTCGATGCGGAACTGCTCGGGCGCCAGCTTGTCGATGATCTGGAGGTTCATGGTCTCCAGCAGCTTCTGGTGCAGGCTGACCTTGAGGGCGATGTAGTCGGCCTGGGACCCTTTCTGCTCGGCCCCGCTCAGCAGGCTGTCCTCGTCCGACAGCGGGGCGTCGTCGATGGTGTCGGGGGCCTCGATCGTGGCGACATCGGCGAAGCGGCTGCGGGGGCCGCCTTCGGCATGGGTGTCGGCGGTTGCGGCGCGGCGTGACAGGATGCGGTCGAACATGGAATGGCTCCTGAAAAGATCGGTCGGCGCTTACTCGGCGGCGTGGCGCGTCATCTCGGACGCGGTGACCAGGGCGCCGGCCAGTTCCTCAAGGCGTTTCAGGGTCTTGCGGCCCTGGCGGGTTTCGTGCAGCGACGACCCGGCGTCGATGGCCTGGGAGACCGACTTGAAATCGCTGGGAATGAAGTGGGTGAGGGTGCGGTCCAGGGCCTTTTCCGCCTGCTTGACCAGGCTGTCCCCGAACAGGCTGCGCTCATAGCGGTTGACCCCGATGACCAGGGGCAGGTGGGCCAGCCCCTCCTGCCGCAGGGTGTCGATCTGGCGCGACGAGTGGTGGATGCCCGGCACCGTCATCTGGGTGACCAGCAGCACCGCGTCCGACGCCGCCAGCACCGCCCGCGTCCACGCCGTCCAGGCGTGCGGCAGTTCGATCACCGTGTGGCTCCACGCCTGGCGGGCGCACTGGACGAGGCGTTCGGCGGTCTGCGGGGTGACGATCTCCAGGGGCGCCACCTCGACCGGCGCCGGCAGGATCTGAAGGCCGCTCTTGTGACGGGTCGAGGCGCTGCCCAGCAGTTCGGCGTCCAGCCGGTCGCTGGCCTTGAGCACGTCGAGCACGGTCAGATGCGGCTCCAGGTCCAGGTGCAGGCCGGCCGACCCGAACTGAAGGTCCAGGTCGATCAGGCCGACCGGCTGGCCCTGCGGCGCCTTGCGGGCCAGGGCGCTGGCGACGTGAACGGCGATGGTCGTCGCCCCGCTGCCGCCGCACGCCTTGAGCACGGCGATGACGCTGCCTTGCGGGGCGTCCTTGCGCCGGGCCACGGCCGGCCGGCCGCCGCCGCGCTGGGCCGATGCCACCGCGGCCAGCAGGTCGCCCCGGCGCAACGGCAGCAGCACGACGTCGGCGATGCCCAGGTGCATCAGGCGGCGCAGGCCGGCCAGCGATGTCTCGCCGGTCAGGGCGATGATCGGCTGGACGCCGTTGCGGGTGGCGGCCAGCGCCTCCAGGGCCCGCATCTGGGAGATGTCCTCCAGGTCGACTTCGACCAGCAGCAGGTCGGCCCTGGAATCCTCGGGCTGGATGCTGTCGGGCGCCGCCAGGGGCTGGACGCGGGCGTCGCACCGCAGGTGGCCCTCGTCGGCCAGGGCATCAAAGACCGCATCGCGGGTTTCGATGCTTCTGACGAGGGCCGTGATGGTCAGGGGCGCGGTTGAAGACAGCGCGGTCATGGCGTGTCCTTTTCCCAATCTTGCTTTTGCGGGCTTGCTTTTGCGGGCTTGCGGCGGACGGGCAAGGGTCTGCGGCGGTCTATTCGCCGCTTTGGCTGCGCGTGTTGATCTTTTCGACTTCCTTTGTCGCATCGGCGTTGTAGCGCCCCGTGGCGATGGCCATGCGCTGGCCGCTGAAGTCGGGCGGCACATCGACCCGCGCGGGGTTCGGGTTGGCCACCTGCATCGCCATGTTGTGATGGACGGCGTTGCCAAAGGACGGGTGCAGGGCGGCCCGGTTCTGGGGCTCGCAGGCGGCGGTCAGGACCGGCGCGGCGGCGGCGAACAGGACCAGGACGGCTTGGGAGGCCTTGGTCATGATGGTTGTCCTCTTCTTCACTTCAGGATGTGGCCATAGGGGCCGGCGATGCCGCCCTCGGCGTTGGCGCCAAGGACCGCGGCGGCCTGGCCCCGGGTCGGCGGGTTGAGCATCGCGGGCGTGCTTTCGATGCGGCCGAGCAGGAACAGGTCGGCTTCCGACGGCGGCACGAAGGTGTCGGTCGGCGAGGCCAGCATGCCGGCCGGCACCGGCTGCACCAGGCGCGGGGTGACGATGATGACCAGCTCGGTTTCGTTGCGGTTGAACTCCGAGGACCGGAACAGGGCGCCCAGCACGGGCACGTCGCCCAGGCCCGGCACCTGCCGGACGGTGTCCGAGAAATCGCTTTGCAGCAGGCCGGCGATGGCGAAGCTCTGGCCGTCGCGCAGTTCCACCGTGGTCTCCGCCCGCCGGGTGGACAGGCCGGGGATGGTGGTGCCCAGCAGTGTCACCGTGTTGGTGGGGTCGATCTGGCTGACCTCCGGGGCGACCCGCAGGTTGATGAGGTCGTCGTCCAGGACGGTGGGCGTGAACGCCAGGCTGACGCCGAACTGCTTCCACTCGACGGTCAGGGTGGCAACGTTGTCGTTGGCATCCTGGGCCACCGGCACCGGGAACTCGCCACCGGCCAGGAACGTCGCGGTGTCGCCGGACAGGGCGATCAGGTTGGGCTCGGCCAGGACCTTCAGGGCGCCCTTTTCCTCCAGGGCGTCGATCAGCAGATCGACCGTGAACTCGTTCGACGTGATGTTCCACAGGGCACCCAGGAACCGCGTCGGGTCGAGGGTTTCCAGGGCGGACACCACGATGTCGCCGCCGGTGATGGTCGGCTTGATGCCCAGCTCGCGGGCCAGCGAGCGGCGCACCTCGGCGATGCGCACCGACACCATGACCTGCTGGCTGCCCGACACGGTCATCAGGTTGGTGACGGCGTCGGGGGCGAAGCGGTTGGCGACCTGAATGGCGCGGTCGATCTGGCGCGGCGAGGACACCACGCCCGACAGGACCAGGCCGCCGTTGACGCCGCGCACCTCGATGGATTCGTCGGGCATGATCTCGTTCAGGCGGCCGCGCAGCCCGGCGGCGTCATGGGTGACGTTGAGATCGACCACGGCCAGCAGGCGGCGGTTGGCGCCGTAGATGGTCAGGTTGGTCGACCCGATCTGCTTGCCCAGCACGTAGATGGAGCGGTCGCTGATCGGCAGGACGTCGGCCACCTCGGGGTTGCCGACCATGATGTCGCGGAACGGCCGGTCGACGCGCAGGACCTGCGACTTGTTGACCGGCAGGGCCATTTCCCCGGCCTGGGCCGAGGTGTCCAGCGACAGGACGTTGCCGGTCGGGGCGGTGCCGCCTGGGGAGGCAAGGGCCGTGGGAGCCTGCTGGGCGGCGGCCGGGGCGGCGACCTGAAGGGCGAGCACTCCGGCGGCGACGGCCATGGCCGCACGGCGCGCGAGGCGGCCCAAGTGGCGATTTTGCATTTGGGAGGCGGGCAGAGTCATGGTGTCCTCTCTCTCGGCAACCGGGGAGCACCCCCCGGGGCGTGGACCGAAGCCAGGAACTGGATGGGTCAGTAGGCGGGTATGAGCGGTGAGATCTGGCGGGCCGGAACATCGGCCGCGGCATCGGGACGCAGGGTGATTTGTGGTACGGGTTGGGGCGCGGGTGGCGGTGCGGCGGACGCGGTGCGCGGGGCGGAGCGCTCTGGCATGACCTGCTGGTTGCTGGCCGCCAGGCCGCGCACGACACGCACGGCGACACCGGGGTCACGATAGGCGCGGGCGGCAACCGGCGCGGCCTTTGCCCCTTCCTCGGTGTTGACCTCCCCAAGGTTGAGGTCCTTCAGGCGCACGCTCTGCTGGGCCACCGCGTCGGTGTTCAGCATGTTGCGGAGCGAAAGGCTTAGGGTTCCCACCGTCGATGCAAGGGTGAGCTTCTGGGCCTGCTCAGGCGTAACTTCCAAGGTGACGGCCCGCGCCACCTGCGGTTTGTCACGCTTTTCGTTGGCGTCCTGGTCGATGCCCAGGACCTGGACACTTTGCAGGAGGACGTCGGTGATCGGATGGTTGCGCTCGGGTTCGCGCGTCACCAGGATGTCCACCCGGTCGCCGGGCAGGACGAAGCCGGCGACGCCGTGCACGTCGTTGACCCGGATGGTCATGGCGCGCATGTCGCTGGAGATGACGGCGGACAGGGACGCCCGGCCACCGAAGCCGGAGACCTTGCTGGCCAGAATGGGTTCGTTGGCTTCGATGGAGCGCAACGCCACGCGGCGTTCTGTGTCGGTGACGACTTCGCTGAGGGTGGTGAAGGTGCCCTCGGGGCGGCTATCGGCCGGCCACTCGACGACGCGAAGGTTTTCCTCGCTCAGGTGGCTGCCGAAGTGCAACGGCACGCGGGCGACCACCACGGTCGTCGTTTTTATGGACGGTTCGACGGCATCGGCCTGTCGGACGTTGCCCTCCAGCCAGGTCCGGGCCAGGAACACCGAGGCTCCGCCCAGGAGAATGGCGAGCGCAAGGACGATGAAGGATCGGAGGCGCATGGAACCGGCTCCCGGTTATGGCGGGGAAGAGGCCCGGCGGCGCTGGACGCCGCCGGGGTCTGTGTGACGGCATCAGCCGTCGGCAGCGGGAGCCGCGTCGGCGATCGCCTGGTTGACCTCGCCCCAGATCAGTTCCAGGTTCGGCTTGATGGCGATCAGCGAGGCCACGATGACAATGCTGACCAGGCCGGCGAGCAGGCTGTATTCGATCATGGTCGCGCCGTCTTCGTCGTTCTTGAGGGCGTGAGCAAAGGTAAGGAACTGGCTCATGACAGACTCCATCCTGTAGTTGGAGATTTGGACTGGATTGAATAATGGTCGTACAAATACCTGCTGGGTGGGCCAGCGGGTACAGTTAGGATGCTGCCACGTCAGGTCGTGCGGGGCAAAGAGCCGTAGGTGTTAAAGTGGCGGGAATTGGGCTTCTTCTTCTGGTCCAGAAGGAGTGTTCTGCCACCTCTGCTGGGCCGGGCTATGGATTAACTCGATCAGGGATTTACTGCGCACAGGGGGTGCTCCACTTACCCTAAGGGCGTGGATCCGGCAGGATATCGTGATGCCGGCGCGTGTTTTCGCGACCCTGAGGTCCCGCGCGGCTTGAATCCAAAGCGGTGCGGGCCACGTGATCCGGAGAGGTACCCGTCCATCGCCTTCGGAGGCCGCCATGTCCGCATCCCGCCAGGTTCTGACACATGAAGACGTGACCACGGTCGTCGGACCGCTGGAGGATGACAGCGTCGCCGCCATCCTCGCCCTGGAGCCGACCCAGGAAGAACTGGTCGAGGCCTGGGCATGGGCGACGAGCGATCCCGAACCGCTGGTGGCGGCGGGCAAAAGTCTCGATGGGAAGGTCGCCGCGCTCTATGAAATCCTCGCCGCCGAAGAGGAGGTCGAGGAAGAGTAGGACCGGAGCATAAAGACTTTATGGGAATGATTCGCCTTCGCGCCCACTCCCCCGTGTGTTAGGCTTTGCTCATATACAAAGCATCTGGCCGCTCTCGAGTGGCCGAGGGAGGAAGCGCATGGAAGTCCAGGTTGACGGCAAGACCATCGAACTCAGCGAGGCCGGCTGGCTGCTCGATCTCAGCGAATGGAGCGTCGGTGTGGCCGAGGCGATTGCCCGCGATGTCGAGAAGGTCGAGCTGACCCAGGAGCACTGGGACATCATCAATACGACGCGCGCCTATTTCGATGAATTCGGGACGGTTCCCGAGCAGCGCGTGTTCATCAAGGTGATGAAGGAAAAGTACGGGCCGGAGCGGGCCACCCAGCAGTATTTCTACCGCCTGTTCCCCTATGGCCTGGTCAAGTCGGCCAACAAGATCGGCGGCCTGCCGCGCCCCAAAGGCTGTAGCTGACGCCGCATTTCGGCCGGGGCTTCCTCGACACGGGGAGGCCCCCTCCGGTATCTTACCAGCGAACCACGCGCCCGCCGTCCAGGCGGGCTTCGATTTTGCCGCCTTTACTGCGCCAGTGGTTCAGCGACTCGGACAGGCAGGACGGGCACAGCAGGACGGTGTGCGGCGGCCCATCCTTTTCCGATGCCTCTCCGTCGCCCTTGCCCGGCGGCAGAAGTCGGACTGGCGTTAGAAGGTCCACGCCCCCGCATTCACTGCAACTGTGGGCTGGGTTGGGCGGCGATGTGGACGGTCCTGTCGGCGAATCCACGGGCTTCTCCCTGATTGCATGAGTGAATCAAGTTTGCCACCGCAGTGGTTCAATCGTCATCACACATTCAAACTATGTCTTTGCACGATAGGGTAGTATTTCCGTATAGTCTTGGCTGTGTGGTCACATATGGCCCTGTGGCGGAGCGGAATTCTGCGGCCGCGACAAAGGGGTGCGCGTGTGTCACACTACCGGCGCACCTGTCTGCCGACCGCCCCCTCTTTGCCAACGGACCTCCGGAAATGCCCCAGACCATCGCGCCTCCGTTCAACATTCTGCTCGTCGAGGACGATGACGGGGATGCCCACCTGACGCGGCTGGCGCTGCGCGAGGGGCGCCTTCTGGCCCAGGTCCACCATGTCTACGACGGCCTGGAGGCGTTGGATTTCCTGCGCGGACAGCATGCCAAGTTTTCCGATGCGCCGCGGCCCGACCTCATCCTTCTGGACCTCAACATGCCGCGCATGGACGGCCGCGAGTTCCTGTCCAAGGTCAAGGAGGACGACGGGCTGCGGACCATTCCGGTGGTCGTGCTGACCACCTCGGACGTCGAGCGCGACATCGACGCGTCCTACCGCCGCGGGGCCAGCGGCTACATCACCAAGCCGGTCGGCATGGATCAGTTCATCGATGCCGTGCGCGCCCTGGACGACTACTGGTTCTCGGTCGTGCGCCTGCCGGGCAAGCAGCCGGTCTGACGCTCCGCTTTTCCGCCGACATGAAAAACGCCCCGCGACACTGCGTCGCGGGGCGTTTTCCGTAGGTCCGGCACGACCGGCCGGGGCGTTCGGGGGGATTACCCGGCGCGGACCTTGGCGATGAAGCTGTTGACCTCCTCGCGCAGGCGTTCGGACTGCTGGGACAGTTCGCCCGACGCCTCGAGCACCTGTCCGGCGGCGCTGCCGGTTTCGGTGGCGGCTTCGGTGACGCCCTGGATGTTGCTCGACACCTCCTGCGTGCCGGCGGCGGCCTGCTGGGTGTTGCGGGCGATTTCCTGGGTGGCGGCGTTCTGTTCCTCGACCGCGCTGGCGATGGAGCCCGACACCTCGTTCATCCGGCCGACGGCCTGGACGATTTCCTCGATGGCGGCCACGGCCTTGGTGGTTTCGCCCTGGACGGTGGCGATCTGGGTGCCGATCTCGTCGGTCGCCTTGGCGGTCTGGCTGGCCAGGTTCTTGACCTCGTTGGCGACCACGGCAAAGCCCTTGCCGGCTTCACCGGCGCGCGCCGCCTCGATCGTGGCGTTCAGCGCCAGCAGGTTGGTCTGGCTGGCGATGTCGGTGATCAGGGTGACCACCTCGCCGATGCGCTGCGAGGCCTGGGCGAGGCCCTGAACCATGCGATGCGCCTCGTGCGCCTTTTCGGCCGTGGTCGCGGCGACCTGCGAGGCGGTCGTCACCTGACGGCTGATTTCCGAGATGGAGGCCGACAGTTCCTCCGCCCCCGACGCCACGGTCTGCACGTTGGCCGAGGCTTCCTCGGTCGCCGCGGCGACGGCGGTGGCCTGGCGCTCGGCCTGTTCGGCAACCGCCGACAGGCTGGCCGCCTGGGAGTTCATTTCGGTGGCGGCGGACGACAGGCCCTGCACGACCTCGCGCACGCTGGCCTCGAAGCCGTCGGCCAGGGACATCATCTCCTGGCGGCGCTTCTGTTCGGCCAGGCGCTTGTTTTCCTCTTCCTGCTGCTTCATGCGCTCGACTTCGAGGGCATTTTCCTTGAACACGCCCATGGCGTGGGCCATGTCGCCGATCTCGTCGGTGTGGTCCTGGGCCGGGATGGTCACGGTCAGGTCGCCCTTGGCCAGCGTGTTCATGGCGCCGGTCATGCGGGCCAGCGGCGTGGTGATGGAGCGCGCGAACAGATACCCGCCGCTGGCCACCACGGCCAGGATGATCAGGCCGGCGATGACCAGCATGTTGCGGGTTTCGCGCACCGGGGCGAGCACTTCGGCCTCATCGATTTCGGCGATGACGGCGAACGGCACGCCTTCGAACTCGATGCGTTCGAAGGACGACAGCACCGGGGTGCCGCGGTAGTCAGGGGTGACAATCGTGCCGTCGCGGCCTTCCAGGGCCGCGCGCACGGTGGCGGTGTCGACCTTCTGGCGCAGGATGGTGCTGTCCTTGCTGAACCGCGAGTCGCTGCGCATCAGCATGTCGCTGCCCACCAGGTAGGTCTCGCCCGACGTGCCCATGCCGGCCGACACCTGCATCACCGCGTTGATGCGGTCGATGGGCATCTGGTAGACCAGGGCGCCGTTGAAGCGCCCGTCGTCGGTCAGCAGGGGCGTGGCGATGAAGCTTGCCGGCGTGCCGTTCGACGGCGCATAGGCGGCGAAGTCGGTGACCGCGACGGTGCCGCTGGCCGGGTTGGCCTTCATGCGGGCGAACACCTTGGCGAGGTCGCTGTCCTTCCACTTCCCGGTTTCCAGGTTGGTGGCGAAGTCGGCTTCCTTGAACACGCTGTAGATGACGTTGCCGCGCGGCCCGATCAGGAACACGTCATAGTATCCGCGCCGCTGCTGCAGGTCGCGGAACCACGGGTGCCAGGCACGGTGGGTATCGCTGTAGGCCGACCCGTCGTTGGCCGCCATCAGGGCGTCCTTCTGCCCGGCCGGGTTGGGGTTGTCGGTGATGTAGGCCTTCTGGAGATCGACCGCCGGCTGGACCATGCCGTCGTATCCGGTCTGGAATTCCTCGATCGCCTGTTCGGTCGCCGGATGGGTGGCGACCAGGACGAGATCCTCGCGGATGGCGGCCAGGTAGTCCTGGATGGCGTCGGCGCGGGTGTCGCGCAGCGCGGTCAGCTTGTCGGTCTGCGCTGCGACCAACTGGTCGGCGGATTCGTTGTAGGCAACAAGCGTCGTGACGAGCACGGCGATGAGCGCGACCGCGGCAATGAATACCGGCAGCTTGAGCGCTATGCGGATGGACTTCATGGGGGAGCACCTCCAAACGATCAGTTGGCGGCATCCTATCATCCGGAGTATCTTCACACCTTAAAGATTGAGGGAATTTTTTCGGGAACGGATGGTCCTGGCGGCCCATGTTGACGCGGGCGGCCGGCTGGCCTAGCTTGGGTCCTTGTTCAATTGCAGACCCTGTCGGGGCGGCTCGGCAGGGTTTTTGGCATCCGGAAGGATCGTGTCGCCATGAACCGCAACGAAATCGCCCGCGTGCAGGACTACCTCCGCCGCACCTTCAGCAACGACCGCCTGACGGTGGTTGCGCCCAAGCGCGCCAACCAGCCGGTCGAGGTCATGGTCGGCGAGGAGTTCATCGGCGTGCTGTACCGCGACGAGGAAGACGGCGAGGTCAGCTACCAGCTCCAGATGAGCATCCTCGACATCGACCTGCCGCCCGCCGCGCCGGCGGCTTGACGTAAAGAGAGTCGCGCCGGCGGCTTAACGTAAAGAGAGTCGCGCCGGCGGCTTAACGTAAAGAGAGTCGCGCCGGCGGCTTAAACGGGGAACCAACTTTCCCCGCCGCCGTTGGTGTCCATCTTGTAACCGGATGGACCGGCACGATGTTCAGAATGATGCGGAACCTGATGGTACTGCGCGCCGTGTGGCGCATGTTCCGGGGGCGCGGACGCCGCTGACGGGCGGTCCGGGCGCCCCTTTCCCGAGAGGGCGCATGGGCACGATCCGCGTAACCCCGACCATCTTCCTGGATGAGGACGAACTGGACGAAACCTTCGTCCGGTCGTCCGGTCCGGGTGGGCAGAACGTCAACAAGGTGTCCACGGCGGTGCAGTTGCGGTTCGACGCCCGCCGCTCGCCCAACCTGCCCGAGGACGTGCGCGCCCGGCTGGAGCGTCTGGCCGGGTCGCGGCTGACCAACGACGGCATCATCATCATCATGGCCGACCGCTACCGGTCCCAGGAGCGCAACCGCGAGGACGCGCAGGAACGTCTGGTCGACCTCATCCGCGACGCCGCCCACCGTCCCCGCACCCGCCGCCCGACCAAGCCCACCAAGGGATCCAAGACCCGCCGCCTGGACGCCAAGAAGCAGCGCGGCGCCATCAAGGGCCTGCGGGGAAGTCCGGTCACGGACTAACGCCAAGGCTGTTGTTCGGCGCCGCACCTCCCGATAGGATGTTCCAGGACATTCATCAGGGGGAATTCAGTCATGCTTCAGGGGTTTCGCAACCTGCCCAACGGCATTTCCGTCCGGCCCGCGCGGTCGGGGGATCGCAGCTTTTTCAAGAAGCTCTACCGCAGCTCGCGCACCGACCTGGAGGCGCTGAACCTGGACCCGGACCTGTTCCAGAGCGTTCTGGACATGCAGGAGCGGGCGCGCGAGGTCGGCACCGGCACCAACCATCCCAACGGCATCGAATTTGTTCTGGAAAAGCTCGGCGACTCGGTCGGGCGCCTCGCCGTGGCGCCCGAGCCCGACGGGATGCGCATCGTCGATCTGACCTTCATCCCGGCGCTCCGCAATCAGGGCCTGGGAACGGCGGTCATCGCCGCCCTGCAACAGGCCGCCGCCGCGATGCGGGGTGCACTGGTGTGCATGGTGCTGAGCACGAATCCGCAGCTTCGCACGACCCTGATCCTGCTGGGCTTCCAGGCGGTCAGCGCGACCGACGTGGCCGAGCTTATGGTCTGGACGCCCGGCGCGCCCGCCGCTGCAAACGCCGGACCGGCGTCCGGCAAATAAGGAAGGGGGCGGTCTGTTCCACCGCCCCCTGTGCCCATCCCGCCTTGCCCCCTGAGACCACGCGCCCCCCAGCGCGCGGGCGGGAGGGGCAATCCTGTCTACGACCGGCTGGGATAGAGGCCCTGAATGGCGATCACCGGGTTCAACACCAAGTACGGCGACATCGTGTTGACCGAATGGCCGCCGCCGGCCATCGACGTGGTGGCCCCGCCCATGGTGACCAGAGTCGCAGGGTCAGGATTGACGACGTAGCCTTTCACAGACTGAATACCGCTGCTCATCTTGGCGGGGTATGCGTTCGCAGCCGGAGTGTCGGTCGTGCTGGCGGCGGAACTTCCCGTGACGGAGGCCGTGTGGGTGTGCGCCGGCATTTGGTTCATGGTCAGTGTTACCGCCTCGACACCGCCGATCTGGCCGACCTGGTAGGTCACGCCAGTGCGCGGGTTTGTGCCCTGGCCCACCGCCATCCGCCCGCGCAGATCCGGATACTTGAACGTGGTGGCGCCGTTGCCGCCGAACTTGTTGCCGATCACCGTGAACAGAACTTCATTCTGGTTGATGGCGATCTCCTGCCCCTGGCAGGGGTCGAAGCTTACAGGCGTCCAGCTGAAACCGAACACCGTGATCATGCCAAGAAAAAAATCCATGTGCCTTACCCTCGTCTTGTGTGTCTTCCGGCCGCTACGCAGACGTCATCAGGGACGCATCGGGTAGGTGCCGTTGATGCACATGCATGGGTTGAGGACGAGGTAGGGCGACATGGTATCGACAGCCGCACCGCCGCCGGCGGAGGACGTGACGGCACTTCCCATGTTCACCAGTGTGTTCGGCGCAGGGGCGACGGCGTAGGCTTTCACCGGGTTAAGGCCCATCGCCGTTTTCGCGAGAAACGCTTGGCTGGCCGGGGTGTCGGTGGTGCTTGGGGCGGTGCTGCCCTGGATGGTGGCGGTATGGGTGTGGGCGGGCAGCTGGTTGACGTTCAGCGTCACGCTGCTCTTGCCGCCAAACCCCGCGACGGCGTACTGCGTGCCGGTGGCCTGCGCGGTGCCCTGGCCCAGGACCATCCGGCCGCGCAGGTCGGGCAGCCCGAAGTTCGTGTGGCCGTCGCCACCGTACTGCGTGCCGAGCAGCGAATACAGCGCGACGTATTGCTGGAGAGGCAACAACTGCGACTGACAGGTCTGGAAATCGTTCGGCGCCCAGTCGAACCCAAACACCGCAAGCATGCCAATATAGTAGTCCATGGAATCCCCCTGAAATCTTGATCGCCCGCGCGCGCTGCGCCTGGGGCGGGTGGTAGGTGGTGCTCATCAGCGCGCAGTAAGTGTGCTTATGCGCGCTGTGGCTGTAAAGAAAAAACTACGCCTTTTGAATTATTTATCACCAGTATAACGGTAGTGCGGCGACAACAAGCCTGTTTCGGCGCAGGACCGGATGCATGGCGCCGGACCCCGCGATCACCCACACACCAATTGGTAGTATGCGGCCTGTTTGCCGCCCGGCGGCGGCATGACGCGGCTCATGAGGAGGGGCGGGAAGGTGCCGGCGTCCGGGTGGCGAAGAATGTAGCCGCCCATGCCATCCAGCCATGGTCCCTCCAGGGGGCCACTGAACATCAGGGAAAAACTGGTTCGCCGCGCGTTGGGCAGGGTGAACTGCGGCTTGGCTTCCGCCTTCTCCAGCACCAGCGGCACGACCACGTCGCCTGCGGCAATCGCCTCGAAGGCCTGGCCGACATAAGGGGCAAAGGCCTCCACGCTTAGGGAGCCAATATCCTTAGGTGGTGCGGCGGAGTCCGTGGTCTTTCCCGGCTGTGACATGGATATTCCTCTCGCTTAACGGTGCCTGTCATCCGCAGGATGCCGTATGCCGCAGGTCCATGCAATGCAAACAAAAGTAAACAAGCGGCGGTCGGTTCGCCCGTTGTCGAACGTATGCTACCGGAAAAATTGCGGACAATGAAGCAGTTGGGCGTTTCTGGCTTCGGAAGTAGACGGTTTTAGCCGGAACTCGCAACTTGTCTCATGGGACAACGCAGTATAAAAGGCCTGCGGTTGTATGGTGCGGGGTGCTATTCTGCACTGATATAGCCTGCGACTGTTTCGGGGATGGACGGAGGGCGCCCGCGCTCATGGCGTCCACGGCCACCAAAGACGGCGCAGCCACCGATGCCTCCACCGAAGTTCGGGAGATCACGCCATGCGTTCGTCCACTCCTTCCCCCACCGCCCGCCGTTCCGGTGTCCGCCGCCACGAAGACGGCGCCGCCTCGGCCCTGCCGACCGAACCGCTCGCCCACGCGCTTGAACAGCGCGTGATGCTGGACGCGGCTCTGGTCGCCACGGCGGTGGAGGGCGCGGACGCAGTACAGCCGGCCCCCGAATCGGCCCCGGAACCGGCCGAGACCCATGAAAGCGGCCTGGACGCCGATCTGGTGGCGGCGCTTGCGACGGCCGCTCCGGCCGAGCGAACCGAGGTCGTGTTCATCGACGGCGGGGTTCCCGGCCATCAGACCCTGGCTGAAGGCGCGGCGGGCGAGGGGCGGGAGGTGGTTGTTCTCGACCCGACCCGCGATGGCCTCGACCAGATGGCCGAGTACCTCGAAGGGCGGGAGGGTGTGGACGCCATCCACGTTCTGTCTCATGGCGCCGTGGGCGAGAAGCACATCGGTACAACCATCCTGAACACCAATACCCTGGACGCCCACGCCGATGTCCTGGCTCGCATCGGCGCCAGTTTGACTGCAGACGGCGACATTCTGCTCTATGGTTGCAACGTCGCCCAGGGGGAGGCGGGGCGGGCCTTCATCAAGGACATCGCGCGCATCACCCAGGCCGACGTGGCGGCGTCCGACGATGTAACCGGGGCGACCGAACTGCGCGGGGACTGGGTTCTAGAGGAGGCAACCGAAAATATCGACGTTGATGTACTTGATATTCAGGCCTTTGACGCGGTTCTGGAGACGGTCATAATTGGAAACACTTCAAATACCAATGCCGGACAATCAGATGGAACCGTGGTCTGTGGGCAGGTATTTACGGCTACTAAAACAGGCCGTATAGAAACTATTGAGCTGCTGGTTGCGTTTGCCAGCGGTGATACAACGATGTCCATCTACGCGGGGCAGGCATCTTCCGGAACGCCAATTCATCAACAAGTCGTTTCGCAGGCGTCACTTCATGAGGCAGCGTCTTATTCGGATTTCTCTACAATTAACATTTCCGACAATGTGTCGATCGAAAGTGGTCAGCAGTATACGATTGTCTTCAGTGCCGGAACATTGCAGTTTTACAATTCGAATGTCGCGGTGACGGGGTGGGCGTACTATCAGACGGGCCTCGGCTTCGTTGGTTCATGGAATACCATGATGCGTCTGCATCAGGGTGACCCTCTCGTCACCAACGCCGTCCCCAACATCACCGGGGCGACGGCCGGTCAGGCGGTCAACGATACCGCCACCGTCGCGCCCTTCTCCGCGGTGACCATCGACGACACCGACGCCGATGCCGTGACCGTCACCGTGGCCCTGGACACCCAGGCCAAGGGGGCGTTCACCGCCGGGTCGCTGACCAGCTCCGGCTTCACCGACAATGGCGACGGCACCTACAGCCTGGCCTCGGGCACGGCGGCGGCGGCGACCTCGGCCATTCGGCTGTTGCAGTTCGATCCCGCCGACAACCGCGTGGCGGCGGGCTCGACCGAAACCACCACCTTCACCATTACGGTGAACGACGGCACCGGTGACGGCGTCAACAGCACCACGACGGTGGTCTCCACCTCGGTCAACGACGCGCCGGTCATCACCTCCAACGGCGGCGGCGCCACGGCGGCGGTCAACGTGGCCGAGGGCACCTCCGCCGTCGCCACGGTGGCCGCCACCGACGCCGATACCGGGGCTTCGCTCGCCTACACCATCAGCGGCGGGGCGGATGCCGCGCTGTTCAGCATCAACTCCACCACGGGCGTGCTGACCTTCACCGATGCGCCGGATCATGAAAACCCGTTGGATGCCGGCGGCAACAACGTCTACGACGTCCAGGTGACGGCCAGCGATGGCGCGCTGACGGACGTGCAGGACATCGCCGTCACGGTGACCAACGTCAACGAGGCTCCGGTCCTGGCCGGCACCACCGGCGCGACGTGGACCGAGGGCACCAACTCCGGCGTCGATTACTCCGGGGGGAGCGAGCAGTTGTTCTCGGGCGTCACCCTGACCGACCCGGACACCACGAGCGCCTTTGACGGGGCGACCTTCACCGTCGCCCTGTCCTCCTACCGGACCGGCGACCTGATCTCGCTTCCGGCCACTTCCGGGACGGTGACCTACGACCAGGGGACCTCCACGGTGTCGGTCTCCGGCACAGCCGTGGGCACACTCGGCGCTGGTTATCAGGCGGCGCTGGTCATCACCTTCAACGCCAACGCCACGGCGGCCGATATCGAGGCGGTGATCAACAGCATCGTCTATACCGTCTATAGCAACGACGTGCCGACGGCGGGTGACCGGACGATCACCGCGACGTTCGACGACAGGGCCAATGCCAACACCGGCACCGGCGCCCTGACCGGCCAGTTGACCGGCACCCTGACCGTGGTGGCGACCAACGACGCCCCGGTCTTCAGCAGCCTGGACGGCGCGCCGACGACCGACGAGCAGACGGCAGTGGTCCTGGATGCCTCCGTCACGGTGAGCGACCCCGAACTGGCCGCCGCCGACTCCTACGCCGGGGCGGGCCTGACCATCGCCCGCCAGGGCGGGGCCGATGCCGACGACAGCTTCGGGTTCAACACCTCGGGCGCGCTGTTCACGGTGTCGGGGGGCAACCTCCAGTCGGGTGGGCAGACCTTCGCCACCTTCACCAACACCGGCGGCACCCTGACCATCGCCTTCACGGGCAGCGGCACGCCGGCGACCGGCGCCCTGGTCAACGATGTCCTCCAGCGCGTCGAGTACACCAACACCTCCGACGCGCCGGATGCTTCCGTGACGCTGGCGTGGTCGTTCGGCGACGGCAACGCGGGCACCCAGGGCGGCGGCGGAGAAGGCACGGCCACGGGCACCACGACGGTGTCGGTCACCGCGCTCAACGACGCGCCGACGCTGGACCTCGACGCCGTGGTCGGCGGCACCGGGTACGCGGCCACCTTCGCGGCCGGCGCTTCCCCGGTGGCCATCGCCAGCGCCGACGCCCTGCTTGAGGACGTCGATGCGGGCGACATGATGGCCGGTCTGACGGTGGTCATCACCAACCCGCTCGACGGCGCCGACGAAACCCTCGGCCTGGACGCCACGGCGGCCGCGGCGGCCGCCGGCCTGACCGTGTCCTACAACGCCGGCACCTATACCCTGAGCATCACCGGGGCGGCCTCGGCCGCCACGTACCAGACCATCCTGCGTGGCATCGAGTACGAAAACACCAGTGCCGCTGCCGATATCGACACCACAACCCGCACCGTGACCGTGACCATCGACGATGGCAACGCCACCGCCCAGGCGAACAGCGCCGTTGCCGTGGTCACCGCCCCGATCACCGACCTCAACGGCGGTGCGGCCGGAACGGGCAGCACCGCGACCTTAACCGAAGGCGGCGGCGCCGTGCTGGTGGCTCCGGACGTCACCATCGTCGACCCCGACCTGGACAACGTCAATCTGGCGGTCATCACCCTGACCAACCCGCAGAACGGCGGGGCGGAGTCCATCACCCTGAACGGGCGGGGCAACGGCGATGTCGTCAACGGCATCACCATCACCTACACCAGCGCCACGGTCATCACCCTGAGCGGTTCGGCGACCGCCGGCGACTACCAGGCCCTGGTGGCCGAACTGCAGTATGCGAACAGCTCCGACGCTCCGGAAACCGCCACCACGCGGACCATCACGGTGCAGGCCACCGACATCAACGGCTATGCCGGCCCGGCCGACACCGCCTCGGTCACCGTGGTCGCGGCCAACGACGCGCCCAACCTGGACGTCACCGCGCCGTTAATGGGCTCGACCAACGAGGAAACTACCAAGACCATGACGGTGTCCGACTTCCTGGGCACCGTGACCGACCCCGACGGCGGGTCCGAGCCGACCGGCATCGCGGTCACCGGCATGACCGGCAACGGGACGTGGCACTACTCGGTGGACGGCGGCACGACGTGGCTCGCCCTCAGCGGAGCGGCGGACGCCACGGCGCGCCTGCTGCGCAGCGGCGATCAGGTGCGCTACACCCCCGACGGGGCTAATAGCGAGACGCCGACCCTGAGCTACCGCGCCTGGGACCAGAGCTCGGGCAGCGCCGGTGCCGCCGTTGATGTGACCACCAATGGCGGTGCCACGGCGTTCTCCACCAACACCGCGACCGCCAGCCTGATCGTCTTCGCCGTCAACGATGCGCCGACCGTCACCTCGGGGGCCGTCCACACGCTGACCGGCACCACCGAAGACGCGACCAGCGGCGGCACGGCGGTTTCGGCCATCCTCACCGGCGTCGGCCACGCAGACGTGGACACCGGCGCCGCTTCCGGCCTGGCCGTCACGGCGACGACCGGCAACGGCACCTGGCAGTACTCCACCGATGCCGGCGGCACCTGGACGGACTTCCCGGCGGTCGCGGCGGACAGCGCCCTGGCGCTGCGCTCAACTGACCAGGTGCGTTATGTCCCCGATGGCAACAACGGCGAGACGGCGACCTTCACCTTCCGCGCCTGGGACCAGACGTTGATAGTGGTTGGGGGGGGGGCCGTCGATACCACCACCAACGGCGGCGAAACTGCGTTCTCCACCAACACCGCCAGCGCCTCCATCGCGGTGTCCGACGTCAACGACGCGCCCAGCGTCACCGCCACCACGCCGACGCTGACGTCGACCGACATCGAGACGGCGCGCTCGGCCCTGGTGTCCACCTTCCTCGGCACCAGCGACGTCGACACCTCGGCGGTGAGCGGCCTGGCCGTGACCGCCACGTCGGGCAACGGGACCTGGGCCTATTCCCTGGACGGTACCACCTGGACCGATTTCCCGGCGGTTTCGGGCGGCGCCGCCCTGCTGCTGCGCTCGACCGACCATGTGCGCTACACGCCCGACGGCGCGACGCCCGAGACGGCCACCCTGACCTTCCGGGGCTGGGACCAGACGACGGGCACGGCCGGCGGGGCCGCCGACGTGACCACCAACGGCACCACCACGGCGTTTTCAACCAACACCGGGACGGCCAGCCTGACCGTCACCGACCTCAACGACGCGCCGGTCCTGACCGGCGGCAACCCCACCGGGACGACGATCACCGAAGACGATGCGCCGGTTGACTACACGGTCACCGACTTCCTCACCGTGACCGACGGCGACGGTCCCAACAGCGGCATCGCCATCACCGGTTCGGCCGGCAACGGCACCTGGTCCTACAGCCTGGATGGCGGGGCGACCTGGACGGCGGTCGGTTCGGTCAGCGGGGGCGCCTCCCTGCTGCTGCGCGACACGGACCAGATCCGCTTTACGCCCGACGGAGAGAACGGCGGCACCGCGACGTTGACCTACCGCGCCTGGGATCAGTCCACCGGGGCGGCCGGCGACCGCGCCGACACCTCGACCAACGGCGGCCGCACGGCCTTCTCCAGCAACAGCCTGGAGTTCCAGCAGTCGGTGACGGCGGTCAACGATGCGCCGGTGGCTGGGGCGTTCGACTCCATCGGCACCACCAACGAAGACACCACGGCGACGGTGACCGTTTCGACGTTCCTGAACAGCAGTGATGTCGATACCGGCGCCGCGTCCGGCATCGCGGTGACCGCGCTGACCGGCAACGGCACGTGGCAGTATTCGACCGACGGCACGACCTGGACCGCCTTCCCGGCGGTGTCGGCGGGCAACGCCCTGCTGCTGGGGTCCACCCACCAGGTGCGCTACATCCCCGACGGCGTGGCCGGCGAGACGCCGACCGTCACCTACCGCGCGTGGGACCAGACCTCGGGCGCGGCCGGCGCCACGGCCGACGTCACCACCAACGGCACCACCACGGCGTTCTCGACCACCGAGGGGACGTCCAGCCTGACCGTGACGTCGCTCAACGACGCGCCGACCGTCACGTCCGGCGCGACCCACGTCCTGACCGGCACCACCGAAGACGCCACCAGCGCCGCGACCACCGTGTCGGCCGTGCTGACCGGAACCGGCCACGGCGACGTGGACAGCGGTGCGGCGTCGGGCCTCGCGGTCACGGCGGTCACCGGCACCGGCACCTGGCAGTACTCGGCCGACGGCACCACCTGGACCGCCTTCCCGGCGGTGTCGGCGAGCAACGCCTTGCTGCTGGCCGCGACCGATCAGGTGCGTTACATCCCCGACGGGGCCAATGGCGAGACGGCGACCTTCAGCTTCCGCGCCTGGGACCAGACCTCCGGGACGGCCGGCGGCACGGCCAACGTTGCCACCAACGGCGGCACCTCGGCGTTCTCGGCCGATGCCGCGAGTGTCAGCCTGACCGTGACGTCGCTCAACGACGCGCCGACCGTCACGTCCGGCGCGACCCACGTCCTGAGCGGCACCACCGAAGACGCCACCAGCGCCGCGACCACCGTGTCGGCCGTGCTGGCCGGAACCGGCCACGGCGACGTGGACAGCGGTGCGGCGTCGGGTCTGGCGGTCACGGCGGTCACCGGCAACGGCACCTGGCAGTACTCGGCCGACGGCACCACCTGGACCGCCTTCCCGGCGGTGTCGGCGAGCAACGCCTTGCTGCTCGCGGCGACCGATCAGGTGCGCTACATCCCCGATGGGGCCAATGGCGAGACGGCGACCTTCAGCTTCCGCGCCTGGGACCAGACCTCCGGCACGGCCGGCGGCACGGCCAACGTTGCCACCAACGGCGGCACCTCGGCGTTCTCGGCCGATGCCGCGACCGCCAGCCTGACCGTGGCCTCGGTCAACGATGCGCCGACCATCACGTCCGGCGCGACCCACGTCCTGACCGGCATCACCGAGAACGCCACCAGCGCCGCGACCACCGTGTCGGCCGTGCTGGCCGGAACCGGCCACGGCGACGTGGACAGCGGTGCGGCGTCGGGTCTGGCGGTCACGGCGACCACCGGCAACGGCACTTGGCAGTACTCGGCCGACGGCACCACCTGGACCGCCTTCCCGGCGGTGTCGGCGAGCAACGCCTTGCTGCTGGCGGCGACCGATCAGGTCCGTTACATCCCCGACGGGGCCAATGGCGAGACGGCGACCTTCAGCTTCCGCGCCTGGGACCAGACCTCCGGCACGGCCGGCGGCACGGCCAACGTTGCCACCAACGGCGGCACCTCGGCGTTCTCGGCCGATGCCGCGAGTGTCAGCCTGACCGTGACGTCGCTCAACGACGCGCCGACCGTCACGTCCGGCGCGACCCACGTCCTGAGCGGCACCACCGAAGACGCCACCAGCGCCGCGACCACCGTGTCGGCCGTGCTGGCCGGAACCGGCCACGGCGACGTGGACAGCGGTGCGGCGTCGGGTCTGGCGGTCACGGCGGTCACCGGCAACGGCACCTGGCAGTACTCGGCCGACGGCACCACCTGGACCGCCTTCCCGGCGGTGTCGGCGAGCAACGCCTTGCTGCTCGCGGCGACCGATCAGGTGCGCTACATCCCCGATGGGGCCAATGGCGAGACGGCGACCTTCAGCTTCCGCGCCTGGGACCAGACCTCCGGCACGGCCGGCGGCACGGCCAACGTTGCCACCAACGGCGGCACCTCGGCGTTCTCGGCCGATGCCGCGACCGCCAGCCTGACCGTGGCCTCGGTCAACGATGCGCCGGTTCTGACCAGCGGCACGCCGCTGACCCTGACGCCCACCACGGAACTGGTGAACGGTGCGGCGGTGTCGGTTGCCGATCTGGCGGCCATGACCGACGTGGACGCCGGCGCCTTGCAGGGCATTGCCATCGTCGGGTCTTCCGAAGATGCCGGGGCGTGGCAGTATTCCCTTGATGGCGGCGCGACGTGGAGCGACGTCGGCGCGGTGTCGGCCGGTTCGGCGCTGTTGCTGCCGTCCACCGCGCAGATCCGCTTCGCCCCCGACTACACTGGCGGCGGCACGGCCAGCCTTACGGTGCGGGCGTGGGACCAGTCTTCGGGCAACGCCGGCCAGCGGGTGGCCATTGCCGCCACCGGCGGGACCACGGCCTTCTCCGACGGCACCCGCGTCATCGAACAGGCGGTGACGGCGGTCAACGAGGCGCCGGGCAACCTGGGCCTGACCCGCGTGCTTGACGTCCTGCCGGAGGATTCCCCGGCCCGCACGGTGATCGGCAGGTTGAGCGCCAGCGACCGCGAGGGCTCGCCGCTGACCTACAGCATCGTCTCGGACCCGGCCGGAGCCTTCGTCATCGTCGGCAACGAACTGCGGCTGGCCGACGATGCCAACCTCAGCTTCAGGACGACGCCAGTCCTGACCGTGGTGGTGCGGGCGACCGATGCCGATGGCGGCAGCGTGGAGCAGACGTTCACCATCACCCTTTCCAGCAAGGCGGCCGTGGTCCCGCCGCCGGCGCCTCCGCCTGCACCTCCGCCGGCACCTCCGGCCGCGCCGCCGGTCTCGTGGCTGGCCGACCAGACCTCCGCCCCGCCCGGCCGCACGGTTCCCGGCAGCACCAACGTCAACTTCGGACCGGGAGCCGGCGACGGCACCACCGGCGGATCCATGCAGCAGAACGGCGGCCTGACCGGCGGCGGCAACTCCAGCGACCCGACGTCGGGCATCGACACCATGACCATCGTCCGCAATGCGGTGACCGGTAATACCGGTGCATTGGGCAACTTCTACGGCTCCAACTCGACCGTTGGCGGCGGTGGCCTTGGTGGCGGCCTCGGCGGCGGTTTCGGCGGCGGACTGGGCGGTGGCTTCGGTGGCGGCCTCGGCGGCGGTCTGGGCGGCGGCCTCGGCGGTGGCTTCGGTGGCGGCCTGGGGGGCGGTGGCTTCGGCGAGGGGCTCCAGGACGGTGGCCCCAACGGCGGACCCAACGAAGGCTTCCCCGAGGAGGCCGCGGAAAATGCTCCCCCGGCCGACCTTCCTGCGGGCGACCTCGCCCTGGGCGACCTTGCGCCCGAGGACCTTGCGCCGGAGGAATTGGCCGATGCGGAGCAGATCGTGGCGCGGCTCCGTCAGGGAAGCGCCCCGGTGGATGCCGTGGCTGGCGGAGGCGTCGGACGTCCGGGCTTTGCCCAGCAACTGGCGGCCGCCAACGCGTCGTCCGATGGTGGGCGACTGGCCGACGCGCTGGCCCGCTTGCAGCAGAGCAACGCAGCCTGACCGGCGCCGTGGGCAGGATAATGAATCGCCGCCCCCTTGCCGGACGCGAGGGGGCGGGTATAGTGGCACTCGAAGATCATCAGGGGTTGTTGGGTATGGCGAACGTGGGGGAATTCATGACGGCGGACGTGAACGTGACGACTCGGACGCGCGCGGGCGGGGTACGGCCGGGTCGGCGACTGACGGCGGGCCTTCTGGCGGCGGTGTCGGCCCTGGCGCTCGGCGCGTGTGCGATCGAGCCCGAACGCCTGTCGCAGGAGCAGGTGACGGCCGCGGTGCAGGACGACCTGGGCCGCATGTTCGCCGACCAGGAGCCGATCACCGGCCCGGTGACGCTGCATGAAGCCATGGCGCGGGCGATCAAGTACAACCTCGACCACCGCCTGAAGCTGATGGAAGAGGCCCTGAGCGCCGACCAGTTGACCTCGGCCCACCTGGACATGCTGCCGCGCCTGACCGCCAACGCCGGGTATTCCGGGCGCGACAATTTCCTGGCCTCCAACTCGCGGTCGATCGAGACGGGACAGCAGGTTCTGGCCAACAACACCTCCCAGGACCGCGACGTCCGCACCGCCGACCTGACCCTGGCCTGGAACGTCCTGGACTTCGGGCTCAGCTACGTGCGCGCCAAGCAGCAGGCCGACCGCACCCTGATCATGGAGGAGCGCCGCCGCAAGGTGCTCCAGAACATCATCCAGGATGTGCGCGACGCCTATTGGAACGCCCTGTCGGCCGACCAGTTGCTGGCCCGCGTCGACCCGCTTCTGGCCCGCGTGACCGAGGCCCTGGGCCGCGCCCGCGAGATCGAGGAGCGGCGCCTGCAGCCGCCGGTGGAGGCCCTGACCTACCGCCGCGACCTGCTCGACGTGCTGCGCCAGTTGACCCTGCTGCGGCGTGAACTGGCCACCGCCAAGACCCGCCTGGCCGCCCTCATGAACGTGCCGGTTGCCGGGACGTTCGAGCTGGCCGGCATGGGCGGCGAGAACGGCGTGCCCGACCTGGCCCTGGAGCCCGGCGACCTGGAACGCCTCGCCCTGGTCCACCGCCCCGAGATCCGCGAAGAAGTTTATCAGCAGCGCATCAGCCAGCGCGAAGTGCACCGCGCCATGCTGCGGATGCTGCCGGGCATCGAACTGAGCGGCGGCCGCGAGTACACCTCCAACAGCTTCGCTTACAACAACGAGTGGTGGAACTGGGGTGCCACGATCACCGGCAACCTGTTCGACATCGTCAGCGGTCCGCATCGCATCGAGGAAGCCAAGACCCAGGTGGCGGTGGTCGACACCCGCCGCATGGCGCTGGCCATGGCGGTCATGAGCCAGGTCCATGTGTCGTGGCTGGACTACCGCGAGTCGCTGGCCGCCTACACCACGGCCGACGAGCTGGCCACGGTCGAAAACGAGCTCCTGGTGCAGAGCCGCAACGCCGAGCGCACCCGCTCCGAGGGCGACCTGTCGCAGATCCGCGCCGAGCTGCGCGCCCTGGTGTCGGACCTGCGCCGCGACCTGGCGTTCGCCGGTGTGCGCTCGGCGCTGGGCCGCGTGTTCCTGTCGGTCGGCGCCGACCCGCTGCCCGACGAAGTGGACAGCCACGACGTCCAGGGGCTGGCCAAGGCCCTCCAGACCCGGTCGCAGAATTGGCTGAACGGCCGTCTCGACTTCCGGGCCGAGGCGTCCGAGCCGGTGGTGCCGAACCTGGCCGCCGAACCCGTTCCGGCCAGCCTGCTGGTCGCCCCTGCGGCGCCCGAACAGGTCACCGCGCTGGGCGAGCAGGATGTCCTTGAGGCGGTGTCTCTCGCGGCGGCCCCGGCCAGCCCTGCGGCGTCGGCGGGTTTGCCGGCCAGCGCCGGGCTGGGTATGCTGCCCGGCATTGGTGATCTTCTCAGCCCTGCCGCCCCGGCGGCCGGTCAACAGTGAGCCTCCGCCGTCCCTTGACCTGGACATTTTGATGCGTCTGCCGCGTAAGCGATTGAAGACCCTGGGCATGGCCGCCGTGTTGGCGGCCATGCCTTTCCTTTCCGCCCAGGCCCAGGGCCCGGACACGGCGGAAGCGCCGCTGGACGCCCGCGTCCTCATCTCCGCCCAGCGCGAGGCGACGCTGGCCTCCGACCTCGCCGGCCGCATCACCGCCATGCCGGTCAAGGACGGGGCGCGTTTCGCCAAGGGGGACGTCCTGGTCCGCTTCGCCTGCGACCTGCACGAGGCCACCCTGGCCGAGGAACGGGCCAGCGATGAGGCGGCCCGCGCCACCCTGGCCAACCGCCGCGAACTCGCCGCCCTGCGGTCGACCGGCGAACTCGACGTTGCCCTGGCGGCGGCCGATGCCAAGCGCACGGCGGCCCGCGTGGCCATGCAGCGGGGCATGGTCGACCGCTGCACCATCGCCGCGCCGTTCGATGGCCGGGTGGTCGAGCGCCTGGTCCAGCCCTACGAAAGCGTGGCGGCCGGAACGCCACTGCTGTCCATTCTCGACGACAGCGCCCTGGAACTGGAAATGGTCGTGCCCTCCGCATGGCTGGCGTGGTTGCGCCAGGGGGCGGCGCTGACTGTTATGGTCGATGAAACCGGCACCACCCACCCGGCCGTGGTGCAGTCCATCGGTGCCCGCATCGACGCGGTCAGCCAGGTCGTTTCGGTCAAGGGCAGCTTCGAGAAAAGACCCGACAACCTGCTTGCCGGCATGAGCGGCACCGCGGTGTTCACGCCGGTGTCGCGCGGCGTCGGGCGATGAACGCGCCGCCGTTACGGCCGTCGGTCGCGGCCGGCAGCGGTCCGCTGATGACCCTGTTGCAGATCGAGAAGGAGGCCCGCCACGCCGAGAGCGAGGCGGCGCTGCGCTATGTCGCGGTCAACCGCACGCGGGCCCTGGTGGCCTATCGCCAGGGCGCCTTGCTGCGCCGGTCGGCCGATGGCGCGTGGTCGGTCGAGGCGGTCTCCGACGTCGCCGTGCTGGAGCGCGACGCGCCGTTCGTGCGCTGGCTGGCCCGCCTGGCCGGGACCCTGGAAACCGCCGTCGGCACCACCGCCCCGGTCCCGGTCACCGCCGCCTCGGTGCCCGAGGGTGAGCGGGCGGGGTGGCTGGAATTCTGCGCGCCGCACGGCCTGTGGCTGCCGTTGCGCCACCCCGATGGCCGTGTCGTCGGCGCCCTGCTGGCCCTGCGCGACCATCCGTTCGAGGACGGCGAGGCGGTGCTCGGCGAGCGTATCGCCGACACCTATGCCCACGCCTGGGTGGCCGCCGCTCCGGGACGCTGGCACCGGCGGTCCTCCCAGCGCCGCCGCCTGATCGGTGCGGCTGTCGTCGCCGCGCTGGTCGGCATCCTGGCCCTGCCCATGCACCAGAGCGCGCTGGCGCCGGGGCAGGTGGTGCCGCGCACTCCGGCCGTGGTCAGCGCCCCGCTCGACGGCGTGATCGAGACGTTCCACGTCCAGCCCAACCAGACGGTGGCGGTGGGCGATGCGCTGTTCTCCTTCGAGGACGCCATGTTGCGCAACGCCCTGGCCGTGGCCGAGGAGGAACTGGCCGTGGCCGACGCCGAGTTGCGCACCGCCACCCAGGGCGCCTTCCGCGACACCGAGGGGCGGTCGCGGCTGGCCCTGCTGCGCTCGCGCGTCGATCTCAAGCGGGCCGAGCGCGACTGGGCGGCCGAGCGCCTGTCGCGGGTCGTGGTGACGGCGGAAAAGCCGGGCCTCGCGGTGTTTCACGACGTCAACGACTGGATCGGCCGCCCCGTGAGCACCGGCGAAAAGGTGCTGGTGATCGCCGATCCGCAAGGGGTCGAGCTGCGCCTGCATCTGGCGGTGGCCGACGCCATCGCCCTGGAGCCCGGCGCCGCCATCCGGCTGTTCCTGGACGTCGCGCCGCTGGAACCGCTGTCGGCCACCCTGACCCATGCCGCCTATGAACCCGAGCTGTCCGACGAACAGGTGCTCGGCTATCGGGTCACCGCCACGCTGGACGACACCGGCCAGACGCCGCCGCGCATCGGCCTCCAGGGCACCGCGAAGATCGAGGGGCCGAGCGCCCCGCTGGCCCTCCACCTGTTCCGCCGTCCGCTGGCCGCCGCCCGCCAGTTCCTGGGCCTGTAGTCATGGCGACGGCGCCCGCCGCAGCGCAGCCTTCCCCACCACTTCCGCCGTTGCGGGATGATCTGGCATTGCTGGCCGGGCCGCGGGCGCTGGACGGCGGGCCGACCTGGACCATTCACGATCCTTTGCGCAACCGCTTCCACCGCATCGGGGCGCGTGCCTTCGACCTGTTGTCGGCCTGGCACCTGGGCCGCGCCGACGCGGTGATGCAGGCGGTCGAGGCCGCCACCGGCCGCGCTCCGACGGCGGCCGAGGTCGCCTGGATGGAGCAGTTCCTGCGCAGCCACTCGCTGGTCCGCCAGGACGCCGCGGCCGACGTGGCGCGCATGGTGCAGATCGCCAACGCCGGCAAGACGTCGTGGTACATGTGGCTGCTGCACCGCTACCTGTTCATCCGCATTCCGCTGGTCCGCCCGGACCGGTTCCTGGACGCCACCGCGTGGCTGGTCGCCCCGCTGTTCACGCGGGCCGCGGCGGCGTTGTTCCTGCTGCTGGGGGTGGTCGGGCTGCTGCTGGTGCTGCGCCAGTGGCAGACCTTCACACATACCTTCCTGCACTTCTTCGATGCGGCGGGCCTTGCGTGGTACGGCCTCGCCATCGTGTTCACCAAGATCGTGCACGAGCTTGGCCATGCCTATACCGCCAAGCGGTTCGGCTGCCGGGTGCCGACCATGGGGGTGGCGTTCCTGGTCCTGTGGCCGGTGCTGTACACCGACACCACCGACACCTGGCGGCTGCCCGACCGGCGGCGCCGGCTGATGGTGGGCGCGGCGGGCATGGTGGCGGAACTGGCCCTGGCCATGCTCGCCACCTTCCTGTGGAGCTTCCTGCCCGACGGCCCGGCCCGCAGCGCGGCGTTCGTGGTGGCGACGGTCAGTTGGGTGATGACCCTGATGGTCAACATCAACCCGCTGATGCGGTTCGACGGCTATTACCTGCTGTCCGACGCCCTGGGGGTGCCCAACCTGCAGGACCGCGCCTTCGCGCTGGGCCAGTGGCGCCTGCGCGAGGCGCTGTTCGGGTTCGGCGACGCCCCGCCCGAGCGCTTGCCGCGTACCCTGCGCCGGCTGATGCTGACCTATGCCTACGCGACCTGGATCTGGCGTTTCTTCCTGTTCCTGGGCATCGCGCTGCTGGTCTATCACATGTTCTTCAAGGCCGCCGGCGTGGCCCTGTTCCTCATCGAGATATGGTGGTTCATCATGCAGCCGATCGGCCGGGAAGTGGGACGTTGGTGGGAGCGCCGCGACCGCGTGGTCCTCAACCGCCACAGCCTGACCACGCTGGGCGTGCTGGCCGTCCTGGCCGCCGTCCTGGTGGTGCCATGGCAGGGTCTGGTGACCGTGCCGGCCATGCACAGGGCGGTGGATCATGCCTGGCTGTTCCCGCCGGTGCCGGCCCGCATCGAAAGCCTCGCCCTGGAGCCGGGGGCGCGGGTCCGCGCCGGGGACGTCCTCGCCACCCTGGCGGCGCCCGAACTGGATCACGAAATCCGCTTGGCCGAGCGCCGCATCGTGTTGCGCCGCGAGTTGCTGCTGCGCGAGGCGGCCAGCCCCGAAGCGGCGGAAAACATCCACGTCCTGCGGCGGCAACTGGTCAGCGAAACCACCCGCCTCGACGGCCTGCTGGAGGAGCAGGGCCGGCTGACCGTGCGGGCGCCCTTCGACGGCATGGTCGGCGACCGCGCCCCCGGACTGCACGTCGGGCGCTGGATCCCGGCGTCCGAACCCCTCGGTCTGGTGGTCGATGACAGCACCGCCCGGCTGGTCGGCTACGTCGCCGAAACCGAGCGCGACCGCATGGAGGTCGGCCGACGCGGCACCTTCCATCCCGATGACGCGGCCCAGCCGCCGTTCGCCGTCGAGGTCGTGGAGGTGGCCGAAGTCAGCGCCCAGGGCCTCGACCAACCCGCCCTGTCGGCCCCCTTCGGCGGTCCCCTGGCCGCCCGCGTCGGCGACGGCGGCGTAATCGTTCCGACCCAGGGCCTTTACCGCGTCATCCTGCGCCCGGTCGATCCGGCCGCCGCCTCAGGCGCGTTCTCGCAAAGCCTGCGCGGCGTCGCCCGCATCGAAGCCGACCGCCGCAGCCCCCTCGGCCACCTGTGGCGCCACGCCGGCGCCGTGCTGATCCGGGAAAGCGGGTTGTAGGTGAAGAGAAGTATTTCACCACAGAGACACAGAGACACTGAGGTCGCGGAGAATACGGCGGCGCGCAGCGCATAAATCCCTCTCGGGGAAGTATCGCCTGCGGCGCCGCCTGCTCCGCTCTCTCTGTGACTTCTCTGTGCCTTCTCGGTGTCTCTGTGGTTCACCGCTTCACTTTCTTCCCTCAAATCCCCGCGCCGTTGACCCCGCCGTTGCCGTTTTCACCGGCCCATTGGTTGGGCGAGGGGTGGGTGCGGTAGAAGTCGAGGATGGCGTTCCAGCCGTCTTCGGCGGTTTCCACGAACTTGATGATGTCGAGGTCCTCGGCTGAGATGGTGCCCTCTTCGACCAGGGCGTCGAAGTTGACGATGCGCCGCCACCAGGCTTCGCCGAACAGCAGGACCGGCATGGGCTGGATCTTGCCGGTCTGGATGAGGGTCAGCGCCTCGAACAACTCGTCCATGGTGCCGAAGCCGCCGGGGAAGCAGGCCATGGCTTCGGCCCGGATCAGGAAGTGCATCTTGCGCACGGCGAAGTAATGGAAGTTGAAGCTGAGTTTCGGCGTGATGTAGGGATTGGGCGCCTGCTCGTGCGGCAGGACGATGGACAGGCCGATGCTGTCGGCCTGCACGTCGGCGGCGCCGCGGTTGGCCGCCTCCATGATGCCGGGGCCGCCGCCGGTCACCACCACATAGCGCCGCGCTCCCGGCGTCTGGCCGTGCACCGAGGCGATGCGCCCGAACTCGCGGGCGATGTCGTAGTAGCGGCTGGTGTCGACCACGCGCCGGGCCCGCGTGAGGGCCGTCTGCGCCGCGCTGTCGCCGGGCGCGGCGGCGGCGGCCTTTTCGGCCAGGGCGAGGCGGCGGCGGGCCTCCTCGGGTTCGGGCACGCGGGCGCTGCCGAACACCACGATGGTCGAGATGATCGACTCTTCCTGCAACAGAAGCTCGGTCTTGAGCAGTTCGAGCTGCAGGCGCACCGGGCGCAACTCGCGCCGGGTCAGGAAATCCATGTCGGTGAAGGCCAGGGCGTAGCTGGGCGACAAGGTCTGCGGCGAATGGTCGCGCTCCACGACCTCGTCATGGGACCGCTTGTCTTCGGCGGACGTCGGAAAATGACTCTTGTCGTTGGGACGGGACATCGGAACTCCAGGTGCGCGGCAGGTCATCTTATGTAGCGGGCCGCGCGCGATCCGGCCAGCCCCCAACGCGCGCAGCGCTGTCGCAAAAGGTCCGCAAATCCTTAATTTGTAGAGGGGGCCGGGGCGGGATAGAACGCCCCTGCCTTCGCTCCCCGCCCGCCGGTGGGCCGTGGAGGCACCTACGGCCGGAGGATCGGGAGCGGCGGCGCTCCCGGTCCCCGCCGACCATCATTTTTCAGACCAACTGGCTGGCGCTGTCGAGCAGGATTTCGCGGAACATGCGCAGCAGGTGCTGGTCGATCGCCCAGCCCATGTCGGCCATCAGGGCCAGGGCCTGTTCGGGGGCCATGGACGGCTTGTAGACCCGGCGGTCGGTCAACGCGACGAAGATGTCGGCCAGGGCCGCCATGCGGGCCAGTTCGTTGATCGACGAGCCCGACAGGCCGAGCGGATAGCCGGTGCCGTCCGGGCGTTCGTGGTGCTGCCCGGCGATGATGGTGACGGCGCGCGGCACCTCGGAGCGTTCCAGCAGCATGTCCATGGTGCGCCGGACGTGGGTCCGCATCACGGCCTTTTCGGCCGGGTCCAGGTGGCCCGGCTTGTTGAGGACGCTGAGGGGAATGGCGATCTTGCCGATGTCGTGCAGCAGCCCGCCCGAGGTCAGGGTCAGCAGGTCGTCGTCGCGCAGGCCCAGGCCGTGTCCGAACAGGGTCAGGAACGTGGCCACCCGCAGCGAGTGGACGTAGGTGTAGTCGTCGTGGTTGCGCACTCCGGCCAGGATGTCGCGGAACCGGGCGTTCTGAACCGCATCGACCAGCGGCTTGCAACTGTCGCGGACGCTGTCATAGGGCAGGCGGCCGTGGTCCCTGACCGCGTCGGCGATGGAGTTGAACGCCGCCACGGTGTTTTTGAGCGCCTTGCGCTGAACCGGCTCCAGCAGGTCCCAGCTCTGTTCCACCCAGGTGTTGAGCATCCCCGACAGGGTCTGGCGCAGCACCCGCACCGGATAGGGTTTGTGCAGCACCACGGTGGCGCCCAGGGCCGGGGCCTCCCGTGCAAAGCTGCTGTGCGCCGTTGCGGAGGTGGCCAGGATCGGCACCTCGGCCAGGTCGGCGCGGCGCCGCAGCGACCGCAGCAACGCGGTTCCTCCGCTCGGCGGTACAGCCTCGTCGATCAGGATGAGGGCGGGGGTCGCCCCGGTCGTCAGGGCGCGGCGGGCCTCGTCGGCATCGGCGCAGGGCACCACCTGGTAAAACCCGCGCAGCACCGATGACACGTCCCGGCGGTCCGACGGCGAGCCATCGACCACGATCACCCGGGCCAGCGTCGCAGGCGCCTGCGGGCCGCGCTCGGAAACCGGGGTCTTCCAGTGCTGCGGGGTGGGATCCATTCAGCGTCGTCTCATGCCTTGTCGTGCAACCGTAATGGGACTGTACGGCGTGCAGGTGGCGGACGATAGATCGCCAAAGGCCATAAGACGCCTCTCCCTTACGCCGAACGTCAGGCCTGCCCCCGTCGTTTGTGTGCGTCCCCCGGAGCAAAGGAGAGGCCATGAAACGTCTCAAGGAGATCATGACGCGCAACGTCGTCACCGTGGAGCCCACCACCAGCCTGCGCGACGTCGCCCGCATGATGGATGAACAGAGCATCGGCATGCTGCCGGTATCCGAAAACCAGCGCATCATCGGGACCATCACCGACCGCGACATCGTCATCCGGGTCGTCGCCACCGGCGGCGACGTCAACAACCTGACCGCCCGTCACGCCATGAGCGAAGGCGTGGAAACCCTCTACGAGGACGACAGCGTCGATGACGCCGCCCGGGTCATGGGCGACAAGCAGATCCGCCGTCTGGTCATCCTCAATTCCCGCAAGGAGGTGGCCGGAATGGTGGCCATGGCCGATCTCGCCACGCACGTGCGGTCGTCGGACACGGTGCACAAGGCCATCGGCGGTGTGTCGGAAGATTGAGCGTTGGCACTCAATTGACGGGGCGCCCGCTCTGACGGCGTAGGCCCCAAACCTGCGGCGCCTTTTGGGTGTTTCTGGTGTGATGCGGCGCGTTGTCCGTAAGGGACGGCGCGCCGTTCCTGTTGCGGAGAGGAGGAGGCGGGGAATGTCACAGGCGCAGCGCCAACGGGCACGCGACTTGCCGCGGGTCGTTTTGCTGTCACTGGGGGGGACAATTTCGGTCAATACGCCGACATCGCGCCACCTCCAGCCCACCGCCGACGGCGGGGCTCTGGTGGCGCCGTTGCCGGGGCGCACCCCGGCGGGCGGCGCCCGCGCCGGGCAGGGTGCCTCGGCCCTGGTCCTGCCGCGCACCCTGCGCCAGGTTCCCAGCACGTTCCTGACCTTCGAGGATATCGCCGAACTGGCCGACGAGGTCGAGCGCCACATCCGTGAAGGGGCGCATGGGGTGGTCGTGGCCGGCGGCTCCGATACGCTCGAGGAAGTGGCCTTTGCCCTCGACCTGCTGATCGACGTGGAGGTTCCGGTGGTCCTGACCGCCGCCCTGCGGCCAAGCCTCCACCCCGGAACGGACGCCGGCGCCAACCTGGTCGCGGCGGTCCAGGTGGCGGCCCATCCGCAGGCCCAGGGGCAGGGGGCGCTGGTCGTCCTGGACGACACCATCCATGCCGCCCGCTTCCTGCGCCGCGCCTGGTCCACCGCCGGCGGTGGACCGGCCAGCGCCTTCATCAGCGCCCCCGGCGGGCCGCTGGGGTGGGTGGCCGAGGGCGTTCCGACCTTCGTGCAGCGGGCCGAGCGCATGGCGCCGCTGTCCCGCGCCTGGGCCGAGCCGGCCGCGCGGGTGGCCATTCTCGAAGCCGGGTTGGACATCGACGGGGCGCTGGTCGACGCCGTCGTGCAGGGCGGTTTCGCCGGATTGGTCATCCAGGGCATGGGGGGCGGCCACGTCACCCCGGACATGGCGGAATCCCTCGAGATGGCGGCCGCCAGGATGCCGGTCGTCCTCGCCCCGCGCGCCCTGGGCGGCCCGGTCCTGCGGCAGTCCTACGGCTTCGAGGGCGGAGAGGTCGATCTCCAGCGGCGCGGCGTCCTGCGCTCCGGCTGGCTGTCCGGCCTTCAGATGCGCGTGGCACTGACCCTGCTGCTGCGCGGCGGCGAGGACCGGCGCTCGATCGCGGCCTGGCTGGAGCAGTTCGGCGGCTGACAAAAAGCGCACGGCTTGCGCATTGTCACGGAACCAGTGGTGTCTGGATGTCGTTTCAGGATGAGGAACCGTCCAGAAAAGGAATCCCGTCATGCACGTCGACACCGCCCGCTCCTTCTTCGCCCGTTCCGGCCGTCCCCATGGGCGCGTCGCTGAACCGTGGAATATTGCACCGATGGAGATCCAGGCGGTGCCGGCGCCCGTACCGTTCCTGACAAGAGTGCGGGAGTTGGTGCAGCGCTGGATGGGTTGAGCGGTCCCCCGTCCCCCTTTCGGGGGAACCGTGCCCCTCAAGCCAACGTTCTTGAGGAGACGCGGCCCACCACGCACCAGGGCCCCAAGCGGGAGGAGTCGAGTGATGACGGATCGTGATTACGTGTCGATGAAGCGGGAGATCCTGCGCCTGGAGGCGGCCAATCCCGTGCCGCACCATTCCTCCAACGCCGCCGTGAAGCTGTACACGCTGAAGGCCGCCGCAATGGCCTATGAGCAGGGTTTGTACCCGGAGGATGAAGGAGTGCGCCGCGCGACCCATTAGGCGTCGTGCCCCGTTCCGTTTCCCGCCGGTTCTCCCCAAGGCCCCGCCGCTCCTCTGGAACGGCGGGGCCTTTGGCATTGCGCGCGTGGGGCCCCGCCGCTCCCCTGGAACGACGGGGCCTTTGGCATTGCGCGTATGTGGGCGCGTGTGGGGGGGGCCTCGTGGAGGCCCAAAAAGGAGAAAGCCCCGCCGGGGGAAGCGGGGCTTTCAGAACCGTCGTCTCCGGTGGGGGGGCCAGGGGGGGATGGCGCTCCGGAGGGACGGTATCGGGGAAACTTGGGTTTACACGGCGTTGGCCAGCGGCAGCCGCGGCTCGATGGCGGAGCGCGGCGGTGCGGCCTTCCAGTGGACCGGCGGCCGCATGAACGGCACCGGCGGTGCGCTCCGCCGCGACGTTTCGGCCAGTGCCCGGCGGGCGTTCTGGACGGCTTCCATCACCTCGGCCGGGCCGATGCGGTCACGGCGCATGACCAGGGCGGTCATCGGGTCGGCCATCAACTCTTCGACCGTCGGCTCGACCCCGGCCGGTCCCCAGTAATCGGGATCCGGACGCGTCGCCGTGACGGACAGGGCAGGTGTCGCGGGGCGGGGCTTGGCGAAAAGCGCGTGTTCGCGCATGGATGCCTCCGTGCAGGGACGTGACGGGTTGCCGGAATGAGCGCCGTCTCGGCGGGCGCTGTATGACTGGATGAATGCCTGGGCCGTGCTCATCGTTCCGCCTAGAATCATGAATTTTTCAAGGGTTTCTTCAGCGGTGGGTCACGACGTCTGATGGACTGCGGCAAAGGACCTTCGGGCCTGGGCCAGCATCGTCCCGACGCGGTCGGTCGGCATGCCCAGAACGTCGGCACACTGTGCGACCGAGAAGCCTTCGACCGACGCCAGGGCAAGGACCTGGCGGTGGCCCATGGGCAGGGCCAGCAGTCGGTCGAAGGTGTCGCCGCACCGCCCGGCCGTGCTCTTGCGGGGCTGTGTCGCCTGCGGCGCGGCGACATCGTAGAACAGGCGGAACAGATCGACGTTCACCGTCTCGGGACGCACCCGGTCGGGCTGCTCGCGGCAGGCCCTGAGGCACTGGAACACGGATTCGTCGGCCAGGGCGCGGTCGCCGGCCAGGATGAAGGCGTGGCGGCGAAGTCTCGGCAGTACGGCTTTCACATGCGCGTGTCGCACCCTCGCCTCCTTGAATTCTGGTCTTCCGAAGAGAAGCAGCGGCGAGGCTTTTCGTCACAGGACAAACCGGCCCATCGCTGCTTGAGGTCTGCATCGTATAAAGGGGGCCGCAGGGTGTCAAATATAAAAAGCCCTATGCGGCGTATAATAAATCAGTAAAAGGCCGTTGCTAACCTTAATTACCTCAAATGTGGTATTCATGTGGCGGCAGAGAAACGCGCTTCTCATGGTCGTAGCAAGTAAATGGCCTGTTGGAACGTATCGGATACTTTAGGGTAATGGCCGGCTGTGCGATGGGTGCCTGTGGATATGTCTGGGGATATGCTCGTACTATCCTTCGGGATAAGCTGTTCGGGATTGGCGGGTATCCTGGGTACGACTGCCCCCGATCTGCGGGCGCGGGCATGAAAAAGGCCGGGTCATGCCCGGCCGTGATGAACAAGGGGAACTGGGGACGCGGAGCGCTGTCAGGTGCCGTGGCGCCGCCTGGCCGACCGACCGACATGGTCGTCATCGGCGTCGAGCAGGGCCAGGAAGCGGTCGGGGACCGGTTCGGCCAGAAGGTCGGCGCCGATGGCCCGCAAGGCGTCCTGGTCAGCCCGCAACGCCTCGACGCGCCGGCGCAGGTCCGGCTGGGCGTCCAGGGCGTCCTCGACCACGCGCCGCCGTGCCGCCGACAGGTGGCCGCTCAGCAGGGCCTCGATGTCGTCGTCGGTGATGGGGGGCTGAAGCTTCATGCGCCGCGTCGTATCCGTTCCGCAAAGTCAGCGTCCTGGGGCTGCGGCTTGTCCGACTTGTCCAGGCTGGTGCGCAGGTCGTTGCGCGCCCGGGACAGGCGGGATTTGACCGTTCCCACGGGGACTCCAAGAACCTGGGCGGCCTCTTCATAGTCCAGTCCCTCGACGGCGATCAGGAGGAACACCTCCTTGTGGGCCGACGGCAGGCGGGTGAAGGCCTTGTCCACGTCCAGCACGCGCATGCGCTGTTCCTGGTCGGCCGCCACGGGCACCGTGTCCATGGCGTCGCCGCCGCAATCCAGGAAAGGGCTGCGGCGGGCCCGGCGCAGGTTGTTGAACAGCACGTTGCGCATGATCGTGAACAGCCATGCGCGCATGTTGGTTCCAAGCTGCCAGCGGTCCAGGTTTGAAATCGCCCGAACCAGGCAGTCCTGGACAAGGTCGTCGGCGTGAGCGGGATCGCCGACCAGCATCCGGGCATACCGGCGCAACCGAGGGAGCTCGTCCAGAAGGGCCTGACGTCTGGTGTCCATGTGGCGTGGTGTCCCCTTGCGTGCGGCGGGCCACGGGCGCCCCTTGGGCCGGGCGCTGCGCCGGTGATGCGGCAGGCCCCCGGAGCATGAACGCCCGGTTGAAAACAATTCCAGCCTAACCGCCTCTTTGCGTAAAAGGGTCCGCAAAAAAGTGGTAGGCCTGCCCGATTGAGGAGGTGGCGCCGGAAAAGGCTGCCCTTTCCCCCTGGCGGAGGGGGTGAGACGTCCGGTTGGGGGGAACCGGACGTCTCGACTGAGGGGCAATGGTAGAGGTCCTTGCGGACCTGGGGAGTTCTACCAATGAGGACAACAGCGCCGCGTTGCATCAGGTTCCAGAAAACTCAACCTCGCAGAAAATTTTTTGCCGTTATCCTTCACCGGCCTTAAATCCTGGGAGTTCTCGCCCGTTCCTGTCCCCGCCCGTTCCTGTCCCGCCATCACAAGGTCCCGCCGTTCATGCTCCAGCCGCCGCCTCTGCCGGCCTCCGATGCTGCGGCCCGGAGTCTTTTCCTCGCCCTGGTCCTGGGGTCTGCCGGGGGTGGCGCGTTCCACCTCGTCGGCCTGCCCCTGCCGTGGATGCTGGGCGCCCTGCTCACGGTCAGCGTGGCGGCGCTGGGCGGTCTGCGCCCCGCCGTGCCGCAGCCCTTGCGGATGGGGATGCTGGCCGTGCTGGGCGTCATGCTGGGCAGCGCCTTCACGCCGGGCCTGTTCGACCGCATCGGGCCATGGCTGCCGAGCATGGCCGTTCTGCTGGTGGTGTCGGTGGTCACGCCCTTTCTGGCCGGGGCGGTGTTCCAGCGCCTGGGGGGCTGGGACCGGGTGACGGCCTATTTCTCCGGCACGCCGGGCGGGCTGAACGAGATGGTGGCCATCGGCACGGCGCAGGGCGGTGACGAGCGCACCATCGTCCTGGTCCACACCCTGCGCATCATGATCGTGGTGTTCGCCCTGGCCGTGTGGTTCCGCCTGACCGAGGGAGTGGCGGCCAGCCAGGCGGCGGCCGGGACCCCCTGGCTGATCAACGGCGATTTCGGCCTGGCCGACCTCGTCTGGCTGGCCGCCGCCGCGCTGGCCGGCCGGCCGGTCGGGCGGGTCCTGCGCCTGCCGGCCCCGCAGTTGACCGGGCCGATGATCCTGGCGGCGGCAACGCATCTGGCGGGCCTGACCGCCCTTCAGCCCCCGGCCGAGCTGATCGTCGTGGCCCAGGTGGTGGTCGGCAGCGCCCTGGGGACGCGCTTTGTCGGGGCCGACCCGGTCCGCCTGCTGCGCACCGCCCTTCTGGCCGTCGGGAGCAGCTTCATCATGCTGGGGCTGGCGGCGGCGGCGGCGTGGGGAGCGGCGGCGCTGACCGGCCTTCCGTTCCTGCTGCTGCTGTTGGCCTACGCGCCGGGCGGACTGGCCGAGATGTCGCTGATCGGGCTGGCGCTGGGCATGGACGTGCCGTTTGTCGCCACCCACCATGTGGTCCGCATCGCCCTGGTGGTGGCCCTGGCGCCGCTGATGTTCCGGCTGCTCAAGCCATAGGAGCGAGGCGGTAGATATTCACCGCCCCCACTCTATATCTTATACTGCGCGTCATACGCCGCACTGCCGGGAGGGTCCGCCATGGGTGAAGTGATCAACTTGCGCGAGGTCCGCAAGCGCCGCGACCGTGCCGCCCGGGAGGTCGAGGCGGCCGCCAACCGGTCGCGCTTCGGCCGCACCAAGGCGGACCGCCTCAAGGACGACGAAGCCGCCGAGCGGGCCCGCCGCGACCTCGACGGCAAGCGTCTGGAAAATCCGGACGACGCGCCAGAGCCGGCCTGACCTCAGCCGGGTTTGGTCCAGAACGGCTTGGCGCGGGTGAAAGCCTTCCAGTCCCGCGCCACATCGTCAGGCACTCCGCTGGCCGCGCCATGGGCGCTATGCCATCCGGCGGCCTGTCCGGCAGCAAAGGCCAGGGTGCGGCTGGCCGGGTGTGGCGTGGCGTGGTCCACCTCATGGGCCACGCCGTGCAGCAGGGTCTGCGCCACCGCCGCGTCGTTCAACTGCCCCAGGCGGTCCTGCAGCAGGGACAGCCGCGCGGTGAACGCCTTGGTCTTCTTGCGGCGGAACAGGCTGGCAAAGAACTCGGTCGCGTAGCGCAGCTTCTTGACGTGGATCCGCAGGCGGTGCCGGTGGGGGGCGTCCAGGCGGCCGAAGTGACGGCCTTTCTTCAGCACGGAGGCGTGGCGGGCCGACAGGATCTCGGCGGCCACGGCTCCGACTGGCTGGATGAGGCGGGCGTGGGCAGCCTTGTCGGCGGGCGGCGGCGACAGCCACGCCCCGGCCTCCAGCCACGCGGCAACGGCCAGCACCATCTGCGTGTAGCGGGGCTGGTCGATGGCGGCCAGCGCCCGGTCGAAGGCGATCATGCGGCGGGCTTCGAACGTGCCCAGCAGCTCGTTCAGGCCGGCCTCATCGGGCATGGCGTCGGTCACCGGGCGAAGAATCTCGCCGATAAAGACGTCGAGGTCGCGCGCCGCGCCCAGTTCCGCCGTGATCCACTTCAGCTCCGCAATGGCCGCCACGGAGTCCGGGCCGTGGGTGAGCCGGCCGAAGATCGACACGGCCGAGCGCAGCCGCCGCAGGGCGACCCTCATCTGGTGGAGGGCCTCGGGGTTGCGGTCCTGGCGCAGCGCCGGCTCGTTGTGCAGGAGGTGCTGCAGGCAGGCCCGACCGATGGCCTGGAACGCCGCCGCGGCGGTCATGTCCGGGCGCAGGGTGACCGGCGTGGCCTTGACCGGCTGCGGGCGGGCGCCGCTGACCAGGTCATAGCCGCGATCGGCCTTGCTGCCCAGGGCGACGCGCAGGGGGATGTCGCGGGCCAGCCGGCAGGCCACGGTATAAAGGTCGGCCGGGCAGCCCCGCTTGAGTTCCAGTTCGGCTTCGCAGATCGGCACGCTGGTCTGCCCGGCGTTGACCTCTCCCCGATCGAGGGTCAGCTCGATTTCCCAGGACTCGGTGCCAAGGCGATAGGCGGCGCGCCGGAAGCGGGTGACGAAGATGGGCTTCAGGCTGGCCCCGCCGCTGGCCCGGGCGATCAGTCCGGCGATGCCGGCGGCGTGCAGGGCGTGGTGGTCGGGCTGGTCGCCGGCAATGTCCTGCTCCCACTCGTCGCGGCTGAGGTGGCCGCTTCCGCCGTTGCCGTCGGCCGACCGCAGCTTGACCGCCTGGATGCGGCGCGCCCCGATGTGGCGCACCCGCAAGGAGGCGCCGGCGGCGTGCAGCCGGTGCTGGGCGGTATCGAAATAGACCGAGGTCAGGGTGCGGGTGACAGCGCGGCCCAGCTTGAACTCCTGGACCGCGGCGTGGCGGCGCAGCCGGTCCAGGTGACGCGGGTCCATTTCCAGCTTCAGTTCGATTTCCGTTGCCATAGCCCAGTCCCCATCCCCGGCCCCTCGGCCCTGAATGCACTCAAGGTGAGCTTCAGGATACCCCGAAGCAAGCCGGTTGGACCGCGACAATTGCCTTACAGTAGCAAAACGGCCTTGTTCGGGCGCTTTCTTTCATGTGACATTAGCGCCGCCGCGTTCTGGCCGGACAACGCTGCATTTTTTGCCGTTGATCGGGCCGTGGTGGGGCGCGGGGAGGGGCTGCGGCAGGGGATCGGCCGGCAGCCAGGTGGTAGGAGGGTCGTATCGTGGTCACTAAGGCCGGCGGAAGTCAGCACAACGCGCACGGGGACACGTCTCATGAAGCGCTCCCCGCTTTGGTCCGCGCTCGGCGCCCATCCTTGCGTACCGCGCTCTTGGCCCTGGTCCTGACGGTTCCGGCACTGGCGGTTTCCGGCTGCGCGGCCGTGTACGACATGGACGGCTTCTCGTCGGCCATGACGGCGGGCAACGGCCAGGCGCAGGCCGATGCCGCGCTGGCCGCGCTGGCCCGTGGCGACTATTCCCGGGCGGAAAACCACGCCACAATGGCCCTGGCCCGCGACGCCAAGAACCCTTACGCCCTGCTTGCCGCCGGGGTGGCCTATCAGAACACCGCGCGCCCGGACCGCGCCCGGCAGATGTACGAAGAGATCGTCGCCCTCAATTCTCCGGCCGTGGTGTCGGGTCCGTGGTGGGGGACGGCGCCGCGCCTGGTCGGCGACGTCGCCGCCGAGAACCTGCGCGCCCTGAATGACGGCCGCGCCGTGCCGTTGATCGGTCTGTCGGCCGCGCAGGAGCCCGCCGCCGACTTGGCCCTGTCCGAAGGCGCCGCCGGCCCGGCCGCGCAACGATTTGCCGTGCTGACGCGCCTGCGCGATGACGGCCTGATCACCGGCGAGGAATTCGCCCGTCGTCGTGCCGCCAACCTCGGCGCCCTTCTGCCGCTCAGCGAGCAGCCGCCGGCTGCGGGGCTGGACCGGCCGTCGCCGGGTGCCGAAGAGGTGGTGTCCCGTCTGCGCGCCCTGCGCGATGCCTTCGAGTCGCGCAACATGTCGGCCGCCCAGCACGGGGCCGAGCGCACCATGATCCTCGACGGCCTGCTGCCGGCCGATCCGCGCACCCGCGCCCTGCCGGCCATTCCGCCGGGCGGCCTGCTGGAAGCGGCCGGCCGTGTCGGCACCCTGCAGCGCCTGCGTGAAATGGGCCTGATCTCGGCTGGCGAACAGGCGCGCGAGCGGGCCGCCATCGAGCGGGCCACGCGCCCGGCGTCTGCGCCCGCGCCCGCCGCCGCCGCACCCTCTCCGCGCCCGGCCACCAAGCCCGCCGCCGCTCAGACTCCGACGCCGCCGGCCATGCTGGTGCCGCCAGCCGGGACCGGAAACCCTGCCGCCGCGTTGCGCAGCGGCCGTGGGCCGCTCGAGATCCTGCCGACTCCGGCGCCGGGCATGGAAGACACCCAGGGTGACGGGGCCGTCCTGGCCGCCGCGCAGGGCGGCACCATCCTGCAGCCCGCGCCGGCCGCCGCTCCCAAAAAGGATGCCGACAAGGATAAGGATAAGGACAAGCCGGCCGCGGACGTGAAGGACAAGGCTCCGGACGCTGGGGACTCGGCCGCTTCCGGGACGGTCGCCGTCCATCTGGCGTCGTTCCGTACTCAGGACCGGGTGCAGAGCGGCTGGGCCGAGCTGCAGGCCCGCCACCCCGCGCTCAAGTCCCTGGACCTGAGCGTCAGCCAGATCAGCCTGCCGGGGCAGGGCACGTTCTATCGTCTGCTGGCCGGGCCGGTTGCCGACCGCGCTGCCGCCGAACGTCTGTGCGGGACCCTGAACGCGCAGTATTGCAAGCCGGTGTTCGGGGCGAACTGAAAGAGTCATTTTTCTGTTGCCAAGGCCGGAGGGCGACCATATATTCCGCCTCCTGTCGCGACGCTCTCGGGTGTCCGGCGGGTCTGATTTCATCCTTCACAGCAGGGTGTGTCGCAAAGCCGAAAGGTTGGCTTTGTCGGTGGTGCTTCCCTTCGGGGGCGGGTCCTACGGGGTCCGGGCGGTGAGGAAAAAAGATGAAAAAAGACGTTG
>JAWLDH010000005.1:0-265868 GCA_041686745.1 Rhodospirillaceae bacterium | reverse complement strand
TCCGGCGAGAACCCCGAGGGCTCCCAGGACAACCGCAGACGTCCAAACCTTACCCATCCCCCGCGCCATACTCATTGCCCCGCCTCTTCGTTCTCGGTCAAAGCCACGGTGGTGCTCGTGGCGAAATTCTCGGTCAGCACTTCGTTGAAGATGGAGTAGCCACCAAACCCGCCATCCTCCTGCCCGTTCTGGCGGTAGATCACCCTGAAGCCGCCGGCATCGACCGCCGTCTCCAGGCCCTGACCCTGCCGGGCCGCCATCGCGAGGGCGCCGGCCGCGCTGCCGCCGCCACCCGAAGGCGACGGTACCGCGCCCAGCCCCGACACCGTCGAGGGTGCCGGTGCGGGAGGCGGTGCGGGAACCGGTACGGGCATCGGCGGCGGCGTGAACCTCGCCGCGACAACCGGTACCGCGCGCACGGTCAGGGTTCCGGGGACATAGGTGAGAGCGTAGTTGTTCGACGTCAGGCCCGACCCGGTGATGGCGTAGGTGCCGGCGGCCGCGCCCCGGTCCGCTGCCGTGACGAGGCTCAGGGCGCCGCCCAGAACGCGGGTATCCTGGCCCAGCACGAACCCGTCGTAGCTGGCCGTGAATACCGGGTTGGCCGTTCCGGACTCGCGACTTGCATCGTTGGCGGCAACGGTCAGCGCCGCCTTGTCCACCGTCAGGGTGCCGTCCGCGTAGGTGATCGCGTAGTTGCCCGAGGTCAGGCCCGCGCCGCTGATGGCGTAGGTGCCGACATCGGAGGACTGCGTCGCAACCGTCGTCAGGCCCAGGCTGCCGCCGAGAACGCCGGCCCCCTGCCCCAGCACGAAGCCCGCGTAGGTAACCCCGAACGCGGGATTGGCCGTCCCGTAGGTCCGCGAGGCATCGTTGGCGGTCACCGTCAACGCCGCCTTGTCCACCGTCAGGGTGCCATCGACGTGGGTGATGGCGTAGTTGCCCGAGGTCAGGCCCGCGCCGCTGATGGCGTAAGTGCCGACGTTAGAGGCCTGTGTCGCCGCCGTCGTCACGCGGCCACCGAGGACGCTGGCGTCCTGGCCCAGCACGAAGCCCGCGTAGGTAACCCCGAACGTCGGGTTGGCCGCCCCATAGGTGCGTGACGCGTCGTTGATCGTCACCGTCAGCGCCGCCTTGTCCACTGTCAGGGTGCCGTCAACGGCGGTGATGGTGTAGTTGCCCGAGGTCAGGCCGGCGCCGCTGATGGCATAGGTGCCGACGCTGGACGCCTGGGTCGCCGTACTCGTCAGGCTGCCACCGAGGACGCTGGCGTCCTGGCCCAGCACGAAGCCGCTGTAGGTCGCCCCGAACGTCGGGTTGGCCGCCCCGTAGGTGCGCGCGGCATCGCTGGCCGTCACGGTCAGCGCCGCCTTGTCCACCGTCAGGGTGCCGTCGATGGACGTGATGGCGTAGTTGCCCGACACCAGGTGGTTGCCGGTGATGGCGTAGGCGCCGACGTTCGAGGACTGCGTCGCCGCCGTCGTCAGACCGCCACCGAGCACGCTGGCGTCCTGGCCCAGAACGAAGCCCGAGTAGGTCGCCGTGAACGCCGGATTGGCCGCCCCGTAGGTGCGCGCCGCGTCGTTGACCGTCACGGTCAGCGCCGCCTTGTCCACCGTCAGGGTGCCGTTGACGTAGGTGAAGGCATAGTTGTCCGACAGCAGGGTCTGCTTGTTCGAGATGGTATAGAGACCGGCGTCGACGTTTGAATCCGCAGACGAATGCCCCAGGGTGCCGCCGAGAACGCTGGCGTCCTGCCCCAGGACGAAGCCCGAGAACGAGGAACTGAACGTCGGGTTGGCCGCTCCGTAGGTGCGCGAGGCGTCGTTTGCCGTCACCGTCAGCACCGCCCTGTCGACGGTCAGGGTGCCATCGACGTGGGTGATGGCGTAGTTGCCCGAGGTCAGGCCCGAGGCGTTGATGGCGTAGGCGCCGACGTTCGAGGACTGCGTCGCCGCCGTGGTCAGGCCCAGGCTGCCGCCCAGCACGCTGGCGTCCTGGCCCAGCACGAAGCCCGCGTAGGTCGCCCCCAGGGTCGGGTTGGCCGCCCCGTAGGTCCGCGAGGCATCGGTGGCGGTCACCGTCAGCGCCGCCTTGTCCACGGTCAGGGCGCCATCGACGTAGGTGATGGCGTAGTTGCCAGAGGTCAGGCCCGAGGCGGTGGTGCCGTAGATGCCGACATCGGAACTCTGCGTCGCCGCCGTCGTCACCTCAAGGGTGCCGCCCAGAACGTCGGCTGCCTGACCCAGAACGAAGCCCGAGTAGGTCGCCCCCAGCGTCGGGTTGGCCGCCCCATAGGTGCGGTTCCCGACGTGGGCCGTCACGGTCAGCGCGGCCTTGTCCACCGTCAGCGTGCCATCAACCGACGTGATGGCGTAGTTGCCCGAGGTCAGGCCCGCGCCGCTGATGGCGTAGATCCCGGCGTCCGAGGCCTGGGTCGCCGTCGTCGTCAGGCTGCCGCCAAGAACGCTGGCGTCCTGGTCCAGAACGAAGCCCGAGTAGGTCGCCCCGAACGTCGGGTTGGCCGCCCCGTAGGTGCGCGCCGCGTCGTTGACCGTCACGGTCAGCGCCGCCTTGGTGATGGTCAGGGTGCCCGGCACATAGGTGATGTCATAGCCACGCTGGGCGGCCAGCGTCCCGATCAGGATGTCATGGGCTCCAACATTGCTGCTGATCCCGGCCGAAGCCAGCCCGCCGCTGAGGACATCCGTTGCGCTGTCGCCGGCGATCAGGCCCGAGACGGCGTAGGTCAGGGTCGGCACCGCGGCCCCGTACACCTTGTTGGCGTCATCGGCCGTCACGGTCAGGGTCGGCACCATGCTGTGCAGGAAGCGGTTGTCGGTCCCGGCGATCGTGCCCGGCGCGTTCAGCGCATGGGTCACGTTGTAATAGTTGGCGCCGCTCAGGCCGCCAACGGTGTTGTCGCGCGGATCGGCCGAATAGACCAGCCAGCGGCCAAAGTCCGCCGCCAGGGCCATGGGGCCAGCATTGTTCGTGAAGGTACCATCCGCCGCCAGGACAATGGCATCGCCGCTGTCCCAAGCGGACAGCGTGCCGTTGAGAACGATCCCGCCGCCCGTGCTCTGGTTGAGGACGTTGATCGTTCCCGCCCAAATCTCGCCCAGGGAAATGGTGCCGCCCATGGCGTTGGGGATGCCGCCACCGTCGCGCATCTCGATGGTGACGAGGCCCTGTCCGGTGTTGATGGTCGCGCCGGATGCCATGGTGATCTCGGCCGCGCCGGGGTCACGCTGGGTCTCCACCACGCCATTGGCGGCGCGGTCATTGGCAATCAGGGTCAGGGCGCCGCCATCCGTGAAGATGGAGGCATTGAGCAACAGGCTCCGCCCGGCCTGAAGGGTCAGGGCGCCGCCCGTCCAGTCCCCGGCGTTGACGATGATGTCACTGTTGATGGTGATGTCGTTGCTGGCTTGCAGGACCACCGCCGTGCCGGTGTTCAGCACGTTGGTCAGGAAGGACGGCGCGGCGGAAACGCTGTTCCCCATCGCGCGGGCGTACGTCAACCGCGCCGGATCCGTGATGACGACATAAACCCGCCCGCTGTCAGCCCAGGGGCTGCCGACGACAAAACCGCCGTCCAGGGCTCCATAATAGGACATGTCTCTAGCCGAGTCGGGACCGACAAAGCTGTTGGCGTCCGAGATCGCACCAACCGTCCCGCCGTCCGTGTCGCCAACGGCAAAGCGCCAGCCCCAAATTCTGCCGCCGGCTACATAATGACCGCCGGGCAGCACCTCCACGCCAGTGTTGCCAAAGGTATCCCCTGCCGCTGCGCCGATCAGGCTGTTCGTGGCCGACACCGCGCCTGTGGTCGTGCCATCCCACCCGTTACCCCAGGTCACCGCGCCGACGGTCCAAGCGTCGAGGCCGTTGTTCCACCATTGACTGCTGACCAGATAGTGGCCGTCGCTCAACGCCGTCACGCCGCCGTCGCCAACCTCGTCCCACTCCTGGGTGCCGACCAGACTGTTGCTGGCCGACACCGCGCCTACGGTCGTGCCATCAAGCCCGTTACCCCAGGTCACCGCGCCGGCAAGTCTCGAAGGCCCGTTGGCCCATTGAGGGCTGACGACGACATAGTGGCCGCTGGTCAACGCAACCGCGCCGCTGCCGGGGGTGTGGCCGTCGCCATCGCCAACCATGTCGTCCCACTGGCTGCCGACCAGGCTGTTGCTGGCCGACACCACGCCGGTGGTGGGGCCGCTTCCGCTGGCCCAGGTCACCGCTCCGACGTACCAGAGATCGGAAGTAGGCCGCCAGTATGGGCTTGCGATCACATAGTCGCCGTGCTCCAGCGCCGTAACGCCGCGGGCGCCAATTTCATTATTCGCCAGGGCGCCGACCAGGCTGTTCGTCGTGGACACATAGCCTGTGGTCGTGCCATCCCCGTTGCCCCAGGTCACCGCACCGGCGAATTCTTCCAGGCCGTTCGCCCACCGGGGGCTGGCCACCACGTAGTGGCCGTTGGTCAGGGCGGTCACGCCGCCTTCACCGCGCGAAATGCTGCCGCCAACGTAGTCGTCCACCGTGCTGCCAACCAGGCTGTTGGCGGCCGTGACCACGCCCACGGTCGTGCCGTCCACGCGGCCCCAGGTCGCCGCCCCGGCACGAGCCTGACCGTTGATCGTAGCGTATGGACTGGCGACCACGTAGTGGCCGTCTCTCAGTGGCGTCACGCCGCCGGTTTGGCCGGTCGGACTGCCGCTAACATGGTCGCCCGCCGTGCCGCCGACCAGGCTGTTGCTGGCCGAAACCGCGCCTATGGTCGGGCCATCCACGCCGCCCCCGCCCATTCCCCAGGTCGCCGCCCCGGCGTCCTGGATCGTATCGTTGTCCCACAACGGACTGCTTACCACGTAGGTGTCGAGCATGGTCAGGCCGGTGGTCATCGCGGTCACGCCACCGCTGCTGACCCTGTCACTCGCCTGGGTCCCGACCAGGCTGTTATGGGACCCGATCCAGTCCCCGGCAGAATGCTCCCCGTCCACCCAGGTCGCCGCCCCGGCGTCAATGGTGGTGCCATTGTCCCAGTCGGGGCTGCTGACCACATAGTTGCCGGTGGGCAGCGCCGTCACGCCGCCGCTGCTTACCCTGTCGCCGGCGGAGGTGCCAAGCAGGCTGTAGTGCCCCACAGAGCCCGTCGAGCCGGAGGCGCCGCTGCCCCAGGTCACCGCGCCGGCATCAGGGATAAAGTGTTCAAAACCAACAAAATCGTAAGTAATGGCGTCGAAATTGGGACTGCTGATCACATAGTTTCCGTTGGCCAGCACCGTCACGCCGCCGCTGCCCAAGGCGTCGTCCATCAATTCGCCGACCAGGCTGTTGCCAGAGGAGACAAAACCGCTCACCCCGGTCGTCCCGCTGCCCCATGTCACCGCGCCGACATTGGGCCTGCCGAAGTTGGTATCATCCCAGTCGGGACTGATGACCACAAAGTTGCCATCGCCCACGGCCACCAGGCCACCCTGATGGAAACTGCCCACAACGTCCCAAGGTGACGACCCCATAAGGGTGGAGATCAAGGCCCCGGTCGTACCGTTGTAGAGATACACCGCCCCGGCGTTCTCGGCCCCGGTGTCATCATAGGAACTGGCGACGACGATGTTGCCGGACGACAGTACCAGGGTGAAGTATCCGAAGTCGTTGCCGGGGTTCGGGTTGGGGTCGATCAGTTCGTAGGTCGGCAGCGAGGCCGCATCGCTGATGGTGATGTTCTTGGGGTCGAGCAGCAGGGTGCCCGCCGTGCCCTTTGCGGCGCCGGCGTCGCCGTGGCCGCCGAACACCAGCGCGTCCTTGGAGGAAATCTCGATGAACCCGCCGTCGCCGCCGTCGGCCCCGCCGCGCGCCGAGATGCTGCCAAAGAAGTCGGTCTTGTCGTCCGACCACACGATGACCCGGCCACCATCGCCGTTTACCGTGGCGTCGGCCGTGATGGTGGTGCCCGCCGTGATGAGGACCGTCTCGGCCCGCTGAACGTCGCCCTTGCCCTGGAAATCGCCGCCGATGCGCACCGACCCGCCCGCCGTGGCGCCCGAGGCGTCAACCGTGGCGGCGACCAGCGAGATCGCGTCGCCCAGCAGATCGACCGAGCCGCCCGCCCCGGTCTGCCCGGTGACGTCATGCGCGCCCGAGGAGAACAAGGTGCCATCGCCAGCCACGCGCACGCTGCCGCCATCGGTCTTGCCGCTGGCCGAGGCGGTGCTCTGCGCGGTGGCGATGTAGCGGCTGCCGGTGTCGATATCCACGGAACCGCCCGCCCCGCGACGACCATCGGCCGACAGGGTGCCCTGGTTGACCACGCGGTCGCCGGTCACGCTGACGGACCCGCCGGTGGTGCCGGTGGCCGACAGGGTGCCGGTATGCATGACCACGCCCGCCGCCGCATCCACGGCGATGCTGCCGCCGCTGCCGTCGGCATCGGTCGCCGTGACCGTGCCGGCGGTGGCGAGGCTGCCGGTCCCGGCGCTCAGCCACACCCGGCCGTCGCGCGTCTCGGTGCCGGTGGCGCGGATGATGCCGTCGGTGTTGCCGGCCAGGGCGTAGATGTTGCCGCCGGCCGCCTTGAGTTCGGCCTCGGCGGCCTTGATGGTGCCTTGGTTGTCGAAGCGGCCTTCGCCGATCACGCGGACCAGCGAACCACCCTCGGACAGCAGGACCTCGGTGCCGCCGGCCAGCGCGGCGGTGCCGTTGGGCGCCAGGATGGTGCCGTCGTTGGTGACTTCGCGGGCGATCAGCACGACGTTGCCGCCGGTCGAGGAGATCTTGCCCAGGTTATGGACCTCGCCGCCGTCCTTGCCCTTGAACAGCAGGCTGCCGCCGGCCATGAAGTGGTCGTTTGCCATGTCGAGCGCCGAGGCGACGAAGCTGCCGCCGGTGGTGACGACGCCTCCCGACCCGATCACCACGCCCTGCGGGTTGACCACGTACAGCGAGCCCGTCGCGCTCAGCGTGCCGAGGATGGTCGACAGGCTGCCGCCGGTCACCCGGTTGAGGGTGGCGCCGCTGCCGTTGTCGAAGTGCACCGAGTTGCCCGACCCGATGGAAAAGCTGTTCCAGTTGATGACGCCGTTACGGGTCGCCTGGGTCACGGTCATGGCCGACCCGGACTGGGCGATGGCGCCACGCCCGGCCACGAAGGCCCCGCCCTGGGGCAGCGTGTTCTGGGCCATGACGGCGGGAGTGAGGGCGGTGCTCGCCAGCAAGGTCGATGCCAGCCGGAACGCAGCGCTGCGAACGGTCATGCGAGTACGACGTATTGTGGATGCCATCGTGATCCCTCCCCCTGAAAAAGCTTCCCGCATTCGAGCCAGGCCGCCCCATGGCGACATAAGGGGGGTGCGCACCATGCGTTTTCAACAATAGTTTTGTAACAAATGTTTGCACTGCCAGCCCTTCGTCCATTTGGCAGGTAATTACCCTCATAACACCCGCCACAACTTCATTATGTTGAAGATTTCGCGGCACCTATGGCACATTAATATTATGATGCCCGTCGCACCAAGCTCATGAACCACATCAGCACGCATTAGATGAGCATCGTTCATTGCATTCTCGGTTGCGGAAAGCGCATCGTAGTCATTCTTGCCCACGACAAAATTCCCACGCTCCACCGACAGGTACGGTATCCCTACGTGCGAATGGCGCGGCACTGGAGGCCAGCAGACTGTGAATGTTGACGTACGAACGCTGGTCGTTGTCCTGTCCATGACGCTGGCGCTGTCCACACTGGTCCTCGCGGTCCTGGGACGGTTGCGCGCGGGACTGCAGGGGCCGCGCGTCTGGGCGATCGGCATGGCAACGGTGGCCGTCGCGACGGCCCTCATCTTCCTGCGGGACTTCGTTCCGCCATTCCTGTCCATCGGCATCGCCAATGGCGTCCTGATCGGCGGGATGGCGGTCCTGGCCGCCGGCTTCCTGTCGTTCACGGGCAGGCGCGTGCCGGTCGGGGGACTGGCGGCCTTTGTCGCCGTGTTCTGGCTGCCGTTCCTGGTCGTGTACGATGACGCCGAGGCGTTCACTTTCAGGGTCATCGTCAGCAACACCGGCCTGGCCACAATGGCGTTGCTGATCGTGTGGTGCCTGCTCAGCGGCGCCCCGGCGCAGGCCGCCGCGCGGCGTATTTCGGCTGCGATCTTCGCAGTGTACGCGCTGGCCCTCCTGTTCCGGACGGCCAGCGTCATTTTGAATCCGCCGACTCCGGCAGGCCTGATGCAGGCGCACTCGACAACGTCCGTGTTCTATTTGTTTGTCATCGGCCTGATCATCGCGATCACCGCGGGCATGACGATCATGGTCAGCGAGCGCCTGCGCGACGATTTGCAGGCCCGCATCCGGGACCTCGACCACGCTCGCCGCAGCGCCGAGACCGCGCTGAGCGAGCAGCGCAACTTCATGGCCATGGTGTCGCACGAGTTTCGCACGCCGCTCGGCATCATGAACGCCTCGGCCGAGGTCATCGCCTGCAACCTGTTGCCGAGCGACCATGAATCGGCCGAGGAGGTGGACCGCATCCGCCGGGCCTCTGTGCGCCTGGCCAACCTGGTGGAGGGATGCCTGGCCGACGAGTGGCTGGAAACGGCCTCGGAAAGTCGCCGCTCGGAAGACATCGACCTTGAACGGGTGCTGGCGGACCTTGCCGCCGAACACGATGTGGCCTTTGCCAGCGAGGGCACCCGCCCCACCATCCTCGACGGCGACCCGTACCTGCTGCCCATCGCGTTTTCCTGCCTGATCGACAACGCCCGCAAGTACGGCACCACCCGCGAGGGCGCCCGCATCAGGCTCTTCGCGCCCGACGGAGACGCGGTGACGGTCGAGGTGGGCGACGACGGCCCCGGCATCGATGCCCAGGAGGCACCCCGGATGTTCGAGAAGTTCTACCGCTCCCCCCATGTCCTGCGAAAGCCGGGGGCCGGCCTCGGCCTGTATCTGGTGCGCCGGATCATCACCCTGCACGACGGCCGGGTGGACCTTGACCAGACGCAAGGGACGGTTTTCCGCGTCGTTCTTCCCATCGGACGGAGCGCCTGAGGCATGGACGACACGATGCCCCAAATCCGCGTGCTGCTGGTTGACGACGAGGCCGATTTCCGGGAACCCGTCGCACGCTTCCTGGGCAAGGCGGGCATGGACGTGGTCGGGGTAGGCGCGGTCGAGGACATGGCGCCGGTCATGGAGGGCTGGCGGCCCGACGTGATCGTTCTGGACGTCAACCTGCCCGGCGAAAGCGGCATGGAGGCTGTTCAACGGCTGCGGGCCCACACCGCGGCCGGGTTGGTGATGGTCACCGCACGGGGTGGCATCGACGACCGCATCCGGGGCCTGTCGCTGGGCGCCGACAGCTACCTCGGAAAGCCGGTCAACATGCGCGAGCTGGAGGCCGTGATCCGCAGCCTGTGGAGCCGCGTCATGCCGACACCGTCGGCCGCACCCCCGGCCGAACGCCCCCCCGAACGGGCGTGGGTCTTCGACACCGACCGCTGGGTGCTGACTTCACCGGACGGCGAGGAAGCCCGCCTGTCGGCCGCCGAGCATTCCGTCTTGATGGCCCTGACGCAGCAGCCTGGACAGGCGGTCCCGCGCGACGCGCTGTTCGACGCGCTCGGCAAACGGTCGGCAGGGCCGGAGGATCGCAGCCTGGACGTCCTGGTATCCCGCCTGAGGCGCAAATACCACGCCTCCACCATCACCCTGCCCGTCCGCTCCGTGCGCGGAATCGGCTATGTCTTCCCGATGCCGGTGACGCGACGGCCCTGATACCCGAAGATGGTGCAGCAGTTCCAGGGGCCGGCTGCCCATCCCACGGACAGGGGATGGGCTGGCAAGGGGTGTTCACCCCTCAGCCCCAGGCACGGCGCCAAGGCGGTGGAGATACACCGGCTCTTCGTAATCCCCCAAGTCAGGATCGGCGGCTTGGCGGACCACGTCGATGCCGGCCACGCTTCCGCCATCCATCATGCGTTGAGCGCGCTGGAGAGCCTGATGCTCGGTCTTGTAGGAGATCGGTGGCTGGGGCTTCAGCCCGCCCTTCTTGCCCTGCGCATAAGGCTGACAGATGTAGAGCGTTTCCACAGCCATGATGCACTCCTGATCGGACAGATGGACAGTGGTTATGTTCTTAATTTGTTCCGACGTCAACCCATCCCGTGACTCTATCGGAAAGCACAAAAATAGAGCCGCCCCGAAGGGCGGCCCAAGTTCAGGGAGGAAACGTGGAGCGGTGGACTACTGGGCGGCGGGAGCGTCAGCCTCTTCGTGAGGCATGTTCTCCTCGATGTGGATCGGTTCGTCGGCCGCGACCTTGCGGCTGCGGCGTTCGATCAGGACGTAGAGCACCAGGCCGACGCCCAGGCCCCACGCCGCGCCGTGCACGGCCAGGACCACACCCATGGTTCCGGCGACGCCCATGGACGTGGCGTTGTCGATCTGCTCGACGCCGACGGCGATGCACAAATACCCGGTGATCAGCAGGGTGATCGACAGGGCGATGGGCAGCACCGGCTGGAACAGGGTGACCAGCGGCAGGATGAACAGCGCGATGAACCCGACGATCCAGAACACGCCGGCCCCGGAATAGATGGTGTCCATGGCCGAGCGGCCGTAACGGTAGCGCTCCGCGATGGTCGCCATGGCGCCGGTGAACAGCGGCCCGGCCAGGCCCGGATAGGGCGCCAGCAGGCTGTGGATGAGGTTGCGGATGCCGGTGACCAGGTGAACGCGGTCGATGTCGACCTCGATCTTCTCGTCCGGGCGCAGGTGATCGACGCGCTTGATCAGGCTCTGGCCGACGATGATGTCGCCGAACGCGATGATGTAGGCGATGATCGCGGTCGGAATGGCCAGCACCAGCAGGTCCAGGCTCGGGATGCCGACCCCGAAGATGGTGTAGTCCAGCACCTTGTGGAAGGCCGGGATGGCGATGCCCCACTCGACCGTCGGCAGCTTGTATTCCGCCACCGCCCAGCCGATGCCCATGGCCGTGATCATGCCCGGCACCATGCCGTAACTGGCGATGATCTTGGCCCAGCGGTGCTTTTCGGTCCAGTCGCGGAACGACAGCGAGAACAGCACGTAGGCCGTGACCAGACCCCCCAGGCCCAGGGAGATCGGCGTGTTGTAGGCGCGGCCGCCGACGCTGATCTCGCCGGTGATGGCGGCGATGCCCGCGCCCAGCAGGATGCCGGCCTTGATGGAGTTGGGAATGGTGTCGACCAGCTTGGTGCCCAGGCGCGTCACGGCCATGAACAGGAAGATGAACGTCACCACCAGTTGCAGGGCGATCAGGGACCGAATGGCCTCGGGACCCGGTTCGAACTGGCCGACGAACAGGATGACCACCGGAATGGCCGGGGTGATCCAGCCGGGCACGAACGGCACGCCCAGCAGGTTCGGCAGCATGAAGCCGATGCCGCAGATGGCGACGAAGGCCAGCGCCACGTCGGGCGGCAGGCCAAGGTACTTCTGCAGCAGCGGAATCATGCCCATGGCGACCACGAACATGACCAGCGCCTGCACCGTCTCGGCCACTTCCCAGCGGTAGTGGACGAGAGGCAGCCGCACTTTGAACGGACCGAACGGCCAATAGGGCTGTTCTTCGCCGTGCTTGCGTTTGAGAATCACGTGAAGTTCCTTTGATGAGGTCCACGCCGGGGTCTTGCTGTTGTGCGTCGCCCCTTTTTGCGGGCACACCATACCGTCGTGCTGCACTGCATCAAGACCTTCCTGCGCAACCGCGTGCCGGTTTCGGAGGTTTCTGCACAGGACATACACCAGCCCGCGAGGACCCTTGATGATGCTGCAATCAGCGCTACGCCTGACCACGGTCGCCCTCGTGGTGGCACTGCTTGGCCTCGGACAGGCCGTGGCCGTCGATGCGGAGACCATGCGCAATCGCGCCCTGGAGTTGGTCAACGCCGACCGGGCCGAACACAGCCTGCCCCCGCTGCGCCAGGACGACACGCTGCAGGCCGCCGCCCAGGCCCACGCCGAGGACATGGCCAAACGCGACTATTTCGCCCACACAGCGCCGGACGGAACCTCGGTCCTCGACCGGTTCCTGGAGGCCGGGGGCAGCCGGGCGCTGGTGGTGGCCGAGAACATCGGCGCCTGCGGCCCCTGCCCGACCGAGGACGTGGTCGAACACCTGCAGCGCGGCTGGATGAACAGCGAAGGCCACCGGGAGAACATCCTCGATCCCGGACTGGAGATATTCGGCTTCGGCGTGGCGGGCGACGCCGACCGGTTGCTCGCCGTGCAGACCTTTGCCGGCCCCGGCACCGGCCCGCCGGGCACCGAGAACCAGACCTCCCGCACCGAGCCCATCGATGCGCAGGAACAGCACGCCCTGGCCGTGGAGTTGATCAACGCCCGCCGGGCCGAGGCCGACGCCCCGCCACTGACCGCCGCCCCCGCTCTGGGCGAAGCACTCGGCGCCCAGGTCCCGGAGGACCATCTGGGGGACTTCAGCCTGGACGGCGTCAACGTCCCCATGGCGGCCGGAGACGACTCAGCGGGCTGGCGGCGGATGTTCCTGGTCGGCGGCCGCTGCGGCGGCTGCGGGGCCGAGGTGACCGCCAACGACGTGCGCTTTTTCGTCAACCAGTGGCTGGACACCCCAAGCTACCGCGACGCCCTGCTCGACCCCGCCCAGACCCACATCGGCCTGACCGTCTCGGCCGACGGCACCGGCGCCAAGGTGGCGTTGGCGGCGATTGCGGGCAAGTAGAAGGGATTTACCACAGAGGCACGGAGGCACAGAGGAAGTCACAGAGATTGTGTGAAATATTGCGCGCAGCGCATCAAATCCCTAACGGGTTTTGTTGCCTGCGGCGCAAGTGCTCCGCACTCTCGGTGACTCCTCTGTGCCTTCTCTGTGTCTCTGTGGTTCCCCACTTCAAGTCAATCGTTCCCCGGTACCGCCGGAATACGGGCCACGAAACGCCCCTTGATGGCTTCGGGCCAGTCGCGGTAGGGCACCACGCCGTCGGTCGAGCGGACGTAGCCGCGCAGGTAGGCGATCATGGCGTGCAGGCGGTCGCTGTCGGCGCTCATGTCGCCGAGGACGTAGCCCATGCGGCCCGGCGCCCGCAGGTGCACGGTGCAGGCCCTGCCGCAGGCCATCAGGCAGCGCATGGTGGTCAGGCGCACCCCGTCGAGGTCGGCGTCGCTGTCGATCAGGCCGCGCAGGGCGTCGGCGAACTGGCGGCCGGCGGTGGCGCCGTCCAGGTCCTCGCCGTCCTTGCGTCGGCAGGTTTCACACACGATCACGTCAACGCTCATGCCTCGGGGACTCCGTACCCGCCTCCACCGGGGGTTTCTACACCAAGCACGTCCCCGGCCGCCACCTCGACCTGAGCGGTCGGCCCGAGATCCCGCACCGAACCGTCGGCACGCTCCAGGGTGTTGCGCCCGGCCTGCCCCGGCTCGCCCCCGGCCATGCCGTAGGGCGGCACGATACGGCGGTTGGACAGGATGGCGGCGGTCATCGGGACCAGGAAGCGGATACGCCGCACCACGCCGTCGCCGCCCCGGTGCCGCCCCTTCCCGCCCGAACCCCGGCGGATGCGGAAGTCCTCCAGGCGGACCGGGAAGCGCCACTCCAATACCTCGGGGTCGGTCAGGCGGGAGTTGGTCATGTGGGTGTGGACGGCGTCGGTGCCGTCGAAGTCCGGCCCGGCGCCCGACCCGCCGCAGATGGTTTCATAGTACTGGTGGGTGGCGTTGCCGAAGGTCAGGTTGTTCATGGTCCCCTGCGCCGCCGCCATGACGCCGAGCGCGCCATAGAGGGTGTCCACCACCACCTGGCTGGTTTCCACGTTGCCGGCCACCACGGCGGCCGGATAGACCGGGTTGAGCATGCAGCCCTCGGGCACCACCAGATCGACCGGCTTGAGGCACCCCTCGTTCATGGGGATGTCGTCGTCGACCAGGGTGCGGAACACGTACAGCACGGCCGCCCGGCACACCGCCAACGGGGCGTTGAAGTTGTTGGGCCGCTGGGCGCTGGTCCCGGTGAAGTCCACCTTGGCGGCGCGGTTGGCGGCATCGACGGTGATGGTGACGTGGACCTCCGCGCCGTCGTCCATGCGGTAGGTGAAGGTGCCGTCGCGCAGCGACCCGATGACCCGGCGGACGCTTTCCTCGGCGTTGTCCTGGACGTGGCCCATGTAGGCGCGCACGACGTCCAGCCCGAAGTGGCCGACCATGCGGCGCAACTCGCGCACGCCCTTCTCGTTGGCCGCCACCTGGGCCTTGAGGTCGGCGACGTTCTGGGCCGGGTTGCGGGCCGGCCACTTGCCCGCGGTCAGGGCGGCGACGATCTCGCGCTCCAGGAACCGCCCGCCACGCACCAGGGGCAGACCGTCGAGCAGGATGCCTTCCTGGTCCACCGTGCGGCTGTCGGGCGGCATGGACCCCGGCGAGATGCCGCCGATGTCGGCATGGTGCCCGCGCGAGGCGACGAAGAACAACAGCTCCCCGCCCACCTCGTCAAACACCGGCGTGACGACGGTGACGTCGGGCAGATGGGTTCCGCCGTTGTAGGGCGCGTTCAGGACGTACGTTTCGCCGGCCTTCAGGGCGTCCCCGTAGCGCCGCAGGATGGCCCGCACGCTCTCGCCCATGCTGCCCAGGTGGACCGGCATGTGGGGAGCATTGGCGACCAGCCCGCCGCCGGCATCGAACACCGCGCAGGAGAAATCCAGGCGCTCCTTGATGTTGACCGAATGGGCGGTGTTCTGGAGCGTGGCGCCCATCTGCTCGGCGATGGACATGAACAGGTTGTTGAAGATCTCCAGCATCACCGGGTCGGCGTCCGTGCCGATGGCGACCCGCTTGGGCAGCGCCACCACGCGCTCCAGCACCAGATGGAGCCTGGAGTTCATGCGGGCGCACCAGCCCGGTTCGACCACCGTGGTGGCGGTCGCCTCGCGGATGACGGCCGGACCGTGGACATCATCGCCCGGATGCAGGGAGTCGCGGTCATAGACCGGGGCATCCAGCCAGTCCCCGCCGGAGAACAGACGCACCGCGTCCAAAGGCTCGGGGTTGAGCGGCGCGTCGTTGGGACGGGCGACCTCGGCCTCGTCGGCGACGGCAGACGCGCCGATGGCCTCGACCGACACCGCCTCGACCATCAGGGGCGTATGGGGCTGGGTGAACCCGAACTGCTGAAGGTGGGCATCCTCGAACGCCGAACGCAGGGCCGCCGGGTCGCCGTGCGGCACGATCAGCGCCGTGTCGGTGCCCTGGTAGCGCAGGTGGACGCGCTGCACCACGGTGACGGCGTGCTCCGAGAAGCCCTGCGCCTTGAGATCGGCCACCGCCTCTTCGCCCAGCGCGGCCAGGGGCGAGTGCAGGTTGGTGTCGTCGAGGGGGGCCTCGATGGAGCGTTCGCGCAGGGCCCGCACGTCGGCCAAGCCCATGCCGTAGGCCGACAAAACCCCGGCGAACGGGTGCAGGAACACGGTCTTCATGCCCAACGCATCAGCCACCAGGCAGGCGTGCTGCCCGCCCGCGCCGCCGAAACTGGCCAGGACGTATTCGGTCACGTCGTGGCCGCGCTCGACCGAAATCTTCTTGATGGCGTTGGCCATGTTCGCCACGGCGATGCTGAGGAACCCCTCGGCCACCGCCTCGGGGGTGGAGCCGACCTGCGCGGCCAGGGCGGCGAACCGCTCGCGCACCACGGCGTCGTCCAGGGGCTGGTCACCGTTCGGGCCGAACACCTGGGGGAAGAAGCGCGGCTGGATCTTGCCGAGCATGACGTTCGCGTCGGTCACGGTGAGCGGCCCGCCACGGCGGTAGCTGGCCGGGCCGGGATTGGCCCCGGCGGACTCCGGCCCGACCCGGAAGCGCGCCCCGTCGAACACCAGCACGGACCCGCCGCCGGCCGCGACGGTGTGGATGCGCATCATCGGGGCGCGGATGCGGACACCGGCCACGGTCGTCTCGAACGCCCGCTCGTAATCGCCGTCAAAGTGCGACACGTCGGTCGAGGTGCCGCCCATGTCAAAGCCGATGATCTTGGAGAACCCGGCCATTTCGGCCGTGCGGACCATGCCGACCACGCCGCCGGCCGGGCCGGACAGGATGGCGTCCTTGCCCTGGAACAGGCGGGCGTCGGTCAGCCCCCCCGACGACATCATGAACTGCAGCCGCACCCCCTCGAGCGCGGCGGCCACCTGATCGACGTAGCGGCGCAGCACCGGCGACAGATAGGCGTCGGCCACCGTCGTATCCCCGCGCCCGACCATCTTCATCAGCGGGCTGACCTCGTGCGAGACCGATACCTGGGTGAAGCCGATGGCGCGCGCCAGATCGGCCAGGACCCGTTCGTGCTGCGGATGGCGGTAGGCGTGCATGAGGACGATGGCGCAGGACCGGATGCCGGCCGCAAAGGCGTCCTCCAACCCGGCCCGCGCCGCCTCGGGGTCCAGCGCGTGGAGAACGTCGCCGTGGGCGCCGATGCGCTCGTCGATCTCCAGCACGCGCTCATAGAGCATTTCGGGCAGCACGATATGGCGGTCGAACAGGCGCGGCCGGTTCTGGGTGCCGATGCGCAGGACGTCGCCAAAGCCCTTGGTGGTGACCAACACCACGCGGTCGCCCTTGCGCTCCAGCAGGGCGTTGGTGGCGACGGTGGTGCCCATGCGCACGACGTCGACCTGATCGGCCGGAATGGCGTCGTCTGTGGACAGGCCCAGCAGCTCGCGAATGCCCTGAAGGGCGGCGTCGCGATAGCGTTCGGGGTTTTCCGACAGCACCTTGTGGGTCAGCCGCCGGCCGTCGGGCGCCTGGGCGATCACGTCGGTGAAGGTGCCGCCACGGTCAATCCAGAACTGCCAGCGCATCGCCGGGCCTCCTCATGGGGGAATGGGGGATCATGCTTGGGGGCCGCCGCCGGAATGTCAACGCCGCTCCGCGATTTCGTGCGGTTAGGAGCAAATCGCACCCTGTCGGTGTTCCACAACAGGCAAAAAAATTCCTGACGGAGGAAGCACATGCGGTTTTCCACCCTGAGGCGGTCGATCCTGGCCGGGGCAGTGATATCCCTCGGACTTTCCGGGACTGCTTTGGCGCAGGCCTGGGACATGCCCACGCCCTACCCGGACTCCACGTTCCATACCGAGAACGTCCGGCAGTTCGCCGATGACGTGACCAAGGCCACCGATGGCAAGCTGACCATCAACGTCCACTCCGGCGGGTCGTTGTTCAAGCATCCCGAGATCAAGAACGCCATCCGTGGCGGGCAGGTGCCGATCGGCGAATTCCTGCTGTCGAACCTCGCCAACGAAAATCCCGTCTATGGCGTGGACAGCGTTCCGTTCCTGGCCACCGACTACGCCTCGGCCATGCGCCTGTGGGACGCCTCGCGCGAACAGGTGACCAAGCTTCTGGACGCCGAAGGACTGATGCCGCTCTACGCCGTGGCGTGGCCGCCGCAGGGCCTGTATTCGACCAAGGAACTGAAATCCGTCGAGGATCTGCGCGGCATGCGGTTCCGCGCCTACAACCCGGCGACCAGCCGCATCGCCGAGCTGACCGGCGCGGTGCCGACCCAGATCGAGGTTCCCGACCTGCCCCAGGCGTTCTCCACCGGCCGGGTCGAGGCGATGATCACCTCGGCCTCGACCGGGGCCGGCGCCAAGGCGTGGGACTTCGTGGACCATTACTATGATGTCCAGGCATGGCTGCCCAAGAACATCATCGTGGTCAACAAGCGCGCCTTCCAACGCCTGGACGAGGCGACCCAGAAGGCCGTCCTCGACGCCGCCTCCAAGGCCGAAGCGCGCGGCTGGGAGATGAGCCAGGCCGAGATGCTCGAAAAGAACGCCATGCTGAAGGAAAACGGCATGAACGTTCAGCCGCCGGGCGACGAACTGCGCGCCGGGCTCGCCAAGATCGGCGAGCAGATGACCGAGGAATGGGTCGAACAGGCTGGCGAGGACGGCAAGGCCATCCTTGAGGCCTATCGCAAATAGACAATGCGCAAGACCCTCGATGCCCTCTACCTGGGCTGCGGCGTGCTGGCGGCGGTGTCCATCGTCGCCATCACCGCCCTGGTCATGGCCCAGGTGACGGCCAACATCATCGACCGCATCGCGGCCCTGGCCACCGGCCGGGCCATCGGTCTGCTGGTGCCGTCCTACGCGGAGTTCACGGGGTTCTTCCTGGTCGGCGCCTCGTTCCTGGCGCTGCCCTATGCGTTCCGGGCCGGGGCGCACATCCGGGTCGGGCTGCTCATCACCAACCTGCCGCCTGGCCTGCGCCGCGTGGCCGACATCTGGAGCCTCGCGGTCGGCCTCGCGCTGACGGTCTTCGCGGCGTGGTGGGCGGTCGACCTGACGCGGGAGAGCATCGTCTACGGCGACCGATCGGCGGGCCTCATCCCGGTGGCGCTGTGGATCCCGCAAAGCGCCATGGCGCTCGGCCTGATCGTGCTGGCCGTGGCCCTGGCCGACGATCTGGTGCAGGCCGTGCGCGGCCGTCCGCTGTCCTTCGACGGGATTGAGCCGGAACACTAATTAGGGGGCTGCGGAGAGAACCCTTCCAGCAACAACCCCTGATCGTCGCACCCGCGCAGGCGGGTGCCCAGGGGCCGCTAGTTCCGCGCGTCGGAGTCTGCGACCCCTGGATTCCCGCCTTCGCGGGAATGACGAGCTTAAGATTGTGTCCCGAACACTAGGAGCCCCCTCATGGAAGCACAGGTCTGGATGCTGGTCACGGTGGCCGTGGCGCTGCTCGTCCTGCTGGCGACCGGCCTGTGGGTGGCGCTGGCCCTGGTCGCGGTTTCGGTGCTGGCGATGACGGTGTTCACCGGCGCGCCGGTCGGACAGGTCATGGCGACGACCATCTGGGGGGCGGCCAACTCGTGGGCGCTGGCGGCCCTGCCCCTGTTCATCTGGATGGGCGAGATCCTGTTCCGCTCCCGCCTGTCGCAGGACCTGTTCGAGGGCCTGTCGCCTTGGCTGTCGCGGCTTCCGGGCCGCCTGCTGCACGTCAACATCCTGGGCAGCGGCATCTTTGCGGCGGTGTCGGGGTCGTCGGCCGCGACCTGCGCCACGGTCGGCAAGATGAGCCTGCCGGAACTCAAGAAGCGCGGCTATTCCTCAAGCATGGCGCTGGGCACCCTGGCCGGGTCGGCGACCCTGGGGCTGCTCATTCCGCCGTCGATCATCCTGATCGTCTACGGCGTGGCGGTGGAGGAGAGCATTGCCCGCCTGTTCATCGCCGGGCTCATACCGGGCCTGCTGCTGATGGTCCTGTTCATGGTCTATGTCGGCGCCTGGGCGCTGCTCAACCGCGACAAGGTGCCGGTCGAGCCGGCCAGCACGGCGCGCGAGCTGTGGACCGCAAGACTGCGCGGCCTGCGCAAGGTGGCGCCGGTCATCCTGCTGATCGGCGGGGTGATCGCGTCGATCTACACCGGCCTCGCCTCGCCCACCGACGCGGCGGCGGTCGGCGTCACGCTGGCCCTGCTGCTGTCGTGGGCGGGAGGAACCCTGACCTGGGCCACCTTCGTAGACGGCCTGATGGGTGCGACGCGGACGTCGTGCATGATCGCCTTCATCCTGGCCGGAGCCGCCTTTTTGACCGTCGCCATGGGGTTTACCCGAATCCCCGCCAGCCTCGCCGCCTGGGTCGGCACGCTGGACCTGTCGCCGGTCGCGTTGCTCGGCGCGCTGGCCGTGCTGTTCATTCTGCTGGGCTGTTTTCTGGACGGGATTTCCATCGTCGTGCTGACCACGTCGGTGGTCATGCCGATGGTCACGGCGGCGGGCATTGATACGATCTGGTTCGGCATCTTCCTGGTGCTGATCGTCGAGATGGCGCAGATCACGCCGCCGGTGGGCTTCAACCTGTTCGTGCTGCAAGGCATGACCGGTCGCAACATCCTGCAGATCGCCTGGGCCGCCCTGCCGTTCTTCCTGCTGATGGCGTTTGCCCTGGTGGTCCTGGTGCTGTTCCCCGGCATCGCGACGTGGCTGCCGGGCCAGATGGGCTATGGCTGAGCCGTGATCGCCTGGCTGACCCGCCACGCCCGGACGCTGCTGGCGGTCAGCCTGCTGACCGGCATCGTGCTGCCCGACCTCGCCGCCGCGTTCAAGCCATGGCTGCCGCTCGGCGTGGCCGGGCTGTTGTGGGGCGCCATGGTGCGCCTGGATTGGAGCGCGGTGCGCCTGCACCTGGGCCGGCCGGGCGTGCTGGCCGCCGGGCTCGGCTGGATGATGCTGATCGGGCCTTTCGCCGCCTGGGCCGTGGCCAGGGCGCTGGGCCTGAGCGACGGCCTGACCGCCGGGCTCATCCTGATGGCCTGCGCACCGCCGGTCATGTCGGCCCCGGCGTTTGCCCTGATGCTCGGGCTGGACGCCCCGCTCATCCTGCTGCTGGTTGTCCTGGGAACCTTCGCCGCACCACTCAGCGCGCCGCTGCTGCTGGAGGCGCTGGCCGATCTGGACCTGTCGCTGAGCGCCGGGAGCATGGCCCTGCGCCTGGGGCTGCTGGTTGGCGGCTGCGCCCTGGCCGCCCTGCTCGCCCGCCGGATGATGGGCCGCGAGGGGCTTAAGCGGGCCGAACCGGGGCTGGAGGTGTTCAGCCTGGGCTGCATGGTGCTGTTCGCGATTGCCGTGATGGACGGGGTGGCCGCCGCGCTCCAGGCCGACCCCGGCCGGGTCCTGGCCCTCATCGCAGGCGCGTTCGCCGCCGCCCTGGGCATGTTGGCCCTGTCGGCGGCGGTGTTTGCGCGGCTGGGCTGGCCGGTGTCGCTGACCATCGGCTACGCCGCCGGCAACCGCAACATGGCCCTGATGATGGCCGCCCTGCCCACCGCCGGCCTTGACGACGTGTGGCTGTGGTTCGCCATGGTGCAGTTTCCCATCTACACCCTGCCGATGATCCTGGGGCGGCCGATCAGGGCGATGCTTGAGTAGGCGGTGACCGGAAGGACTGGGCGCCGCCCAGACCCGCCAGGGGCCGGGCGGCCCCTGGACCCCGTGAGAAAGTCCAGTGCTCTCTCTTGCGCCGCAGGCAGACACTCTCGCCCTTTGATGCGCTGCGCGCGGCTTGGCTCCGTCAAGTCACGAGGTCAAGGAGGCCAGCCTCCTTGCGGGTGCGGGCAGAGCCCGCTTTTCCCTGACTCAGGCCGCCTCCGCCCCCGTCGCGGACGCCGCGCGCCCGGCTTCGAACGCCTGGGCGTTGGCTTCGGCCAGGGCGGGTTTGCGGGCGGTGAAGCGGTCCATGACGGCTTGCCGCAGCAGATCGGCGCCGAACGGCAGGTGGTCGGCCGCAGCACCCAGCATCACCGTGTTGATGAGCCTGAGGTTGCCCAGGCTGCGGGCGATGCCTTCGGCGTCGAACATGTGCAGCAGGCTGGCGCGGGCGCGCAGGTCGCCTTCCGGGTCGGCCGGATAGGGGAACAGGCCGCCCGACACCACCGGCGGAGCGATGCGCATGGTATTGACCAGCGCGATGCCGCCGGGCTTGAGCATGGGCGTCCAGCGCAGCGCCTCGGCCACCTCGAAACCGAGCAGCACGTCGGCCTGACCGGGCGGGATGGCCGCGGCCAGCACCTTTTCGCCAAACCGGACGTGGGATGTCACCACGCCGCCGCGCTGGGCCATGCCGGCGACCTCGGTCTTCTTGACGTCCAGGCCCTGGGTCGCGGCGACCTGGGCCAGCACCTCGGCGGCGGTCATCACGCCCTGCCCGCCGATGCCGCACAGCAGGATGTTGAAGGTCGGCTGGCTCATGGTCACTTGCTCCCCACCGGAATGATACACTTTGGCCCGCACACGCCGACGCAGGCGTTACACCCGGTGCAGAACTCGCTTTCGACCTTCACGAAGGCCAGGTCCTTGATCTGTCCGTTGTTGGCGGTTTTCTGGCCGCGCCGGGTGACGACGATGGCCGGGCAGCCGACGGCCAGGCAGTTGCCGCAGCCGGTGCAGGCGTCCTCGGCCACATACAAGGCTTTGGCCGGCATCGACCAGTCAGTCAGCACGCACGGCCGGTCGGTGATGATGACCGAGACGCCGTCCGTCTCGACCTCGGACCGGATCGACTTGAACAGGCCCGGCAGGTCGTAGGGGTCGTGGTGCTTGATGCGCTCGGGCGCGACGCCCAGCGCCTCGACCAGCTTTGGGAAGTTGACGCGTGGCGCCTCCTTGCCCTGAATGTCGCGCCCGGTGCCGGGGTGATCCTGGCCGCCGGTCATGCCGACGGCGCGGTTGTCGAGCAGCAGGACGGTGACGTTGGCGCGGTTGTAGACGAGGTTCAGAAGGCCCTGCATGCCCATGTGCAGGAAGGTCGAATCGCCGATCACGGCCACCACGCGCTTGGACGGGTCGGCCTCGGCCAGCACCTTTTCCAGGCCATTGGCGACCGACAGCGAGGCGCCCATGGAAACGCAGGTGTCCATGGCGTTCCACGGGTGGCCGACGCCCAGCGTGTAGCACCCGATATCGCCGGAAATCACGATGTTGCGGCTCAGCTTGGACAGCGCGTAGAACGGCGACAGGTGCGGGCAGCCGGCGCACATGGTGGGCGGGCGCGGGAACAGGTCGGGCGCTGTGGGAAGCGAGGCGATGTCCTCGCCGGTCAGCGGCGCGAGGCCGGCCCGCAGCACGTCGACCGACATTTCGCCGAAGCGCGGCAGCAGGTCCTTGCCGCGCACCGTGATCCCGGCCGCCTTGAGTTCCTGTTCGATCAGCGGCTCGACCTCCTCGGCCACCACCACGGTGTCCACGGTGGCGGCAAAGGCGCGCAGGCGCTCGATCGGCAGCGGATGCGACAGGCCCAGCTTGAACAGCGGAGCCTCCGGGAACGCCTCGCGGGCGTTGACCGCCGCCGGGCCGCTGGAGATGAAGCCGATGCGCCGGTCGGTGCCGGGCAGTTCGACGTTCAGGGGGCTGACCGCCGCCTCGGCGCGCAGGCGTTCCTCGCGCTCGAACAGGCCGGGCAGCAGGCGCTTGGCGTTGCCCGGCACCAGCACCCAGCGCGAGGTGTCGCGCACGAACCCGGTGGCCGGCACGGCAACGCGGTCGGTCACCTCGACCAGGCTCTTGACGTGGCACACCCGCGTGGTCAGGCGCAGGATGACCGGCACCGAGAACCGCTCGGACAGATCGAACGCGTCCTTGAGGAAGGCGTGGGCCTCGGCCGCGTCGGCCGGCTCGAACACCGGCAGATGGGCGAAGCGGCCCCAATAGCGGCTGTCCTGCTCGTTCTGCGACGACGACAAGCCGACGTCATCGGCCACGCACAGCACCAGCCCGCCCCGGCAGCCCGGCAACGTCTGGCTCATCAGCGGGTCGGCCGCGACGTTCACCCCGACGTGCTTCATGGCGCACAGCGCCCGCGCCCCGGCCAGCGACGCCCCGATGGCGACCTCCAGGGCGACCTTCTCGTTGACCGCCCATTCGGCGTGGAGGTCCGGGTAGCGGGCCAGGCTTTCCAGGATCTCGGTGGACGGCGTGCCGGGATAGGCCGAGGCGATCAGGCAGCCTGCTTCCCAGGCGGCGCGGGCAACGGCCTCGTTCCCCGACAGCAACAGGCGGCTGCCGGCGGGCGCGATGGTGATGGCGTTCAAGGGACCTTCCTCTTTGTCAAAGTCCCCGGAGCCGCTCTTGTTTGAACTTCGTGCGTGCCGACGGCCTGGGGGAACCGTTGTGATACAGACCGAGGATATCCCCTACAAATTTTGGTGACAATGACGGATGCGCAACCGGCGCCGTTAACCCGCGTTTGCATTGATGTGAGCGAAGAAACGGGAGGAACCCGCCATGAAGGCCTTTGCGACCGGAGCCATCGTCAGCGCCCTTCTGGCGGTGCTGACCGCCGTCATCCTCCAGAACTTCGCCGCCCGCCCGGCGCACGAGGCCTTCTCAAGCCCCAGCGCACGGGTCGGCACGGCGGGAACGGCGGACGCGCGGGATTGGGTGCGGCCGGAATAACCTACTCCCCGGGCGCCGGGTGCTGGCCGGCGGCCCGTTCCGCGGAGCTGTCGGCGTGGCCCTTGCGGACCTGGTCCTTGTACCAGGCGCCGTGGTGTTCGCGGGCCCAGTTCTCGTCCACCTCGCCGCTGCCCATGGCGTCGAAGGCGCCTTCCATGCCCAGGCTGCCGATGTAGATGTGGGCGACGATGCCGGCGATCATCACGGCGGCGAGAATGCCGTGGATGACGTGGACGATCTGCATCCCGCTGACCCCGGTGACGGCAAAGGGCGTCATCATCATCACGCCGGTAATCACCAAGGCGGTGCCGAGCAGCACGATGGTCCAGAACATGGCCTTCTGACCTGCGTTGAAACGCTGGGCCTCGATGTGCTTGCCTTCCTTGGACATCAGGCCGCCCATGGACTTGATCCACACCCAGTCGGCGCGGTTGGGGATGTTGTCCTTGACCCACAGGGCGATGATGAACACCAGCCCGATGACGAACGGCACGCTCAGGAAGTTGTGGACCATGATCGAGGACTCGGCGAGCCACGAATAGGCCCCGTGCCCGAACACCGGAATGAACAGGGTGCGCCCGAAGGTCAGGGCCATGCCGGTCAGGGCCAGCAGCAGGAAACTCACCGCCGTCAGCCAGTGGGCGAACCGGTCGAGGCCGTTGAACCGCAACACCTTGCGTCCCGACGCCCCGCCCCGGATGGTGATGCGCCCGCGGATGAAATAGAACGCGAAGACGCCGATCACCATCCCCAGGAACAGGATGCCGACGACCCACGGCAGGGTCTGCTGGCGCCATTCACGCCATTCGCGGCCCTCGGGCTGGACGAGCACGGACAACTTCTGATCGGGGATGCTGATGAAGCCCCGCACCTGGTCCTCAGCCTGGTCGTAGAGTTGCACCTCGCCCTGCGTCGTCGCCGTGCTCTGCCCCGGCTCGTTGAGCATTTGGGCCTGGGCGGCGGGCACGGCGGCGACCAGGATGAACAGCACTGTCAGGGCGGCAAGCCGGGGCATGGCGTGGTCCTCCGATGTTACGACTGGCGGCTATCGGGGCGGCCGTAGGGCACGAAGGGCGTGCCCTCGTCGTCCTCGCCATAGGCCGTGGTCCAGCCGGGAGCCGGCAGGCCATAGCCGCGCCGCACGATGCGTTCGCTGTAGATGTCGGCCAGGACCTCCTGGTCGCCGGCCATCAGCGAGCGGGTCGAACACATTTCCGAGCACAGCGGCAGCTTGCCCTCGGCCAAGCGGTTGGAGCCGTACTTCTGGTACTCGGCTGGACTGGAATCCTCGCCTTCAGGACCACCGGCGCAGTAGGTGCACTTGTCCATCTTGCCGCGCGAGCCGTAGTTGGTGGCCTGCGGGAACTGCGGCGCTCCGAACGGGCAGGCGTAGAAGCAGTAGCCGCACCCGATGCAGATGTCCTTGTCGTGCAGGACCACGCCATCGTCGGTCTGAAGGAAGCAATCGACCGGGCAGACCGCCGCGCACGGCGGGTCGGAGCAGTGCATGCACGACATGGAGATGGAGCGTTCGCTGCCGGCATCACCGTCGTTCAGGGTGATGACGCGGCGGCGGTTCATGCCCCACGGCACCTCGTGCTCGTTCTTGCAGGCCGTGACGCAGGCGTTGCATTCGATGCAACGGCCGCTGTCACACAGGAATGCCATGCGAGCCATCGGAAATCCTTTCTCACACCGGTTCGATGCGGCACAGGGTGACCTTGGTCTCCTGCATGAAGGTGACCGGGTCATAGCCGTAGGTGGTCAGGCCGTTGGCGGGTTCACCCAGAACGATGGGGTCGGTGCCCTCGGGATAGTGGCTGCGCAGGCTTTCGCCCTGCCAGTACCCGGAGAAATGGAACGGCATGAACACCGTGCCCGGCCCGACCCGATTGGTCACCAGGGCCATGACGCGCGCCTTGGCATCGTTCTCCGGCCCGTAAACCCAGATGTTCTGGCCGTGCCGAATGCCCAGGCGGGCGGCGTCGTCGGGGTTGACCTCGGCGAACATGGTCTGCTGCAACTCGGCCAGCCAGCGGTTGGACCGCGTTTCCTCGCCGCCGCCCTCGTACTCGACCAGGCGGCCCGAGGTCAGGACCATGGGGAACTTCTCGGCCACCTCGCGCTCGACGATGTCGCGTTGCAGGGACTCGGCCAACTGCGCCAGACGGAAATCGCGGCGGTCCGGAATGGCCGGGTAGACGCTGACCAGATCGGGCCGTGGGGTATAGATCGGCTCGCGGTGGACCGGCACCGGGTCGGGCAGGTTCCAGGCGACGGCGCGGGCCTTGGCGTTGCCATAGGGCGAACAGCCGTGCTTGAGGGCAACCCGGATGATGCCCATGGAGAGATCCGTGGACCAACTGACCTTGGGGAGATCGTCGCCACCAATAGCCTCGATGACGGCCATTTCCTCGGCTGTCAGTTCGGAGTCCCAGCCCAGCTTGCGCAGCACGGCCATGGTGAATTCCGGATATCCGTCCTCGATCTCCGAGCCCTTGGAATAGGACCCTTCGGCCAGCAGGTTGACGCCCTCGTGCTCGACCCCGAACCGGGCGCGGAAGGTGCCGCCGCCCTCCATGACGTGGCGCGAGGTGTCATACAGGATGTGCGATCCCGGATGGCGCAGTTCGGGATGGCCCCAGCACGGCCACGGCAGGCCGTAGTACTCGCCCTTGAGGGGGCCGCGCGTGGCCTGCATGGTGATCTTGTCGAAGTCCGCCTGGTGCTTCATGTGCAGCTTCAGGCGTTCGGGCGACTGGCCGGTGTAGCCGGTGGACAGGCAGCCGCGATTCATCTCGCGCAGGATGTCCTCGGGCAGCGGGCGGTTGTTCTCGACCGCGATGTTCTTGAACATCTCCGGCGCCATGCCCAGCTTTTGGGCCAGCAGGTACATGATCTCGTAGTCGTCCTTGGACTCGAAGATCGGCGCCACGATCTGCTCGCCCCACTGCATCGAACGGTTCGAGCAGGTGCGCGAGCCCGACGTCTCGAACTGCGTGCAGGCCGGGAGAAGGTAGGTGTTGTTCCGCCGCTCGGGCAGCGCGGCAAACGTGGTCGGGTGCGGGTCGGCGACGACCAGAAGTTCCAGCTTGTCCACGGCCTCCAGCATCTCGGGCATGCGGGTCACCGTGTTGCCGCCATGGCCGAAGCACAGAAAGGCCTTGAGCGGGCTGGGCTGTTCGATGGCCGCGCCGGTGGCGTTGACGGCGTCGAACCAGCGGGTGGTGGGGATGCCCTTGGCCTCCATCAGGTCCTTGGACTCGAACCGCTTCTGGAGCCACTCGTAGTCAACCTCCCACACCCGGCTCCAGTGCTTCCAGGCACCCTCGGCGAGGCCGTAGTAGGACGGCAGGCTGGACACGTCGAGGCCGAAGTCCGTCGCCCCCTGGACGTTGCAGTGGCCGCGGTAGATGTTGGCGCCACCCCCGGCGATGCCGATGTTGCCGAGCGCCAGTTGCAGGATGCTCAGCGCCCGGACGTTGGCCGTGCCGGTGGTCTTCTGGGTCACGCCCATGCACCAGATGAGCGTCGCCGGACGGTGGGTGTTCAGAAGCTCGGCGATGTGGCGGAGCTGTTCGCCGGGCACCCCGGACACCCGCTCGACCTCCTCGGGCGTCCACTTGGCGACCTCCTCCCTGATGGCGTCCATGCCGTAGACGCGCTGGGCGATGAACTCCTTGTCCTCCCAGCCGTTTTCGAAAATGTGCCACAGGATGCCCCACACCACCGGGATGTCGGTGCCCGGGCGCAGGCGCACGTAGTCGGTGGCGTGGGCCGCCGTGCGCGTGAAGCGCGGGTCGATGACCACGAACGGCGCGCGGTTGCGTTCCTTGCCGCGCAGCATGTGCTGCATCGCCACGGGATGGGCCTCGGCCGGGTTGCCGCCGATGATCAGCAGCATCTTCGACACCTGGATGTCGTTGTAGCTGTTGGTCATGGCGCCGTAGCCCCAGGTGTTGGCAACCCCGGCAACGGTGGTGGAATGGCAGATGCGGGCCTGGTGATCGACGTTGTTGGTGCCCCAGAACGCCGCGAACTTGCGGTACAGGTAAGACCCTTCGTTGGAGAACTTGGCCGAGCCCAGCCAGAACACCGAGTCCGGGCCGTTCTCCTTGCGGATGGCCAGCAGCTTGTCCCCGATCTCGTCGATGGCCTGCTCCCAGGTCAGGCGCTGCCACTGCCCGTCGACCAGCTTGAGCGGATACTTGACCCGCCGTTCGCCATGAACGACCTCGCGCACCGAGGCTCCCTTGGCGCAGTGCGTGCCCTGGCTGATGGGGCTTTCCCAGCCCGGTTCCTGGCCCACCCAGACGCCGTTCTGGACCTCGGCGATGACGGTGCAGCCGACCGAGCAGTGGGTGCAGATGTTCTTGCGCAACTCCACCTCGATGCCGGGCTGGATCGCCGCCGCCTTGGCCTCGCGGATGGCGCCGGGGCCGAGGTTGAGGGCGGCCAGCCCGCCGGCCGCCGCGCAAGTGCCCTTGAGGAAGCCGCGCCGGTCGATGGTGCTGGTGCTGCCGGACGCCTGGACACGCGGCAGGCCTGCCGGACGCGCGGACGTGGTGCGTTTGATCAGCATGATGCCTCCGGACCTACAGGCGGTTCAGCGCGTAGTAGCGCTCGATCCACTCGTTGAGCTGGTAGCGTCCGCGCACCTCCTCGGCCGGCGGATAGCCTTGCGCCTGCGTCGGCGCGGCGGCCAGCGGCAACACCGCGGCCGCCCCGGCGCCCACCGTCAGGGTGCGCAGCAGGGCGCGGCGGGTGGGGGCATCGCTCTTGGGACGATCAGGGTTGGTCATGGCAGTCATCCTCCCTGGAGGACAAAAGCGTCCTCTTCTATCGTTAGCAGCAGCCGCCCGATGGCGCCGACCGGACGGTAAAAGGCGGCCGAAGGGGCCTTTTCAATGTCAGCGAAGGCAAGCCCGCCCCAGGACGCGATGTGGCGGTCGAAGAAGGTCTTCTGGGCATCAAGGGGAACGCCGCGGGCGATCAGCGCGGCCATCATCTGGCATAGGGCGCCCAGGTGATCCTCGGGCTCCGGCACGCCCGGCGCCCGGCTGAGGCCCAGGGTCGCCATGTCTGCCCTCACCTCGGCCAGCGGCCGGTCGTTGAGGAAGCCGGTGCGGTAATAGGAGGCGTAGGGCACCACCTCGCCCCGCGTCACGCCGATGAACAGGGCGTTGTATTCGCGCTCCGCCGAAGGGGGCGTGGTGGCGGCGGCAGCCTTGCCGAGGGCACCCAGGGAGTCACCCAAGGGCGTGGGATCGGAGGGGACGGCGGCCAGGGCGTCGAGCAGGGCCGCGTCGGGCGGCGCCATCAACAGCCGGCCAAGGAGCGCGTACACCTGAGCCCGCAGAAATTCGGGCTCATCCAGGGCATTTCGGGCGGCAAAACCCGTCATCGGCGTATCCCGGCAAGGGCTGACAACAGCACTTGAGGACAAACATCCTGAACGCCGGAGACGTTGCAGAGATCAGGCCGAGTCGTTTCCTAATTTCTGTTCTTCTTCAGAGGGTTCATCCTCCGGCTTCTCTGCCAGATGACCCAATACCCGGTCGCACAGGGCGCGCATGTCGTCGGTCGGCAGCAATTGTCCGTAGCCCGGCGCGTTGCAGTCCCAGTCGTAGTCGGCCAGCCCCCTGAAGCCGGCAATCTCGGGATCGCTGCGCCACGCGGTGCGCAGCGCGGCCACCCGCAGCGCCCCCGGCACGGCCTTGTGCAGGAACGGCGTGTAGTCGCTGTCCGCACCAAGGCTGTCGAGCGGCGGCAACTCGGGCGGCGGGTCCTCGGGTGGAGCGTCTTCGCGTTCGGGCTCGGGTTCCGGTCCCTCGGTCTTCAGGCGGGACCAGCGGTGCAGGAAGCCCTCATCCTCGCTCATGGCGTCGTCCTCGGCTTGCGGCCCAGGGCATCCGGGTCGGCGCGGTCGCGGGTGCGGCGATAGTCCGGTTGCGCCACATGATGGGCGGTGATGAAGCCCTCGACCCAGGCCGCCAGGTCCGGCGGCAGGGCCACGGCCTCGATCACGTCGTCGCCGGAGTCGGCATGGACATCGACCTCTCCGGCATCGACCGTGGCGCCCAGCAGACGCATTCCCTCACCGGCTTCGCGGCGCAGGAAGACGTACAGCGCCGGCCGCGCGCTGTGCAGGTTCACGAGGTAGTTCCCGGTTTCCCCGCGATGCAAGGTCACGTCGGTGGTGCCGATGTACAGCCGTTCCCACCCCGCCCCGCGTTCCAGGACGGTCCCGGGCGGCGTGTCGGGCCGGCCGCTGCCGACGCTGACCACCCGCCAGACCACGCCCGGCCACGGCCCGGTAAGCGCGCTGCGCTCGGCCACCACCCACACAGGACGCGACTCTCTCATGACGCGGTTTCCTTTTCGGCCCGATAGGCGTGATACAGCAGGTGGCGCAGGAAGGCGCCCAGGATGACCACGCCGTCCACCTCGGGGTCGTAGCCTTCCTCCCGGAGGGTGGTGCGGTCGGGGTGCAGGCCGGGGTCGGGGTCATCGGGGTCGGCCATATCCACCCGCACCACAAGCAACCCGATGTCCGCACCAGGCATGTCCAGGCTGACGGTCGCCGCCCGTGCGCCGTTGACGAGGACCGCCTCGCCCTCCGTGCTCAGAACTCCCTGCGGCGGGCCGAGGGCGCCCAGGGCGTCGCACAGGGCCTGGCGCCCGATCCGTGCCGCCTCGGGCTCCGGCTCGATCACGACCACGCAGTCCAGGGCCTTGGGTTCGGCATTCCAGAACACCCAGCCCGGTTCGGCCGCGCCCAGTGCCGCCCGCGCGGCGTCCAGCGGGATGGGGTCGGGGTGGGATACGAACGGCGGCTGCATCAACGTCTCCGAGGTACACCGCCAAGAAAACGGTGCAGCGGCGCAAACGTTGCCATGACTCAACCGTTGAAGACCAAGCTGCCCCGCCAGAGAAGGATACGGGCCATGAGAGTGATCCCCTGCTCAGCCCTCCTCGCCGCTGCCTTGATGGCGACCGCGCCCCTGGCCGTCGCCCAGCAGGCCCCCGCCCAAAGCCCACAAGCCCAAAGCCCGCAAGACCAGCCCCTGCAAGTCCAACCGGGCGAATCGACCGGGGACGCCCTGGCCGACAACCCGGAAGTGGTCGAAAGCCAGGGCCCCATGCCCGACGAAACCGGCACCCGCGCGCCGGAAGCCCAGCAGACGGAGATGGCGCCCAACCCGCTGATCCAGGCCATGCGCGCCGTCACCAAGGCTCCGCCGGACCTCCAGGGCAACCCTGTGCAGCGGCCGAACGACCTGGCGTCCGAACCCGTGGCGCATTCGAAGTAAGGGCTTACGCATCCCTTTGGCTGCGATACCCGACCCTAATGGTCGGGACTCTTGACCAACATCAATTCCCGGACGGACAGGCTGCGGCACCTTGTGCGCAGACCCGCGCCGTTACCCGGCATGGCCATCGGTGGGCGGGTCGACCGACTCAGCGAGGGATTCAGCCATGTCGAAGCAACTCACAAAGTCGGCCGCGCGCAACATCTTCTATGGGGGGACGCTGTTCTTCCTGGCGGTGTTCATCGCGTTGGTCGCACACAGTCACTATACCGCCGCCAACAGCCCCTCCCAGGCAACGATCACCGCCTCGGTCGAGCACGGGAAGGAAATCTGGGAACGGCACTCCTGCATCAACTGCCATTCCATTCTGGGCGAAGGCGCCTACTTCGCGCCCGAGCTGGGCAACGTCTGGGTCCGCTACGGCGGCCGCGACGATGAACAGGGCGCGCGCGACGGCCTCAAAGCCTGGATGGGCGCCATGCCGACGGGCATCCCCGGCCGGCGCCAGATGCCGCAGTTCAACCTCACGGACGCCGAACTGGACAGCCTGATCGACTTCCTGAAGTGGACCAGCGAGATCGATACCCAGAATTGGCCGCCGAACGACGCAGGTTGAGGAGACCGGCATCATGAAGTACGAATCTCAAAAAGTAGCGCTCTATTACTTCGCCGGCGCCCTGGCCCTGTTCGTGGTTCAGGTTCTGGTCGGCGTCCTGATGGGCACCGTCTATGTCATGCCGAACTTCCTGGCTGACATCGCACCGTTCAACATCCTGCGCATGATCCATACCAACGCCCTGATCGTGTGGCTGATCATGGGCTTCTTCGGCGCCGCCTATTACCTGCTGCCCGAGGAAACCGAAACCGAGCTCTACAGCACCAAGCTCGCCATGGTGCAGTTCTGGCTGTTCCTGTTCGGCGCGCTGGCCGCTGTCGTCGGCTACCTGTTCGGTATCCACGGCGGCCGCGAGTTCCTGGAACAGCCGTTGTGGATCAAGATCGCCATCGTCGCGGTGGTCCTGATCTTCCTGTTCAATGGCACCATGACCCTGCTCAAGGGCCGCAAGACCGTCATCGCCAACGTGCTGATGCTTGGCCTGTGGTTCCTGGCGATCTTCTTCCTGTTCGCCTTCTACAACCCGACCAACCTGATCCTCGACAAGATGTACTGGTGGTGGGTCGTCCATCTGTGGGTCGAGGGCGTGTGGGAACTGATCATGGCCTCCCTGCTGGCCTTCCTGATGATCAAGATGACCGGCGTCGACCGCGAAGTGGTTGAAAAGTGGCTCTACGTCATCGTCGGCCTGGCCCTGTTCACCGGCATCCTGGGCACCGGCCACCACTACTACTGGATCGGCACCCCGGGGTACTGGCAGTGGATCGGCTCCATCTTCTCGACCTTTGAAGTCCTGCCGTTCTTCGCCATGGTCGTGTTCGCCTTCTCCATGGTTTACAAGGGCGGCCGCAAGCACCCGAACCAGGCGGCCCTGCTGTGGGCGCTGGGCTGCACCGTGCTCGCCTTCCTGGGCGCCGGCGTGTGGGGCTTCATGCACACCCTGGCCCCGATCAACTACTACACCCACGGCACCCAGATCACCGCGGCCCATGGCCACCTGGCGTTCTACGGCGCGTATGTCGCCCTGAACATCGCCGTGTTCACCTACGCCATGCCCTACCTGCTCAAGCGTGAGCCGTACAACCAGACCCTGAACATGTGGGGTTTCTGGCTGGCGTCGGGCGGCATGGTGTTCATGACCTTTGCCCTGACCTTTGCCGGCGTCGTCCAGACCCACCTGCAGCGCGTCATGGGTGAAGACTTCATGGGCGTCCAGGACCAGCTCGCCATGTTCTTCTGGATGCGCCTCGGTTCTGGCGTGGCCGTGCTGATCGGCGTGCTGATGATCGTGTGGGCCCTGGCCGTGCCGGGCCGGGCCACCCGCAGCGTCCCTGCCACTCCGCTTCAGGTTCCCGCGGAGTAATGACCAGACGGGGCCGGCGGCGGTTTCCCCCCGCCGCCGGCCCCGCTCCTTTTTGGAGTACCCTTCCATGACCGTGGACGTCCCGTTCTACCTTCCCACCGGCACCGAGGAAGCCCTGTTCGAGCATGCCTGGAAGCACCGCCTTCCCCTGCTGCTCAAGGGTCCGACCGGCTGCGGCAAGACCCGCTTCGTGGCCCACATGGCGGCCCGCCTGGGCGTCGCCCTGCATACCGTGTCCTGCCACGACGACCTGACCGCCGCCGACCTGACCGGGCGCTACCTGCTCAAGGGCGGCGAGACGGTGTGGGTGGACGGCCCGCTGACCCGCGCGGTGCGCCAGGGCGGCATCTGCTACCTCGACGAGGTGGTCGAGGCCCGCAAGGACGTCACCGTCGTGCTCCACCCCCTGACCGACGACCGCCGCCTGCTGCCCCTGGAGCGCACCGGCGAGTTGCTGGAAGCGCCTGACGATTTCATGCTGGTGGTGTCCTACAACCCCGGCTACCAGAACGTCCTGAAGTCCCTGAAGCCGTCCACCCGGCAGCGCTTCCTGGCCATGGACTTCAACTATCCGGCCCCCGACCTGGAAGCGCAGATCGTCGCCACCGAAAGCGGCGTGGCGCCGGCCATGGCGGCCAAGCTGGTCGGGCTTGCCACCCGCATCCGCACGCTCAAGGGCTGCGACCTCGAAGAAGCGGTGTCGACCCGCCTGCTGGTCTACTGCGCCACCCTGCTGGCCGCCGGCATGCCGTTCGACGACGCCCTGCGCGCCGCCGTCATCGAGCCCCTGACCGACGAGCCCGACGTCAAGGCGGGCCTGCTGGAAACCGTTTCGGCCGTCCTGGGATAACCGCACCATGGGCCTGCTCCACCTTCTGGAATTCGAAGAACAGGTCGGCATGATCTGGCACCGCATGGTCGGCCACCAGCCGAGCTATGCGGAGTACCCGGACGCCGCCGTGACCCTGGCCGAGGTGCGGCCCATGCTGGGCGTGTTCTTCCATGCCCTGGGCGGTCCCCGGCATGTGGAGGTGGCGGCCCAGTCCGGCGCCGAGAGCGACCACCGCCTGAGCTGGCGCCAGCGCCTGGGCATGAGTGCCGAAAAGCTGGTGCCGGCCGCGCTGTCGGAAACTGCGCTCAAGCTGCCCGATCGCATCGCCCTGTTCCCGGACGCGGCGCGCAACCGCGACCTCTACCTGTGGCTGGCGGCCTTCCTTGCCATGGCCGAACCGCCCGAGCCCGACACCGACCCCTTGCGCACCGACCTGCGGATCATCAAAGCCGCCCAGGCCGCGACGGTTCGCACGCTGGAGGCCTTCCCCGGCCTGAAGGCCCGCTACCGCGCCCTGGCCGATGGCCTGCTGCGCCCGGAGCATCGCCGCCCGCCGGTCGAGGCGGCCGTGGAGTCCCTGGTGCTGGCCGCGCTGGGAGGCGACGCCGTGGGCGGCGACCCCGTGGCCGTGGACCTGACCCAGACCGCGCCGCGCGGCTACCGGCCGTTCCTGCCGGTGCCCCTGTGGGGCATGGTCGAGGCGGCGACCACCGGCGCCCGCAATGCCGACGACGAGTCCGAAGCGGCCGACAGCCAGGGCAAGGAGGACGACCGCAAGCGCAAGGCCAGCCGCAAGTCGTTCGATCAGGCCGAGCGCGACGATCCGCTCATGCTCAACCGGTTTGAAAAGATCCTGTCGCTGGCCGAGATGGTCAACGTCAACCGCGGGGTCGAGGATGACGACGAGGAGGACGCCCGCAAGGCGGCCGACGACCTCGATGAGATCGCCGTCACCAAGCACAGCCGCAAGGCGTCGACCCGCCTGCGCCTGGACCTCGACCTGCCGCCCGAGGCCAACACCGGCGGGGCGCTGGGCGGAACCTCGACCTATCCGGAATGGGACTACCGGCGCGGCATCCTGATGCCCGCCCACTGCCGGGTGATCAGCGAAATGGCGTCCGAGGAAGGCGCCGATTGGGAGCCCGACGACGCCGCCCGCCGCCTCATCCACCGCGTGCGCCGCCAGTTCGAGGCCCTGCGCCCGCGTCAGGTGACGTTCAAACGCCAGGCCGACGGCGACGACCTCGACCTCGAGGCCCTGGTGCGCGCCCGGTGCGACACCATGGCGACCGGCGAACTGAACGACCGCGTCTATCAGAAGACCCGCGCCATCGCCCGCGACCTGTCGGTGGCCGTGCTGGCCGACGTGTCGCTGTCCACTGACGCCTGGATCAACGACCGCCGCGTCCTCGACGTCGAGAAGGAGGCCCTGTCGGTGTTCCTGTCGGGGCTGTCGGCCTGCGGCGACGAGAACGCCGTGTTCACCTTCACCTCGCGCCGCCGCGACTGGGTGCGGGTACAGACGGTCAAGGATTTCGACGAGCCGTTCGGCCCGCGCGTCCTGCGCCGCATCGCCGCGCTGCGGCCGGGTTATTACACCCGCATCGGGGCCGCCGTCCGCCACGCCACGGCCAAGCTTGAAAAGCGGCCGCACCGCCATCGCCTGCTGCTGCTGCTGACCGACGGCAAGCCCAACGACATCGACCACTACGAAGGCCGCTTCGGCATCGAGGATACCCGCCGCTCCATCCTGGAGGCCCGGCGCAAGGGACTGACCGTGTTCGGCGTGACCATCGACCGCACCGCCCAGGACTACTTCCCGGCCCTGTTCGGACGCGGCGGCTATGCCATCGTCGGCGACCTGTCGCGCCTGTCGCGCGCCCTGCCGCGCATCTATCAGTCGCTGTCGGGGTGACATGAACACCGCTGTCGAAACAGAGTCCGACGACTGGGGCGCCCTGTCGGCGCTGCCCGGCAACCCGCTGATGTGGGTGCTGATCCTGTCGGAAATGCTGGTGTTCGGGGCGTTGCTGGCCGGGTTTGCCGCGATGCACCTGATCGACCCGGCCGGCCATGCCGCCGGGCAGGCGGCGCTCGACCCCATCATGGGCGGGCTGAACACCATCGTCCTGGTGACCAGCGGCCTGTTCATCGCCCTGGCCGTGCGCGCCCGCGTCGATGGGCGGATCCGCCCGGCCCGCCTGTGGAGCGCCGCCGCCATGGTGCTGGGCGTGGTGTTCCTGGCCGTCAAGGCGGTCGAGTATGCCGACAAGGCCGCGCTCGGCATCGGCATGGAGACGTCCAATTTCTTCACCCTGTACTACCTGACCACCGGGTTTCACGCCGCCCATGTCATCGCCGGGCTGGTGGTCCTGGGGCTGGTAAGCTGGAAGTGCACGGTCGAGAACCTGGAGACCGGAGCGGCCTTCTGGCACATGATCGACCTCGTGTGGGTGTTGATCTATCCCGTCGTCTATCTGATCCGGTGAGCGCCATGCCGTCCGCACGCCGCCTCGTCCTCGCCTGGGCCCTCCTGACCGCGCTCACGGTTGCCAGCATGGTCGCCGGAAGCATCGGGACCGGCATGACCGGGGCGACCATCATCCTGGCCGTCACGCTCGTCAAGGCCCGCCAGATCCTCGACATCTACCTGAACCTGAGGGCTGCAACGACCGGCTGGCGGGTGGCGTTCACGGCACTGATCCTGCTCATCCTGGGGATCGTCCTATCCGCCCTGGCGCTGGCGCAGGTCCTTCCCTAACGACTTGGGTCTGCTATCCTGCGCCTCCCCGCATCCTTGAGGCGCATTCCCCCCATGTCATCCCCCCCCTGGCACACCCTGAGCGCGGCCGATGCCGTGCGCACCCTGGACACCCGGCCCGAGCAAGGCCTGACCTCGGCCGAGGCCGCGGAGCGCCTGGAGCGCCACGGCCCCAACAAGCTGGACGAGGTGCCGCCGCGCCCGGAATGGCTCAAGATCCTCGACCAGTTCCGCAGCGTGCTCGTTCTCGTGCTGCTGGGCGCGGCGGTGATCGCCTGGGCCATCGGCGACATCAAGGATGCCGTGGTCATTGCCATCGTGGTGGTGCTCAACGCCCTGCTCGGCTACTGGCAGGAGCACCGGGCCGAGCGCACCCTGGAGACCCTCAAGGGGATGCTGGCCGCCCATGCGCGGGTGCGCCGCAACGGCCGGGTCGAAGACCTCGAAGCCTCCGCCCTGGTGCCCGGTGACATCGTGCGCCTGGAGGCCGGCGATCAGGTGCCGGCCGACGGCCGCCTGCTGGCCGCCCACAGCCTGGAAATCGACGAAGCCGCCCTGACCGGCGAATCCCACGCCTCGGGCAAGATCATCGAGCCGCTGGAGACCGCCGACCTGCCGCTGGGCGACCGCGCCAACATGCTCTACATGAACACGGTGGTGACGCGCGGGCGGGCCGAAATGCTCGTCGTCGGCACCGGCATGGACACCGAGATGGGCCAGTTGGCCGGCATGATCGCCGCCACGCCGGAAAGCCAGACCCCGCTGCAACGCCAACTCGACGTCCTCGGCAAGCGGCTGGCCGCCATTGCCGGCGTCGTCGTGGTGGCGATCCTCGCCCTCGACCTGTCGCGCGGCACGCCCTTGGGCGAGGCCGCCATGACCGCCGTGGCCCTGGCCGTGGCCGCCATTCCCGAAGGGCTGCCGGCCGTCGTCACCGTGACGCTGGCCATCGGCATGTGGCGCATGGCCCGCAACCGGGCCATCCTGCGCAAGCTGTCGGCGGTGGAGACGCTGGGCTCGACCACGGTAATCTGCTCGGACAAGACCGGCACCCTGACCATGAACCAGATGACGGCGCGGGCCGGCTGGTTCGCCGGCCGCCGCTTCACGGTCAGCGGCGAAGGCTATCAGGCCGAGGGGCGCGTGGACGGGGCGGCCGACATCACGCCCATGGTGCTGCCCATGGCGCTGTGCACCGATTCTCAGGTGCGCGACGGCAAGCTGGTCGGCGACCCGACCGAGGGCGCTTTGTTGGTCCTCGCCCGCAAGGCCGGTGTTGAGCCCGTCGAGGCGCAGGAGCGCCAGCCGCGCATCGCCGAGATCCCCTTCGACAGCGCCCACAAGTTCATGGCGACCTTCCACCACGCCGGTGATCGGGTGGACATGGTCATCAAGGGCGCGCCCGACGTGCTGCTCGCCCGCTCCGGCCAGTGGCTGACCGACGACGGCCCGGCCGACCTGGACGACGCCACCCGCGCCGCCATCGTGGCCGAGAACGAGGCCTTCGCCGATCAGGCCCTGCGCGTGCTCGCCGTCGCCCGCCGCTCCGTTCCGGCGGCCGAGTTCGATCCGGGCGGCGACCTGTGGGCGTGGGCCGACGGGTGGACCTTCCTGGGGCTGGCCGGGCTGATGGACCCGCCGCGCGCCGAGGCTGCCGAGGCCATCGCCCACTGCCGCACGGCCGGCATCAGCGTCAAGATGATTACCGGCGACCACAAGGTCACCGCCGCCGCCGTGGCCCGCGAACTCGGCTTGCATGGCGAAGTGGTGACCGGCGCCGACCTCGACCGCATGGACGAGGAGGAGCTTGCCCGCCGCATCAACGACATCGCCGTGTTCGCCCGCGTCGCGCCCCAGCACAAGGTCAAGATCGTGCAGGCCCTGAAGAAGGCGGGCCATGTGGCGGCGATGACCGGCGACGGGGTCAACGACGCTCCGGCGCTGAAGGCGGCCGACATCGGCGTCGCCATGGGCATCACCGGCACGGCGGTCACCAAGGAGGCCGCGACCCTCATCCTCACCGACGACAACTTCGCCACCATCGTTCGGGCGGTGGAGGAAGGCCGGGTCATCTACGACAATATCGTGAAGTTCGTGCGCTTCCAGCTCTCCACCAACATCGGCGCCATCCTGACCGTGCTGGCCGCCACCCTGATGGGCCTGCCGACGCCGTTCACGGCCATCCAACTGCTGTGGATCAACATCATCATGGACGGCCCGCCGGCCATGACGCTGGGCGTCGAACCGGCCCGCCCCGGCCTGATGCAGGCCGCCCCCCGGCCGCCCGGCGCCCGCATCCTGTCGCTGGAACGCCTCATCCGGCTGGTGTTCTACGGAACCATCATGATGGTCGGCACCCTTTGGGCGTTCGTCCACGGGATGGAGCAGAGCGGCGACACGACCCACGCCATGACCCTGGCCTTCACCACCTTCGTGCTGTTCCAGGTGTTCAACGTGCTGAACGCGCGGGCCGAGTTCGGCAGCGCCTTCAACGTCAACTTCCTGAAGAACGGCAAGCTGTGGCTGGCCCTGGCCGGGGTGGTGAGCCTTCAGGTCGTGGTGGTGACCTGGCCGCCGGCCGAGGACATCTTCAACACCGTGCCCCTGGCCCTGGCCGACTGGTTGCTGGCCGCCGCCATCGCCTCGTCGGTGCTGATCCTGGAGGAGGCGCGGAAGCTGGTGGTGCGGGCGGTCACGGGGAAAAGAACGACAGCGCCCGGCTGAGTTCGGCTTCGCCGCCAACCTCGCGCACGCTCAGGCGCAGGGCGTCATCGGGCACGTCGCGCGGTGCCGCCACGAACATGCGGTACTCGGCAATGGAGTCGGCCGGAATGGTGATGCGTTCCGACGCTCCGCCGGTGTCGTGATCGTCCAGGCGCAGGCTGAGGTCGGGGATGCCCTCCACGGCGATCTCGAACTGGCGGTCGCGGCGTTCCTTGTTGCTGATTTTCAGCGTATAGGCGTTGCGGATGGAGCCGTCGGACAGGGTGACGAACAGCGGCGCACGCTCCTGCAGGATGGCGACCTCAAGCGTGCTGCGCGCCCCGAAAGTCAGCGCCAGAACCACCGCCGCAACCACCATGGCGCCGCCCAGGATATAGGTCTTGGGCCGCAGGACACGGGTCGGCACGGCTTCCTCGCGGCGGCGGGCGGCATGGTTGGCGAAGCTGTCGAAGGCGATGAGCTTTCGCGGCTGGCCGATGCCATCCATGATGCTGTCGCAGGCGTCGATGCACAGGCCGCAGTTGATGCAGTCGGCATTGACGCCGTTCCGGATGTCGATGCCGATGGGGCACACCTGGACGCACTGGTTGCAGTCGATGCAGTCGCCCAGGCCGAGGTCGAAGCGTTGCTCCGCCGTCTGCGACTTGCGGCGCGGCCCACGGGTGTCGCCGCGCCAGGCCTGGTAGGTGACCACGAGGCTATGGTCGTCGAGCATGGTCGACTGGATGCGCGGCCACGGGCACATGGCGTTGCACATCTGCTCCCGCGCCAGGCCACCCAGGATGTAGGTCGTCGCCGTCAGGGTGGCGACCGTGGCCAGCATCCACGGCCCGGCGGTCAGGGTCAGGTACCGCGCGACGGCATCGGGCGCCTCGACGAAATAGAACGTGAAGGTCACCGCCATCAGCACCGACACGGCCAGCCAGCCGGCGTGCTTGACGGCCTTGCGGGCCAGCTTTCCGGCCGTCCACGGCTGCGCGTCGCGGCGCATGCGGACCGAGCGGTCGCCCTCGCACAGGCGTTCGATGCGGATGAAGATGTCGCTGAACACCGTCTGCGGGCAGGTGAACCCGCACCACACGCGGCCGGCCACCGACGCGGTGGCGAACAGCGCCAGCACGCCGAGGATCAGCAGGCCGGCCAGATAGTGGATGTCCTGCGGCCAGATCTCCATCCACAGGATGTAGCCGCGCGGCGCATCAAGATCGAGCAGCACCGCCTGCCCCGTCGTGCCCGGCCCGCGATCCCAACGCAGCCACGGCCCGATGAAATAGACCGCGAGCAACAGGACGGCGATGCCGTCCTTGGCCCGGCGGAACGCACCCTTGACGGCTTTGGGATAGACCCTGGCGGCAACGGTGGAGGCGGTGCTCATGCGAACAGCCCGATCAGTCAGAGAATGAGGTTCAGCCGCCGCAACCGCCGCAGCAATTGCCGCTGCCCGCGACCTTGGACACGCGCACGCGCCACACCTCGGGGCCTTTTTCGAGGGTCAGCCACTCGAACGTACCCGTACGGTTCATGTCGAACTGCAGGTGCAGCGGCATGGGGTCGTGATCGTTGACCAGGGTAAAGGACTCACCGGCCTTCAGATGATCGAAGGTGCCGAACACGGTGGGGTGACGCTCCTGCGGCGGCGTGGCGCGAAGGTCGAGAACGATCTCTGTCATCATGCGGGTCCTGTGCTTGTGAGGGCGCTCCTGCACCCCGGGAAGCCAGACCCTAAGCCAGCGCCGGCCAGTGCGATTTGATCGTCGTCAAGTTTCGCCGATGTCCGCACCGGCTTTTCACCAAAAGAGACGGACGCCTCATCCGCTTGGGCGGCACGCGGCAACCAACGTCCGGTTGCCGATCGTCCCCGCCGAGTGTCAGGGTAAGGCCGGCTGCCTGAACCTTGAGGGGCACCCCGGAGGCGCGCGCATTGGCATCGTTCACGACCCCCATCCCCATCGAGCATGTCCAGCTCGGTGACGTTGATACTGTGCCCCTGCGGCCCAACACGCTGTTTGTCTACTGGGCGTCCGATGCGCCCGTCGGGCACCACTTCACCGGCCCGACGGCCGATTCCCTGGCCGCGCGCGCCGCCGTGCGGGATGCGGAGCGCGCCGCCGCCGCCCTGGACCAGCGCCCTCCCCCGCGCGTGCCGACGCCGTCCTCGGCCACGGTGGTCATCTGCACGCGCGACCGGCCGGACGCGCTTGAGCGATGCCTTGCCTCGTTCCGGGACCAGACGCGGCCGCCCGACCAACTGGTGGTGGTGGACAACGCCTCGGCCGGCGACCGCACGCGCGAGGTCGCCCTGGCCGCCGGCGCGACCTATGTCCGCGAGGACCGACCGGGCCTGGACTACGCGCGCAATGCCGGGATCCGGGCCGCGCGGTCGGAGATCATCGCCTACACCGACGACGACGTCATTCTCCATGCGCGCTGGCTCGAACGCCTGCTGGACGGCTTCCGGGACGAGGACGTCTGGGCCGTCACCGGGCTGGTGCTGCCGGCCGAGCTGGAAACCGAGGCCCAGTGGCAGTTCGAGCGGCATTGGGGCTTCGGGCGGGGCTTCCGCCGCCAGGACTTCACGCCGGACCTGTACGACAGCCTGCGCGCCCACGGGTTCCCGGCCTGGCTGATCGGGGCCGGCGCGAGCATGGCCTTCCGCCGCAGGGTGTTCGACTTCGTGGGCACGTTCGACGAGCGCCTGGACGTCGGCGCCGCCGGATGTTCGGGCGATTCCGAGATGTGGTATCGCATCATCCATCGCGGCGGCGTCTGCCGCTACGAGCCGACCGCCGTGGCGCACCATTTCCACCGCCGCGACCACGCCGGCCTGCGCCGCCAGATCCGCGCCTACATCAGCGGGCACGTCGCCGCCCTGCTGGTCCAGTACGAGCGCACCGGCGAGCGCGGCAACCTGCGCCGCCTGACCCGGCGGCTGCCCAAGTACTATGCGATGCAACTGCTCAGCCGGGCGTGGCGCCGCACGCCGGCCAACAGTCTGGTGTTCGACGAGGTGCGCGGGTATGTGGACGGGCTGCTGTTCTACCGGCGGGCCGAGCGGCCCGCCGACGTCGAGCGCCAGCCCCGCCACCGCCCGCCGCCCCTGCCGCTGCCCACCGGCGACGAGTTGCCCAGCGTCGGCGTCGTGGTGCCGGCCTACAATGCGGCGGGCACGCTGGATGCCACCCTGCGCAGCATCCGCGCCCAGACCTATCCGCGCCTGCACGTCGTGGTGGTCGATGACGGTTCCACCGACGAGACGGCGGCGCTGGCCCACGCCCACGCGGCCGAGGACCCGCGCATCCGGGTGGTCAGCCAGCCCAACCGGGGCTTGGCGGCGGCCCGCAACCGGGGCATCGAGGAGTGCGACTGCACCTTCATCGCCCCGGTCGATGCCGACGACCTGTGCCACCCCGAAAAGTTCGAGCGCCAGGTCCGGCAGTTCCTGAAGGCCGGCAGCGCGTGCGGGCTGGTCTACGGCTGGACCGAGATCATCGACGAAAACGACCGCATCCTGGCCGATGCCGTGCCGACCCTGCATGAGGGCTTCGTCTTTCCCAAGCTGCTGGCCGGCAATTTCATCGGCAACGGCAGTTCGCCGATGATGCGGCGGTCCGTGGTGCTCGAATGCGGCGGCTACGACACCACCCTGCGCGACCAGGGCGCCCAGGGCTGCGAGGACCTGAAGCTCTACCTCCAGATCGCCGAGCGCCATGACTTTGCCGTGGTGCCGCACGCCCTGACCGGCTACCGCGTCACCCGGCGCAGCATGTCGAGCGACATCATCCAGATGATCCGGTCCCATCACCTGGTCGTGGCGCCCTATGCCCAGCGCTATCCCGAATACGAGAACGACGTGAAGGTCGGGCATGTGTTCCTGGCCATCTACTACATCCAGCGGGCCCTGCGCGTTGGGCATCTGGGGCGCGCCTTCAAGGCCCTGCGGTACGCGTTCCGGTACGATGCCACCCTGTGCCTGAAGACCCCGCTGGCGATGTTTGCCGCCGCCATCAAGCCGCGCCTTCTGGTGTCCCGGTCCTTCCGCCGGATCGGCCTGCTGCGCTTCGAGGTGTTTCCGTCCCCCCCCAAACAGTGAGGTGACCGTTGGCATCCGCCCGTGGCCTCATCGAGGCAGGCAACCGCTTCCTGGAGGGCCGCTCGTTTCCATCGGCCATCCGGCAACTGAGCCTGCTCGCACCCGGCCATGGCCCCATCACGGCGGTGCTGATCGTCCTCGGCGTGCTGGCGGCCATCGCCGAAAGCCTGGGCATCACATTGATCGTCCTGCTTCTGCACGTCGCGGCCGGCGGCGGCGCGGAGGCGTTCGAGCCCGGCGGCGTGTTCGGCATCGCCATCGGCGCCTTCCATGCCGTGTTCGGGACCGACAACGCGGTGCTGGCCGGGATCATCTTCCTGCTGATCGCCCTGCAGGCCGGGCTGGTGGCGACCTACCGCATCGCCTCGGACCGGGTCGGCTACCGCATGAGCGAACGCATCCGCAACGCCATCCACCGGCGGCTTCTGTACACGCCCTACGACGAGTTCCTGCGCAACGAGCGCGGCGACCTGCTCAACGCCCTGGCCACCCACTCGTTCAGCGTGGCGACGGTCTACAACAGCCTTGTGCGCATCGCGGTGAGCGCGGCGGCCATTGCCGTGTTTGCGGTCTTCCTGCTGGCCGTGTCGTGGCAGATCGGCCTGATGGCGCTGGTCGGGTTCGCCGTCCTCAGCCTGGGGGCGCGTGTCCTCGCCCGGGTGGCGCGGGCGTTCAGCGAGAAGATGCTGAAGGTCAGCCTCGACCTTTCGACCATCCTGCTCAAGACCCTTCAGGGGATGCGCACCCTGCGCAGCTTCGGCATCGAGGAACGCCAGCAAAAGCGGCTGGAGGCCATTTCCAGGCGACAGGTCGACGCCACCCTGCGCTTTTCGGTCATTCAGAACATGATCGCCCCGGTCATGGAGGTCGGGACGGTCACGCTCCTGCTGGTCATCGTGGTGGTGGCCGGGATGTTGGGGATTTCCTTCGGCGTGGCCCTGGCGTCGGTCGCCTTGCTGTACCGCGCCCAGCCACGGCTGCGGGAACTGGATCACCAACTGCTGCACCTTGACGAACTGCGCGCGCCGCTGGCCGTCGTCGCCGGCCTGCTCGACCAGCCCGAGGACCAGGCAAACCGGGGCACCCGGCCGTTCCGCCGCCTGAAGCGCGGCATCCGGTTCGAGGCTGTCACCGTTCAGTTCGAGGGCATGACCCGGCCCGCCCTGGACGCCGTGTCCTTCGACATCCCCGCCGGCCGCCGCACCGCCATCGTCGGCCCCAGCGGGTCGGGCAAGACGACGCTCATCAGCCTGCTGCTGCGCCTGCGCACTCCCACGGACGGGACGGTCACGGTCGACGGCGTTCCCCTGTCGGAGATCGACCGCAACGACTGGCTCGGCCGGCTGGCGGCGGCCGGCCAGGACGTCGATCTGATCGACGGCACCCTGCGCGAAAACATCATGATGGGCCGCCCCGACGCGTCCGAGGCCGAGGTCGCCGAGGTGGTCCGCATCACCGAACTTGAGGGCCTGGTCGCCGAATTGCCCTATGGGCTCGACACCTGGATTGGCGAGTACGGGCTTCAGGTGTCGGGCGGGCAGCGCCAGCGCATCGGCATCGCCAGGGCGCTTCTGGTGCGGCCCGACATCCTGATCCTGGACGAGGCCATGAACGCGCTGGACGACGACCTCGAGCACGCCATCCGCAAACGCCTGTGGACCAACAAGGACGGCCGCACCGTCGTCATCATCACCCACCGCCTGGAAACCCTGTGCGACGTGGATCACGTCGTGCGGCTGTCCGACCACGGCGCCGTGATCGCCCAAGGTCCTCCAGCCGCCCAAACCATCGAAAAAACGGCAGGCCGCTAACGAGCGCACCAGGCGCCCCGCGACCGTTCACGCCCCTCATTCGACCGTTCGTCGCAGGATGGTGGCGGGTTTTCGGCAGCACGGGCCATACAGGGATTGATGTTTCTCCCGTCCCCGGATGCCCCCCGGATGCCCATTTCACGATGTGCCCCCCTCGCCGCCCTTGCGATCCTGCTTCTGCCGCAGCCGGCTCCGGTTCGTGCGGCGCCGGTGGACCGTTGCGAGGTCGTCGGCGCGGCGCGCCTGGAGGTGGACCGCCAGGGCGGCATGATCCCGCTCCCCGGACTTGCCGACGACGGAGGATCCGTGACGGCGGTCGCGGTGTGTGGCGGGCGGGCAGCCGGCGTCGCCTGGGAAGTGACCGGGCGCCAGACCGTCCGGGAGGGCGGCGACGACCGGCGCGCCCTGCGCCTGACCCGGCTGTCGCGCAGCGTTCCTCTGGATGACGCCTGGAGCCTGACCGTCGGCAAGACGCCGCGCGGCTGGGGTGTCGGCTATGCCGCGCAGCCGCTCGATTTCCTGGGCCAGTCGCGGCGCCCGGGCGACCTTGAGGACCGCTACCACGAGCGCGAGGCCTCGGTTCTCGCCGCCCTGGATTACACGGCTGGCGCGGTCGGCTACAGCCTGATCGTCGCCGACACCCGGCAAAGCCGGGAACCGCAGCTTCAGGTCATCGCACTGGCCGAACGTCAGGTCGGGGCGACCCATCTTGTGGCCGTGGCCCAGAAGCCGGAAAGGATGGCGCCCGGCCTCGGCGGCGGCTTCTCGTCGGTGATCGGCGCGGCGCTGGAACTGCATGGCTCCGCCTTCTTCCGCCAGGGCAGCGAGCACCCCGTCCACCGTGCCCTTCTCGACAACCGGCCCGCCTTTTTTGGCCCCTCCACCTTCTTCGCCGCCGGAGAAACGCCCGTCGGCCCGTGGCGCCGCGACAGTGGCCGCGTGTATGCGCGCTGGGTCGTCGGCGGACAGTGGACACACGAAACCGGCCTGAACGTGGTCGCGGAATGGCTCCACGACGGCGCCAGGCTCTCGGGCGCGGAGTGGTCGCGCCTGCGGGCCTTGACCCGGTTCCATGCCTCCGGCGCCGCTCTAGGGGTGCCGCCGGCCGGGGTAGAGGGCAACCTGCGCCACGACGCCCGGCTTCTGGCACCCGATGGGGCGATGCGCGACACCGCCTTCCTGCGCCTGTCCCGCCCGTTCGATGGCTGGGACGGCGAGGTCCGCGCCCTGGTCAACGCGGTTGATTTCAGCAGCGCGCTTGGCCTGCGGGTGACCGTTCCGCTGCGCGGTGCGGCGCGGGTCTGGCTGGATGCGGCCGCGACCGTCGGGCGGCCCGGTTCCGAATTCGGCGAGGTCCCCGCCGCCGGGGCCATCACGCTCGCCACCAGCATCACCTTTTGAAGGGAGACCGACATGGCCCGTCATGTCCTGGCGTTGATGATGATCATCCTGATGTCCGGCGCCGCAACCGCCGAGGCGCCCCCGGCCTTCCAGGCCGTTCGGGAGGCCTATGCCCAGGCCCGCGACGGGCTGCTCGAACCGGACAAGGCCGCAGACGTGATCGAAGGCTTTCTGAAGGCCCACCCGGCGCACCCCGTGGCGACCGCCTACCTGGGCAGCGTCAAGACGATGATCGCCCGCGACGCCTTCTTTCCGTTCACCAAGCTGACCAAGGTCAATCAGGGGCTCGAACTGCTCGACGACGCGGTGGAGCACCTCGATCAGGCGGAGGTCACCGCCGGGCACGACGGGCGCCTGGACATCCTGATGGTCAGCGGCCTGACCAACGCCGCCGTCCCCAGCGCCTTAGGGCGCCGCCGCATGGCCGAGCGCGATCTGGCCCAGGCCCGCAAACTCCCCGCCTTCGAGGCCGTTCCAGCCGGGACCAAGGCCAAGGTCTACGCCTGGCTGGCGGTCTTCGCGGCCGCCCGCGATGCCAGCGAAGCTGACGCCCTGCTGACCCTGGCCCGCGCCGAGGACACGGCGATCGCCGATGCCCTGTGGACCGAGGAGCGCTGAGATGGCCGCCGCCATCAGCGCGCGGGGGCTGACCAGGACCTTTCGCCTCGGCGACCGGCCGGTGGCGGCGTTGCGCGACGTCTCCCTGGACATCGAGGCCGGGGCCTTCATCGCCCTGTGCGGCCCCTCGGGCAGCGGGAAGTCCACGCTGTTGCACATCCTGGCCGGCCTGGACGCGCCGGACGCGGGCGAGGTCTTCTTCGCCGGACGGCCGGGCTGCGGCCGCCTGGGCGCGGATGTCGGCTTCGTCTTCCAGTCGTTCAACCTCATTCCGGTCCTGTCGGCCCTGGAGAACGTGGAGATGCCGTTGTGGCCGCGCCGCCTGCCGACTGCCGAGCGCCGCCGTCTGGCCACGGACATGCTGGACCGGGTGGGGCTGGCGGACCGCGCCCACCACCGCCCGGCGGCCCTGTCGGGCGGCCAGCAGCAACGGGTGGCGGTGGCCCGCGCCCTGGTCGGCGGGCCGGCGGTGGTGTTCGCCGACGAACCGACGGCCAACCTCGATGGCCGCACCGCAGAGGACATCCTCGCGCTGATGCGCTCCCTTAATGCGGCGCTGGGGACGACCTTCGTCTTCTCCACCCACGACGCCCGCGTCATGGGCTACGCCGACCGCCGCATCGATCTTGAGGATGGTGTCCTGGTGAACCAGAAGGTGGCGGCATGAAGTGGCTCGCCCTGAGTTGGCGCAACGTCTGGCGCAACAGCCGGCGCAGCCTTCTGGCCGTATCGGTGATGGCCGTGGGGGCGCTGGCCCTGCTGATGGCCATCGGTTTCATCCTGGCGAGCTTCCAGGGCCTGCGGGAAAGCACCATACGCGGCGGCCTGGGCCACCTGCAGGTCGGAGACGGCGCGGGGATTGTCGCGCCCGATGATCTGGTGGCCCTGGAGCACGCCGCCGGAGGGCATCCGGAGGTGCGCTTCACCCTGCGGCGGCTGGTGTTCGAGGGGCTGGTATCGACCGGCGCCGTGACCGTGGCGGCCGTGGGCAGCGGCGTGGAGCCGATCAAGGAAAGCCGCCTGTCCTCCGGCTTCGCTCCTGCGGTGGAGGGAACCGGCCTGCCGCTGGAGGACGGGCCGGACGGCTTCCACGCCGTGCTTGGGGTCGGGCTCGCCGCCAAGCTTGACGTCGGTCCCGGCGACACCGTCACCCTGTTGACGACCACGGTTGACGGGGTGCTCAACGCCATCGACGCCACGGTGGCGGGCACGTTCACCACCGGCATTCCGGACCTGGACGCCCGCCAGGTCATGATCCGGCTGTCGGCCGCGCAGGTCCTGATGAACACGCAGGGCGCCTCGCGCCTGGTCGTGGTGCTGCGGCAGGACGGCGCCGTCGCGTCGGTGGCGGGGTGGCTGGGCGAGGCCTTCCCGGCCCATCGGGTACGCACATGGCGGGAGCTGGCGCCCTTCTACGGGCAGGTGGTGACGCTGTACGGCAACATCTTCACGGTCCTGGGGGCGATCATCCTCCTGGTCGTCGCGTTATCGGCCACCAACACCATGCTGATGGCCGTCACCGAGAGGATCCAGGAGATGGGCACCATGCTCGCCCTGGGAATCGGCCGGACCCGGATCCGCATCACCTTCGCCATCGAGGGGGCCATGATCGGCGCCCTCGCCGGAGCCGTGGGGCTGGCCGGGGCCGCCGCGCTGTCCCTGGGCATCAACCTCGCCGGCATCGAGATGCCGCCGCCACCGGGCCGGACCATGCCTTATCCGCTGATCATCCTGGTTGACGCGACGGCCTACGCCGGGGTCTTCGCGGCCATGGTCGTGGCCGGTGCCGGTGCCGCCTGGGCGCCCACGGCGCGCCTCGGACGCCTGCGTATCGTCGACGCCTTGCGTCGTAGCTGAGGAGTTCGCCATGCGTCCGTTCTTCCTTCTTGTCCTGGCGCTTCTGTTGCCCCGTCCAAATCTCGCCGCCGAACCGCCTCCCGATCTGCTGGCGCGGGTGGACGCCTACCGGATGCCGCGCAAGGACGTCCGGGTGATGGTGGATGTCCTGGAGGTGGAGGTGCCCTCGGGCCGGCGGTCGGGGGAGCATGGCTACCGGGTGTTCCTGAACGACGCCTCGGAGTCCGTGGTCCAGATGCTGTCGCCCGCCGAGAGGGGCCGCCGCGTGCTGATGACCGACGACGCGGTGTGGCTGCACATCCCGACCAGCGCTCGGCCCCTCCGCATTACCCCCCTGCAACGGCTGCTGGGGCAGGCCAATACCGGCGACGTCGGGCGGCTGCACTGGGACGGGTCGTACCGCGTCGCCGCCATGGAAGACGCGGCGGCGCTGGACCGGCCGTCCCTGGAGGCTGCCGCCGAGGCGGTCGGGGAGCGCTTCCGGGCGCTGGCCGACCATCCCGTGCGCGTCCTGCATCTGGAGGCATTGACCGCCACGGCGACCTATCCCCGCCTCGACGTGTGGATCAGCGCGGTGGACTTGGCGCCCGTTCGCGCCGACTATTTCCTGACCAGCGGCAAGCGCCTGAAGACCGGCTGGTTCACGGAACCGCAGGCAACGGCGCAGGGGGACATCGTGGGGGCGGTGGTTTTTCAGGATGACGCGGCGACCGGCCGGGTGACCGTGATGCAGACCAGGGAGGTCGCCGACGACCGGCGCCCCCGCAGCCTCTTCACGGTGCGCGGCTTCACGGAGGACGTCTTTCCGTGACTCCGGCCCTTACCCTCGTGGTATCCGCGGCCGCCGGCGTTGTCATCGGCATGTTCGTCAGCCTGATCGGCGTGGGCGGGCCGCCATGGGCCAACATCGCCCTGTCCGCCTGCGCCGGGGTGTTCATCTGCGCGGCGGCGGAGATCGCCCACCATATCGGCAGAGCGTGGTCCACGGCCCGGCGCGTCGCCGCCTTTGCCGTGGCCATTGGTGCCGGGACCGTCCCCAGCGTCGGCGTCGCCCTGGCGCTCTTCGCCCCGGCCGACGCCGCCCAGGCCTGGGGAATTGTCGTCAAGGTCGTCGTGACGTGTCTGCTGTTCGGGTCCATCCTGACGGCGGTCTTCGTTCTCAACCGGCGCCGGGACACCTTGGCCCGCGACCTGCGGGAGGCCGAGCGGGCCGAGCTGGAGGCCCGCCTGCGCATGCTGCAGGCGCAGATCGAGCCGCATTTCCTGTTCAACACCCTGGCCACGCTGTCCGACCTGATCGACACCGACGCCGCGCAGGCGCGCACCCTCCTGGACAGGCTGGTGGTCACCCTGCGGGCCACCTTGTCAAAGAGCCGGGCCGCCGGAGAGGGAACGCTGGGCGACGAACTGGCGCTGGTGCGGGCCTACCTGGAGATCTGCGCCATCCGCATCGGGCCGCGCCTGACGTGGCGGGTCGCCAGCCCAGAGGCCCTGGACGACCGGGTGTTTCCCATGATGCTGCTTCAGCCCTTGGTCGAGAACGCCGTCAAGCATGGGGTCGAGCCCAAGCCGGGACCGGTATCGGTTTCCGTGGACGCGCGCCTCGACGGCGACCAGCTGCGCATCACCGTTTCCGACACCGGCATGGGGCTGTTTTCCGCCGGCCCGGCCGGGGGCTTCGGGCTGGAGAACATCCGGGACCGCCTGCGGTCGCTCCACGGCGCCGCGGCCGATCTGCGCCTCGACACCCGGCCGGAGGGCGGCACGGTGGCGACGCTGGAGATCCCGGCATGACCGCCCCGGTCCGCGCCCTGATCGCCGAGGACGAGGCCCACGCCGCCAACGCCCTGCGCCGCCGCCTCGCCGAGGCTTGGCCGGAACTGGAGGTGGTGGCCGTCGCCCCGGACGGTGATGCCGCCCTGGAGGCCCTGCGGACCACGCCGGTGGACATCGCCTTCCTCGATATCCGAATGCCCGGCCGCGACGGCCTGCAAGTCGCTGCGGCCATGGAACGGCCGTGCCTGGTGGTGTTCGTCACGGCGTTCGAGCAATTTGCCGTGGATGCCTTCGAGCGCGCCGCCGTGGACTACCTCCTCAAGCCGGTGGCGCCGGAGCGGCTGCGACGCACCGTCGCGCGCCTGAAGGACAGGCTTTCCGCTCCCGTGGCGCCCGATTTCACCGCCACCATGGAAACCCTGTCCAATTGGGGGCGCGGGGCGGGCGGCGGCCCGATGAAATGGGTACGGGCACAGCAGGGCGCCGCGCTGCGCCTCATCCCGGTGGAGGACATCTGCTATTTCCAGGCGCGGGACAAGTACACCTCGGTTTGGACGACCACGCACGAGTTCCTCATCCGAACCCCCCTGAAGGACCTGGAGGCCAACCTTGACCCCAACGTCTTCTGGCGTGTCCACCGCTCCTATCTGGTCAACGTGAGGCACATCAGCACCATCACCTCCAGCGGCCTGTCCACCCTGAGCGCCGAACTCCGGCGCCCGGACGGCGTCCGCGTGCCGATCTCGCGCGCCCAGGCGCGTCGGTTCAGATCGATGTAAGGCCGCCCGGCGCGGCCTGGACGCCCCTCAAAGCCCGGCGGCACAAAAAAAGAGCCGCGCTGTTGCGCGGCCCAAGTTTAGGGAGGAAACGTCCAAGAATGCAGCATCTGATCGCTTCACAGCGCCTCATTTGCTGCACTGCAAAAATATGAAGTTTCAGCGACAGCCGCAAGCCTAATTTTTAGGCGGGCTTATATATTATACATTCCAAAAACGCATAGCTTCCGTTTTTCGTTGAAAATCAAAAAGCTACGAAACCATCCCCGCGCCATCACGCCGAAGGATTTCTGTATATTCAAGAACTGGCACACAGATTGCTAATCTTTCTGCGACAGATACGTCTTTCGACCCTGTGATGCGGAGAGTCTGATGCGGGATGGCCTGCGGAAAGCCGCCCTTGTGGGAGCCCTGGTCGTGGCTGCCGTCGCGCTGTCGGCGGCGCCCGGACATGCCGCTCCGGCCCAGGATCTGGGGGTGGACGGCGGATTGTGCCGGGCGCAGACCGAGCGCCAGGGGCGCCTTGCGGGGATGCCGGCCCACATGCTGACCGCCCTGTCGCATGTCGAAAGCGGGCGCTGGGACGGCGGCAGGCAGGAAAAAGTTGCCTGGCCGTGGACCATCAACGCCGCCGGAGAGGGCAAAATATTCCCCACCAAGGCCGCCGCCGTTGCCGAGGTCCGCCGCCTGCAGGCCAAGGGCGTGCGCAGCATCGACGTCGGCTGCATGCAGATCAACCTGTTCTACCACGGCAAGGCCTTTCCCAACCTGGAGACCGCCTTCGACCCTGCCGCCAACGTCGCCTATGCCATCGAGTTCCTGACCAATCTCAAGACCGAAACCGGGTCGTGGAACGCCGCTGCCGTACGCTACCATTCGGCCACGCCGGAGCACGCCAACCGCTACCGCGCCAAGCTGCGCGAGGAGTGGACGGATCTGGCCGCCAGCGGACGGCCGCCGGGCGAGACGACCACGGCCTCCCTCAGGCCGTCGGACCCCCCCGCGCGCACCGCGACGCTGGGCCAGGAACTCGCCCAGGCCCGCGCCGAGCAGGCCGCCGAACGCGCCGCCCGCCTGGAGGAAACCTCCCGCCAGCAGGCCGCCGCCCGCGCCTTCGCCGAAGCCTGGCGGGCCGAGCGCCTGGCCGCCTATCGCCGCGCCAAGGCCGACGCGTCCTGAGGTCGCCTCGTCGCTTCTGGACGTTTTAGGGTTAACGCCACGGGACCCGTCTGCTACCTTAAGGGGATGAGCACGGACGGACCGACGGCACCAACGACGGACCCCACCCTGCCCCTTGACCTGATCGGCATGGGCATTATCGCCGTGGTGCTCGACCTCGACGGGGTCGTCACGCGCACCGCCCGCCTGCACGCCCGCGCCTGGAAGCACCTGTTCGACGCCCATCTGCGCGCGGTGGCCGACCGCACCGGCGCCCCCTTCGTTCCCTTTGACATCGATGCCGATTACGCGGCCCACGTCGATGGCCTGCCCCGCCAGGATGGCGTGACCACGTTCCTGGCCTCGCGCGGGATCACCCTGCCGCCGGGCCGCCCCGACGATCCGCCGGACGCTGAAACGGTCAACGGCCTGGGCAACCGCAAGAACGTGGAGTTCACCCGCGCCCTGGCCGAGGACGGCGTGGAGGTCTTTCCCGGCGCCGTCCGCTTCATCGAGCACTGGCGGGGCCGCGGCCTGAAGATCGCCCTGAACTCTTCGTCGAAGAATGCCGGCATGGTGCTCGACAGCGCCGGGCTCACCGGGCTGTTCGACGCCGTGGTCGACGGCAAGGTGGCCGCCGCCGCCGGCCTGCCCGGCAAGCCCGCCCCCGACACCTTCCTCCATGCCGCCGCCCTGGTCGGCGCCCGGCCGGATCAGGCATGCGTGGTCGAGGACGCCCTGGCCGGCGTTCACTCAGGACACGCCGGCGCATTCCGGCTGGTCATCGGGATCGATCGAGGGGCCGGCCGCGAGGCCCTGCTCGACGCCGGCGCCGACATCGTGGTCAACGACCTGGGAGATATTCGCTGTGGCTGAGCACTCCGCCCCCCTTCATCCGGTCCTCAAGACCCCCTCCGCCCTGGACTCCTTCGACGCCCTGCGCGATCGGCTGGCCGGGCGCACGCCGGTGCTGTTCCTGGACTACGACGGCACCCTGACCCCCATCGTGGAGCGACCGGAACTCGCCGTGCTGACCGACGAGGCCCGCGCGGTGGTCGACACACTGGCCCGCGCCCTGCCGGTGGCGGTGATTTCCGGCCGCGACCGGGCCGACGTGGAACGTCTGGTCGGGCTGGACAGCCTGATCTATGCCGGCAGCCATGGCTTTGACGTGACGGTCCCCGGACAGGGTCCGCTGGACCACGGCGCGGGCGACTTCACCGCCCTGCTCGATGGGGTCGAGGCGCAGTTGCACGAGCGTCTGGATCCCATTCCGGGCGCCCTGATCGAGCGCAAGAAGTTCTCCATCGCCGCCCATTACCGGCAGGTGGCCGAGGCCGATTACACCGCCTTCCGCGCCGCCCTCGACGCCATCCTCGCCAACACCGCCGGGATCAAGGAAAAGCCCGGCAAGAAGGTGTTCGAGTTGCAGCCCGACATCGACTGGGACAAGGGCAAGTGCGTTCTGTTCCTGCTCGACGCGCTGGGGCTGGACGATGCGGACCATGTGCCGATGTTCTTCGGCGATGACGTGACCGACGAGGATGCCTTCCGGGCCCTGCACAAGCGCGGGGTTTGCGTGGTCGTGGCCGATGACGAAGAAGCCGGCCGCGAGACCGCCGCGCCGTACCGGGTGGCCGATCCCGACCAGTTGATCGCCCTGCTGCGCAAACTGACCCCATAGAACGCAAGGAGGACACAGCCGCATGTCATCCCCCGACTGGACCCTCACCTACACCAGCTTCGACCCCGCCCGGCAGGGCCTGCGCGAGGCCTTGTGCACGCTGGGCAACGGCTATTTCTGCACGCGCGGCGCCTTCGCCCATGCCGAGGCGGACGAGGTCAACTATCCCGGCACCTATCTGGCCGGCGGCTACAACCGCCTGACCACGCCAGTGGCCGGCCGCGACATCGTGAACGAGGATCTGGTCAACCTGCCCAACTGGCTGCGCCTGCGCTTCCGCATCCTGTCCGAGGGGGAAACACGCGCCGAGTGGTTCACGCTCGGCGGGGTGGACGTCCTGGACTTCTGCCAGCAACTGAACCTCAAGACCGGCATCCTGTCGTGGGACATCCGCTTTCGCGACCGCCACGACCGGACCACTAGGCTGGGCATCCGCCGCCTGGTCCACATGGACGACATGCACCTCGCCGCCCAGGAACTGGAGGTCACGCCCGAGGACTGGGACGGCACCATCGAGATCGACACCACCCTGGACGGCCGCGTCATCAACGGCGGGGTGGCGCGCTACCGCGACCTGGCAAGCTCCCACCTCAACATCCTGGAGGCCTGCCCGCGCACCGGGCCGCGCAGCGGGGCCGAGTTGTGCCTGCTGGTCACCGAGTTCAACCAGTCGCGGCTGCGCATCGCCCAGGCCGCGCGCACCCTGGCCTATCGCGACCACACGCCGCTGGACGCGCCGCCGCGCACCGGGGCGGCGCCCGGCGCGGTGTTCCAGACCTTCCGCATCGCGGCACAACGCGGGCAGGCGGTGCGGGTGGAAAAGGTCGTCGCGCTGTACACCTCCAAGGACCGCGCCATATCTGAACCCGGCCTGGCCGCCGTGGAGGCCGCCGACGCCGCACCGTCCTTCGCCATCCTGGCGGAGCACCACACCGCCGCATGGGCCCGGCTGTGGGCGCGTTGCGACATCGTCATCGACAGCGACATCGAATCGCAGATGATCCTGCGGCTGCACATCTTCCACCTGCTGCAGACCCTGTCGCCCAACACCATCGACCTGGACGTCGGCGTGCCGGCGCGCGGCTGGCACGGCGAGGCTTATCGCGGGCATGTGTTCTGGGACGAGCTGTTCATCCTGCCGTTCCTGAACTTCCGCCTGCCGGCCATCTCGCGGGCCATGCTGCGCTATCGCCACACCCGCCTGCCCAAGGCGCGTCTGGCCGCCGCCGACGCCGGGTTCCGGGGCGCCATGTTCCCGTGGCAATCGGGGTCGGACGGCCGCGAGGAAAGCCAGGTCATGCACCTCAACCCGCGCTCCGGCAGGTGGCTTCCGGACAACACCTGGGTTCAGCGGCATGTGTCCCTGGCCATCGCCTACAACGCCTGGCAATACTTCCAGGCGACCGGGGAGCGGACGTTCCTGGAACTGCGCGGCGCCGACCTGATGCTGGAAATCGCGCGGTTCTTTTCCTCGCTGGCCGAGTTCGACGAGGCCCGGCAGCGCTACGTCATCCGTCAGGTGATGGGGCCGGACGAGTACCACGACGCCTATCCGGGCTCGACCGAACCGGGCATCGACAACAATGCCTATACCAATGTCCTGGTCGCTTGGCTGATGCAGACAACGGACGCGGTTCTGGCCGCACTGGACGCCGACCACCGGGCGGAGATCATCGCCCGCCTCGGCCTTGACGACGCCGAACTGGCCCGCTGGCGCGACATGGCGCAGCGCATGTTCGTGCCGTTCCACGCCGACCAGGACGGCACCGAGGGCATCATCAGCCAGTTCGAAGGCTATGGCACCCTCAAGGAGTTCGATTGGGCCGCCTACCGAGAACGCTACGGCGACATCCAGCGCCTGGACCGCATCCTTGAGGCCGAGGGCGCCCACGCCAACGACTACAAGCTGTCCAAGCAGGCCGACGCGCTGATGCTGTTCTACCTGTTCAGCCAGCCCCGCCTGTCGGAGATGCTGAACCGCCTGGGCTATACGTTCACGCCCGAGATGTGGCAGCGCAACATCGACTATTACCTGCAGCGCACGTCCCATGGCTCGACCCTGAGCTATCTGGTGCATTCGTGGGTGATGGCGCGGTCGCACCCGGACAAGGCCTGGGACCTGTTCCTGACCGCGCTGCGGTCGGACGTGTCGGACATCCAGGGCGGCACCACCGCCGAAGGCATCCACCTCGGCGCCATGGCTGGCACCGTCGATCTGGTGCAGCGCTGCTTCACGGGGCTGGAGGTGCGCGACGACGCCCTGCACTTCGACCCGGTGATGACCGACCGTCTGCGCAGCATGAAACTGAAACTGCGCTGGAAAACCCACTGGATCGACCTCATCCTGACCGGCGGGGAACTGACCCTGCGGGCGCATCCAGGCTGGCCGCATCCGGTGCCGGTCGTGGTGCGCGGAGTGCAGCACACCCTGCAACCCGGCGAACGCCGGTCCTTCACCCTGGCCGAAGAGGCCGCGGCCTGAGCCCGAGGCAGCACTCAGGCCCGCCCAAACGTTTTTGATGCAGCCCCATAACCGAGGAGACGACCGTGGCGCGACTGGTGGTGGTATCGAACCGCGTGGCGGTTCCCAACGAACAGGCCGCCAACACCGGCGGCCTTGCGATGGCGCTACGCGATGCCTTGCAACAAAACGGCGGCCTGTGGTTCGGCTGGAGCGGCCAGGTCGGCGAGGAAACGCCCGAGCAGCCCACCTTGCAGCAGGAAGGGCCGGTGACCTACGCCACGCTCGACCTGTCGGAAAAGGATCACGGCGAATACTACAACGGGTTCGCCAACCGCACGCTGTGGCCGCTGTTCCACTATCGCATCGACCTGGCCGACTTCAACCGCCAGGACTATGCCGGATACCTGCGGGTCAACACGGCCTTTGCCGAAAGCCTGGTGCCCCTGCTGCAGCCCGATGACGACATCTGGGTCCATGACTACCACCTGGTGCCGTTTGCCAGCGAGCTGCGCCGCCTGGGCGTCAAGAACCGCATCGGCTTTTTCCTGCACACGCCGTTTCCGGCCATGGAGATCTTCCTCACCCTGGCCAGCCACGAGCGCCTGGCCCGGTCGCTGTGTTCCTATGACCTGATCGGGTTCCAGACCCCCAACGACCTGCGCGCCTTCATCGATTACGTGGTGCACGAGGCCGACGGCGAGATGATCGAGCACAACCGTCTGCGGGCCTACAACCGCACGGTCCGGGTCGAGGTCTTCCCGATCAGCGTCGAGGCCGATGTGCTGGCCCGCCTGTCGGCCCACGGCATGCAGCACCCCGATGTGCGCGCCTTCCAGAAGGCCATGCACGACCGGGTGTTCATGATCGGGGTGGACCGCCTGGACTATTCCAAGGGCATCCCCGACCGCTTCCGCGCCTTCGAGCGGTTTCTGGAGGGGCATCCCCAGCACCACAACAAGGTGGTGCTGATGCAGATCGCCCCGCCATCGCGGGCCGAGGTGCCCGAGTACCAGGTCATCCGCGACGAACTGGAGCGCGAGGCCGGACGCATCAATGCGAACTACTCGGACCTCGGCTGGGTGCCCATCCACTACCTCAACAAGGGCTTCCCGCGCGACGTGCTGATGGGCTTCTTCCGCTGCTGCGGGGTCGGCGTGGTGACGCCGTTGCGCGACGGCATGAACCTGGTTGCCAAGGAATATGTCGCCGCCCAGAACCCCCACCAGCCGGGCGTTCTGCTGCTGTCGCGGTTCGCCGGGGCCGCGCGGGAGCTTGACGGCGCGCTGCTGGTCAATCCTTATGACCGTTCGGGCGTGGCCGACGCGATGAACCGCGCCCTGACCATGAGTATCGAGGAACGCCAGGAGCGCTGGGAGTCGATGATGCGCATCATCCGCGAGAATTCCATCGACAAGTGGCGGGAGAACTACCTGGCCGCCCTGCGTGCGGAGCCGGTCCAGGAATGACCCCCGCGCCCGTGTACTTCGGAACGCCCGCGCCGCTGGGACTCATCGCCGACATCGGCGGGACCAACGTCCGCTTCGCCTTGACCGACCGCCACGGCGAGTGGCGCGACGAGCAGGATTTCCGCTGCGCCGACTTCGCCGGCCCGACCGAGGCGGCGCGGGCCTACCTCGCCGCCGTGCAGCCGACCAAGACAGCCAGTTTTGGGGCACCGGTTTTCGGGGCGTTCTGCGTGGCCTGCCCGGTTCTGGGCGACACCATCACCCTGACCAACAACCCGTGGCGCTTCTCGGTCGACGGGACACGGAAGGCGCTCGGCCTGGACCGCCTGAGCGTGGTCAACGACTTCGTCGCCAATGCGCTGGCCTGCCCGCTGCTGGCGCCGGCCGACCGCGTGCAGATCGGCAAAGGCGCCCCGCGGGACGGTTTTCCGATTGCCGCCATCGGGCCCGGCACCGGGCTCGGCGTGGCGCTGCTGGTTCCCCGGGGCGAGGGCTGGCTGCCGGTCGCCACCGAGGGCGGCCACGTCACCCTGCCCGCCACCACGGAACGCGAAGCCGAGGTGCTGGCCGCATTGCGCGACACCCTGGCCCCGACCGGCGACCCGCATGTATCGGGCGAACGCGCGGTGTCCGGGCCGGGACTGGCCCTGCTGCACGCCACGCTGTGCCGCCTCGCCGGCCGAAACGGCCCTCCGTTGACCCCGGCAGAGGTCAGCGGCGCCGCCATCGCGGGAACCGATCCCCAGGCCGTTGAGGCCCTCGACCTGTTCTTCGGATTCCTGGGCAGCCTGGCCGGCAACCTGGCCCTGACCACCGGCGCGTTGGGGGGAGTCTATATCCTGGGCGGCATCGTGCCGCGCATCCTGGACCCCATGAGGGCCAGCCGGTTCCGCGCACAGTTCGAGGCCAAGGGGCGTTTCCGGGACTATCTGTCGGGCGTTCCGACCCTGGCCGTCACACACCCGTATCCGGCGTTTCTGGGATTGCAGGGCCTAGCGCATCCCTGAACAGGCGGGGGACGTACTGCGGTTCGTCATCGCCCTCGGCCTGCTCGGCCAGAAGGCGCAGCAGGCCACCCAGGGTCGCCACGCCGCCGACCAGCACCCCGACCAGCCCGACGCCCGTGCCCAGCAACAGGTGGGCCGGCCCCCAGGCCTCCAGATGAAACGCGCAGGCGCAGAACAGGACCGCCGACAACAGGGTCGCAGCGGCCATCCCCAGGACCGCCAAGGCGATCACGGATGTGGCTGTTCCGGAATCACTATCGCGCCGCAAATCTCGCATGATGCTCTCCCGGTGCTATTGTCGACGACGGATTTTCTTTATGATCCGCTGGTTGAACAAGACGATGGTACGCCTGGACCTCCTGCGCCGTAACTAGCCTGTGGTCATAGGCCCTATCCCTTTGGACCTGCCCGCCCTCCTGGCTGTTGTGCATGTTTTCTTGTGGTGCGGGCCGCTTCCAGGCATCTTCGGTGCCCGTTTGCCCCCTTTGCCCGCTTTGCGAAGCCTGAAGGCGCCTGTCACACCAGCCTGCGAGGACCCCGGTGGAAGAACACGCTACGATCCCTTACCTGCGCGAAGGCGTCATTTTCCTGATCGCCGCCGGTGTCATCGTGCCCGTGTTCCACCGTCTGCGGGTCAGCCCGGTGCTCGGCTATCTTATCATCGGCGCGATCATCGGCCCGTTCGGGCTGGGCCTGCTGGCCGACGACGTGCCGTGGCTGTCCTACGCGGTGATCTCGGACCTCAAGGGCGTGCAGACGCTCGCCGAACTGGGCGTCATCTTCCTGCTGTTCATGATCGGCCTGGAACTGTCGCTCGAACGCCTGTGGGCGATGCGGCGCATGGTGTTCGGCCTGGGCTCGCTGCAGATCCTGATAACCGGCAGCATCATCGCCTTCGTGGCCTGGGAGTTCGGCAACTCCATTCCGGCGTCCATCGTCCTGGGGGCGTGCCTGGCCCTGTCGTCCACCGCCATCGTGATGCAGTTGCTGATGGAGAACCGCCGCCTGGGCACGCCGCTCGGCCGGTCAAGCTTTTCCATCCTGCTGATGCAGGATCTCGCGGTGGTGCCCATCCTGTTCATCGTCGGCGTGCTGGGCGCCAAGGCCGGAGGCAACGTCGGCCTCGACCTTCTGTTCGCGCTCGGCAAGGCCATCCTCGCCATCGTGCTGATCTACGCCGCCGGGCGACTGGTGCTGCGGCCGATGCTGCGGCTGGTCGCCCAGACCCACAGCCCGGAAATGTTCATGGCGGCGATCCTGCTGACCGTGATCGGCATCTCCGCCATCACGGGCGCCGCCGGACTGTCCATGGCTTTGGGAGCGTTCCTGGCCGGGCTGCTGCTGTCGGAAACCGAATACCGCCACGAGATCGAAGTCGACATCGAACCGTTCAAGGGCCTGATGCTTGGCCTGTTCTTCATGTCGGTGGGCATGGGCATCGACTACCGCGTGGTGATGGAGGAACCCTTCTGGATCAGCATGTCGGTCATCGGGCTGTTCCTGCTGAAATCTCTGGTCACGGCGCTGCTGTGCACGGCCTTCGGGTTGCCGCGCCACACTTCGGTCGAGGCCGGGCTGCTGCTCGGCCAGGGCGGGGAGTTCGCCTTTATCGTGGTTGGTCTTGCCATGAGCCTGGGCATCCTGCAGCCCGACGTCGGGCAATTCATGTTGATCGTCGCCGGCCTGACCATGGTCATCACGCCCTTCGTCGCCTCGGCTGCCCATCGCTTGGCAACAGGAATGGAAAATCGGGCCACTACCCAGGCCAATGAAGGGTCGTTCGCGGCCATCGGGCAGCTTGAGGGGCACGTCATCGTCGCCGGCTTCGGACGGGTCGGGCAGACCCTGGCCCGCACTCTTGAGGCCGAGGCCATACCCTATCTGGCCCTGGACACCGACCCGATCTCGGTCGCCGAGGCCCGGCAGCGCCGCCAGCCGGTGTTCTACGGCGATGCCGCGCGCCTGGAAATGCTCAACCGCGCCCACATCGCACAGGCCCAGGCCGTGGTCATCACCATGGATGCCCCGGCGGCGGCCGAAAAGATGGTGCTGGAAATCCGCAAGACGTGGCCGCACGTCCCGGTCTACGCCCGCGCCCGCGACGGCGCCCATGCCCATCGCCTGAACAAGGCCGGCGCCACCGAGGCCGTGCCCGAAACCATCGAGGCCAGCCTGCAACTGGCCGCCCGCGTGCTGTCGGGCCTGGGTGCAGGCGAGGACGTGGTGCGCCGCCGCATCGACCTGCAGCGCGCCGTCGAACACGCCTGAGGCAGGTAGTGGTGCCGGACCATGGGACCTAGGCGGGGCTCATAAGGACACGTATGGCCGCGGGGCGTTGCGCCCGGCTGCCACGCGGGTTACCTACGGAGGTCATTCCTAACAAGTGGCGGGAGACCCCAGAACGGTGCAGGACAAGCTTTCGGCAGGAACTCGCGGTACCCTCACCGAAGCGCCAGACTCCGGACTCTCGGCGGCGGATTTCTCCGTCGTCACCACGGTCATACAGGAACTTGCCGCAGCAGACACCCTCTCGGCCGTCACCGCCGCAGTCACCACGGCCGTGCGCTCGCTGCTCGGAGCGGATGGCGTCACCTTCGTCCTGCGCGATGGCGACCAGTGCTATTACGCCGACGAGAGTGCAATCACCCCGCTGTGGAAGGGCCGGCGTTTTCCGTTGGCGGACTGCATTTCCGGGTGGTGCATGGCCCACCAGTTGCCGGCGGTCATCGAAGACATCCGCGTCGATGCGCGCATCCCCCAGGAGGCCTACCGCCAGACTTTCGTGCGCAGCCTGGCCATGGTTCCGGTTGGGACCGAGACCCCCGTGGCCGCGGTCGGCGCGTACTGGCAGCAGCCGCACCAGGCGACCGCGCGTCAGCTGACCATCCTGCAGATGATGGCCGACGTCAGCGCCCTGGCCATCGCGCGGCAGAACCTCAGGACGTCCCGCGACGAGGCGCGCGCTGCCGCGGAACACCAGCGCAAGCTGGTCTCCGAGATCGCGCATCGGGTCAAGAACACGCTGGCGGTGGTCCAGGCCCTGGCCTACCAGTCGACCAGGAAGCCGACCTCCTTCGGGCAGTTCCGCGAGACGTTCCTGAACCGCATCGGCGCCCTTGGCACCGCGCACACCCTGCTGGCCCAGCACGAGTGGAAGACCGTGCCGCTGCACGATCTGGTGACCGCCATCCTGGCCCCCCTCCGGCACACCGGCTGCGCCGTGGCGGTGGAGGGCGAAAACCTGCGGCTGTCGCCCAAGCAGCACCTGACCATGTCCCTCGTCCTCAACGAGCTGGCCAGCAACGCCACCCGGCACGGAGCACTGGCCTCCCCCGGCGGCGCCGTGCGGGTGAGTTGGGAGGCGCCACCCCAACCTTCGACGCCAGACGAGGACGGGATCCTGCTGATCTGGGAGGAGCGCGGGCCGTCCGTCCCTGCCGCCCGTATCGAGCCCTGCGTCGGGCTGACCCTGGTCGACCGCCTGCTCCAGTACGACCTGAACGGCGACTGCACGTTCCGCCACGAGCCCGACGCGCTGGTCTGGCGCCTGCGCTTCCCCTGCGGCACCGCGCAATAAATATGGCTCATCACGATTAGCGGGGAAAGAACCGCGTCCGTATGGAGGAACCACAGAGGCACAGAGACACAGAGATTTCTGTGCTGATTGGGCGGCCCATTTCCGCGCCTGCCGCAGGCATTTGTCTGCGCTTCGCGCGGGATTGGGAACCGAGTCATTCCATGGCCCCGCAACCTCTGTGCCTCTGTGTCTCTGTGGTTCAAAACGGCAGTACGCCACCCCGGAGATCTGTGATGACCCTTAAATAATCCCGCGCGCGCTCAGGGCCGCCAACTCCTCCGCCGACAGGCCGAGCAGGGTGCCGTAGATGTCGGCGTTGCCCTCCCCCAAAGCCGGGCCGAGGGTGTCGACGTGCCCGGGGGTGGCCGACAGGCGGGGGACGACGTTGGGAATGGCCACCTCGCCGAGCAGCGCGTCGGCCACCCGCAGGATGTTTTCGCGGGCCGCGAAGTGCGGGTCCTCGAAGATGTCGGCGATGGAGTTGATGGGGCCGGCCGGCACCTCGTGCACCAGGCAGCGGGCCATGACCTCGGCCCGCGCATGGCTGCGGGTCCAGGCGGTGACCTCGCCGTCGACGATCATGCGGTCGCGCAGGCGGTCGGCCACGGCGCCGAAGCGGGCGGCCAGATCCGGGCGCTCCATGGCTTTGCACAGGCGGGCGAACATCTTGTCGTTGGTGCAGGCGATGGCCACCCACGCGTCGTCGGCGCAGGCGAAGTGGCCGTGCGGGCAGGCGTTGAGGGTGCCCGCCCCCTCGCGTTGCCGCACCGTGCCTTCATGGGCATAGCGCGGGGCCAGTTCGTCGAGCACCCGGAACACGCTCTCATACAGCCCGATGTCGATGAACTGCCCCTGCCCGGTGGCGTCCCGGTGGCGCAGCGCGATCAGGATGCCGATGGCGCCGTACAGCCCGCTCATGTAGTCGCCGAGCGATGTGGAGCCCGGCGTTACCGGCGTCTCGCCGGGCATTCCGGCCAGGTAGGACAACCCGCCGACCGCATGGGCGATGCGCGCAAAGCCCGGCCGGTCGCGGTACGGCCCGGTCTGGCCGTAGCCCGACACCCGCAGCATGACCAGGCGCGGGTTGACGGCGCTGAGGGCGTCCCAGCCCAGGCCCCATTTCTCCATGGTTCCGGGGCGGAAGTTTTCGATCACCACGTCGGCCTGGGCGGCCAGACGGGTGAACAGGGCGGCCCCGTCGGGCGCCCGCAAATCCAGGGTGACGGACCGCTTGTTGCGGGCCTCCGACAGCCACGCCAACGTGTCGCCGCGAGGAGTGGCCGTGCCGAAGCGGCGCATGGGGTCGCCGCCGCCCGGCTGTTCGACCTTGATCACCTCGGCCCCGAACTCGGCCAGGATGGCCCCGGCGTAGGGTCCGGCGATGAACGTGGCGGCGTCGAGGACCCGCACCCCCTGCATCGGTCGCCCGACCGCGCAGCCCTGTGTTCCGGTCATGTCCGTTCCGCCATTTCGCCATTGCACCAAGGCGCGCATGATGCCCGCCATGCCGCATCCCGGCAAGCCGGGCGTCGGGATTGATAAATGTCATGGGCCGCGGCACGGCGAAGGAGCGAACATAATAAGCATTTTGCGTTTGTTGGGAGGGGAGGCGGCGATGTTCCACAGGGTATCAATTGCCCAACGTATCAGCTTGACCGTTGCCGGGCTGGTCGTTGCCGTCGTCGGGGTGATGCTGCCGGTCGCCCTTAATCAACTTTCCGTGACGATCCAGGAGGCCGAACGGCGGGAACTGGACGGCTATTACCGGACGTTCACCGCCCTGGCCGACCAGAGTGCCCATGAAGCCGTGGCAATGGCCCGACTGGTCGCCAACATTCCCGAGGTCCAGGACCGCTTCGCGGCCGGCGACCGCGATGCGCTGGCCGCCATGTTCACCCCTGGTTTTGCCACCCTCAAGGCCGATAGCGGCATCCAGCAGTTCCAGTTCCACACCGCCCCGGCCGTGTCCTTCCTCCGCGTCCACATGCCCGCCAAGCACGGCGACGATCTGGCCTCCTTCCGCCAGACGGTGCTGGACGCCAACGCTTCGCTCAAGCCGGTTCATGGCCTGGAGCGGGGTGTCGGCGGATTGGGCGTGCGCGGTGTGGTGCCGGTGTTCCAGAATGGCCGCCACCTCGGCAGCGTCGAGTTCGGCCCCGGCTTTGGCCAGGGGTTCGTCGAAGCCTTCAAGGCCCGGTTTGGCGTCGATGCGACCGTGGTGACGACGCACAAGGACACCGGCGCGATGGTCACACTTGGCACCACGCGCGACGGAGCTCTGCTGCCGACGGCCGATCTTGAAGCGGCGTTTCTGACCCCCGCGTTCCGCTCCGAAGGCCTCAATGCAGTCATCGCGGCCCCGCTGCGCGACTACACCGGGGCGCCCGCCGCCATGGTCGAACTGATCATGGACACGTCCGTGTACAAGGCGCAGTACGCCGCCACGCGCACCCTGCTGCTGTCGGCCAGCGGCGTCATTCTGGTTGTCGGACTAGTCCTGGCCTGGGTGTTGGGGCGGTCGCTGGCCCAGCCGGTCCGGGCAATGACCGGCGCCATGCATCAGCTCGCCGATGGCGACCTGGACATCGCCGTGCCGTCGCAGAACCGCAAGGACGAGATCGGCGAAATGGCCCAAGCCCTTCAGGTCTTCAAGGCGCAGGCCATCGAGGTACGCGATCTGCATGAACACGAGGAGGAGGCCAAACGTGCCGCCGAACTGGAACGGCGGGCCCTCACGGAAAAGTTGGCCGACGACTTCCAAAAGTCGGTGAGCAGCGTTGTTGATGCCCTGTCGTCGGCCGCCACGGAACTACAGAGCACGGCCGAAAGCATGTCGTCGAGCGCCGAGGAAACCGCGCGTCAGGCCGACGTGGTGCGCGGCGCCGCTGAGGAAGCCAGCCGCAACGTGGAAACCGTCGCCACGGCGGCCGAGGAACTGTCCGCCTCCGAAAGCGAGATCACCCGTCAGGTTTCGCAGTCGGCCGACGTCACGCGGAAAGCCGTCGATGAAGCCCATCACAGCGACAACCTGGTGCGCGGGCTGGCCGATGCGGCCGAGGAAATCAACGAGGTTGTCCACCTCATCAACGACATCGCCGAACAGACCAACCTCCTGGCCCTCAACGCCACCATCGAAGCGGCACGGGCCGGGGACGCCGGCAAGGGATTCGCCGTCGTCGCCAACGAGGTCAAGGTGCTGGCGACCCAGACCGCCAAGGCCACCGGGCAGATCAGCCAGCAGATCGGCAGCGTTCAGAACGCCACCAAGGAAGCGGTCGCCGCCATCGAACACATCGCCAGCACCATCGGCCGCATCGACGGCATCGCCACCGCCATTGCCGCCGCGGTCGAGCAGCAAAGCGCGGCCACGGCCGACATCGCCCGCAACATCCATTGCGCGTCCGACGGCACACAGGAGGTTTCCAACACCATCACCGGCGTGTCCGAAGCGGCCGGGGAAACCGGCGCGGCGGCCCATCAGGTTCTGGAAACCTCCCATCGCCTCGCCACCGAAGCGGCGCAACTGCGGGGCGCCGTGAACACCTTCGTCGATCATGTCCGCGCGGCGTGACGCAGGCGTGGCTTGATGGGAGTCAGCGGATGGTCCAGGATGGCGGCATGATGAAAATGCTCGCCCTTCTGGACCGCATCCCCCTCGCGCCGCTCGTTCTCGTCGCCGTCCTTCTGGGCAGCGCGCCGGTGGTTCCCGAACCGCATCTGGTGGAAAAACTGCGGATGCTCGGCCAGGGAACCCTGACGCGGCCGCTCGACATCTTCGACCTGCTCATGCACGCCGCGCCGGTGGTGATCCTGGCGCTCAAGGTGGCGCGGATAGCCGTGCGGCGCAGCTAGCGGCCCCGACCTCTCACCGCGTCCACGGCGAAGGCCGGAACCTCGCGCAGGGCTGCGATCCACCACCCTGGCGATCCGGCGCGCATCGGGGCGGCGCAGCCGTGCACGGAAATTCCCCCGGCAGCGAAGCGGCGGAACAGCATCAGGGCGCGCGGCAGGTGCCACGCATCGCTGACCACCACCACATGATCCACCCCGTGCGGCTCCAGCAGGGCCAGGCTGAAACGGGCGTTCTCCCGCGTGTTGCGGGCGCGCGACTCGATCAGCAGGCGTTCGGCCGGGATGCCCAGGTCGCGGGCCAGCGCGGCCATCACATCCGCCTCGGCCGGACGGTCCCCGCGCGATCCGCCGGTCATCGCCATGACGTCGCCCGAACCCGCATGAAACAAGGCGACGGCCCGCTCCACCCGACGCCGCACGGTGGGTGAAGGCACGCCATCGGGACCGATCAGCGCCCCAAGGACTACGACAGCCGATTTCCGCTTCGCCAATAGTGGTATCGCCGCTTCTGTCATGCTAGTGTCCCGGCCACAATTTGTTCGGTGAACATCTGAACCGATTTTCGCAGATTTGCCCACGGGACGAGAGGGGAACCTCTCCTGTGGGCCTCAGGGACGATATTGCCAAAACATGGCCGCAGTCATCTCACCGATCACGTTGTTCCGTGAAAAAAGCACGGTCCACCGCTTTGGCTTTTCAGGCGCCGAGGGCGGCGACGAAGCCGTCCTGTCGATCCGCTCGAATCGGGTCACCTTGAACCTGAAGTCGAGCGGCATTCAGGAGACGGTCGTCGTCCGCGGCCAGAATATTCCGGCCACCCTGCGCCTGACCTCGCTGGTGGTCGAGCGGTTCAACCGCCACCCGACGGTGTTTGCCGACGAAGACGTCACCCATCATGAATGGCTCGAAATGTGGGTGCAGCGGGTGTCCAGCTATGAACGCCAGTTCGTGCCGGAGTCCTGGGTGTCGCTGCATCACGAGGGGCGCACCGTGTTCACCACCAACCCGTCGCCGTCGATCGAGGAGATCGAAATGCTGGCCGTTGGCGGTGACGTGAACGATTCCGTCGTGCGCAATGCCGCATCCCGCCTTCTCGGCGCGACCGACGACATGGTGACCGAGCACGACAGTCAGACGGCGGTGGTGTTCACCCCGTTCTCGACCTATCACCGCGCCGCCATCCTGGAGCGCCGCGGCGGCCGGACCGGGTCCTTCGCGATTTCCGCCCACCACCCGGTGAAGCCCAAGAAGCCGGTGCGCTATTCCGGCTTCATCAGCCTGTGCGCCGACATGATCGAGGCCCTGACCCTCAAGGTCTTCCTCGACCGCATCAAGCAGATGGTCGAGGAAAACCGCGTCAGCGGCCCCAGCATCAGCCCGGCGCAGGTGGCCGGCGCCATGGGTCGGCGGCGCGACCTGATGCAGTTCGTGGTCGGCTATGAACGCGCCAACAAGATCACCTATCGCCCCGAGCGTCCCGAGTTCTTCTAAGCCAGCCATGCGCCGGATCAGCAATTACCGCATTCTTCTGGAAACCCTCGCCGCGCAGCCCGGCGGGCTCGCGGGGCGGCGGGTGGTTGACGTCGGGTGCGGCGACGGGCGCCTGGCCCGGTCGCTGGTCGAGCAGGGCGCCGCATCGGCCATCGGCATCGAGTGCAGCCCGCGGCAGCTCGCCAAGGCGCGCGCCCTGCCCCCGGCTGCGGCCGTCACCGTCATCGAAGGCGTGGCCGAGGCCATGCCCCTGCCCGATGGCGCGGCGGACGTCATGGTGTTCTTCAACAGCCTCCACCACGTCCCGCCGGCCGCCATGGCGACCGCGCTGCGCGAGGCGGCGCGCGTGCTGGTGCCGGGCGGCCTGCTCTGCGTCTGCGAGCCGCTGGCCGCCGGACCGTTCTTTGAACTCTGCCGCTCCGTGGATGACGAGGGCGAGGTGCGGCGGCTCGCCCAGGAGGCCCTGCGCGATGTCATCGGCCACGGCTTCGCCCTGGAGCACGACGAGACATACTGCCGCCCCATCGTGATGGCCGACTTCGAAACCTTCCGCGAGCGCCTGGTATCCGCCAACGCCGAGCGCGACGCCGCCTTCGCCCGCCAGGACGCCGACCTGCGCGCCGCCTTTGCGCGGCTGGCCGGGCGGGACGCCGATGGCGCCTACACCTTCGACCAGCCAGCCCGCATCATGGTCGTGCGTCGGGCCTGAGGCCCGCTTCCGCCGCCGACGCCCCAACCGGGGCAGCCCGATCAATCCACCGCCGGCGCAGGGCGCGACGGGCCGGGCGTTCGACCGTGTGGTACAGCACCATGCCGCCGACGATGCAGGCCACCAGGACCCCGGCGAGGCCCAGCAGGCCGGTTTCGAAGGTGAACCACTCGGGCCCCAGCCACTTGCGGAAAATGAACTCCCACACCTTCTCGACCAGGGCGTGGACCATGTAGATGGCGTAGGACACCTCGCCCAGGTACACCAGCGGCCCCCACGAGAACACCGTCCGGAAGCTGCCCCGCGCCTCGGCCGCAGCCAGCAGGAGCAGGGCGAGCAGCGGCACGAGGATTTGCTTTCCGGCGTCCTGGTGCATCAGGGCCAGCGTGCCGAACAGCGCCGCCCAGGCCAAGCCATCGGCCGCCGGAACGCCCCGCCCCTCGGACTTGAGCCAGAAATACAGGTCGTACAGCCCGACCCCGATGATGAACAGAAAGAAGATGCGCAGGTTGCCGTAATGCACGGTCAGCATCAGGTCATGACGGTCGGCCAGGATGTACAGCACGGCGGCGCCACCAAACGCCAGACCGGCGGCAAACGCCCGGACCTGCCAGGTGCTGATGCGGTACCACAGCACGATCATGAACGGGAACAGCAGGTAGGCGAACCACTCGGAACTGATCGACCACGATGGGTGGTTCCAGGTTTCCACGTCGTGCAGGCCCCACGCCTGGATCAGCAGCAGGTTGGTGATGAAGCTTTCAGGGGAATGCTTTTCGGCAAAGCCGTCCTGCGGCGTGACCAGACCGCCGGCGATCAACGGCACCAGGGAAAACGCCACCAGCCACAGCAGCAGCATCACCAGATGCAGCGGATAGATGCGCGCCAGACGCAACAGCAGGAATCGTTTGTACTGCGGCCACGGACTGCGCATGAAGTCGCCGCGGTGCACGTGCGACAGAATGAATGCGCTGAGCAGAAAGAAGAAATCGACCCCGATGCCGCCGCTTTCAAACATCGGACTGACGTGGCTCAGGTCGAATGCCGGCCCGAACTCATCTTTCACATGGAACACGACAACCAGGATCGCCGCAAAGAACCTGAGCGACGTCAGGGGCTTGATATGAGACTGCATCTGCCCTCCTCCGCTCCTGCGCCAGCGCCTATCCCCAGGTCGCCGGATGCAGGTGAACACACAGAAGGAACAGAGTCCGCACCCCTGGGGTTGCGGTTCAGGACGGAGAGGCGGAGAGATACTATGAGCGGCTGCAAACCACCATCGGACTTAGGCCGCCCCGCCGTCAGACGATGACTTCTTCGCCGATCGAGACGATTTTGTCCTTGCCCGTCTTCTTGGCCCGATACATGCGCTGGTCGGCTTTTTCCACCAGATCGGCCCAGCTTTCCAGCCCATCGGCCATGCGTTCGGCGACGCCGACACTGGCGGTCTGGGGCTTGCCGTCCGGGCGCAGGCCGAGGCCTTCCTCGCGCAGGCGACGGATGGCGATGCGAGCGCCGTCGGCGTCGGTTCCCGGCATGATCAGCAGGAACTCCTCGCCGCCCCAGCGCACCACGATGTCGCCGCGCCGCATGATGCGCCGCATGGCGTCGGCGGACTTGCGCAGGGTGCTGTCGCCTTCCTCGTGCCCGAAGACGTCGTTGATGCCCTTGAAATCGTCCAGGTCGACGAAGGCCAGGGACATCGGCTGATCCTGACGCTGGGCGTTGATGAACTGGACGTTGAGCAGTTCCTCCCCGACCCGCCGGGTGTACACGCGGGTCAGCACATCGTGCGAGGCCTGCTGCACAAGCTGCATCATGAAGTGCAACTGGCTCATGCCGGCCAGGGTGGCGACCACGGCCAGCAACCCGAGCAGCCACAGGGCACCAAGGTAGGAGTTGAACGGGATCAACTCGAACCCGCTGACCACCACGGTCACCGTGGCCAGGATCAGCGGCGAGGAAAACAGCGCCCCCTCCAGCGCCGTGATCGGGAACACCGACAAACCGGCCACCATCACGAACGGCAGGAACGCGTAGCCGGCCGACAGGGCGACCTGCATGCTGTTGAATTCATACCCGGCGAACAGCGGCGCCGAAATCAGGAAGAACGTCACCGGGACGGCCAGCAGGGAGGCCAGGCCCACCAGGGCGGTGCTGACCCGTTCGGTGTTGCGGAACCCCAGGGCGACGCCGCCGAAGGCGATGCTGGCCCCGGCGCGCAGGCCGGCCAGCCACCAGCACAACGGAGCCGGGAAGAAATAGACGTCGATGGCGATCCACAAGGGCGTGAGCACGGCGAAGGTGGCCGCCACCCATCGCACGCGCGATATGATGAGCTGCGCACGGCGCCGCTCGACCAGCGGCGAATGGCCGGTCGGAAGGATCAAGTCGTGGAGCATCCCAAGGCTCATATCGCGGGCGAACCTTGCTTGAGCGGATTGCAGGATTGTTCCAAGTCCCATGTCTCCCCAGGCAACCGAGCACCCTTCGGAGCTAGGCGGCCCCCTCCCTGTTGCACGGTCCCTCCTCAGTTCGATAAAGGGCCGGTGCGGAAGTTTCAAGGGAAACCGCGCATGCACCGCCAGCGCGAGCCAGAAAAGCGTCACACCTGGACGTAAGGCATAGATCCTTCGTCCTAGAGCGGTACACCCCACAGCCCTGGTCCAGGCGGATCGACAAACCCCTCCCGGTAGTGCAGTCCAAAAGGACGATCCTTGCGCAGCATCAGCGGCCCGTCGAGATCGACGAAGGCCGCGCCCTGGGCCAGCAGCAGCGCCGGCGCCATGGCCAGCGACGTGCCGACCATGCAGCCAACCATGATCGAGAAGCCCAGCGCCTCGGCCTCGCGGCGCAGATGCAGCGCCTCGGTCAGGCCGCCGGTCTTGTCGAGCTTGATGTTGACCACCTGGTACCGACCGGCCAGGGCGTGCAGCCCGGCCGCCGTATGCACCGATTCGTCGGCGCACAGCGGCACGGCCGGCGTGCCCAGGCCAGCCAGCCCGGCGTCCTCTCCGGCCGGCAAGGGTTGCTCGACCAGCGCCACGCCCAGCCCGGCCAGGGCGGGCAGCCAGGCCGCCGTCTGCTCCAGGGTCCAGGCCTCGTTGGCATCGACGATCAGGCGGGCGTGGGGCGCGGCGGCATGGACGGCGGCCACCCGCTCGACCACGTCGGCACCGCCCACCTTGAGCTTCAGGAGCCGCCCCGTCACGGTTGCCGCCTTGGCCGCCATGGCCGCGGCGCTGTCCAGGCTGAGCGTCTCGGCGGTTTCAACCGGCTGCGGTTCGGGCAGCCCGGCCAGACGCCATACCGGCTGCCCGGATTGCTGCGCCTCCAGGTCCCACAGGGCGCAGTCCAGTGCGTTCCGCGCCGCCCCGGCCGGCAGCAGGTCAGCCAGGGCCTGCCGCGTCAGGCCCGCCGCGACGGCCGGTTCAAGCCCCCGCAGGGCGGCGACCACACCCGCCACCGTCTCGCCATAGCGGCCATAGGGCACGCACTCGCCGCGTCCGGTCAGGCCGCCGGCTGCGTGGAGTTCGGCAACCACCACCTCCGCCGCCGTCTTGGACCCGCGCGAGATGGTGAACGCCCCGTCGATCGGCCACGTCTCGGCCCGCACGGTCAGGCGCATCATGCCAGCGCGTCCGCCAGGGGCGCCACGCATCATGCCAAAGCGTCCGCCAGGGGCGCGACGCCGTGCCGCACCGGATCGACGCACGGCAGCCCGAAGGCGTCGGCTGTCGCCTTGACCACCCGGTCGGCCTCGGCCGCGTCCAGGCGCGACGTGTTGAAGGCGAACCCGACCACCCGCGCGCCCGGCGCGGTCAGCCGCGCGCACCGTTCGTTCAGCGCAACGCACTCGGCAAGGTCGGGCAGCGGCTGGTGGGGCAGGCCGCGCATGTGGGTGCGGCCGGGCTCGTGACACATGACGAGCGCCTCGGCCTGGGCGCCGTGCAGCAGGCCCAGGCTGACCCCGGCGTATGACGGATGGAACAGCGAGCCCTGCCCCTCCACCACGTCCCAGTGGTCGGCGGCGGCGGCCGGGCACAGGTGTTCCACGGTGCCGGAAATGAAGTCCGACACCACCGCGTCGACCGAAATGCCCGACCCGGCGATGAAGATGCCGGTCTGGCCGGTGGCCCGGAAGTCGGCCGCCACGCCGCGCGCCTGCAACTCCCTGGACAGCGCGAGGGTGGTGTACATCTTGCCGACCGAACAGTCGGTGCCGACGGCCAGCACCCGACGCCCGCTGCGCGGCGCCCCGGTGCCGATGGACAGCGGCCCGGTGAAGTGGCGCACATCGGCCAGTTGCCGCCCCCGCCGCGCCGCTTCGGCCGCCACCTCGGGAATGTCGGCGATCTTCTGGTGCAGGCCGGACGCCACGTCCATCCCATGGGCCAGCGCCGCCAGGATGGTGGCCCGCCAGGCGTCGGAGATCACGCCGCCCCGGTTGGCCACCCCCAGCACCAGCGTCCGCGCGCCCTGCGCCGCCGCGTGCTCCACCGTCATGTCGGGCAGGCCGAGGGTGGTCGCACAGCCCGGCAGGCGAAGCTGACCCAGGCACCATTCCGGCCGCCAGTGGGCAATGCCGGCCGCCGTCTTGGCCGCCAGGTCATCATGGGCATCGCCAAGGAATAATAGGTATGGGGGAGAAAGTTGCACCGCAGGCTCCTCTATGGTTGGACGCCGCCGCGAACATGAGTACAGTCTCATATAGCTGAGCCCCACGGCGTCACGCCGGGGCAGCCACCCGACAATAGCCCCGGAGTACCACGATGAAAACCATGAGCCTCGCCCTGGCCACCTGCGCCCTTTCCTTTATGGTTGCCTCCACGGCGTCCGCCGCCGAGCCGGACGTGGCCGCCCTCAAGGGCGAAGCGGCCGGGATTATCAAAGCGTTCGCCGGCTCCCTCCAGGGCGAACTGAAGGCCGCCATGCAGCGCGGCGGGCCGGTCGAGGCCATTCAGGTATGCTCGGCCAAGGCCATACCGCTGGCCGAGCAGGCGGCCGCCGAATCCGGCTGGTCGGTCGGCCGCACCAGCCACAAGCTGCGCAATCCCAAGAACGCGCCGGACGCCTTCGAGCAGCAGGTCCTGGCCGACTTCCTGGCCCGCCAGGCCAAGGGCGAGAAGGCCGAGGACATGGTCACCGCCGCCGTGGTCGACGCGCCGGACGGCACGAAGGAGTTCCGCTTCGTCAAGGCCATCCCGACCGGCGAGCCTTGCCTCGCCTGCCACGGCGGCGCGATCAAGCCCGAGGTTGCCGCGGAACTCGATACCCTGTATCCGACGGATCAGGCGCGCGGCTTCTCGGCCGGTGAAATGCGCGGCGTGTTCACCCTGTCGCGCCCGCTTTAAGCAGCACCCGGCGGAGGTGACGTGGTGGCGGGGATCCATATCCCCGCCCTTCCGCATTTTTGGCTGGAAATCGTCGCGGAATATTCACAATATGGTCTGATTGTATACAAGGCCGCCTTGCGTCGCCCCCTCCTGCCGAAAACGGATGATCCATGACGGACTCGCTCTACGCCAAGATCTATGGCCACTTCCCCGCCAACGGCGACAAGCCGCTGCTGGAGACGAACGACGGCCGCGTGATCACCTATACCGAGGTCCACGAGATCACCGGGCGGTGGATGTCCTACCTCATCGACATCGGGGTGAAGAAGGGCGACCGGGTGGCGGTCCAGGTGGAAAAGTCCCCGGAATCTCTGCTGCTGTACCTGGCCTGCCTGCGCGGCGGGTTTGTCTTCCTGCCCATGAACACCGCCTATCTGGATGACGAGGTCGACTTCCTGGTCGGCAACGCCGAGCCCGCGGTGCTGGTCTGCCGCCCGGCCGACGAGGAGCGCCGCCGCGCCATCGCCGAACGCCACGGCGTGGCCCATGTGTTCACCATGGACGCCTCTGGCCAGGGAAGCTGGGAGGTTGCCGCCTCGGCCGACAGCCACCGCGCCGCCGCCGCCCCGATCATCGAGTGCGGGCCGGACGATCTGGCCGCCATGCTCTATACCTCGGGCACCACCGGCAAGCCCAAGGGCGCCATGCTGACCCACCGCAACCTGGCCTCCAACGCCAAGGCGCTGGCCGAGACGTGGCGCTTCACCGAGAACGACGTGCTGCTGCACGCCCTGCCGGTGTTCCACGCCCATGGCCTGTTCGTGGCCTGCCACTGCGTGCTGATGACCGGCGCGACCATGATCTGGCTGCCCAAGTTCGACCTCGACGCCGTGATGGCGGCCCTGCCGCGCGCCACCGTGTTCATGGGCGTGCCGACGTTCTACACCCGCCTGCTGAGCGATGCGCGTTTCGACCGCGCCGCTACCGCGCACATGCGGCTGTTCACGTCCGGATCGGCGCCATTGCTGGCCGAAACCCATCGGGCGTTCAGCGAGCGCACCGGCCACGCCATCCTCGAACGCTACGGCATGACCGAGACCGGCATGAACACCGGCAACCCCTATGACGCGGAGCGCCGCCCCGGCACGGTCGGCATGCCCTTCCCCGGCATCGAGATCCGGGTGGTCGGCGAGGACGACGTCACCGCGCTGCCGACCGGCGGCGTCGGCGCCATCCAGGTGCGCGGCCCCAACGTCATGAAGGGCTATTGGCGCCTGCCCGAAAAGACCGCCGAGGAGTTCACCACCGACGGCTGGTTCAAGACCGGCGACGTCGGCATGATCGACGACCGCGGCTACCTGCACATCGTCGGCCGGGCCAAGGACCTCATCATCTCCGGCGGCTACAACGTGTATCCCAAGGAAATCGAAGGCGTCATCGATGACCTGCCCGGCGTGATCGAAAGCGCCGTCGTCGGCGTCCCCCATCCCGACTTCGGCGAGGTCGGCGTGGCCGTGGTCAAGGGCGACGGCCAGGGCCACCTGGACGAGGACCAGATCCTCGCCCACCTCAAGGCCCACATGGCCAACTACAAGGTTCCCAAGCGCGTGTTCTTCGCCGAAGACCTGCCCCGCAACACCATGGGCAAGGTGCAGAAGAACCTCCTGCGGGACCGCTACCAGGGACTGTTCAGCGCCTGAACCCGCCAGGGTGGCCCGATTCGGGCAGCCAGCATAACCGCAGCGAAAGCAACCGCCACGCCAACCAGCGCGGCGGTTGAACTTTTTGGGGCGGGTCATTTTTGTTCCGGCTACGCCTCGGGCTTGATGCCCTTTTGAGTCGGCATCGGTTTATCAATGGCCACAATGACTTATATAAAATACGCAGCACATCTGCCGGTAGACAAACATAAAGAACTCTACATAAAGACCACGTTCTACCCTGTCGTATAGTATTTTTCAGCTTTACAGGCATTGAATTCGAGGATTAGCCTGTGAATTACGTCCGAGGGAAACGCGTACCGGGTGCTGATGTTCTGGTCGTCGTTCGTCACAGTTCCTGCAGCCCTGTGATCGCGAGCCTGATGCGACGATCTGGCGCGGCGTGGATTTGCCTCCTCCCAAGCGTAGCGCCGGAGGAAAAAAGGGGCGAGAGTCAAACTCTTGCCCCTTTTCTTCATCCGGCAGCATTCTGACCGTTGAAACAGTTAACGATCATAACCGTGCCAATCCAGCACTCCGACTGACCGGCGTTCAGGAGAACGGTGGCTGGCGGCGCGGCGTGGTGTATGATCGCTGCCATCCGTCCCGCCCCCATCCCCCGAGGCCCCGCCATATCGCCGCCCCCCTCCGTACCCCCCGGCCATGTGCTTGAAACCGCCGTGGCACCGCTCGGCCTGTTGGCGACGGTGGTGGGGATGCTCGGCCACGCGGCGACCGGATGGGGACCGCTGGAGGCCGTGGCCTGGGCGGGGCTCGGCATTTATCTGATCGGCACCTGGGGAGGCATTCCCGGACGCGGGCGGCTGTACCTGGCCGTTGCGCTGAGCCTGGCCGCCGTCGCGCTTGTCCTTCTGGCCGATCCCGGCGCCACCTTCGCCACCGCCCTGCGCCGCTCGGTCTTCGTCATCACCCTGTTCACCGCGTTGGGCTTTCTGCGCGAGGCGGCCGAGACATCGGGCATGGTTCGCCGCTGCGGCCTGTTCCTGGCCGGACAACCGCCCGGCCGGCGCTATCTGGCGCTGACCACGGGCGGCCATCTGTTCGGGCTCATCCTGAACTTCGGGGTGATTTCGCTGCTCGGCGCCATGGTGGTCAGCGCCAGCGACGGCAAGGACGAGGACCCGGCGCGCACCGCCCTGCGCCGCCGCCGCATGCTGACCGCCGTGCTGCGCGGCTTCGCCTCGATCCTCGCGTGGTCGCCCCTGACCGTGTCCCTGGCCGTCATCATGACCGCCCTGCCCGACACCGAATGGACCACCGTCGGGCCGTGGTGCCTGGGCACCGCCATCATGCTGCTCGCCCTCGGTTGGGTCCAGGACCGCCGCATCCGCCCCCTGCGCCCGCCCGGGGAACCGCCGCCGCCCCGCCCGCCCGGCCGATGGAGCGTCACCGTCCCCATCATCGCCCTGGTCGCGGCGATCTTCGCGGTCGGCTGGGTGGTCGAGGAAGTGCTCCAGGTGCGCCTGGTGGTCGGCGTGATGATGGCCACCCCGGTCATCGGCGCCGTGTGGATCCTGGTGCAGCAGGACCGCTCGGGCGCCTTTGCGGCCACCGGGCGGCGGCTGGTCGCGCATGGCCGCCGGGTGTTTCCGGCCTACCGCATGGAGGTCGCGCTGCTCGCCTCGGCCGCCTTCATCGGCAGCGTCATCGCGGCCCTTCTGCCCGAGGACGCGGTCGCTTCGATGCTGGCCGCCGCGCCGGTTCCGCCGTGGGTCCTGCTGGCGGGCCTCGCCTGGGCGGTGGTGGCGGTCGGGCAGGTCGGGCTCAATCCGGTGCTGTCGGTAACCATCCTGTCCGGGGCCCTGCCGTCGCCCGCCGCGTTCGGCGTCCCGCCCGAGGCCATGGCCGTGGCTTTGGCCGGAGCCTGGGCGCTGACCGCCAACACATCGCCGTTCACCGCGTCGGTTCTGGGCATCGCGCAACTGGCCGGAGCCGACGCCGGACGCCTGGGCCGGCAGTGGAACGGCGTCTATGCCATCCTCGGCCTCATCCTGCTCAGCGCCTGGATCGGCGTGGTGGCGCATCTGGCCGCGTAAGAAGAACTTGTGCCGGCATGAATCGATGGTGGAACAGGGCGCCAAAAAGGGGCATGATGCGGCGCTAAGGGATACATTGGGAGGCGACGGAAACCATGTCGGACCTGACTACCGCCAGCCAGGGGCAGCTTGCCACGCTCGGCAATCGCGGCATCGCGGCCCAGGAAGAACAGGTGTTCGTCACCGTCTATGTGGAAAAGCAGTTGTTCGGCATCCCGGTCGAACGGGTGCAGGACATCCTGATCCCTGAAAAGATCGCGCGCATTCCGCTGGCCCCGCCCGAAGTCGCCGGGTCCATCAACCTGCGCGGCCGCATCGTCACGGTGATCGACGTGCGCACCCGCCTGGGCCTGCGCAAGAAGCCGACCACCAAGGGCAGCGTCATGTGCGTGACGGTCGAACAGGGGAACGAGCTGTACTCCCTGATGGTCGACAGCGTCGGCAACGTGCTCAATCTGGCGGTCAAGTCGATCGAGCCCAACCCGTCGACCCTCGACCCCCGCTGGCGCGGCATCTCCGCCGGCGTGGTCCGCCTCGAAGGCGAACTGCTGATCGTGCTCGACGTGGACAGCTTCCTGAACTTCGGCGACCAGATGATGGCGGCGGCCGGCGGCCGGGCCTGACCGCCCTCCCTACCGACGGAAAAAGGGCGGCTCCTTCGCGGGAGCCGCCCTTTCTGTTGGACTTGGGGTATTACTGCTTCGGCAGGTCGTCGAACGCATCATCGAACAGGAAGCTGAAGTCGGTGGCGTACTTGCCGCCCGCCGGCCGAGGCACCGTGCTGGACGCCGAGGCGTGGCAGAAGGTGCAGTCCTTGTTCTGCAGGAACGTCTCCATCGTGATGTTGGCCGCCGGGACGTTGGCGGCCCGCACCATGGTGCTGACGTCCAGCGGCTTGGCGGCGCCGGCCTCTGGCGGCGGCAACGGCGTTTCCGGCCACATCACGTTGACCAGTTGGTAGTACTGGAACACCGACTTGCCGCCCGACGCCGCGGCGATCTTGGCCTGCATGCCGCTGTTCAACTCGGCAAGCTGATCGGCGTTGCCGACGGCATAGCACCGCTTGACCTGGATGGGGTCGGGATTGGCCGGCGGGTGGGGGGCCTGACCGTCGCCTTCCTTCTGGATGGCGGCGGCGCAGACGTCGCCGGTGCTCGGGATGCACGCATCGCCGCTGCAATTGGCGTCATAGAAGGCCCAGCCGCCGGGCGGGACGGGCGCGTCGTTGGTGGACGGCGCGGTGTCGATCTGCTCGAACGTGGACCACATGAAGTTGTTGAAGCGCTGGGTCTTCTGGATGATGTGCAGACCGACCAAGCCGAGGATTTCGGACGCGCAGTCGCCGGTGACCGGGTCATGGGTCCAGCCCTCGACGGTGTAGTAGCGCTCCCACAGGGCGGGCTGATCGGTCAGGATGCGCCAGGCCGCCTTGAGTTCGACGGCGCCCAGTTGATCCCACGGCTGCACGGTCCCGGTCGGCTTGGTGCCGGTCGGCAGGCGCAGCCCGTCGCCCTGGAGTGAAGCCTTCTGGCCGCTGGTCAGGTACCACTTGTTGGCCACGATGGCCTCGAACTCGGCGCGGTTGGTCAGCAGTTCGTACCACACCACGTTGCGATTCTGGTCGACCAGCCAGTTGTCGGTCGCCTGCATGAAGCGGTCGGGGTTCTCGACGGCACTGGCGGTTTCCGCCTTGGCGCGCCGCTGGAGCACCTTGTCCTGCGCCTTGGCCTGCGCGCAGGACGACGGCGGGCCGGGCAGTTTGCCCCACGGCGCGGGCGGGTCGGCGCTGTCGGGGTTGAAGATGTCCTGAGCCCGCTTGAAGGTTTCCCACACCACCGGGCGGCTGTCGCCGTCGGCCGTGCGCGGCAGGCCGAACTCGGCGGCGGTCACCGTGCGGTCGGGTTCGCCGGCCGCCTCGGGGTTGGCCGGCCAGCTTGGATCCACCGGCCAGTTCATGGCCACGAAAGCCTGCCAGGCAAAGCAGTCGACGGTCTGCTGGTTGGTGGTGAAACCGCTGATGTCGCCCGCCAGGAAGGTCGGGCTGGTGGGGTCCAGGGTCGGCTGCAGGTTGCATCCGGCGAGTTGGGCCTGGGCCGGGGCGGCGGTGCCCACTGACACCGCCGCCGCAACCAGACCAAACACCGCCGCGCCCATGGACAGGAGCGTTGCGTGCTTCATCGTTAGCCCCTCCCTCAGCCGGCCATGACGTAGAGCAGGCCGATGGCCCACGGATGGGCGTCGGCCGAGGTGTCGGCCGCCTCGTCAGGATTGAGCACCCGCAGGGTGGCGAGGCCGCCAACCGCAGCGGCACCGACGGTCAGGTCGGCGATCAGGACCTGCGTCCCGCTGCCGCTGGTCTGGCCGGGGATGCTGCCGGCGTCGGGCAGGAAATCGACCACCGTGGCGGTGATGGCGGGATCCTGGAACTGCAGGCGGGCATTGGCCGTGGTGGTGTCCTCGGACGCCCCCTGCACCACCAGCGCGACCCGCGTCGTGCTCCCCGGCGCCACGCCCAGCGGCAGGTCGGTCGGGCTGAGGCCCAGGAACAGCGTCTCGGGCACGAGCTGCACCGGATAGGGCTGCGACGGGGTCTTGTCGGTCACGCAGGGCTGCGGGACGCCCTTGTAGCCGGGCGCCGGGGTGACGCGCAGGGCGATCTTGAACGTCTGGTGGATCTGGCTGGCCCAGCGGAGGGGGGTCCAGACGCCGTCCTGCATGACCTTGATGTCGCTGACCGTGTAACCCTTGCTCGCCGGCACCGCGAAGGTCGCCTGAAGGATAGAGTCCTTGCCGTTGCCGCCAGCGGCCGAGCCACGGGTGATGGTCCAGAATTCCGACGCCGGGGTGCCGTCGGGCGTCTGGAACTGGGTCCAGTCCGGGGTCTGGATGTACAGCGCCACCGGGTTGGTCAGGGTCAGGAAATAGCCATCGGCAGCCACGTTGTTGGCCGTGGCGCCAATGTTGGGATCGCTGTTGCGGAAGTTCTGGCCGTACTTGGCGCAGCACAGCAGCTTTTGCGGGTCGTTGCCGTTGGCGCTCTGGCGCAGAATGGTGGAGGCCGCCGCCAAGTAGACTTCGGCCGACAGGGTGTTGGGCGGGCTGGTCAGGTGCATGGCCCCGCCGCTCTGGCCCGGAATACGCACGGTGCCGGAGTTCCACTTGTTCACCAGGTCATAGGCCGGGCGCCCGGTGGTCGGGTCCATGACCACCTCGCCGGCCTGCGGGCTGCCGACGGGGTAGCGCAAATAGAGGTCTTCCTCGACCACCGCCGGGTCGATGTACTGGCGGTACAGGTCGGTCACCATGGCCGGGTTGTACTGCCACAGGGCGGTCCAGTAGGCCGGGTTCTCGCTGGTGAACTGGACGGAAAGAATGGAGCTTCCCGGGCCGTCCGACCACGTGACGGAATACTCGTTGTATTCGTCCAGCCAACCGCGCGGGCCGACCGGAGCGAAGGGAACGTAGGGCCCCTGCCAGTCGGTCTGCGGGCACTTGACGGCCGGGATGGTCAGGACGTTGGTCGCCTTGGGATCGGGATTGTAGAGCGTCCAGGCCGTGCCATCGACCGTGATGCCGCCGTTGTTGGCCAACTCATAGAGTTGGGCGGTGCTCAGGGTCTGCTTGAGCTGCGGCTGGTTGACGCTTTCCTTGCTGCCGAAGAACTTGGTCAGGCGGGCCGGAAACGGCGTCCACATCACCGGGACCGCGTCGCCGGCCGGCCAGCCGTCAACCTGCGGGTCGATGTAGCCGGGACGCGGTGCGTCGAACTCATTGGACCACGGGTTGCCGACGATGGACATCTTGGTCCAGGCACCCTGGTAATAGTTCCAGTCGGTCAGAAAGGCGTTGAGGTCGGCCGGGCTGGCGCCAAGGTCACTGAAATCCTTGGGCGCCTGATCGGCCGGCGTCTGGTAGGTGAATCCGGTGTCGGTGGTGGCTTCGGGCATGGATGTTTCCCCTGAAATGCGATACGGCGCTCGCTTATCGAGCGCCGTGACCGTACCGCACCTTCAGGATGCAACAACCCAAACAAATGTAAACAGATCAACTATCGCAAAGGATGTCGTCGAACTACGAACCGACTCCCACGGCCCCCTTGTCCACCGAGAAGCTCTCGCCGCAGCCGCAACGGGCGGTTTCGTTGGGGTTCTCGAACACGAAGCCGGACTGCAGCTTGTCGGTCCGATAGTCCATGACCGACCCGACGATGAACATCAGCGCGGTCGGATCGATGAAGATCTTCACGCCCTTGTCCTCGACCACGTCCTCGAAGGGGCGCGGTTCCTCGGCGTATTCGACCACGTAGGACATGCCTGAGCAGCCGCGCGTCTTGACGCCGACGCGCAGGCCGGCGGCCGGCGTGTCGGCCTTGGCGATCAGGTCCTTGACCCGCGCCGCGGCGGCGTCGGTCAGGCTGAGGGCGTTGGTGGCGAAAGCGGCCATGGTTCCTCCGAGAGAATTATTATTGCCTCATATAGGCTCAGAACATATCCAGCGCTACCCGAGCCACTTCGGTCATGCGGTCGGGGGTCCACGGCGGATCCCAGGTCAGTTCGACCTCGACCTCTCCGACGCCATCGACCGTGGCCACCGCGTCGGCCACCTGCTGGGGCATCTCGCCGGCCACGGGGCAGGCCGGGGCGGTCAGGGTCATCAGCACCTTGACGTCGCCGTTGGCGGCGATGACCATTTCGTAAATCAGGCCCAGGTCATAGATGTTGACCGGGATTTCCGGGTCATAAACGCTGCGGACAGCGTCGATCACCATGTCCTGGGTGGCCGGTTCGGTGCCCGGAGCCAGGGGCTTTCCGGCATAGGCCAGCCCTTCTTCGGGCGGGGTCGGGTCCATGGCGTACATGGGGGGGCGCATGGTCATGGCGATGGTCCTCACATCACGCGAAAAGATCACGAACCGTGTGCAGCGCCCGGATCAGGGCGTCCACATCGGCGCGGTTGGTGTACATGCCGAAGCTGGCGCGGGCCATGGCCGGTACGCCGCAGCGGTCCATCAGCGGCTGGCAGCAGTGGTGCCCGGCCCGAATGGCCACCCCGGCGCGGTCGAGCACCGTGGCGATGTCGTGCGGGTGGGCGTAGGCCATGGAGAACGAGATGATCCCCGTCTTGCCCGGCGCCGTGCCGTGCAGGGTCAGGCCGTCGATGGCCGCCGTCTGCTCCGTGGCGTAGACCAGCAGGGCCTGCTCGTGCGCCATCACCGGGGCCAGGCCGAACTGGCTGACGTAGTCGATGGCGGCGCCCAGGCCGATGGCCTGAACGATCGGCGGCGTTCCGGCCTCGAACTTGGCGGGCAGGCCGGCCCATTCCGACTTCTCGAACGAGACGTGGGAGATCATGTCGCCGCCGCCCATCCACGGCGGCATGGCGTCGAGCACGGCCTCGCGGCCCCACAGCACGCCGATGCCGGTCGGGCCGTACAACTTGTGGCCCGAGAACACGTAGAAATCCGCCCCCAGGTCGGCCACGTCGACCGGCCGGTGAACGACCCCCTGGCAGCCGTCGATCAGCACGCTCGCGCCGACGGCCTTGGCCTTGGCGGTGATGGCCTTGATCGGCAGTTCGGTGCCCAGGACGTTGGACACATGGGCCACGGAAACCAGCCTGGTCCGGTCGGTCAACAGGGCCTCGAACCCGGCCATGTCGAAGGAGCCGTCGGCGTTGATCGGGGCGATCTTGAGCACCAGCCCCTTCTCGTCGCGCAGCATCTGCCACGGCACGATGTTGGAATGATGTTCCAGGGCCGAAATGATAATCTCGTCGCCCTCGCGCAGCATCTTCCGGCCCCACGCCTGGGCGACCAGGTTGATGGACTCGGTGGCGCCACGGGTGAAGATGATCTCGCGCTCGGACGCCGCATTGATGAAGGCGCGGACCTTCTCGCGCGCGCCCTCGTAGAGGCTGGTGGCGCGCTCGGACAGCCAGTAGGCGCCCCGGTGGACGTTGGCGTACTCGCCCTCGTACACCCGGCTGATGGTGTCGATCACGGCGGACGGCTTCTGCGCCGAGGCACCGCTGTCCAGGTAGGCCAGCGGCTTGCCGTGCATGGGCTTGGCGAGGATGGGAAAGTCCCGCCGCACCGCCTCGACGTCATACGGCACCGTTCCGGGTGCGGTCCGTTCAACTGCGATGGCAGACTGCGTCATGCGGCCTCCTTCCGGCCGCTGCGGTCGAGCAGCCAGGCATGAACCATGTCCTTCATGGAGGCCTGGACGGCCGGCGCCGAAACGGTGTCGATCACGTCGTCGAGGAAGCCTTCGATCAGCAGGCCACGGGCCTCGTCCTCGTTCAGTCCACGGGCCCGCAGGAAGAACATGTGGTCGTCGTCGAGCTGGCCGCAGGTCGCACCGTGGCTGCACTGGACGTCATCGGCGAAGATGGTCAGTTCCGGCTTGGCGTCCACCTCGGCCTTGCGCGACAGCAGCAGGGCCTTGTGAAGCTGGTTGCCGCTGGTGCCCTGGGCGGCGCGGGCGACATTGATGCGGCCCTGGAACACGCCCCGGCCCGAGCCGTCCACCACGCCCTTGTAGGTCTGGTGGGAGGTGCCGTTCGGCAAAGCGTGGTCGATGTAGGACGAGGTGTCCATGTGCTGCCCGGTGTCGGCGGCATAGGCGCCGTTGACGCGGGCCTCGGCCCCCTCGCCGTCCAGGCACACCCGGATGTCGTGGCGCGCCAGGCGGGCGCCGAAGGACAGGGCGAAGGCCTCGTAGACCGCCTTGGCGCCCACGACGACTTGCGCGGCGGCAAGGTGGGTGGCCTTGCGGGACTCGTTCTGGACCTTGTAGTGGTGGAACACCGCATCGTCGCCGATGCTGATTTCGGTCACGCCGTTGGACAGGGTCTCCCCGCCATCAACCCCGACATGGCTTTCCAGCAGGGTCGCCACGGCGCCCTTGCCGACCATGACCAGCAGGCGCGGATGGAACGCCACCGGCGCCTCGCCCGGCGCATGGGCCACGGAAATGACGTGCAGCGGCGTTTCGATCAGCGCGCCGTCCTTGATGCGGATGACCAGGCCATCGCCCATCAGCCCGGTGTTCAGCGCGGCGAAGGGGTAGCCCTCCAGCGGCTGCAGGCTGCCCAGGTACGGCTCGATCGCCTGCGGGTCGGTCTCCAGCGCCGAGGCCAGCGACTGCACCTTGATGCTGCGCGGCAGGGCGTCGAGGTCCGACAGTTCGGCGGAAAACCGGCCATTGACCAGCACGAGGCGATGCCCCTCGGCCCCCAGCGCCAGATGGCACGGGATGTCCGACGGCGTCGGTTCGTCAATCAACGGCGGCGGCACGAAGGCCGTCTTCTTCATCAGGGCGTCGATGCGCGTGTACTTCCACGCCTCGGTCCGGCGGCCCGGCACGCCCTGGCCCTCGAACGCGGTCAGACCACGGCCGCGCAGGTCGGCCAGCCACGGCGCCCCGCCCGGCACAGGGTGGGCGCGCGCGCTGGCGAGAATGGGTAGATCGGTCACGGCTTCAGCCATCTGCTTCTCCCTCACGCCGCGTCCACGTATTCGGCGTACCCGTTTTCCTCAAGCTCCATCGCCAGTTCCTTGCCGCCCGAACGGACGATGCGGCCCCCGGCGAAGACGTGCACGAAGTCGGGCACGATGTAGCTGAGCAGGCGCTGGTAGTGGGTGATGACCAGGAACGACCGCTCCGGCGAGCGCAGGGCGTTGACGCCGTCCGACACCACCTTCAGGGCGTCGATGTCGAGCCCCGAATCGGTCTCGTCGAGGATGCAGAACTTGGGCTCCAGCAGGGCCATCTGCAGGACCTCGGCGCGCTTCTTTTCGCCGCCCGAGAAACCCACGTTGACCGGGCGCTTGAGCATGTCGTCGCGCACGTTCAGTTCCTTGGCCCGCGCCTTGACGAGCTTGAGGAACTCCATGGCGTCGATCTCCTTCTGCCCGGCGAACTTGCGCTTGGCGTTGATCGCCGCTTTCAGGAAGGTCGAGGTCGCCACGCCGGGGATTTCCACCGGGTACTGGAAGGCCAGAAACACGCCCGCGTTGGACCGCTCGTTGGGCTCCATGTCGAGGATGCTGCGGCCCTCGAGCAGGACGTCGCCGCTGGTCACTTCATAACCGGCCCGGCCGGCGATGACGTTGGACAGGGTCGACTTGCCGGTGCCGTTGGGCCCCATCAGGGCGTGCATCTCGCCGGGATTGATGGTCAGGGACACGCCCTTGAGGATCTCCTTGCCGTCGACGGAGGCATGCAGGTCCTTGATTTCGATGAGAGCCATGAGTCTGAACCTTCCTGATTTTTTTGATTAACCGACGCTGCCTTCGAGCGAGATACCCACCAGCTTTTGCGCTTCCACGGCAAATTCCATGGGCAGGGTCTGGAGCACTTCCTTGCAGAAGCCGTTGACGATCAGGCCGACCGCCTCCTCCGCCCCGATGCCGCGCTGCAGGCAATAGAACAACTGGTCCTCGGAAATGCGGCTGGCCGTGGCTTCGTGTTCGGTCTTGGCGCTGGGATTGCGGCTTTCGATGTAGGGCACGGTGTGCGCCCCGCACTGGTCGCCGATCAGCAGGCTGTCGCACTGGGTATAGTTCCGGGCGCCCTCGGCCCCGGGCAGGATGCGCACCAGGCCGCGATAGGTCTGGTCGGAGCGGCCGGCGGCAATGCCCTTGGAGATGATCTTCGACGTGGTGTTCTTGCCGATGTGGATCATCTTGGTGCCGGTGTCGGCCTGCTGGCGGTTGTTGGTGATCGCTACCGAGTAGAACTCGCCGACCGAGTTGTCGCCCTGGAGGATGCACGACGGATACTTCCAGGTGATCGCCGAGCCGGTTTCGACCTGCGTCCAGCTCACCTTGGACCGCTTGCCGCGACAGGCGGCGCGCTTGGTCACGAAGTTGTAGATGCCACCCTGGCCGTTCTCGTCGCCGGGATACCAGTTCTGCACCGTCGAGTACTTGATCTCCGCATCGTCGAGGGCGACCAGTTCGACCACGGCGGCGTGAAGCTGGTTCTCGTCGCGCTGCGGCGCGGTGCAGCCCTCGAGGTAGGACACGTAGGCCCCCTCGTCGGCGATGATGAGCGTGCGCTCGAACTGGCCGGTGTTCTTCTCGTTGATGCGGAAGTAGGTCGACAGCTCCATCGGGCAGCGCAGGCCCTTGGGGATGTAGACGAACGACCCGTCCGTGAAGACCGCCGAGTTCAGGGTGGCGAAGTAGTTGTCCGACATCGGCACGACCGAGCCCAGGTACTTCTGCACCAGCTCCGGATGGGTGTGCACCGCCTCGGAGATCGGGCAGAAGATCACGCCCATTTCGTTGAGGCGCTTCTTGTAGGTGGTCGCCACCGACACGCTGTCGAACACCGCGTCCACCGCGACGCCGGCCAGGACTTCCTGCTCCTTGAGCGGAATGCCCAGCTTTTCGTAGGTGCGCAGCAGTTCGGGATCGACCTCGTCGAGCGACTTCAACGTGCTCTTCTTGGGCGCCGAGTAGTAGTAGCTTTCCTGGTAGTCGATCTTGGGATAATCGACCGCCGCCCAGGTGGGCTCCTCCATGGTCAGCCACAGGCGATAGGCCTTGAGGCGCCACTCCAGCATCCACTCCGGCTCTTCCTTCTTGGCCGAGATGAAGCGGATGGTGTCTTCGCTCAGGCCCTTGGGGGCGCGCTCCGACTCGATGTTGGTCTCGAAGCCGTACTTGTAGCGTTCGATGTCCTTGACCGTCTGGACCGTGCTTTCCGTCGCCGCCATGGCTTTCGCCTTCCTAGTCTGATTTCTGTTTCTTAACCGGCCGCCGCGACGCCGAACATCGGCGTGTCGTGCGTCATCTCGGCCAGCGTCACGCTGTTCAGGGCATCGTGGACCGCGCCGTTGACCCGGTTCCAGTGGCCGTGCATCGGGCACAGGCTTTCGATGCCGCACCCGTCGTCGTCGCTTGGTTCCACGCACGACGTCAGGGCGATGGGGCCTTCAATGGCCTGGATCATGTCGGCCACCGTGATATCATCGGCCGGGCGACCCAGGGCGTACCCGCCGCTGGCCCCGCGAGTGCTGAGGACCAGACCGTCGCGGGTCAGGGCCTTCATCACCTTGGACACCGTCGGCAGGGGCACGCCGGTGTCGGCCGCAATCTGTTGGGCCGAGCGCACCCGCCCGGTGCGTGCCATGTCGACGAGCAGAACCACGGCATAGTCGGTCAGCTTGTTGATGCGGAACATGGCGCTCTTCCCATACAGGACCAATGCGGTCCCCTTTTAATAGGACCAAATTGGTCGGGATTTCAAGCCCCCCATTTCCGTTCACCCCAAAAATGGCCTGCAACTTTCGTGTTTGACCGCAGACACATTTTGTCCTTGCATCCCGCGCCCGCCACGGCAACATATTAGGAAAAGCAAATACAACTCGCCGCACAAAGCAGGCGAGAGGCTGAGACAGGGAGACGAACAGATGGACCAGGGCACCCCGCCGGGTCGGGACAAGCAGTCGTTCGGCAAGGTCTACCTGATCGGCGCCGGTCCGGGCGATCCCGAACTGCTGACCGTCAAGGCCGCCCGCCTGCTGCGCGAGTGCGATGTCGTGGTGTTCGACCGCCTGGTCAGCAGCGCCATCATGGACATGGTCCCGGCCGGGATCAGCCGCATCTATGCCGGCAAGGCGCTCAACCGCCACCACCTGCCGCAGGACGAAATCAACGCCCTGCTGGTGTCCCTGGCCTCGAGCGGCCGCACCGTGGTGCGCCTGAAGGGCGGCGACCCGTTCGTGTTCGGACGCGGCTCCGAGGAGGCCCTCACCCTGGCCGATGTGGGCATCCCGTTCGAGATCGTGCCCGGCATCACCGCGGCGTCCGGCTGCTCGGCCTACTCGGGTATTCCGCTGACCCATCGCGGGCTGGCCACCAGCGTGCGTTACGTCACCGGCCACTTCCGGGCCGGCGAGGAGGACATGGAGCACAACTGGGCCAACCTCGCCGATCCCGACACCACCCTTGTTTTCTACATGGGCCTGACCAATCTGGAGAACATCGCCGACGGTCTGATCACCCACGGCCTGCCCGGCACCACGCCGGCCGCAGCCATCCAGAACGGCACCACGGCCGGCCAGCGCAGCGTGCGCGGCACCCTGGAGACCTTGCCGGATCTGGTGCGGGATGCGGGCCTCAGGGCACCCGCCGTGCTGATCATCGGCAAGGTGGTCGCCCTGGCCGAAGACCTGGCGTGGTTCACGCCCGAGGCCGCCCGCGCGGACTCGGACTGGACCGAATCACGGATTGGCGCCGGCACCGGCGAGGGGGAAAAGGCCAGCGATGACGCACACGACACCCACGGTTGCCACGCCGCCACAGGCTGAGCCCGGTTCCACGCCGCCACGGGCCGAGCCCGACCCGTCGGCCCTGCTTCTGGTCGGCCACGGCTCGTCCCGCGCCCCGCACGCCCGCGTCGCCACCGACCGGGTGGCCGCGGCCCTGCGCGAGACCGGCCGGTTTGCCGAGGTGCACACGGCGTTCCTCAAGCAGGAGCCCTCCATCGCCGAGGCCCTGGCCGCCATCACCGCGCCGTCGGTGACGGTGGTGCCCAACTTCGCCGGCGAGGGTTACTTCACCCGCAAGGTCATCCCCGCCGCCCTGGCCGAGGCCGGGTTCCCCGGCACCATCCGTCAGACCGCGGCGGTGGGCGCCCACCCGCGCATGGAAGACATCATCCGCCGCCGTGCCGTCGATGCCCTGCGCCGCTCCGGCGCGCCGACCGAGGATGTCGCGGTGCTGCTGATCGGCCATGGCTCCAGCCGCCCTGGCGGCGCGTCGGAGGCCGCCAACGCCCTGGCCGAGCGCCTTCAGCGCGGCTGCGGGTGCGCCGGAGTCCATGCCTGCTTTCTGGAGGAAGCCCCCTTCGTCAGCGACTGGCCGACCCTGACCGCCGCGCCGGTGGTCATCGCCCTGCCCCTGCTGGTCGCCGAGGGCCTGCACGGCAGCCAGGATCTGCCGCCGCTGTTCGGCCTGCGCCCCGAAGACGTCACCGGCGAGGACGTCCCGCCCCTGCTCGGCCCGCTGAACGCTGGCGGGCGCACCGTGTGGTACTGGCGCGGCATCGGCAGCGACCCGGACCTCGTCTCGGTCATCCTGCGCATCGCCGAGGAAAAGTAGGGTTTATTCCCCGATATACCTTTTCAACAGACATTACTGATATCGCGTATACCGAATCACGGTGCCGTAGACCCCTGCGCGGGAGGCTCCCGCCGCGCCTGCCCCTACACTGAAAGTGGTAGAGGACCCCAGGGCAGGAGCAAGCCATGACCGCCATGTTGGCCAACCGCGCACGACCGGCACCCGCGCAGATCAGCGCGTCCCGCCTTCCTGCCAATGCCGCACCCGCCAATGCCGCGCCCGCCAATGCCGCACCCGAAAGCGTTCCCCCGGAGAGCGCCGCGCTGGTCAGCCAGTTGCCGGACCATCTGCGCACGCAGCACTGGTACTGCGACCTGCACCACGCCATGTTCCTCATCCTGCTGAGCAAGGGGGCCGATGCCCTGGCCGCCGGGAACCACCGCCTGTCCGAATACTTCATCGACACCGTGACGGTGTACTGGCTGGTCCACAGCCTGATGGAGGAAGAAAGCATGGCCGGGGCCCGCGCCGACGGCACCCTGAGTGCCGAACTGGTCGAGCGTCACACCAAGGCCCACGTGATGATCACCAAGTGGTGGCACTCCAATGTCCTGGCCCCGTTCAAGGACGGCGCCGAGTACGCCTTCGTGCAGGCCAACGTGGTCAAGTTCTACCACATGGTCATCAAGCACATCGCCGAGATCGACCAATTCACCTTCGGCGTGGAGTCCGGCCTGTCGGAACGCGAGGTGTCGCGCATGGTCAAGCGCCTGGCCGAAAGCGGCCTGCCGCTGTCGCCCTACATGCCCGGCTGCGGCGCGCTGCTCGACGTCCTGGCGCCCTACATGAGCCAGCGGCTGTCGGCCCAGGCCCTGCACTCGGGCGAAGGCCACGTGCTGGGCCAACTCAAACTTTCAGACTATAGTGACCGCCTGTGGACCGGCGGCAAGGGCGCCTTCCGCGACGTCTTCGTGGAACGCTACCTGGCCGCCTCGGACCGCATCGCCCGCACCGGCAAGGCGGCCTGAGCCGCACAAGGTGGGAGACATTTTCTAGAATGCCGCTGCAAGAGCCGGCTTCTCCTTCTTCGGCGGCGTCAGCCCGCGCCGACACGCGCCCGCCCCTGCCGTCGCTGCGGGGGCGGCTCATCCTGCTTGTCCTCCTGGCCCTGCTGCCACTGCTGGTCCTGACCCTCTACCAGTTGTGGGATGCCCACCGGCTGCGCACCTCGGCAGCCCACCATCAGGCGGCGGCGCTGGCCGATTCCCTGGAGCAGCATCACGCGGCCCAACTCGGCGCGACCGAGCGCATCCTCGCCTCGGTGGCCGCCACGCCCCATGTCGCCCACGGAACAGCCGCCCAATGCCGCGCCATCCTGAGCCCGGTGGTGCGGGCCGGCGACACCTTCGTGAACATCGTAAGGACCAGCCTCGACGGCACCATCGAGTGTTCGGTCGAGCCGTCCATCCAGACCATTCCCGCAGCCGCGGGCCCGGCCCTGGAGCGCGCCATCTCCAGCCGTCGCCTGGCCACCGGCGAGACGCACACCCCGCGCCTGCACGGCGCCCCGCCGGTCATGCCGGTCGCCTTCCCGCTGCTGACGCCGGAAGGCGCGATCAGCGGCGTCCTGCTCGGCGGAATGCGGCTGGCCTGGTTCGACGCCCTGCGTAGCGGCCAGCCGGCCCTGCCCCCAAGCACCGTGGTGGTCCTGACCACGCTGGGCGGAGACGTCATCGCAGCCATGCCGCCGCAGCCCGACCTGGGTCCGACCCTGCCACGCCAGCCCGCTCCTGGCGGCCAGCCCGAGATCTGGCCCGGCTTGTTCGCCGGAGACATGCCGCGCGTCGTCGCCTCGACGGTGACCCAGGGCGGGCTGCGCATCACCGTCGGCATTGCCCGCGAGGCGACCGACGCCGCCGCCCAGGAGGACCTGCTCATGGCGGCCGGTGTGTTCGTCGCCGCCCTGCTGCTGGCCCTGATCGCCGGACACGGCATCGCCCGCGTCCTGGTCCTAGATCCCCTGGGGCCGTTGCGGGGCGCGACGGCGCGCATGGCCCGCGGTGACTTCGCCGGGCGCATCGGCCCGCCCTATCGCGGTCCGGCCGAACTGGTTGACCTGGCCCAGGCCTTCGACACCATGGCCGACCGCATCGCCGAACGCGACCTTGAGCTGATCAACAGCGAGACCAAGCTGCTGGTCAAGCGCCAGAGCGAGGAGCGTTACCGCACCCTGGTCGAGCGCGCCCCCGAGGCCATCGTCGTGGTGGCGGCCGAGCATGTGGTGTTCGCCAACAAGCAGGCGGCCGAGGTGTTCGGCGCGCCGGGCGTCCGCGACCTGATCGGGACACCGCTCGACCTGCTGGTCGGGCCGGCCGACCCGCTCCTGGCCCTGCTCGAAGCGCCGCCCTGGGACAGCGAGCCGCCGCGCCTCATCGAAACGCGGCTGCACCGTCTGCGCGGCGCCGCCTTCTGGGCCGAAGCCGCGCTGGCGCCGGTCGACTATGCCGGCCGCCCGGCCTGGCACGTGGTGGTACGCGACGTCTCGGACCGCAAGGAGGTGGAGCGGCAGTTGGCTCAGGCCTCCAAGCTGGCCACCCTGGGCGAGGTTGCCGCCGGCCTGGCCCACGAACTGAGCCAGCCCATGAACGTCATCCGCGTCGCCGCCGAGGCCGCGCTGCTGGATGAACGGGCCGCCCCGCTGGCGCCGTCAACCCGCGAGCATCTGGTGCTGATCGGCGACCAGGCCGCCCAGGTCGGCGAAATCATCGACCATGTGCGCGTGTTCTCCCGCCCCGAGCCGGGGGAACGTTCCGTGTTCGACGCCTTCGGCACCGCCCGCCGCGCCCTGTCGTTCCTGGACCAGCAGATCCGCGACGACAGCATCGAGATCGACGTGTGGTTCGACGGCAGCCACGGCTCGGTCGATGGCGTCGCGGTCCACGTCGAGCAGATCATCCTCAACCTGATCGCCAACGCCCGCGATTCCCTGCGCCGGTTCGGCTACTCGCCGAGCGACCCCCGCCACGCCGGCTGGCGGCCGCGCATTACCCTGACCGGGCGCCAGGTTGAAGGGGCGCAGCAGGACCGCCGGGTGCAGTTGACGGTCGGCGACAACGGCGGGCCGCTCGATGGCGGCGACCTGGATCACGCCTTCGACCCCTTCTTCCCGACCCGCGAAGGCGGAAAGGGCGCGAGCCACGGACGCGGGCTGGGGCTGTCGATCTGCTACGCCCTGGCCACCGCCATGGGCGGCACGCTGAGCGTCCACAACGAAGGCGACGGGTCCGAGGCCGGGGCGGTGTTCACGCTGTCGCTGCCGGCGGCCTTGCCGGCGGACGTGCCAGGGGGCGTGCCAGGGGGCGTGCCAGGGGACTTGCCAGGAGACTTGCAGGTTGGGGGCGCTTCGCCGCAGGATACGCTCCTGGACGGCGCGCCCGCTCCCGCCCACACGCCGACTTAGGAGACTCCGGTTCATGGATGACGGCTTCCAGGCAGATCGTTTTGGGACGGATCGGGGAATGCCGGTCTCCCCGGCCATCACCCTGGACCACTTCCAGGCCATCATGGACGCCGATGCGCCGTTCGCCACCCTGTTCGGCCTGCAGGTCGAGGAGATCGGCCCCGGCAGCGCCCGCTTCCGCATGGACTACCAGCCGGCCGTCGACGCGCCAAACGGCGGGGTCACCGGCGCCGCCCTGATGGCCCTGGCCGACGTCGCCATCTACGGCGTGGTGCTGAGCGTGGTCGGGCCGGTGCCGCTGGCCGTGACCACCCACCTCAACGTCGACCTCGTGCGGCGCTGCCCGCGCGGCGACGTCATCGCCACCGCCAATCTCATCCGGGCCGGCCGCCGGCTGGTCACCGCCGAGGTGTGGATCAGCAGCGCGGCCGACCGCAAGGTGGTGGCCCACGCCACTGGGACCTACTCGGTTCCCCCGCCGGAAAAGCGGTAGCCCGTAACGGGCTTCGGCCCCCCTATTCCTGGGGCTTGGCGTCCAGCCAGCCCTGCATCGTGCCGATCAGGTGGCGGACGGTGGCCTCGTCGAGGTCGATGTCGGTGAAGCGCCGCTTCTCGCGGATGCGGACCTGAAGGATGCGCATTCCGCTGCCCCAGGACGCGCCCTTGAGGGTGATTTCGCGGCCCCAAGGCGCAACCACGACATCGATATCTTCAATGGTGGCCTGGGCATCCCAGCCTTCGGCGGCGGGATCGTCAGGGGTGGTCGGCGTTTCGGTCGTCATGGGACAAGCGTCTCCTGGTGCTGGATGTGGATGGCGTCGTGATAGCGGGCGCGATAGAGCAGGCGAGCGCCTCCGTCCGTCCCCACAGGGTCCTCGAACTTGGTGCGATTGTGAAGCACGTTGGCGCAGATCAACCCCTGCCCGGCGGCCAGCCGGTGGCGCAGTATATAGGGTGTATCGGAATCGAGGACGGCCTCAAGCGCCGCCACCGCGGCCTGAACGGCGGGATCCCGGGCCCACACGATGTTGGTCTTGCGCCGGGTATAGCGCATGTGCAGCCGGCCGTCGGGCATCACCGAAAAGACCGGGCCGACGCTGTCGGGACGCGGCGGCTGGCCTTCCTCGGCGTTGCCGGGGATGGTCATGGCGTCGGGCCGGCTGAGCGCTTCGATGTGCGCCGGGTCGGCGTCGCGCAGCAGGATGTAGGCCACCTCGTGGTCGAGCAGCGCGTTGCCGCCGCCCTCCGCCGCCGGATGCACGCAATGCAGCAGGATGGCCCGCACCTGGGCGTCCGGGGCATTGTAATAGCCATCCGTATGCCAGGCCAACGGCCGGTTGGTATAAGGGATGTAGCGCGTCCGCGTGCCGCCCTCGGCCACCGACAGGGGCGTGATGCCGTCGGTGTCGGACAGCATGTTGGCGTCCAGCCGCTCCAGCCCGAACCGCCGCCCGAAGGCCCGCAGGCCCTCGCGGGTCAGGGCCGGGTCGGGCGGACCGGCATAGACCGCCATGTTGCAGCGCGCGAGGCGGTCGGCCAGCGCCGCCTCCTCGGCCGAGGTCAGGGCCGCCGGGTCGGACACCTCGACAATCAGGTCGCCCGCCGCACGCGGGTGGCCGGCCAGACGGCGGTCGCGCCATCGGGCGTAGGCATCCGCCGCCGTCAGGCTGAAGGGGGACTCGGCCGATGTCCCCGAAGAGCCCTGCCCAGATCCCTGGCCAGATCCCTGGCCAAGGACCTGGTGAGTGTTGATTCGTGCCGCCATGCTGCCGGTCCCTCCCTGCCGTCCTGTTACTTGCGACAAATTCGCATTCCATTGTGCCGCGCAACAAACGCGTGCGCTGCAGCAAGTCCCGGAATTACTGACATTGTCGTCCAACTCTTTCTGCAAACGAGTATCATTTGTGACTACGACCAAAAATGTGGGCTGCCGCTGCAGAAACCGCTTTCACTTCGTGACAGTGTTATATTAAGGTCTGGTAATGTACAGCGTTACCACACGGTCGTGGGCCACCAATTTTCAGGGTCGCGATCGCAGAAGGGCGGATGAAGGACGGAACGCCCCGTGGAACGCTGACAAGGAGGTTTTCCAGGCGGTTCCGCCACATCGTGGTGGAGCCTGAGGTACAGCGGAGCCGGACGAGAATCCGGCCGCAGACTTCGGGTACGCCGGGGGAGGAACGGAGTTACGCGGGCTCTCGCCAGTCGACGCCACGATCCTGCCTGCGCGGCAGGACGTGATGCCGGTGGCCTTAGGTCGTCCGCACCGTACCACACCCCCCGCGCCGCTTGCCCACGAACCGCCCGGAATCCTCCGGGCACTGGTCAAGGCCGACCGCGTCGCTCGCCCAAGCCGGCGCGCCGCTGCGTAAACAGGGAGGTAGTGTTTATGGCTAAGGAGATGCCCAAGACTCCGTTGCTCGACGAGCTCGAGAGCGGTCCCTGGCCGAGCTTCGTCACCGGACTCAAGCGCCTGGCGCAGTCGGAAGACAAGCCCTATGCCAGCATGATGAAGGACCTGCTCGGTCAGCTCGAGCATTCCTATGAAACCCGCAAGGGCTACTGGAAAGGTGGCACCGTGGGTGTGTTCGGCTACGGCGCCGGCGTCATCCCCCGCTTCTCGGAAGTGGCGGACAAGTTCCCGGACTCCAGCGAGTTCCACACCCTGCGCATCCAGCCGCCGGCCGGTATGCACTACACCACCGACCTGCTGCGCCAGATGTGCGACGTCTGGGAGCGTCATGGCTCCGGCCTGATCGCCTTCCACGGCCAGTCCGGCGACATCATGTTCCAGGGCACCGACACCGAGCACGTCCAGAGCGCCTTCGATGAGCTCAACGAGATGGGCTTCGACCTGGGCGGCGCCGGCGCCGGCATCCGCACCTCGATGAGCTGCGTTGGCGCGGCGCGCTGCGAGCAGTCCTGCTTCGATGAGCAGAAGGCCCTGCGCACCATCATCAACAACACCCTCGACGACATGCATCGTCCGTCGCTGCCCTACAAGATGAAGTTCAAGTTCTCGGGCTGCGCCAACGATTGCGTCAACGCCACCCACCGGTCCGACTTCGCGACCCTGGGCACCTGGCGCGACGACATCAAGATCGATCAGGCCGAGGTCAAGAACTACGTCGCCAAGAACGGCCGCAAGTGGGCGATCGACCAGGTCGTCACCATGTGCCCGACCAACGCGGTGTCGCTCAACGACGACGACACGCTGGCCATCGACAACAAGTCGTGCGTCCGCTGCATGCACTGCATCAACGTCATGACCAAGGCCCTGAGCCCTGGCGACGACAAGGGCATCACCATCCTGATCGGCGGCAAGCGCACGCTCAAGATCGGCGACCTGATGGGCACCGTCGTGGTTCCCTTCATGAAGCTCGAGACCGACGAGGACTACGAGCGCCTGCTGGAAATCGCCACCAACGTCATCGAGTTCTTTGCCGAAAACGCCCTCGACCACGAGCGCACCGGCGAGATGATCGAGCGTATCGGCCTGGTGAACTTCCTTGAAGGCGTCGGCCTGCCCGTCGACCCGAACATGGTCAGCCACCCGCGCGCCAACTCCTACGTCCGCATGGACGGCTGGGACGAGGAAGCGGCCAAGTGGCAGGCCCGCAAGGGTGGCGCCGCGGCTGCCGCCGAATAACCAACAATCGGCTGGGGGAGGCTGCGGCCTCCCCCGCCAGGGGAAGTCACTCCAAAGGGAGGCTGATTAGAAATGGCTGAACTGCGCCATCCGACCGAAAGCGGTGCTCCGGATCCGTTTCCGTACATGCACCCGATCATGCAGAAGAACTACGGCAAGTGGGCTTGGCACGATCGTCCGCGGCCGGGCGTCCTGCACCACGTCGCCAAGTCCGGCGACGAAATTTGGACCATCAAGGCCGGCACGCAGCGTCAGATGGACGTCTACACCATCCGCAAGCTGTGCGACATCGGCGACCAGTTCGCCGAGGGCCGGGTCCGTTTCACCACCCGCTCGAACATCGAGTTCATGGTGTCGTCGGCCGACAAGGTCGATGCGCTGATCACCAAGCTGGAGGCCGAAGGCTTCCCGGTCGGTGGCACCGGCAACTCCATCTCGATGATTTCGCACACCCAGGGCTGGCTGCACTGCGACATCCCCGGCACCGACGCCTCGGGCGTCGTCAAGGCGCTGATGGACGAGCTGTATCACGAGTTCAAGCATGAAGAGATGCCGAACCGTGTGAAGATCACCACCTCGTGCTGCCAGATCAACTGCGGTGGCCAGGGCGACATCGCCATCAACATCCAGCACACCAAGCCGCCGACCATCAACCACGACCTCGTCGCCAACATGTGCGAGCGTCCGACGGTTGTGGCCCGTTGCCCGGTTGCGGCCATCCGCCCGGCCATCGTCAACGGCAAGCCCAGCCTGGAAGTCGACGAAAAGAAGTGCGTGTGCTGCGGCGCCTGTTTCCCGCCCTGCCCGCCCATGCAGATCAACGACCCCGAGCATTCCAAGCTCGCCATCTGGGTCGGTGGCAAGCACTCCTCGACGCGCTCCAAGCCCGCGTTCCACAAGCTGGTCGCCGCCGGCCTGCCGAACAACGCCCCGCGTTGGCCGGAAGTCGCCGAAGTGGTCAAGCAGATCCTGGCCGCCTACAAGGCCGACGCCCGTCCGTGGGAACGCATGAACGAGTGGATCGACCGTATCGGTTGGCCGCGCTTCTTCGAACTCACCGGCCTGCCGTTCACCAAGTATCACGTGGACAATTGGCGTGGGTCGCGCAACAGCCTGAACGCGTCTGCTCAGGTCCGCTTCTAAAGCCGGGGGAACATCCGTGAAATTCGGGATTCTGGTCAACGAAGGCCCCTACAACCACCAGGCCGTGGATACCGCCTACCAGTTTGCCAAGGCGGCCATTGCCAAGGGCCACACCGTGTCGCGCGTCTTCTTCTATTATGACGGCGTGCACAACGCGAACAAGCTGCTCGAAGCGCCGCAGGACGAGCGCCAGATCGGCAAGCTCTGGGCCGAGATGGCCAAGGAGCATGGTGTGGACCTGGTGGTCTGTGTGGCGGCCGGCCTGCGCCGCGGTCTCAAGGAAGAGACCCTGGCCGAGGGCTTCCGCATCTCCGGCCTTGGTCAGCTCATCGAGGTCGGCATTCAGGCCGACCGCATGATGACCTTCGGCGATTGATGCAGGGGAGAATATGATGAGTGAAGTCATGGACCTGCCGGGCGACGACGAAGAGTTCGCCTCGGGCGTCGTCAAGAAGTTCATGTTCGTGAACCGCAAGGCGCCGCACGGCAGCATCTATGCCCTGGAAGTCCTGGAGATGGTGCTGATTTCGGCCGCCTTCGACCAGGACGTCCACCTGGCGTTCATCGACGACGGCATGTACCAGATCGTCAAGGGTCAGGATCCGTCCGGCATCAACCAGAAGAACTTCTCCAAGACGTTCCGCGCCCTCGATGGCTATGACATCGAAAAGCTGTACGTCGAGCGGGAAGGCATGGAAGAGCGCGGCCTGACCGAAGACGATTTCCTTGTCGACGTCGAAGTCATCAGCCAGGCCGAAATGGCCGAACTGATGAACGGCATGGACGTGGTTCTGAGCGCGTAACGGAGGAATTGTTCACCATGCTTCATACGGTCAACAAGTCGCCCTTCGAGCGCAACGCCCTGGCGTCCTGCCTGGCCCACGCCACGGACGGCGCCGCCATCCTCCTCATCGAGGACGCGGTGTACGGCGCCACCAAGGGCACTTCGGTCGCCGCCAAAGTCGAAGCGGCCGCCGCCAAGTGCAAGGTCTTTGTCCTCGGCCCCGACCTCGCTGCCCGCGGAATGAGCGAGGATAAGCTGATCGACGGCATCACGGTCGTCGATTACGAAGGGTTCGTGGACCTGACGGTGGAACACAGCGTCGTTCAAGCCTGGCTGTGATCCACTCCCACCACCAAGCAAGGAGTTAAGAGGGATGGCCTACGAAGTTAACGGTAAGTCGATCGAAGTCGACGAAGAAGGCTACATCATCAATCTCGATGAGTGGACCGAAGACCTCGCCGGCATGCTCGCCGAGTCCGAAGGCGTCAACATGACCCCGGAGCATTGGGAAGTGGTGAACTTCCTGCGCGAGTACTATGCCGAGTACCAGATCGCTCCGGCCGTGCGCGTGCTGACCAAGGCGATCACCAAGAAGCTGGGCGCCGAAAAGGGCAACAACAAGTACCTGTACGAGCTGTTCCCGTACGGCCCGGCCAAGCAGGCCTGCAAGATCGCCGGCCTGCCCAAGCCGACCGGCTGCGTTTGATCGCCTGACGGCGATTGCCGGCCACACGGCGACTACCGGAATGGGAGGGGGCGGCCCGGCCGTCCTCTCCACCTCCGGCCCGACCACGACGACACGACAATTAATTTCATGCTACGGGGCCCCGGCCGCCAACGAGCCGGAGTACGGGATCCGTACGCCCTGAGCAAACGGGGAGCAGGAGTGCCATGTCCGCAATCTCGATAGCCTACGCGGCCCTGTTCTATCTGGCGGCGCTGGTGCTGGTCGTGGGGCTTGTCTCCAAGATCGCCCAGTATTGGCGCACTCCCGCGCCCCTGAAGATTGCCACCACTCCGGCGCCGATGACGCGCACCGGCGCGGCCTTCCGCGTTGCCCGTGAGGTGACGATCTTCGAAAGCCTTTTCAAGGGCGACAAGCTGCTGTGGGTGTTTGCCGTGCTGTTCCATGCCGGCCTGCTCCTGGTGCTGGTCCGCCACCTGCGCTACTTCATCGCCGACGTCCCGACCCTGCTGGTCCTGATCCAGCCGATCGGCATCTACGCCGGCTTTGCGATGGTCATTGGCCTGGCTGCCCTGCTGGCCCGCCGCTTCCTGATCCCGCGCATCCGCTACATCACCAATCCGTCGGACATCGCCATGCTTCTGCTGCTGATCGCCATCGGCGTGAGCGGCCTGTTCATGAAGTTCGTGCATCCGACCGACATCCTGGCCGTGAAGGCCTTCTTCCTCGGCCTGATGCGGTTTTCCATCCAGCCGTTGCCGGTCCATCCGGGCCTGCTCATCCACCTTGGCCTGGTCGCGGCGCTGATGATCGTGTTCCCGTTCTCCAAGCTGCTGCACGCGCCGGGCGTCTTCTTCAGCCCGACCCGGAACCAGGCCGATGACCCGCGGGAGCGCCGCCACGTCGCGCCCTGGGCCGCTGGCTACGACGCCAAGCGCGGCTTCTGACCGCGCTCCGCTGACCCAAGGCCCCCGCGAGCGACTGCGACACGAAGGACCCGACCGATGGCTGCCAAATTCGACACGCCCCCGCTGAACCTGGACCACGATGTGCCGGACAATCCGGCCCTGACGCCGGATTCCATGGCCCACTCGCGGCCGTTCCTCGCCAAGCCCGAGCACCAGGAGCCCCTGGGCTTCCCCGGTGAACTGGTCGACGACTGGCACGACAAGGCCATCGGCAAGATGGGCGAGTTGCTGGGCAAGTACCGCTCGCTGCAGGTCTACATGGACAGCTGCGTGAAGTGCGGCGCGTGCTCCGACAAGTGCCACTACTTCCTCGGCACCGGCGACCCCAAGAACATGCCGGTGGCGCGCCAGGACCTCATGCGGTCGGTCTACCGCAAGTACTTCACCCCGGCCGGCAAGCTGTTCGGCAGCTTCGTCGGGGCGCGCGAGCTGACCCAGGACGTCCTCGACGAGTGGTACACCTACTATCACCAGTGCAGCCAGTGCCGCCGGTGCTCGGTGTTCTGCCCCTACGGCATCGACACCGCCGAGATCTCCATGGCGGCGCGCGAGATCCTCGACCACGTCGGCATGGGTCAGAAGTACTGCAACGAGATCATCACCAAGGTCCACAAGATCGGCAACAACCTGGGCCTGCCCGAGCGCGCCCTGGCCGACACCATGGAAGGCCTTGAGGAAGACACCCTCGAAGACACCGGCCACGACATCAAGTTCCCGGTCGACGTCGAGGGGGCCGAGGTCCTGCTGGTCACCCCGTCGGCCGACTTCTTCGCCGAACCGCATGTGGACGGCCTGATCGGCTACGCCAAGGTGTTCCACCAGCTGGGCATTTCGTGGACGGTCAGTTCCGAGGCGTCCGAGGCGGCCAACTTCGGCATGTTCATCGGGTCCTATGACCAGATGCACAAGATCGCCAACCGCATCCGCAAGGCGGCGCTGGACCTCAAGGTCAAGCGCATCGTGTTTGGCGAGTGCGGCCACGCCTGGCGCGTCGCCTACAGCTTCCTGAACACCTACGCCGGTCCGTGGGACTTCCTGGACCCGCGCTACCCGGTGCCGCAGCACATCCTCGAGGTGACCTACGGCGCCATCAAGAACGGCGGCATCCGCCTGGACAAGGAAGCCAACGCCGGCATGGTCCTGACCATGCACGACAGTTGCAACGTGGCCCGCGCCTCGCGCATGGGCGACTTCCCCGGCGGCCAGTTCGTCATTCCGCGCGAGGTGATCAAGGCCAGCGTGCCCAAGTTCGTGGACATGGCCGAGGACACCATTTTCGAAAAGACCTTCTGCTGTGGTGGCGGCGGCGGTCTGCTGACCGACGACCTCATGGAGATCCGCGTCAAGGGCGCCATGCCCCGCATGAACGCGCTCAAGCAGGTGGTCGAGCAACACGGCGTCACGCACATGGCCGCCATCTGCGCCATCTGCAAGAGCCAGTTCACCAAGGTCCTGCCCTACTACGGCATGGACATGAACATGATCGTTTCAGTCCATCAGCTGGTCAGCAACGCTATCCAGCTCGGTACGAACAAGTCCTGAGGCTAGGGCGCCCGAGCCAGAAAATGGCCGGCACCAGCTTTCAAGAATGAGACAGGGAGAACACCATGGCGACGGATACCGCTGTTCAGGGCAAGGACGGGAACGCCGAAGGGCATACCTGGCGCCGCTACAAGGAAGGCGACCAGAAGTGGGACCAGTGGACCGAGCAGATCTTCGATGCCGGCTGGTCGCACAAGTGCCCGACCTACATCCACCGCACCCCGCCGTGCCAGGGTAGCTGCCCGTCCGGCCACGACATCCGCGGCTGGCTGCAGATCGCCCGCGGCATCGACAAGCCGCCGGCCGGTCCCGACGGCAAGCCGATGGCCTGGCAGGAATACGCCTTCCGCCGCATGGTCGAAGCCAACCCGTTCCCGGCCGTGATGGGCCGCGTCTGCCCGGCCCCGTGCCAGGACGGCTGCAACCGCAACCAAGTCGAGGATTTCGTCGGCATCAACGCGGTCGAGCATTACGTCGGCGACTACGCGATCGAGCACAAGCTGGGCTTTGATCCGGTCATCGTCGACAGCGGCCGCAAGATCGCCGTCATCGGCGGCGGCCCGGCCGGCCTCGCCGCCGCCTACCAGATGCGCCGCAAGGGCCACGCCATCACCATCTTCGAGGCGGCGCCCGCCCTGGGTGGCTGGATGCGTTTCGGCATCCCCGGCTACCGCGTGCCGCGTGACACCCTCGACGCCGAGATCCAGCGCATCCTGGACATGGGCAAGGTCGAGGTGAAGTGCGGCGTGCGCGTCGGCAAGGACGTCACCCTCGAGCAGCTCGAGAAGGATTTCGACGCCGTGTTCTGGGGCATCGGCACCCAGGCCGGCAAGGGCCTGCCCATCCCCGGCTGGGACGCCCCGAACTGCATTTCCGGCGTGGACTTCCTGCGCGCCTTCAACGAAGGCCGCCTGCAGCACGTCAACCAGCGCATCGTGGTGATCGGCGGCGGTGACACCTCCATCGACGTCGCCTCGGTGGCCCGTCGCCTGGGCCACATCACCGAAGCCAAGCCGAACGAAAGCGCCGACTCCGTCGTGTGGGGCCACACCGCCCACGACGTGTCGTCGTCGGCCAAGCGGTCGGGCGCCGAAGTCACCCTGACCTCGCTGTTCCCGGTCGAGCAGATGACCGCCGCCGAGCGTGAAGTCAGCGACGCCAAGCACGAAGGCATCGACATCAAGGGCAGCGTCATGCCGCTCGAGGTGATCAAGGACGCCGACGGCCGCGCCATCGGCCTGAAGCTGTGCCAGTGCGACATGGACGGCATGCGCCCCGTGCCGCGCGAAGGCACCGAGTTCACCATCGACTGCGACCTGATCGTTTCGGCGGTCGGCCAGAAGGGTGACATGGCAGGCATCGAGGCGCTGGACAACGGTCACGGCTACATCAACGCCGACAAGACCTACGCCGTGCCCAAGATGCCCAAGCATTTCGTCGGCGGCGACGTGGTGCGCCCGCACCTGCTGACCACCGCCATCGGCCACGCCCGCATCGCCGCCGAGAGCATCGACCACATGCTGGCCGGCCACCCCGACACCAAGCGCCCGAAGGTGGACGTCCACCATTGGAACCTGCTTGAGATGCTGAACCAGTCGGGCCTGACGCCGGAGGCTTACGACAAGAAGCCGGTGCGCGGCACGTCCGAGGAAAAGTTCGCCATCCACAACTACGAGGACCGCTCGGCGCAGGAGATCATCACCTCCGACGGGCTGTTCCTGGGGCACTTCCCCTTCGTCGGCCGCAACATGCGCGATGAAATCCACATCGACAGCGACAAGGTGCTGGGCAACTTCGAGGAACGCCTGAAGGGCTTCACCGAGCAGCAGGCCATCGACGAGGGCAAGCGCTGCATGTCGTGCGGCCTGTGCTTCGAGTGCGACAACTGCGTGGTGTTCTGCCCGCAGGACGCCGTGCATCGCGTCCCCAAGGCCGAGCGCGCCGTGGGCCGGTACGTCTACACCGAGTACACTCGCTGCATCGGCTGCCACATCTGCAACGACGTCTGCCCGACCGGCTACATCCACATGGGCCTGGGCGAAGACTAAAACCGCCGGCGCCGGGTTCCGAAAGGGACCCGGCAAACGCCCGACGGAAGAATGAATAACAAGGCCTCTTCCAAGAGGGGCCGTCTTCAAAGAGAGAGAGTGGGAGACTGGTCATGCCCGGCACCCCCTATACCAGGGGCCTTCGGGGCCTCCTCGCGGCACTGGCCGTGACCGTTCTGGCGCTGGTCGCCGGGGCGGGTGCGGCCACTGCCGCCGATGTGCCCTTCCCGATGGTCCCCAAGGCCGCGGCCGGCACCCAGTGCGTGGAGGAGCCCGGCTTCATGCGGACCAACCACATGAAGCTGCTGACCCATCAGCGCGACGACACTGTCCGGCGCGGCATCCGCACCACGCAGCACAGCCTGCAGGGGTGCATCGACTGCCACGCGGTGAACGACGCGGCGGGCAAGGCCGTCTCCCACGAAAGTTCGGAGCACTTCTGCGTGGCCTGCCACGAGTACGCCGCCGTTCAGCCGGACTGCTTCCAGTGCCACACCTCGCTGCCCTCAGGGCAGTCGGGTGGGCAAGCCGCGCGTTGAGGGAGGGCCAGGCATGAGCGACGACCGCACCAACTCAGAAACCACGCGCCGCGACCTGCTGAAGGTCGGCGCCGCAGCCGTGGCGGCGGGCACCCTGGCGCCGGGCATCACGCTGATCGCCCCGGCACAGGCCCGCGCCCCGCACGAGGCGGCCAGCCCGAAGCAGCGCTGGGGTCTGCTGATCGACGCCACCAAGTGCGTCGAGGGCTGCACCAAGTGCGTGACCGCCTGCAACGAGGAAATGGGCCTGCCCGACCACGACCGGGCGGCCACCGACCCGCAGTACATCCGCATCGTCACCGTGCGCGACCCGGAAACCAGCCACAGCAAGCAACTGCCGGTCATGTGCCAGCACTGCGAGAACCCGCCCTGCGTGGACGTCTGCCCGACCACGGCGTCGTTCAAGCGGGCCGACGGCATCGTGCTGGTCGACCGCCACCGCTGCATCGGCTGCCGCTACTGCATGATGGCCTGCCCGTACAAGGCGCGGTCCTTCGCCCACGAGGTGTCGACCGACCAGAAGCCGCACAACCCGCGCGGCAAGGGGTGCGTCGAGTCCTGCACCCTGTGCGCCCACCGCGTCGATGCCGGCCGCGACCCGGCCTGCGTTGAAATCTGCCCGACCGGCGCCATGCTGTTCGGTGACCTCAACGACCCCGACAGCGCCATCTCCCGCAAGGTGAAGGAAGTCTCCACGGCGACCATCCGTGGCGACCTCGGCACCAAGCCGGGCGTCCGCTACGTCGGCCTGTAAGGGGGGAACGAACAATGGCTGCCGACAAGATCCGTATCGTCTACCGCACGCTCGACACCAAGGCGTCGGGCTACTGGGGGCTGCTCGCCGCCTTTGGCCTGATGGCCCTGATCGGTGCGGGCGCCGCCTACACCATGGAACATGCCGGGCACTGGATCACCGGCATGAACAACCATGTCGTCTGGGGCACCCCGCACGTGTTCGCGGTGTTCCTGATCGTCGCGGCGTCCGGCGCGCTGAACGTGGCCTCGGTCAGTTCGGTGTTCGGGCGCGACATGTACAAGCCGCTGGCCCGCCTGTCCGGCCTGCTGGCCCTGTGCCTGCTGGCCGGCGGCCTGGCCGCCCTGCTGCTCGACCTGGGCCGCCCGGACCGCCTGCTGGTCACCATGACCAACATCAATCCGACGTCCATCTTCTCGTGGAACGTCATCCTGTATTCCGGCTTCTTCGCCATCGTGGCGTTCTATCTGTGGTCGATGATGGACCGCAAGGTCGGCCGCTTCTACAAGCCGGCCGCCATGAGCGCCTTCATCTGGCGCCTCATCCTGACCACCGGCACGGGCTCGATCTTCGGCTTCCTGGTCGCCCGCGAGGCCTATGACGCGGCCGTCATGGCGCCGCTGTTCATCGCCATGTCGCTGGCCTTCGGCAAGGCCATCTTCATGCTGGTCATGCTGGCCGCCTACACCTGGACCAACCGGCCGCTGGGCACCGTGGTGCTGACCCGCCTGCAGCGCCTGACCGGCATCATGGTCGCGGCCACCGCCTATTTCCTGACCATCCAGCACATCACCGGCATCTACGCGGCCGAGCATCGCGCCTACGAGGCGTGGCTGCTGACCGGCGGCACGATCTACACCAGCCTGTTCTGGCTGGTCGGCGTCGGCATCGGCATCGTGGTGCCGCTGGTCCTGCTGCTGCACCCGCAGTTGGGCGGCAATCGGGTCGCCATCGTGGCCGCGTCCATTGCCGTCCTGGTCGGCGGACTGGCCCACATCTACGTCATCATCATCGGTGGGCAGGCCTTCCCGATGGTTCTGTTCCCCGGCATGGAAGTGTCCTCGGCGGTGTTCGACGGCGTGGTGGCGCCCTATGCCCCCAGCCTGCCCGAGGTCCTGCTGGGCATCGGCGGCATCGGCGTGGCGCTGCTGCTGCTGACCGTGGCGCTCGGAGCGTTGCGGTTCCTTCCGGAAAGTCTTGCGGACGCGGTCGTGGCGCCCAATCATGTGCCGGCCGCCATCGACACGTCGCTTGAGGACGGGCTTGAGGACGGGACTGGCGACACCTCCTCCGACGCCGTCGCGACGCCCGCCGAGTGACCCTGACCGGAAAATAGGTGCCATGACTTCTGAACATCCGTTCACGCAATACGTCCGCATTCTGGGCAAGGGGCCGAACCTGTCCCGCGCCCTGACCGCCGAGGAAACCGAAGACGCCGTCAAGCTCATCATGGACGGCACGGTCGAGCCGGTGCAGCTTGGCGCCTTCCTCTGCCTGCTGCGAGTCAAGACCGAATCGCCCGAGGAAGTCGCCGGGTTCGTGCGCGGCATCCGGGCCGGCCTGACCCTGCCCCAGGACCGCCCGGCGGTGGACCTCGACTGGGCCAGTTGGGCCGGCAAGGCGCGGCAGTTGCCGTGGTTCCTGCTGTCCGCCCTGATGCTGGCCGGATCGGGCGTGAAGGTGTTCATGCACGGCTCCGAAGGCCACACCGAAGGCCGCCTGTACACGTCCGAGGCGCTGGCCGCCCTGGGCGTGCCGGTCGCCAAGTCGCTGGACGAGGCGGTGGTGCATCTGCGGGCCCGCAACTTCGCCTACGTGACCCTGCCGGCGATCAGCCCGCGCCTTCAGGAAATCATGGACCTGCGCCATGTCCTGGGCGTGCGGTCGCCGATCCATACGGTGGGCCGCAAGCTCAATCCGTTCGACGCGCCGGCGCAGTTGCTGTCGGTGACGCACCCGCCCTACCTGCCGGTGCACCAGGAGGCCGCCCGTCTGGTCGGCCAGCCGCACATGGCCATCTTCAAGGGCGACGGCGGCGAGGCCGAGCGCCGCCCGCAGAAGCCCTGCCAGGTGTGGACCCTGCACGACGGCGTCACCGGCACCGAGGACTGGCCGGCCCTGCTGCCCGAAGCCCGTCAGGCCAAGGACGAAGTGCTCGACCTCAGCCGCCTGGGCGCCGTGTGGCGCGGCGATGAGGACGACGACTATGCGCGCGCGACGGTGACCGGTACCGCCGCCATCGCGCTGAAGCTCATGGGCCGCGCCGCCACCATTGGCGAGGCCCAGACCCAGGCGGACTCCCTCTGGGAGAACCGCACGCGGGAGGCGTTGCCCGGGGCTGCCTGACCGCGGGCACCGGCTCAGGTCATACGCCCCCCGTCGTACTTGGGGCCATCCCGACCCCTCTTCCCTTCGGGGGAGAGGGGTTCGGGGCCTCAGAAGCGCTGTAACAAGAACGGGCTCTGCCCGTACCCGCCAGGAGGCGGGGCCTCCTGGACCTCGGGAATGGGCGACGGTACTCCAAGCCGCGCGCAGCGCAGTAACCCTCTGTGGCGCTTGCCTGCGGTGCAAGAAGTAGGATTGATTCAAGCTACCGGGGTCAAGGGGCCAATGGCCCCTTGCGGGTCCGGGCAGAGCCCGCCTCCCCCCTCCCACATACAGGCACATCCATGCCCCGACTGTTGATCTCCGCCGCCCACAAGTCCTCCGGCAAGACCATGGTCAGCCTGGGGCTGGTGCGCGCGCTGCGGCAGCGCGGCCGGATGGTGCAGCCGTTCAAGAAGGGGCCGGACTACATCGACCCCCTGTGGCTGGGCAGTGCCGCCGGTCGGCCGTGCTACAACCTCGACTACAACACCCAGGACGAGGCCGCGATCCGCGCCCTGCTGGCCCGCCACGAATCGTCGGCCGATCTGGCCGTGATCGAGGGCACCAAGGGCCTGTACGACGGCGTCGCGCTTGACGGTTCGACCAGCAACGCCGCCCTGGCCCGCCTGATCGAGGCGCCGGTGGTGCTGGTCATCGACTGCGTGGGCATGACCCGAGGCATCGCCCCGCTGCTTGTCGGCTACCGTCATTTCGAGGGCGCCCCGGCCTTTGCCGGGGTCATCCTGAACAAGGTCGGCGGCCCGCGCCACGAGGCCAAGTTGCGCGCCGCCGTAGAGGCCTACACCGACCTTCCCGTACTGGGCGCCGTCCCGAAACACGAGGCCATGAAGGTGGCCGAGCGGCACCTCGGGCTCATTCCGTCCAATGAGCAGGCCGCGGCCGAAGCGGTGGTCGAGGGCATTGCCGCCGTGGTCGCCGCCCATGTCGATCTCGACGCCGTCGAGGCCGCCGCGGCCCGTGCCCCCGGCCGTCCCCCCGCCCGTCCCCCCGCCGATCCCCCCATCAGCCCGGCCCCAACGCCGTCAACCTCGCCCCGCGTCCGCATCGCCGTGGCGCGCGACAGCGCCTTTGGCTTCTATTATCCCGACGACTTGGACGCCCTGGCCGCCGAGGGGGCCGAGATCGTGCCACTCGACACCCTGAACGACGACGCCCTGCCGGCGGACATCGACGGGCTGGTCATCGGCGGCGGCTTTCCGGAAACCCACATGGCGGCGCTGGAGGGCAACGCCGCCCTGCGCGCCGATGTGCGCGACCGACTGCGCGCCGGACTGCCGTGCTATGCCGAGTGCGGCGGCCTGATGTACCTCAGCCGGTCCATCACATGGCAGGGACGGCGGTGTGCCATGGTCGGCGCGGTGGCGGCCGACACGGTCATGCACGACCGGCCGCGCGGCCGCGGCTACGTCCGCCTGCGCCCGAGCGAGGCCGCCGCGCCATGGCGGGTCGAGACCTCGGCCGATGGGGCCATCCGCGCCCACGAGTTCCATTACTCGGCCCTGGAAACCTTGGAGGCGCCGGCCCTTTTCGCCTATGACGTGGAGCGCGGCGACGGAGTGGACGGCCGCCACGACGGCCTGGTCATCGGCAACACCGTGGCCGGCTACACCCACATGCGGGGCAACTGGGTCCGGCCGTTCATATATTTTGTTCGAACGGTCAAGGCCAAAGGACCCATTGGCGAACCCGCCGGTACGAGGTAGCATCATGCGCATCATCTTTCGGATGATGCTGGTGGGACTGACGGGGGATGATGCGTGGCTGATGGGGACCAGCAGACCCGCGTCCGCTATGACGCTGCTGATCGGCAGGCATTGACGATCGTCAGCGCCATCCGCAGCCTGACGAGCGAACTTGAAGGCCGCCGCGCCGCCCTCGCCAAGGCTGGGCGCACCGTCAAGGGCGCGGCCCTGCGCCGCCGCCTGGTCAACGACATCGACCGGTTGACCAACCTGGTCGATCTGGCCGGATCCATCCAGCGCACCACCCTGCACCCACACACCAAGTCCACCCTCGACACCACCCTCGGGTCGCTGCGCCGCAACCTGTCGCGCTGCGGCCGGGCGCTGGCCATGGATCGCCTGCGCAACCTCCGCGACCTGTCTGAAGCGCTGACGCACCGCCACGAGGTGCCGATGGGGAAATCCCATCTGCTGCGCCCGCAGTTCATGCGGTGCATCGCCTATCTGACGGTCCTGGTGGACGGCCTGACGGTGGAAGACCAGGAAGACCTGCATACCACGGCGGCGGCCATCAACGACCTGATCGTGGCCGAGCGGCGGCGCGGACTGACCAGTTCCTTCGCCAACGACGCCGACCTGCCGCTGATCGACGCGGCGGCCCTGAACTTCCCGACCCTGCCGGCCGGTGCCCCGCAGTGCGTCGAGGCCGACGACCTGGAAGAGATCATGCAGAGCGCTGTCGGCGCGGCGTGAGCCAAGCGGCCGGAGGCCGCGCCCGGCGCCTGAGAGACAAGCAGTAAGTCCCTTTGCCTTTACCTCAGGTCCGCGGTGTGGAATAACAGCGCCATGCGCCGCCGTCCGGACAACAACTGCACATGATCATTATTCGCAATCTTACCCACGTCTATGCCGGCACCCGCCGACAGAAGGCGCGGACCGCCTTGCACGACCTGACGCTCGAGATCCCCGAGCGCAGCTTCTGCATCCTGTCGGGCCCCAACGGCAGCGGCAAGTCGACCCTGTTCCGCATTCTGTGCGGGCTGGCGACGCCGACCGGGGGCAGCGTGACGGTGGGGGGCCACGACCTGTTCGCCGAACCGGCCGCCGTCCGCCGCCTGATGGGCGTGGTGTTCCAGAGCCCGGCCGTCGACAAGCAGCTCAGCATCATCGAGAACCTGCGCCTGCACGCCGAACTTCATGGTTTGCGCGGTGCGGCGTTCCAGGAGCGGGCCGACGAAGCCCTGGCCTGGACCGACATCAAGGACCGCCTGGGCGACCGCGTGGACACCCTGTCGGGCGGCTTGGCGCGTCAGGTGGAGCTGGCCAAGTGCCTGCTGACCCGGCCGCGCGTGCTGCTGCTCGACGAGCCGACCACCGGCCTCGACCCGGCCAGCCGCCGCGCCTTCCTGGGCGCCCTGCACCGCCTGCAGCGCGAGCGCGCCATGACCGTGCTGATGACCAGCCACGTGTTCTCGGAAGCCGAGGACGCCGACTCGGTGGCCATCATGCAGGACGGCCGCCTGCTCGCCCACGACACGCCGACCGCCCTCAAGGCGCAGCTCGGCCAGGAGGTCGTGGTGGTGCGCCCGCGCACGCCCGCCGTCATGCTGGAAGCCCTGCGCCGCGACTTCGACCGGCCGGTTCTGGTGCACGGCGACGAACTGCGCATCGAGGACGTTCCGCCGGCCGAGGCCGTGGTCCTGGTCGAACAGATCCTGACCCGCTTTCGCGGCGAAGTGCTGTCCATCGCCATCAAGCAGCCCGACCTCGACGACGTGTTCGTCCATGTGACGGGCCGCACCGGGGCCGCATCGCAGGCGACCGGGCCGACCCCGCAGACGACCGCCGAGGACCTCAAGCCGGAAGACCAGGAGATGCGCGCATGAGCGGCCAGACGACAACCGCCCTGGCGCCCGCCGTGTGGGCCCTGGCCCGCCGCGAGTTCGTGCGCTTCATCCGCCAGCCGCAGCGCGTCATCGGCAGCCTGGGGCAGCCGCTGCTGTTCTGGGTGTTCCTCGGCGCCGGCTTCACGCCCAGCTTCAACCCGCCGGGCATGGAGGGCATGACGTACCTGGAGTATTTCTATCCGGGCGTCCTCATGATGATGATCCTGTTCGCGTCCATCTTCTCGACCATCACGGTGATCGAGGACCGCGACCAGGGCTTCCTGCAGGGCGTGCTGGTGGCCCCGGTGCCGCGCATGGCCATCGTCCTCGGCAAGGTGTTCGGCGGGGCGTCCATCGCGCTGTTCCAGGCCTTCATCCTGCTGATCGCAGCACCCTTCCTGGACACGCCGCTGCCGCTGGCCAGCCTGCCCCTGCTGGTCGCCGCCATGGTGCTGACCGCCGTCGGCTATACCGCCCTGGGCTTTTCCATTGCCTGGAGCATGCGGTCGACCGCCGGGTTCCACGCCATCATGATGGTCTTCCTGATGCCCCTGTGGCTGCTGTCGGGCGCCTTGTTCCCGGTGGCCGGGGCGCCGATGTGGCTCCAGGTTGTCATGGCCATCAATCCGGTGGCCCATGCCATGACCCTGCTGCGCGGCCCGTTCTATGCCACGCCGGCCGAACTGCTGGCCACCCCGGCCTACCTGACCGGGTTGGCCGTGGTGGTGGTCTGGGTTGCGCTGGGACTGTGGGTGTCCGCGGTGCGGGTCGGGGCCCGTGAAAAAGGCGCTGCCGCGGCGTGACGAGGCCGTTTGAAGGCTCTCGTTTTCGGCACGCTTTGATGTAAGATATTCCTCATCATGACTACCGCAGGGGGATAGGCGGGCGTGGTGGGGACGGGAACATGCAGCGCCCAAGGCGGATCTGCCGAGGCAATGGTGGCCAGGCTGCGGCCCGCCGCCCCGTGGCTTCTGGCCGTGGCGGTGACACTGCTGTCGCTGCTGGCCGTGGTGCAGATCGACGCCATGGAGCAGCACAGGCGTGAGGACGCCGTACGCGCCTCCGTGCTGGCCCAGATCGACACCATCCGCGCCAAGCTGGAGAACGCCCTGACCGGGCCGCTGCTGCGCACCCGGGGCCTGGTCGCCTACATCGTGGCGCACGGCGACATCTCGCAGCAGCACTTCGACACGGTCGCCCGCGTGCTGCTGGACGGCCACAGCAACGTCATCAACATGGTCGCCAGCCGGGGCATGGTCATTTCCATGAGCTATCCCCTGGCCGGCAACGAGAGCGTGATCGGCGTCACCTATCCGAGCGTTCCGGCCCAGTACGCCCAGGTCCTGAAAGCCATCGAAACCCGTGCCCCGGTCCTGCAGGGGCCGGTGCCTCTGATCCAGGGCGGGACCGGTCTGATCTTCCGCAACCCGGTGTTCCTGGACGGTGCCGACGGCGCGCCCGGACCGTTCTTCGGGATGGTCAACATCATCCTGGACATCCCCAAGGTGTTCGCCGACGCCGGCCTGGACGACCCCGCCCTGCCCTTCGACATCGCCATTCGAGGCCGCGACGGCCTGGGCGCCGCCGGCGACCTGATCTCGGGCGATGCCGCCGTGTTCGACCAGCGCCCGGCCGAGGTCGACGTGCAGTTTCCCCACGGCACATGGCGGCTGGCGGCCGTGCCCAAGGGCGGATGGGACGCCGTGAGCAGCGACCTCACGCCCATGCGCATCATGAGCAGCGCACTGTTCCTGCTGATGGCCTTTACCGCCTTTGGGACGGCCCGCCACGTCACCCGCCGGGCCGAGGCCGAACGCGCCCTGCGCGTCAAGACCGAGGAACTGGAGCGGTCCAACGCCGACATGGAGCGCTTCGCCTACGCCGCCTCGCACGATCTGCAGACCCCGTTGCGCAGCGTGGTCAGCTACGCCCAGCTCCTCGAACGACGGTATCGCGGGCGACTGGACGCCGACGCGGACGAATACATCGGGTTCCTGGTCGAAGGCGCGCGGCGCATGTCCGTTCTGGTCCACGACCTGCAGAACTACGTCCGGGTCTCGCGCTTCCACGAGCCCTTGCGGCCGGTCGCGGCAGGGCGCGCCCTCGGCCGCGCGCTGGAAGGATTGCGCGCCGACATCACGGCCACCAATGCCGACATACAGGTCGTGGCGCTGCCCACCGTCCTGGCCGACGAAGCGCAGCTCGTGACCCTGTTCCAGAACCTGATCGCCAACGCACTGCGCTACCGGAGCCCCGACCGCCCGCCGGTTGTCCGCATCTCGGCGCGATCCATGGGATCCGGCGTCTGGACCCTGTCGGTCGGCGACAACGGCATCGGCATCGCGCCGGAGTTCTTCGACCGCATCTTCGATCTGTTCCAGCGCCTGCATGGCGCCGCCGACAGCATCGGCAGCGGCGTCGGCCTTGCCGTGTGCCGGCGCATCGTCACCCGCTTTGGCGGCACCATCTGGGTCGAGTCCACCCCCGGCGCCGGTGCAACCTTCCACTTCACGGTATCCCAGGCGCCCGAGGAATAAGTCGGCGCAGCCTTCAGCGCCCGGATTTTCGGCTTGCCATTCCTGCCGCGCGGACGTATTCGTCATTCTACGAATAGCGAATGGAGTCGCCGATGGACAACGACGACGAAGACCTCGCCGCCCTGGCAAAGGCGTTGGCCCACCCGGCGCGGGTGCGCATCCTGCGGCATATCATCGCCAACGACGCCTGCTTCTTCGGCAACCTGGCCGAGGCCGTGGCCCTGGCACCATCAACCATTTCCCAGCACGTTTCGGTCCTCAAGGGGGCCGGTCTGCTGCGCGATGGCGGCACGGACGGGCGTCCGGCCTACTGCCTGGACCATGAAAGATTGCGCCGCCTGATCGACTTGCTCGGGGACATTGATGCCACCGTCCCGCCTCACCGTCGCTGCTGCGGCAAAGAATGAGATTCGCTGCTGCGACAAAACCTGACTCGCTGCTGCGACACGTGACCAAGAGGTTTCGCCATGACCGTTGTAACCCCCGTTCCGCCTGAAAAGACATCCTGCTGCGGGCCCAAGCCCGAGGTTGTCGAGAAACCCTCCTGCTGCGCCGCGCCGGCGGGTCCGTCCCTGTGGTCACGCATCGACAAGGTGTGGCTGGCCATCCCGCTGATCGTGGCCGGACTTGCGCTGGTGTCGCTTGACCTTGCCACATCGACCGTCGCGTTCGCGGTCGATCAGGTCGGAAGCATCGCGCCGTGGCTGCTGCTCGCCGTGGGTCTTGCAGCGGCGGCCAAGGCGACCGATGCCGACCGTCTCGTGGCTCGGGCCTTCTCCGGCCATCCGCCGCGCATGGTGGTGCTCGGCGCGCTGGTCGGCGCGCTGTCGCCGTTCTGTTCCTGTGGCGTGGTCCCGCTCATCGTGGCGCTTCTGACCATGGGCGTTCCGCTGTCGGCGGTGCTGGCGTTCTGCCTGGCCTCGCCGATCATGGACCCGGCCATGTTCGCGGTAACGGCCGGAACCCTCGGCACCGATTTCGCCATCGCCAAGACCATCGCGGCGGTTGGGGTCGGCATCATCGGCGGGTTCGGCGTCATGGCCCTGGAGCGCCGCGGCCTGTTCGTCAATCCGCTCAAGGCCGGGGTCGGCAACGGCGGGTGCGCGGCGTCGTCCGTGCGCAGCGTCAAGCCGGTGCACTGGACCTTCTGGAACGACGCCGGGCGCCGCGCCGTGTTCAGCCGCGAGGCGCTGTCCAACGCGCTGCTGCTGGGCAAGTGGCTCATCCTCGCCTACATGATCGAGGCGCTGATGGTCCGCTACGTGCCCGCGTCGAGCATCGCCGCCGTCCTCGGCCCGGACAATCCGTTCGCCGTGCCCATGGCCGCCATCGTCGGTGTTCCCGCCTACCTCAACGGCTATGCCGCGCTGCCGCTGGTCGCCGGGTTGATCGACATGGGAACGTCCAAGGCCGCTGCCATGGCATTCCTGGTCGGCGGCGCGGTGACGTCGGTCCCGGCCGCCATGGCGGTGGGCGCGATCGTGCGGCCGCCGGTGTTCGTTGCCTACCTCGCCTTCGCGATGATCGGCGCCCTGTCGGTGAGCCTCGCCTACGCCGCATGGCTGGCGGTCTAGCCCCAAGCCGCATGGCAGACGATCCGGGATAACATTGGTCTTGTCGGTTTTGGTGCCTATGATGCCTTCACGCCTGAGTGGAGTATCATCGTGGCACGCCCAAACATCACGTCCAACGCCGACAAGGCCAAACTCCTGCGCGCGCTGGCGTTCGAGATCCACCGCAAGCGCCCGGCCGACGAGGTCATGAACGCCTACCTCGACGACCAGATGCGCAGCGGCAAGCACCGCGAGTTCCGCGCCGCCCAGGATGCCCTGAACGAGTCAGGCTTCGCCGCCGCCCTGCACACGCTGAACCTCATCAGCGACGACGGCGCGGTGATCCTGAAATGCCTGATCGAGGGCGGCGACCACCGCCTCCAATCCAACGCCTTGACCGCATTGGCGGAGTTCCTCGAGGGCTAAAGCGGTCACCGCTGGGGACGGGGAAACGCGGGCTCTGCCCGCACCCGCCAGGAGGCGCGGCCTCCTGGACCTCGGGAACTAGGTGCGGAAGCCGCGCGCAGCGCAGCAGATGGCGAAATCGTCTGCCTGCGGCGCGAAAGAAAGCTCAAGACCCTTTCATGGGTTCCAAGGGCCGCTCGGCCTTTGGCGGGTCCGGGCAGCGCCCGGCATTCTCCCAAAGTCAGCGCATAGGGGGTGGCAACCCGTCCGCGACAGCGGAACAGGCCCCCGCCCCCTATTCCGGATAGCATTCCTGGAAGCGCACCGGCTGGCCGATCGCCGTGCCCAGGAGTTCGTCGTCGCGCATGACGATGTTGCCGCGGATAATCGTTGCCACGGCCCAGCCCTTGGCCTGGAAGCCGTCGAACGGGGTCCAGCCGCAGCGGCTGGCTATCCAGGAGTCGGTGATCTGGCGCGTGGCCTTGAGGTCCACGACGGTGAAGTCGGCGTCATAGCCGCGCGCGATACGGCCCTTGCCGGCGATGCCGAAGATGCGGGCCGGGCCGGCGCTGGTCAGGTCGACGAACCGGGCGAGGCTCAGGCGGCCCTCGGCGACGTGGGTCAGCATCACCGGCACCAGGGTCTGCACGCCGGTCATGCCGGACGGGCTGGCCGGATAGGGCTTGGCCTTTTCCTCCAGGGTGTGCGGCGCGTGGTCGGAGCCGATGACGTCCACCACGCCCTGGGCGATGCCGCGCCACAGGCCGTCGCGGTGATGGGCCTCGCGGATCGGCGGGTTCATTTGGGCCTTGGTGCCCAGGCGCTCGTAGGCTTCCGGGCCGGCCAGGGTCAGGTGCTGCGGCGTGGTCTCGACCGTCACCAGGTCCTTGTGCCCGGCCAGAAAGTCGATCTCCTCGGCGGTGGTGATGTGCAGGACGTGGACCCGGCGGCGGGCCTTCTCGGCCAACGCGACCAGACGCTTGGTGGCGCGCAGGGCGGTTTCGGCATCGCGCCATTCGGGGTGCATGGTGACGGGCGCGCCCCCCTCGACCAGATGGCGGCGTTCGCGCAGGCGGGCCTCGTCCTCGCAGTGCACGGCGACGCGGCGGCTGCCGGCGGCCAGCACCTGGGCGATGGCGGCATCGTCCTCGACCAGCAGCGACCCGGTGGAGGAGCCCATGAACACCTTGACCCCGGCGCAGCCCGGAACGCGCTCCCACTCGGCCAGATGCGCCACGTTGTCGCCCGCGGCGCCCAGGAAGAATGCGTGGTCGCACCACGCCCGCCCTTTGCCACGCGCCACCTTGTCGGCGATGGCTTCGGCCGTGGTGGTGGACGGGTTGGTGTTGGGCATCTCGAAGATGCCGGTCACACCGCCCAGAACCGCGCCACGGGTGCCGGTTTCCAGGTCTTCCTTGTGTTCCAGGCCGGGCTCGCGGAAGTGGACCTGGCTGTCGATGACGCCGGGCAGCACGGTCAGGCCGGTGCAGTCCACCTCCTGGGCGCCGGCGCCGGCCGGGACGCTGCCGACATGGGCGATGCGGCCGTCGCGCACCGCGACATCGGCCTCCACCGGGCCGCCGGGGGTCCAAACGGTGCCCTTGCGCAGGACGAGGTCGAAGGTCTCAGTGCTCATGGGAAACTCCCGGCTTCAAGGGGCTGAGGTCAGTACATCAAAAACGCCGCCGGTCATCGTCTGGCCCTGCACATGGCGGCGGTGCCACAGGGCGTAGAACAACAACGTCCAGGCCGCGAAACGTTCGCGCTTGCCCGGTGCGAGAAACAACTCGGCCACCGCCTCGGGGCGGGCAATCTCGTGCACCCCCGGCGAGGCTGCGACCAGCGGCCCCAACTCGTCCCCGCGCGCGGCGATCCACTCGCCCACCGGCACGGTGAAGCCCTTTTTGGGCGCGAACGGTTGGGCCACCGGCAGGGCCTTGGACAGCCAGCGGCGGACCAGCCACTTGCCCTGCCCGCCGCGCACCTTGAGGCGGTCGGACAACCTGAAGGCCACCTCGGCCACCGCCGGATCGAGGAACGGCACCCGCCCCTCGACACCGTGCGCCATGAGGCAACGGTCGAGCTTGCCCAACAGATCATTGGGCAGCCAGTCGGCCATGTCCAGGCGTTGCGCGCGCATCAGGGCCGATCCGCCGGCGCGCTTCGCCTCGGCCTCGGCCGCAGCCATGCCCGACCGCCAGGCGGCCGGCGCACGGCGGAGGACGTCCAGGCCGTCGAAGGTGCCCTTGCGGCGCATCGGCTTGGCGAACGGCCACGGCCGCATGGCGCCGCGATACCGGCTGTAGCCGCCGAACAGTTCGTCGCCGCCCTCGCCCGACAGGATGACCTTGACGCTCTTGCGGGCCTCGCGCGCCAGGATCCAGGTCGGCACGATGGCGTAGTCGGCCGCCGGGTCGTCCATGGCCGCCGCGATGGCCGGCAGGTGGTTCCAGAAATCGGCCTCGGTGACCTCGACCTCGACGTGCTCGGCCCCGCAGGCCCGGGCCACGGCGCGGGCATGGGCGCGTTCGTCGTGCACCCCGGTGCCGGGGAACCCCGCCGTGAAGGCCCGCACCGGCCGGTCGTTCAGGCGCGCCATCAAGGCCAGCAACACGGAACTGTCGATGCCCCCGGACAGGAACATGCCATAGGGCACGTCGGCCCGCTGGTGCAGGTCCACGCTGTCGGTCATGGCGGTTTCGAACGCCGCCAGCGCCTCGCCCTCGCGGGTCAGGCGCGGGCCGGCGGGGGAGGCGGGGGAGCGCCGGGTGGACGACACCACGGCGCCGCCCTCGATGACCAGCGTCTCGCCGGGCAGGACGCGGCGGATGCCCGTGAAGACGGTGTCCGCGCCGGTGGTGAACTGGAGTTGCAGCAACTCGTCGCGCGGTTGCCCGGCCACCTGGACCGGACGCCCGAAGCCGGCCGCCACCAGTGCCTGGGGCTCGGAGGCAAAGGCCACGCCGTGCACGCCCTCGGCAATGTACAGGGGCTTGATGCCGAACGGGTCGCGGGCCAGGATCAGGCGCTCCGGGCGACGGCCATCGCCCGGATCGTGGATGGCCAGCGCGTACATGCCGCGCAGGCTGTCGATCATGCCCAGGCCGTCGCGGGCGTACAGGTGCAGCGGCGGCTCGCAGTCCGAACCGGTAGCCAGGGCCATGCCGCCGCTCAGTTCGCGGTAGTTGTAGATCTCGCCATTGCCGACCAGCACCGTGCCCAGCGGCCCGAACAGGGGCTGGCGCCCGCCTTCGAGGTCGATGATCGCCAGCCGGGCGTGAACCAGACCGACCGAGCCGCCGACGTGCCGCCCCTGTCCGTCCGGGCCGCGATGGCCGAGCGCGGCAACCAGCCGGTCAAGGACGAGGGGATCCGGCGCAGGGCCGGGCGTCATCAGACCGGCGATGCCGCACATGGGATCCCTGTGACCTGGGCAAAGAAGTCCTGATAGCGGCGTACCACGATGGCCTCGGTGAACCCCGCTTCAAAGGAGGCCCGCCCGGCGGCGGCCAGGGCGCGCAACTGCTCCGGATCGCGGGTCAAAGCGCGGAGGGCCTCGGCCATGGCCACGGCATCGTCCACCGGAACCAGACGGCCGTTCACCCCGTCCTCGATGAGCGCCGACGGCCCCTGGCTGGCGGCGGCCAGCACCGGCTTGCCCTGGGCCCAGGCCTCCAGCACCACGTTGCCGAGGGGCTCGTGGCGCGACGGGCAGACGAACAGGTCGGCCGCCGCGTGCAAGGCCGGCGCGTCGTCCCGCCAGCCCAGGAAGCGCACGCGCGGCTTCACGCCAAGCTCGTAGGCCAGTTGTTCGAGGTTTTCCCGCTCCGGCCCGTCACCGGCGATCCACAGGTAGACGTCCGAAATCCGGCTGAACGCGCGCAGCAGGGTGTCGAACCCCTTGTTCTCGTGCAGCCGCCCCATGGTGAACAGCAGCGGCGTCGAGTCCGGGGTGAAGAACTGGCGGCGCGACACCGCCGGCGCGGTTCGCTCGTCCACGAAGTTGGGCAGGTGGTGGGCCTTGTCGGCGGGCCACCCCTCGCGCACCACGTAGTCGACCAGGTCCTGGGTGTTGCACACCAGGTGCTCGCAGTTGCGATAGTACTTGAGGTCGTAGTAGCCGCCCAGCCGCCCCACCTGGACGAAATCCGGCAGGCCCCGGCCCTTGGGCGGGCAGAAACTGCTGGCCCGGTTCATCCAGGTCAGCACCACCTGGGGCTGGAACTTCTTGATCTCGCGCCGAAACGCGCGGCCGGTAAACAGGTCGAAACGGCCACCGAAGGCCAGTTCCACCGGCGTCATGCCGCCTTCGACCAGCTTGCCCGCGCGCTCGGCGTTCTGGCGGATGAGGACGTGCTGATGGACCCCGGCGCGGTGCAGGGCCAGCACCAGACGTTCAAAGAACAGTTCGGCCCCGCCGTGGGCGGCACCAGCCATTGCCTGCAGGACGCGCAACTCGCTCATTCAGTATCCAGCCGGGCCTTGAGGTAGGACACAAGCGGATACAGGGCGGCGAACATGGCGATGGCAAATCCCCACAGGCCTTCCCGATATCCCTTGCGGCCAACGTAACACTTGATGAAGCGGGAGACCACACGGCGCAGGTTGTTGGCCAGGCTGCCGACCTTGCCGCTGTCCCGCAGATCGCGCGCCCGCGCCGTGGAGTATCGGTCCAGGCGGTGCAGCATGTCGGTGAAGTCGCGGTCCACGTAGTGGATCATGCGGCACTTCAGCCAGCGTTCGGTGCCGCTGAGCTTGAGGCTGGGATGAATGCGCTGATCGCCCCACCGCTTGGCGCCCCTGGCCGACAGGCGCGGCGCCGCGCTGACGCCCCACGATGCACCCCAGCCATGGCGCACCAGACGCTGGCCGACGTAGTTGTCGAACGGCACCAGGAACCAACCGTGGGAGGGGTTGGAGTCCACCGCCGCGCGGACTTCGGCCGCCAGATCGGGCGGCACGCGCTCGTCGGCGTCGACCTCCAGGATCCAGTCGCCGGAGCAGGCGTCGAGCCCGGTGTTGCGGCGCGGCCCTTCAAGTTCCCACGCCCCTTCGACCAGACGGTCGGTGAAGCGCGCCGCGATCTCGCGCGAGGCATCGGTGCACTTGTCGAGCACCACGACGATCTCGTCGGCGAAGCGCAGCGCCTCAAGGCAGTCGGCAAGCTGCGCCTCCTCGTTGTGGGCAACGACGAGAGCGGACAGGCGGGGGCGGGTCTGGGCGGGTGTCTGTGTCATGATGGCGGCTTTTAACACGCCTGCCCCACCCTGCGCCACAGCCCCTCGGCGGCGACGATGACGGTCGGCACGTCCAGGCCGGTCATGAGGCTGTCGGTGGTGCGATAGTCGTAATCGGTCGCCCCGATGATGTCCTGGAAGGACTGCGGCGTGCGCACCCAGGCGGCCCGCCCGCCCCATGGCGCATAATGGTCTTCGCGGCTTGGCCCGAACAGGCCGAGGGTCGGCGTCCCGGCCGCCGCGGCCATGTGCATCAGGCCCGAGTCGTTGCCGAGGTAGAACGCGCACCGGCCCAGCGCCGCGCCGATCACCGGCAGCCCGCCCTTGCCGATCAGGTCGATGCGGCGGTCGGCCGGCAGCGACGCCAGGACCGGCTCGGCCGCCGTCCGTTCGTTGGGCGCGGCGACAACCGCCACCATCGCGCCGGGGAGGATGCCGCCCGGCCCGGTCAGCGCGGCGATGGCCTCGACGAAGCGCTCGGCCGGCCATTGCTTGCCGGCCCAGTTGGCGGTCGGCCCGACGGCAAGAACGGGGCGCCCGGCCGGTATCAGGGCAGCGGCCGCCGCGTCGTCCCCGGCGCTCGTCCACAGGCGCGGCGCCGGCGGGTTATCGGACCGCCCGACCAGCGCGCCAAGCTGCCGCACCCGGTGCAAGGCGCTGTGGCTCGGCCGGTAGACCAGGCGCCGCCGCGTCGGCAGCAGCCATGCCAGGGCCGACGCCCGCAGGTCCACCACCAGCGACCACGGCGTCGTCACGGTGTCCCGCCACAGGCGCAGCCAATGGCCGCCACGCGGCGCCTTGGTCATGGTCAGGATGCGCTCCACCCCCGGCGCGGCGGCGAACAGCGGCGCCGGCAGCGGGCCGCAGGCGACAGTCACCCGGGCGCCGGGATTGTCCGTCAGCAGATGGTCGAGCAGGCCGGTCGACAGCACCGCATCGCCGATGCGGTTGGACGTCACGAACAGGATGCGGGTCATTTCAGCACGGCCTCGAACGCTTCGGCCGCCGCCGCCCAGGTCCGCTTGCGCCCGGCCTCCGAGGCGGCGGCCGACAGGCCCTCGAACACGCCGTCGTCGGTCAGGATCTGCGCCGCGACGTTGGCGAACGCCTCGTCATCCGGGACGATGTAGCCGGTCTGGCCGTTGTCCACCCGCTCGTGCACCGCGCCGGCCGGTCGGGCCACCGCCGGCACTCCGCAGGCCTGGGTTTCGCCCAGGGTCCAGCACGCCATGTCGTCGCGGTGGCCGGGATAGAGGTGAACCCGCGCCGCGCGGTAGGCCAGCGACATGGCGACGTCGCCCATCGGCTCGTGAATGCTCACCCCCTGGGCCGCCGCAGCCTCGGCCTTGGCGCGCAGGGGCTTGTACTCCTCGGGCAGGGCGCGGCCCAGATCGGGGCGCGACAGCAGGGCCGAATAGACGTGCAACTCTGCGGTCGGGCTGCGCGGATGGATGCGCGACACCCACAGGTCGAGCAGCCAGTCCAGCCCGTGCGCCGGGTGCGTCGTGGTGATCGCCACCGGAGGCCCGCCGCGCCCAAGCCGCCCGCCCGAGGCAATGTAATCGTCGTTCACGCCGGGCGGAATGACCGCCCAGGGCAGGCGCGGCCCACGCCAGCGCGCCGCCTGGGTCGGCCCGACGAAGACCAGCGACGGCGCAAGGTCCTTCAGCACCTTGTCCACGGCCGGCTTGGCCAGCGGGTCGGGCGGGCCGCTCAGCCACAGCACGCGGCGGTCGGCCTTGCGCACCTGGGTCAGCAGCGACGGCCGGCGGAAGGCCACCAGGGCATCGGTGTCGAGCGGCCGCACGCTGTCCCAGGGCCGCCAGCGCACGCCTTGGGCCTCCATGGCGTGGGAGCAGCGGTTGAACACCGTGACCTCGTGACCGCGCGCCGCCAGGGCCGTGGCCAGGGCAGCCAACGCCTTTTCCGCCCCGCCCAGGGCGAAGGAAGGCGGCATGTAGCCGTCGAACTCGATGGAGTCGTCGAACAGGGCGATGCGCATGGGCTGGGGGGCGTCCGAGGCGAAGGGGGTTTGTGCGACCCTTTATAGGGCTCAAGCCCCACCCCGACAAGCCGCCTGCCCTTGCGTTTTCCGTTCATCAACCGACATTATCGGGTGTGCCTCCCCCGCGCCGAACCACTTTGAACAACCAAGAACGGACACCTCCATGACCACCCACTCGAGCGTCCTTCTGCCGCACCGCGGGGTCTTGGCCATCGCCGGGGAAGACCGCAAGACCTTTCTCCAGGGGTTGGTGACCAATGACGTCAACCGGGTGGACGAGGCTCACGCCGTCCATGCGGCGTTCCTGACCCCGCAGGGCAAGTTCCTCCACGAGTTCTTCATCAGCGAGCGGGACGGCACCCTGTTCCTGGACTGCGAGGCCGACCGGCTGGACGATCTGCGCACCCGCCTGTCGCGCTACCGCCTGCGCGCCAAGGTGACCCTGGAGGCACGCCCGGATCTGGCCGTCGCCGTGGCATTCGGCGCCGCCAAGGACACCTTTGGGCTGCCCGAAGAACCCGGCGCCGGCAAGCCGTTCGGAGACGCCGGCGTCGCCTTCGTGGACCCGCGTCTGGCCGAAGCCGGCCTGCGCCTCGTCCTGCCGCGCGACGGCGCCGAGGCCGCCCTGGCCGAGGCCGGCTTTTCACCCACCAGCCTTGAGGTGTGGGAGGCCGCCCGCCTGCGTCTGGGCCTGCCCGACGGGTCGCGGGACATGCCCATCGAAAAAGCCACCCTGATGGAAAGCGGGTTCGAGGACCTGCGCGGCATCGACTTCAAGAAAGGCTGCTACATCGGCCAGGAACTGACCGCCCGCATGAAATACCGGGGACTGGTCAAAAAACGCCTGATGCCGGTCACCATCGACGGCCCGCTGCCCGACCCGGGCACGCCCCTGACCACGGCCGACGGCAAGGATGCCGGCGAAATGCGCTCGGGGCTGCTCAAGGAAGGCGGCGCCATCGGGCTTGCCCTCATCCGCCTGGAGCACCGCACCCACGGCCCCTTGCAGGCCGGCGCCGCCCTGGTCAGCCCGGTCGTGCCGGACTGGATGAAGCTGCCGGAGGCATAATAGGGCGCATACGCGTTTCAGTAGACCACTCGTTTTCCGTTGCTGTACACTCCCCCACAACTATGCGGGGGAGTTGTTCACCATGGCAAACGACAGCATGACTCTGGGCCCGGGCGCGGCCCTTGAACCACCAGCGGCGCCCCAGGACGCTCCGCCCGTGGACGGGCGACCGGCCGGGCAGCGGGCAACGCGCCTGGTCGGCGGGTATCTGGTGGTGACCTGGGCGGTGTGCATGACGGCCTTCGTCAGCCTGTGGCCGGGATTTTCCGACCTGCCCGACCCGCCCATGAAACTGATGCTGGAGACCCGCTTCCTGGCCCTGATGGCGGCGGCCGGGGCTTTGGGGGCCTGCCTGCAGGCGGTGACGTCGTTCGCCGGCTACGTCGGCAATCGCAAGTTCTCGTCCGACTGGGCGCTGTGGTACGTCAGCCGCCCGCCCATCGGGGCGACCATGGCGGTGATCTTCCTGCCGCTGGTCGGGGCGGGCATCGTGCCGGAAAACCACCAGAACGCCGAGCCCTACGCCTTCGGCCTGATCTCGCTGGGCATCCTGGTCGGCATGTTCTCCAAGAACGCCACCGACAAGCTGGCCGACCTGTTCGACGCCCTGATGACATCGAGCCGCGACGACACGCGCGGCGGCAAGCTTGTGGTCGAGACGCCGCAGATCCTGTCCCTGACGCCAGCGACAGTGACCGCCGGAACGACGGCGCTGCGCATCCAAGCGTCGGGCAGCGGCTTCACCGACAGCACCGTGGTGCTGGTCAACGGACAGCCTCGGCAGACCATCATCCAGGACAGCCGCACCGTCGCCTTCTGGCTTGATGGCTCCGACGTGGCGACGGCCGGCACATTGGCCATAACGCCGCGCACCGCCACCGCCGACAAGCCGCTGGACGGCGCGGGGGTGTCGCTGACGGTGGTGGCTTAGGGGTCCGCTGACGCGGACGGACCACTGTTTAAACGAGGCCCTTGGCCACCTCGGCCAGACGCTCGAACGGCGTCTGGTCGTCAGCCAGGGTCAGGGCGCCGGCCTTCTTGACGCCTTCGCGGCCGAACCGTTCGCGGACGAACTCGGTGAGCCATTCCTCGGCCTGGTGTCGGCGCGTGTCGGCCAGGGCGGCGGCCAGATGGGCGGCGTGGGCGTCAATGGCCGCGATTAGCGCATCAACGCCGGTCGCCCGCTGGCTGGACACCATGAGGACGGGAATGTCCCAATCGTCCTGGGAGGCGGCCAACCCTAGCGCGCCCTCGACATCGGCCCGCGCCCGGCGGGCTTCGCGATCCATGTCGGCCTTGGTGACGGCGACGATGTGGGGGATCTCCGCGATGCCGGCCTTCATGAACTGCAGGCTGTCGCCCGAGCCCGGCTGGACGCAGAACAGCACCGTGTCGGCCACCCGCACCACGTCGGTTTCCGACTGCCCGACGCCGACCGTCTCGATCAGCACCACGTCGTAGAGGGCGCGCATCAGCACCATGGACGCCACGGTCAGCCCGGCCAACCCGCCGAGCCTGTCCCGCGCCGCCATGGAGCGCACGAAAATCCCCTGATCCTCGGGGTCGGTCTTCAGCCGCGTTCGGTCACCCAGCAACGCCCCCTTGGAGCGGCGCGACGACGGGTCCACGGCGATCACCCCGACGGTGCGACCCGCCGCCCGCCAGCCGGCGATCAGCGCATTGATGAGCGTCGACTTGCCGACACCCGGCGGCCCGGTGATGCCCACCACATGACCGCGCGGCTGGCGGTACGCCTCGGCCAGCAACGCCACGGTCTCCGCCGCATCAGGCCGCGCCTCGACGTCGGCCAAGGCCCGCGCAAGCGCTGCCTTGCCGCCGTCGAGGAGGGATTGCAGGGTCTTCGCCGCCATCTACTTCGTGCTGTCCCCAGCCCCGCCGCCGAGCGCTGCTTGGGCCGCCGCCAGCCGGGCGATCGGCACGCGGTACGGCGAGCAGGACACGTAGTTCAGGCCGGTGCGGTGGCAGAAGGCGATGGAGGCCGGGTCGCCGCCGTGTTCGCCGCAGATGCCGAGCTTGATGTCGGGCCGGGTCGCCTTGCCGCGCTCGCAGGCGATGCCGACCAGTTCGCCGACGCCGTCCTGGTCGAGGCTGGCGAAGGGGTCCTTTTCGTAGATGCCCTTGGCGCGATAGACCTCCAGGAACGACCCGGAGTCGTCGCGCGACATGCCCAGGGTGGTCTGGGTCAGGTCGTTGGTGCCGAAGGAGAAGAACTCGGCCCCCTCGGCGATCTTGCCGGCCTGCAGGCAGGCGCGCGGCAGTTCGATCATGGTGCCGACGTCGTAGTCCAAGGTTACGCCGGTTTCACCGAACACGGCCTTGGCGGCGCCGTCCACCACGTCCTTCATGAGGTCGAATTCCATGCGGTCGCCGACCAGCGGGATCATCACCTCGGGCACCACGGTCTGGCCGGAGTCCTTGGACACCTGGACCGCCGCCTCAAAGATGGCGCGGGCCTGCATCTCGTAGATCTCGGGATAGGTGATGCCCAGGCGGCAGCCGCGATGGCCAAGCATGGGGTTGGACTCGTGCAACTGCGCGGCGGCCTGCCGGACGGCCTTGGCGTCCAGACCGGCGGCATCGGCCACGGCCTTCATTTCCGCCTCGGAGTTGGGCAGGAACTCGTGCAGCGGCGGGTCGAGCAGGCGCACCGTGACCGGCAGGCCCTGCATGATGGTGAACAGTTCGACGAAGTCGTCGCGCTGATAGGGCAGCAGCTTGGCCAGCGCCTTGCGGCGGCCGTCCTCGTCCCCGGCCAGGATCATCTCGCGCATGTGGATGATGCGCTGGGGGTCGAAGAACATGTGCTCGGTGCGACACAGGCCGATGCCCTCGGCGCCGAACTTGCGGGCGGTGCGGGCGTCGAGCGGGGTTTCGGCGTTGGTGCGGACCTTGAGGACGCGGGCGCGGTCGGCCCACTCCATCAGGTCGGCGAAGTCGCCGGTCAGCTCGGGCTGCACGGTCGGGACCTCGCCCTTGATGACATGGCCGGCGGCGCCGTCGAGGGTGATGATCTCGCCCTCGCGGACCACTTCACCGGCCACGGTCAGGGTCTTGGCGGCGTAGTCGATCTTGATCGAGCCGGCGCCGGCCACGCAGGGGCGGCCCATGCCGCGCGCCACCACGGCGGCGTGGCTGGTCATGCCGCCACGGGTGGTCAGGATGCCCTGGGCGACGTGCATGCCGCCGATGTCCTCGGGGCTGGTTTCGACGCGGACCAGGACCACGGCCTCGCCGCGCGCCGCCCAATCCTCGGCGTCCTCGGCCGAGAACACCACCTTGCCCGACGCCGCGCCGGGCGAGGCCGGCAGGCCGGTGGCGATGATCTCGCGCGGGGCGTCGGGGTCGAGCATGGGGTGCAGAAGCTGGTCGAGCTGCGCCGGATCGATGCGCAGGACGGCCTGGTCCTCGGAAATCAGGCCCTCGCGCGCCATGTCGATGGCGATCTTGAGCGAGGCGGCAGAGGTCCGCTTGCCGGTGCGGGTCTGCAGCATCCACAGCTTGCCGGACTCGATGGTGAACTCGATGTCCTGCATGTCCTTGTAGTGCGCCTCAAGGCGATGGCGGATGGCGTCCAGTTCCTGGAACGTCGCGGGCATCACCTCTTCCATGGACGGCAGGTCGGAGTGGTTCCGCTCCCGGCCGACCTTGGTCAGGCTCTGCGGCGTGCGGATGCCGGCCACCACGTCCTCGCCCTGGGCATTGACCAGGTATTCGCCATAGAACAGGTTCTCGCCGGTCGACGGGTCGCGGGTGAAGGCCACGCCGGTGGCGCAGTCGTTGCCCATGTTGCCGAACACCATGGCCTGGACGTTGACCGCCGTGCCCCAGCTTGCCGGAATGTCGTGCAGGCGGCGATAGGTGATGGCGCGCTGGTTCATCCAGCTCGAGAACACCGCGCCGATGGCGCCCTGAAGCTGGTCGCGCGGGTCGTCGGGGAACGGCGTGCCGAGTTCCTTGGCGACCTTGGCCTTGTAGGAGCCGACCAGGGCCTTCCAGTCGTCGGCCACGAGGTCGGTATCCAGCGAGTGCCCGCGATCAGCCTTCAGTTCCTCCAGCAGGTCCTCGAAGTGGTGGTGGTCGATGCCCAGCACGACGTTGGAATACATCTGGATGAAGCGGCGGTAGCTGTCGTAGGCAAAGCGCCGATCGCCCGACGCCTTGATGAGCCCTTCGACCGTCTCGTCGTTCAGGCCGAGGTTGAGGACGGTGTCCATCATGCCCGGCATGGACGCCCGCGCGCCCGAGCGCACCGACACCAGCAGCGGGTTGTGGGCATCGCCGAAGCGCTTGCCCATGATCGCCTCGATCTCGGCAATGCCGGCGTCGATCTGGCCGCTCAGGTCGGCGGGGTACTGCTTGCCGTGGTCATAGAAGTAGGTGCAGACCTCGGTGGTGATCGTGAAGCCCGGTGGCACGGGGATGCCGATGTTCGACATCTCCGCCAGGTTGGCGCCCTTGCCGCCCAGCAGGTTCTTCATGTCGGACCGGCCCTCGGCCTTGCCGTCCCCGAAGGTGTACACCCACTTGGTCTTGACCTGCGACATCACTCACGTCCTCCGTTTGGCATTCAGCCTTCGACCTTGGAGAAGTCGGCCAGGGCGCCCATGGCCCGGCCGATCGCCGACAGCAGGCGCAGGCGGTTGACCCGCAGGCGCGCATCATCGGCATTCACGGTAACACGATCAAAGAACGCGTCCACCGGCCCGCGCAGGCGCGCCAGCGCCGACATGGCGGCGGCGAAGTCCTCGCGGGACAGGGCGGCTTCGACATCGGCCTGGACAGCGGCCAGGGTCGAGGCCACGGCCTTTTCCTCGTCCTGTTCGAGGTCCGACTCGGCGACCGGCTCGGCGAAGGAACGGCCGTCCTTCTTTTCCTCGATGCGCACGATGTTGGCGGCGCGGCGGTAGGCGACCAGCAGGTTGGCGCCGTCGTCGCTGTCCAGGAACTTGGCGAGCGCATCGACGCGGGCCAGCAGCCGGACAAGGTCGTCCTCGCCGCCCAGTTCGAACACCGCCGACACCAGATCATGGCGCACGCCCTGCTCGCGCAGATGGACCTTCAGGCGGTCGGCGAAAAAGGACAGGAGGTCGAACGACATCTGGTAGTGAAAATTAATGCCGTCCTGTGTAGTCTTTTGTTCGCTAGGTCCCGTCGCATAAGCGGCATGGTCAAAGGACACGCCTTTTTCTTCCATTTCCGCAATATTCTGCTGCATCGCCACCATGCTGCGCCGCACAAACTGATCCCGATACACAACGAGATGCGTATCGAATACATGCAATAGATTCAGACGCAGCTCATTTTCAACAATAAGCCGGATGACACCAAGCGCCGCCCGCCGGAGAGCGAACGGGTCCTTTGATCCTGTCGGTTTCTCGTCAATGCTCCAGAAACCAACCAGCGTGTCAATTTTATCAGCAAGCGCCACGCACACCGATACGGGGGCAGTCGGGCAAAGGTCAGCAGGACCAAGGGGGCTGTAGTGTTGTGCTATCGAATCAGCCACATCAGCCGGCTCGCCATCATTAACGGCATAATAGCGGCCCATGATGCCTTGTAGTTCGGGGAACTCGCCAACCATTCCAGTTGACAGGTCAGCTTTGGCAAGTAGCGCAGCGCGTTGAACTGTTGACACGTCAACGTTAGCAAGCGAGCAGCGGGGCTCCGTTGACAAATCAGCGCGCGCGTTAACGACAATATCGCCCGCCAGTTGACGGATTCTCTCAACCTTGTCCCAGTCGCTGCCCAGACGGGCATGGAACACCCGGTCCTTGAGCTTTTCGACCCGGCTTTCCAGGCGCGCCTTGCGGTCCTGGTCCCAGAAGAACTTGGCGTCGGACAGGCGGGCGCGCAGGACGCGTTCGTTGCCGGCGATGATGGCGGCGCCGCCGTCGTCGGCCTCCATGTTCGACACCACGACGAAGCGCGGGGCCAGCTTGCCGCCATCGCGCAGCACCGAGAAATACTTCTGGTGGCTGCGCATGGAGGTGGTCAGGACCTCGTCCGGCACGTCCATGAAGGCGTCGTCGATGCGACCCATCAGCACCACCGGCCATTCCACCAGCCCGGCGACCTCGCGCAGCAGGCCCTCGTCGGCCTTCAGCTCAAGGCCCTGCTCGCGGCACAGGTCGAGGGCACGCGAGCGAATGATCTCGGCCCGCTCGGCAGGGTCGATCAGCACCTTGGCGGCGCGCAGCTTGCCCTGATAGTCGGTGTAATCGATCACCGACACCGCGTTCGGGGCCATGAAACGGTGGCCGCGGGTGGTGTTCCCCGCCGTCACGCGGGCGAACGTCACCGGGATCGGCTGGCCGTCGAACAGGCAGACGATGGAGTGCAGCGGCCGCACCCAGCGGGAGGGATTGTCGGCCCAGCGCATGGACTTGGGCCACGGCAGGGCGGCCATGGCGGACTCGACGATGTCCTTGAGGACGTCGGCGGTCGGGCGGCCCTTCTTCTCGATGGTCAGGAACAGGAAGGTGCCCTTGGGCGTCTCGCGCTTTTCGCAGTCGTCAACCGTCACGCCGTTGGCGGTCAGGAAGCCCTGCATGGCCTTTTCCGGGGCGTCGGCGCGCGGACCCTTGCGTTCCTCGGACACGTCGGGCTGGGCGGCGGGCAGGCCGTCCACGACCAGCACCAGACGGCGCGGCGTCACGGCGGTGCGCGTCGTCAGTCCGTCCTTCAGCCCGGCCTTGGTCAGCCCGTCGAGCACCAGCTTTTCCAGCGCCTCGGCGGCGGCGGCCTGCATGCGGGCGGGGATTTCCTCGGAGAACAGTTCAAGCAGCATCTGCATGGCTCAGCCCTCCGCCTTCTTGCTGGTTCCGGCAAGCCACGCTTCGCAGCAGCCCTTGGCCAACGCCCGCACACGACCGATATAAGCGGCGCGCTCGGTGACCGAAATCACCCCGCGCGCATCGAGCAGGTTGAAGCGGTGCGAGGCCTTGATGCACTGGTCGTAGGCCGGCAGGGCGAGTTTGGCATCAAGCAGGGCCTGACACTCCTTCTCGGCGTCCTTGAAATGCTGGAACAGGATCTCGGTGTCCGCGTGTTCGAAGTTGTGGGCGGAATACTCCACTTCGGCGCGGTGGAACACGTCGCCGTACTTCACGCCTCGGCCATTGAAGTCCAGATCGTAGACGTTCTCCACGCCCTGGATGTACATGGCCAGACGTTCCAGGCCGTAGGTCAGTTCCACGGCCACGGGGTCGCACTCGATGCCGCCGACCTGCTGGAAATAGGTGAACTGCGTCACCTCCATGCCGTCGCACCACACTTCCCAGCCCAGGCCCCAGGCGCCTAGGGTCGGGCTTTCCCAGTCGTCCTCGACGAAGCGGATGTCGTGCTTCATGGGGTCGATGCCCAGCGCCCGCAGGCTGTCCAGGTACAGCGCCTGGGGATCGGCCGGCGACGGCTTCATGATCACCTGGAACTGGTAGTAGTGCTGCAGCCGGTTGGGGTTCTCGCCATAGCGCCCGTCGGTCGGCCGGCGGGACGGCTGCACATAGGCGGCGTTCCACGGATCAGGGCCAAGGGCGCGCAGGGTGGTCGCGGGATGGAATGTCCCGGCGCCGACCTCCATGTCGTAGGGCTGCAGGATGATGCACCCCTGATCGGCCCAAAACTGCTGCAGGGTGAGGATGAGCTGCTGGAAACTGGGAGCGTTGCCGGATGCGGCCATGAGTCTCGTCTCTGATGAGGCGGCGGAAAGCGAACCCGAAAGCTATCCGCCGCCCCCCAAAGGGTCAAAGAGTTTCGCGGGGTAAAGTGCTTAACACCCTCAGCCGCGGTCCTTGTATCCGCAGGAACAGGCCGAACCACGGGCGATGTAGTTGCCGCACTGCGGGCAGGACACCAGTTCGACCGTCGGCGGCTCGGGGGCTGCGTCACGCTGAGCGGCGCGGGCGCGGGTCATTTCCTCGGCGGCGCGGCGGGCGCGGTCGACGCGGCTGGGAGCCTGCTGGCCGCCACGCAGGATACGTCCGGCGTGCTTGAAGACCATCCACACCAGGATGACCACGGCGGCGGTGAACAGGAGTTTGGTGAGCGAGAAGCCTAGCATGGCTTCTTATCGCCCGGCGGTGGGGTCGGGGTCAAGGGATGCCCCCCAAATGACGCCCCGTCCCGCAGCACCGCCTGCGCCGCGTCCGTATAGGTGCCGTCCGCGTGATGCAACACCAGACCGGGATGCAGCACGGCCGGGGACTTTGCTCCCTTGAGCGCGCGGACGATGACGCGGCGGGCCGGCTGCCCGGCCTTCGGCCACAGGGGGATGACCTCGACGGCGCCTGCCTTGCCATGCAGGGCGGCAAGGATGGCGTCCAGCCGGTCGGCCCGATGGATGACGCACAGGCCCCCGCGCGGCCGCAGCATGCGCAGGCAGAAGGCCAGCCAGTCGGCCAGCGGCACCGACTCCATGTGCGCCCCTGCCCGTCCGGGATGCGGCGGGCGCGTGCCGGGGCCATGGTAGGGCGGGTTGGTCAGGACGTGGTCGAACGTGTTGGCCGCCAGCGGGGCCGGCCGGGCGGTCAGGTCGCCGGTCACGATGCGGGCCCGCGCCTCCCACCCATTCAGGGCAATGGAGCGTGTGGCCAGCGCGGCATGATCGCCCAGCACCTCCAGCCCCGTGCCGTCGGCCGCCGCCCAGCGGGCCAGCAGGCACAGCAGCGCCGCCCCCGTCCCCACGCCGACGTCGAGCACCCGAGTCCCCGGCCCCACCGGCACGGCTGCGGCCAGCAGCACGGGGTCGATGGCGGCACGGTATCCGCCATCGGGCTGCAACAGGCGGACCCGGCCGTTCAGCAGGCTGTCTTCGGTAATGCTTGAAATGATCTCAGGCATGATCTTCCTGGAACGCGGCGACGATGCGGCGGGCCAGGAAGGCATCCGTATCGACCACCATCAGGCGGCGCGGCAGGACGCCCAGGCTGCCCTCCATGATGCTGGTATGGGTGTCGAGCACCACCGCCTCCACGCCGTGCACGGCCAGTTCGGCCTGAAGGGCCGACAATAGCACGATGTCGTTGGTCCGGATCAGTTCAACCACACGCTTCTCCAACACGCTCTTCCGGCCGAGTTTTCTTGACCGGTCCGGCGCCACGCTCCTATGCTCCCGGTGCCCGAGGCCGGCGTCAAGCCGCCGGGTGCCACCTGAACCACCCACAGGATACCGCGTTGTCCAACGTTCCTTCAGAAAAGCCGTCGTCGAACGCGCTTGACACTCTTCTCGCCCTGGTGGCCGACGACCTTGCGCGCGTCAACCAGACCATCGTCGACCGCATGCACAGCCCGGTGGCGCTGATCCCGCAACTGGCCGGCCATCTGGTGTCGGCCGGCGGCAAGCGCCTGCGCCCCATGCTGACCCTCAGCGCGGCCCGCCTGTGCGGCTACGGCGACGGCGACGACCACGTCAAGCTGGCGACCTGCGTGGAATTCATCCACACCGCGACGCTGCTGCACGACGACGTGGTGGACGAAAGCGACCTGCGGCGCGGCCAGGCCAGCGCCAACGCCCTGTGGGGCAACAAGCCGAGCGTCCTGGTCGGCGACTTCCTGTTCTCGCGCTCGTTCGAACTGATGGTCGAGGTCGGCTCGCTGCCGGTGCTGGCCACCCTGTCGCGCGCCTCGGCGGTCATCGCCGAGGGTGAAGTCCACCAGTTGATGACCACCAACGACACCGCGACGACCGAGCAGGCCTATCTGGAAGTCATCCAGGGCAAGACCGCCGAACTGTTCGCCGCCGCCTGCAAGGTCGGCGCCGTGGCCGCCGGGATGCCAGGCAAGGAAGCCGACGCCCTGTACAGCTACGGCATGAGCCTGGGCATCGCCTTCCAGTTGGTCGACGACTACCTGGACTATTCCGCCCGGCAGGAAGAACTTGGCAAGACGGTCGGCGACGATTTCCGCGAGGGCAAGATCACCCTGCCGATCATCCTGGCCATCGCGCGCGGCGACGACACCGAACGCGCCTTCTGGACCCGCACCCTCGAAGAGCTGGACCAGGCCGAGGACGGCACCGACCTGCGCCACGCCATGGCCCTGATGGAAAAGCACGGCACCCTGGCCGACACGGTTACCCGGGCCCGCGAGTACGGCGACCTGGCGCGCGCGGCCCTCGACATCTTCCCCGACAGCGCCCACAAGCGCGCCCTGGTCGGCATCATCGATTTCTGCATCGACCGCGCCTACTGAGGGCTCTTTCGAAAGCCTGAAAATTTTCGTCACACGGGGCTTGTAACCCGCCTGATGTAGCGCTATAAGCACAGCCCCGACGCCGGAGAACATAAAGTCCGGCGGTACCGACGGAGTGTAGCTCAGCCTGGTAGAGCACTGTCTTCGGGAGGCAGGGGCCGGAGGTTCGAATCCTCTCACTCCGACCAAATGGAGGGCGTCAGACCACTGGTCTGGCGCCCTTTGTGATTCCGGGCCGCCGCTTCGGTCAGCGAGACCACGAAGGCGGTCAGCGCCGCGCGCCGGGTCTGGTCGGTCCCGGCGCCCAGGCGCGCCGCACCGGCCGTCGGCAGCCACCGCCGCACCTGCTGCGGGGTCAGGCCGGAAAACCCGCAGTACCAGTGAAGATAGGCCGTGGCGGCAATCAGGCGGCCCGTCTCGCGCGGCGAGGCGCCGAACAGCAGCAGCACGACCGCCCGCGCCGCGTCGTAGGCCGGCCACCCCGCCCCGGCATTCTCCCAGTCGATCACCACCGGGCCGCCGTCGCTCCACAGGACGTTGCTGACGTGCATGTCCCCATGACACAGCCGACGGGGACAGTCGTCGTCGAGGGGCGCCAGGGCGGCCGCCGTGACCTCGGCATCCAGGCCCGCCGCACGCACCGCCCGCGCGATCACGGCCCGCTGGCTGTCGAGCCCCGGCGCCGCGTGGGAATGGATCCCGGCATGGACCCGCGCCATGGTGCGCAGGGCGGCCACCAGACGCAGCCCGCCAAGAGGCCGGGACAGGAAATGATCGTGCATGGTCAGGCCCGGAACCCGCTCCATGACCACGGCGGCGCCGCTCCGCAATGTCTTGAGGCGCACCGGGTCGGGGACGGGCAGGCCGGCGGCATGCGCGACGCTCAGGGCAGCGAACTCGCGCCCGGCCGCGGACGCCACGCGGGCCGGAAACACCTTGGCGACCCGCGCCGCCGATACCCCGACCAGGATCCCCGTTTGCCCCCGCGCAATGCACGCCATGCCGTCTCCCGCTGCCGCCGCGCCAATTGCGCTTCAGAAGGAAACATCGCGTTCAACCCAGAGGTTCCAAAGGAGCCTAATACTTCAGCGTCGTCACGATTCCGGCACCCTCCGGACCGACTACGAAGGCGGATTCCGAGAAGGGCGGCGGCCCACTGACCTCCGGGTCATTGGACACTGCGTAGCCTTCGGTCGGAATCATGCCGAGGAACCGATTCATGCGGCCATTCCCGTCGGCATCGTGGAACGCCATCACGGCATAGGTTCCGGGCGCAACGTCGCTGAAAACCGCCTGGACGTGCCCCGGAGCGGCCGGCACCCAATGAAACGCCACGGCGCGCTCGGGATCGCGGAAGGTCTCGTCGCTGTCATAGAGCCCGACGTGAATGGCACCTGGCGCATCCGACACACCGGCAATGGTCACGGTCAGGTCGCCAGCCATGGCGGGCGCAGCCCCGGCGAGCACCAGCCCCGCCGCAAACAAACGGCCAATCATGACACGCCTCCTTCATGCCCGTGCCCCTCATGAGTATGCGGCGCGGCAGGCGGCAGCGCGCCCGCCAGATAGCAGGCAACCGCGGCCAGAGGATCGGTTTCACTGGTCTGCGCGACGCGGACGCCATGGCTCTCCATGCGGCGGATGAACCCGTCTCCCGCGCTGCCCGTGATGATGACGTTGACCGCGAACAGTGGATGGTCCCCCGAACCATGCCCGGAACCATGAAATTCGTGAATGGTCATGTCCTTGGGCAGATCCAGACGCTCGACCTCCTGGACCGGCCCGCCGGCTTCGGCGCGATAGATCAAAAAGCGCCGGGTCTTTCCGGCATGGGACGTGACAGTCCGATAGTTCTGGCTGGAAACAGCAATCTTCATCCGTCGTGCTCCTTCAGCGAATGGGGTGGCGAAGCACGCCCAATGTGTCACGGCCGGTTCCCCATCCCCATGACATCCCGCAATGCCAACGGCTGCCCTGAGGAACATACTGGAAGCGTTCCACTTGGTAAGGAACCGGAAAAAGCGATCAAAACGATCTATATTTACCGCTGGATCCGATGACCCTGCTGACGCTTATATTAGGCATGGCTAATCAAGCAACCAGGAGCCAACACAATGTCCGACATCACCCCCGCCGTCACGCTGCCCCGGCTGAACGAACCGGCACCGGCGTTCAAGGCTGAAACCACCCATGGCATCAAGAGCCTGGAGGACTATCGGGGCAAGTGGCTGGTGCTGTTCTCTCACCCGGCAGACTTCACCCCGGTGTGCACCACCGAATTCATCGCCTTCGCCGAACGGCATGATGAGTTCCAGAAGCGCAACGCCGAACTTCTCGGCCTGTCCATTGACTCCGTCTTCTCGCACTTGGCGTGGGAGCGGAACATCAAGGAGAAGTTCGGGGTCGAGATCCGCTTTCCGATCATTGCCGACCTGTCCATGGCGGTCGCCCGCGCCTACGGCATGATCCAACCGGGTGCGTCCGACACGTCGGCCGTGCGCGCCACCTTCCTGATCGACCCGAACGGCGTCCTGCGCGCCATGGTCTACTACCCGATGACCAATGGCCGTTCCATCGACGAGTTCGTGCGCCTGCTCGACGCCCTTCAAACCAGCGATACCCACAAGGTGGCGACGCCGGAAAACTGGAAGCCCGGCGAGAAGGTGATCGTCCCTCCGCCGAAGGACGCCGCCGCCGCCGAAGCCCGCATGGGTGAGGGCTACGAGTGCGTCGACTGGTACTTCTGCAAGAAGTCGCTGTAACCCGTCTCGGTGCAGGCCGCCGCGCATTGCCGCAGCGGCCTGTCTCGCTCTTGAACTTCGGGGCCGGCTGCTGCGATAGTGCGGGCACCTCATGCCGCGATTGGATGGCCGATGACGACCGCTCCCGCCAGGTTCGCCGGATCGCTTGCGCTGCTTGCTTCCCTGACTTTTGCGGGCGGATCGGCGCAGGCCCATCCGCACGTGTGGATCGATGCGACGGTCGGCATCGCCGTCACGGCCGGGGCCGAGGCGCGGTCCGTCGCCGTCACCTGGATGTTCGACGAAATGTATTCCACGGTCGCCGTGTTCGGCCTGGACACCGATGGGGACGGCGTGACGTCCTCGGCCGAACTGGAACTGCTGATCGGCGAGTCCATGGTCAGCCTGCAGGAATGGAACTACTTCCTGGACGTGCGCCAGGACGGCGCCCGGCTGAAGACCGGCAAGGCCGTGGACGCCGTGGCCTCGCTGGAGGACGGCCGTCTGGTCTACCGCTACACAGTGCCCCTGGCCGCGCCGGCCGACCTGAATGCCGCGCCTCTGGTCGTCCGGGCCTTCGACCCGTCGTTCTATATCGACGTCAGCTTCCCCGAGGACGCCTCGGTCGCCCTCGGCGCGGCCCCGGCGGCGTGCAGCGCCCGGATTACGGAGCCGCCCCCCATGCAGGAAACCATGCTGGGCGAGGCCGCCCTGCTCGACAACGACTTCGCGCCGGGGTCCGAAGGCCTTGGCGGCCAGTACGCTCAGAAAGTGACGGTGGCATGCGGGCAGCCCTGATTATCGGCGCCGTGGTCGCCGGGACGGCGGTCGCCATCGCCCTACTGCTCGGCACGGACGGCACCCTGGCCGGCTTCACCGACTATGTGCGCGGGATGCAGGCGACCCTGCAACAAGCCCTGGTCGGCGGCGTGCGGCGCTGGCAGCAGACCCCGGACGGCGCCGCCCTCGGAGCGCTGGGGATGAGTTGCTTCCTCTACGGCGTGTTCCATGCCGTCGGCCCCGGCCACGGCAAGGCGGTGCTGACCACCTACGCCGCAACCACCGACGTCAGCCTGCCGCGCGTCGTGGCGCTGTCGGGCCTCAGCGCGTTCACCCAGGCCACCGTCGCCGTGGTCCTGGTGTCGGTCGCCTTCTGGGTCATCGGGGCCAGCGCGCGATGGGTCAACACCCAGGCCGAACGGTTTCTCGAACCGGCCAGCTATGCGGCCATTGCCGCCGTCGGCCTGTGGCTGGTGGTCGGGGGCGTCCGCTCGGTGATGCCGCGCCGGGTGGCCCTGGCCGGGCATGGTCACGACCACGGGCATGGGCATGGGCACGGGCATGGGCACGATCATACCCACCGCCACGACGCCGAGTGCTGCGGCGGCCATCATCATCCGACGGCCGAGGCGACGACCAAGGGCGCGTCCCTGCGCTCGGGCATCGTGCTGGCCATGGCCGCCGGGCTGCGGCCGTGCACCGGCAGCCTGCTGGTGCTGTTCCTGTGTTTCGGGCTGGGCCTTTGGACCCTGGGCATCGTTGCCGCCTATGCCATCGGCGTGGGCACGGCGATCACCGTCGCCGCCCTGGCCGCCGGCGCCCACGCCGCCCGCCACCCGGCGGCATGGCTCGCCCGCCTCACCGACCTGCCCGCCGACAGCACGAAAAACGTCACCGCCGGGGTCAAGGTGGCCGGCGGAGCGATCATCCTGCTGCTCGGCGCGACACTGCTACAGGCGGCCCTCAAGGCGCCGGCCCATCCGATTTTGTGAGGGGTTGAAAGACCTGGGCGCTGCCCAGACCCGCAAAGGGCCTTGGCCCTTTGATCCCATGAAGGGTCCTGTGCTTCTCTTGCGCCGCAGGCAGACGACCTTGGATCTTATGCGCTGCGCGCGGCTTTCCGCGCCTGAATTCCCGAGGTCCAGGAGGCCGCGCCTCCTGGCGGGTGCGGGCAGAGCCCGCTCTTCCCGATGAGAGCCGCTCAGTCGTGGAGCGGCGTGGCCGGAAGCTGGTTCATCTTGGCGAGCAGGTATTCCAGGTCGTTGTGCTCGAACTCGACGCCGAGGTCGCCGTACTGGGTCAGCACGCGTTCGAGCATCCGGCGGGAATAGCGCTCGCGGTCGTTTTCGCGACCGTCGTAGTCCGTTTCATGGGCCACATCGACGGCGGCACGCATGGCCGGGTAGAAGCCGTTGGGCAGTCCGGCCTTGTCGTACAGCCCCTTGAGGCCGAGCGGCCCGCTGTCATGGATGAGCTGGCGGACGTTGAGCACGGTCAGGCCGGTGCTGACCGCCATGGCGTATTCAAAGAACTTGAGGTCGCCCATGCAGATGGCGCGCAGGATGATCGACGGCGTCAGGCGGCCGTGCTCGCGCATCTGCAGGACCAGCGCCTCGACCTCGTCTTCCGAGGATTCGGTGGACAGGGTGATGGTGGCGCGTTCGCGGCTCTGCAGCACGAGGTCGGCGGCCATGTCGCCGGGCAGCTCGTGATTGCGCAGGATATGGTCCTTGAGCTGTTCGGACACCCGGTGGACCAGGCGTTCCGACACCGTCACGGGCAGGTGCGAGCGGTGCACCAGGGGATCCTGGACCCGCGCGTCGTCGCCGAAGCGATCGACCATCTTGAGCAGCGATTCGTCGGTCAGGTGGGCGCCGGCGTTGGCGGCCAGGGCGGCGGCAACCTCGACATCGCCCTCCTCGACCAGGGCCTCGGCGACCTCGGCCTCGACTTCGCGGCGCCGGGCGACGGCCTTTTGCTTGGCCGGGTCGTGGCCGCGCACGATATCGATGAGGTCGGCCGGGCTCAGCACCTGGGAGAATTCCAGCACCGGCAGGGACACGGCATCGACGTCGCGGGCCAGAGCCATCGCCACGTCATGCGGAACCAGCGGGTTTTCCTTGAGGTTGGTGGCCAGGGCCTCGCGCACGCGGACCTCGGCGTCGCGCACCATCAGGCGGAAGATGTCTTCGGCCAGCTTGCGCTCGGAGTCGGTCAGGCCGGCATCTTCGAAATGCCGGGCCAGCTTGCCTGCGGTTTCGGCCCGCGCCTCGCCGGAGGGATCCTCGAGAAGACGCCGAACGTCATCCGCCGTAAGCTTCACTTCCGCCATGGTCTACCGGCCTGTTTTTGTTCGGGTCCAGGGTGCTGAGCAGATGCCCTCGACCACGTTACCCGCAATGGCGGCCCGTGTATAGCGAATGGCGACAGGGCGGGGTGCTCATCAACCCCGCACCACCAGGACGGAGCACGTCGCATGGCGCACCACCCGCGCCGCATTGGGGCCGAGGAGGTAGTCGGCAAGCTCCGGCCGATGGGCGCCGATGACGATGACGTCGGCCTTGATCTCGCGGGCGATGCGCAGGACCGTCTCGTAGATGCTGCCCTCGCCCACGATGTGCTGGCAGCGCATGCCTTCGGGCAGGCGCGGATCGACCTCCGCGCGCAGGCGGACCATCAGTTTCTGGGAGACCTCGTGCTCGAAGTCCTTGGGGAAGAAGCTGCCGACGATGCTCATGCCGAACGGCGGCAGGACGGTCATGACGTGCAGCTTGGCGCCCGGCGTCGCCTGGACCATTTCGGCGGCCCGGGTCAGGGTGGTGTCGAGGTCGCTGGCGTCGTCGAGGTCTATGGAGACCAGGATGTTCCGGTACACGGCCGGTCCTCCCTCAGGCGGTTGATGGAGCGGAGGCGTGCTGCTCGCGCCGACGTCTTCGGACCTGCAGCCAGGCGATCAGCCCGTAAAGCAGCAAGGCGGGGATGTACATGTACTGGCGCGGCGGCCGCTCGGCCTGGATCTGGACCTCCTCGATCTCCCAGCCGAAGTCCAGCCCAGCCCGTTCGGCCTGGCTGCCGAAGCCGACGTCATCGACGATCATGACGCCGCCCTCCCCTTCGCTGAGGGTCAGGCCGGCGGCCTCGACGCGCTCCTGGCCGGAGCCGGCCTCGCCCAGGCGCAGGGCGATGTGGCGGGTGACCTCCTGGCCTTCCAGGGTGACGCCGGAGGCGACCAGGCGCAACTGGCCACCGGGCGGAACACGCTCGGCGATCTGGGCGATCTCGGTGGCCGGGGCGCCCTCGAGCGGCGGGTAGATCATGTCCCACCAGAAGCCGGGCCTGAACAGCGTGAAGGCGACCAGCAACAGGGCCAGCGTCTCCCACAGGCGGTTGCGGACCAGGAAGTGCCCCTGCGTCGCCGCCGCGAAGGCGAACATGGCCGTGACCCCGAAGGCGAACACCACGAACGCATGCAAGAAGGTGTTCACCCCGATCAGCAGAAGCTCGGTATTGAAGATGAACAGGAACGGCAGGATGGCCGTGCGCATGTCGTAGGTGAAGCCCTGGATACCGGTCTTGATGGGGTCCGACTTGGCAATCGCCGCGGCGGCGAAGGCGGCCAGACCCACGGGAGGCGTGTCGTCGGCCAGGATGCCGAAGTAGAACACGAACATGTGGGCCGCGATCAACGGCACCAGCAGCCCGGACTCGCTGGCCAGGGTGACGATCACCGGGGCCATCAGGGTAGCCACGACGATGTAGTTGGCCGTGGTCGGCAGGCCCATGCCGAGCAACAGGCTGATCATCGCCGTGAAGATCAGCATCAGCATCAGGTTGCCGCCGGAAATGAAGTCCACGAAGTCGGCCATGACCAGCCCGACGCCGGTCAGCGTGACGGTGCCGACCACGATGCCGGCCGCCGCCGTGGCGACGCCGATGCCGATCATGTTGCGCGACCCGGCGACCAGGCCCTCGCGCAGGTCCACAAGGCCTTCCTTGGCTTCATGCATCATGGCGCCGCCGCGCCCAAGCAGGGACTTCAGGGGGCGCTGCGTCACGATGATGATGATCATGAACACGGCCGCCCAGAAGGCCGACAGGCCGGGGCTGAGGCGCTCGATCATCAGGTTCCAGACCAGCACCACCACCGGCAGCAGGTAGTACAGCCCGGCCCGGATGGTCGGCCCCGGCGGCGGCAGCATGGTGACGTCCTCGAGGGACTTCAACTCCGGCACGCCCATGGCGTACTTGACCAGCCCGACATAGGCGACCAGGGCCAGGACCGTCGCCACGATGCCCGACCAGTCGCCGAACAGGGTGCCGATCCAACCCATGGTGTAGTAGACGATGAACGACAGGATGACCATGGCGAAGAAGCTCATGACCACCTGCACGATGGCCGACCGCACCGGCCACGGCACCTCGCGCTCCATGCCCTTGAGGCCCAGCTTGAGGGCCTCCAGGTGGACGATGTAGACCAGGGCGATGTAGGAGATCAGCGCCGGCAGGATGGCGTGCTTCATCACCTCGATGTAGGAAATGCCGACGTATTCGACCATCAGGAAGGCCGCCGCGCCCATGACGGGCGGCGTGAGCTGGCCGTTGGTGGACGATGCCACCTCGACCGCGCCGGCCTTTTCGGGCGACAGGCCGACCTTCTTCATCAGGGGGATGGTAAAGGTGCCCGTGGTCACCACGTTGGCGATCGACGAGCCCGAGATCAGGCCGGTCATGGCCGAACTGACCACCGCCGCCTTGGCCGGGCCGCCCCGCAGATGGCCGAGCAGCGAGAACGCCACCCGGATGAAGTAGTTGCCGGCCCCGGCACGCTCCAGCAGGGCGCCGAACAGCACGAACAGGAACACCATGGTGGTGGACACGCCCAGCGCCACGCCGAACACGCCCTCGCTGCCCAGCCAGTAGTGGGACATGCCCTTGTTCAGGGACGCACCCCGGTGGGCGATCACCTCGGGCATGTACGGGCCGAGGAAGGTGTAGCCGAGGAACACCAGGGCCACGATCATCAGCGGCGGGCCGAGGGCGCGGCGCGTGGCCTCCAGCAGCAGGACCATGCCGACCACCGAGACCCAAACGTCGGTCTGCGTCGGCGCCCCCGGACGCTGGGCGAGGTCGCGGTAGAAAAACAGGATGTAGGCGGCACAGAAGGCCGCGACCAGGGCGATGATCCAGTCGATCACCGGCACATGGCTGCGCGGCGAGGTGCGGAACGCGGGATAGGCCGCAAAGGCCAGGAAAATGGCGAACGCCAGATGCAGGGCGCGCTGCTCGGTATCATTGAAGATGGCGAAATTGAACATGAACGGCAGCGGCGAGGCGAACCACAACTGCAGCAGCGCCCACGCCAGCGCAACGCCGGTCAGGACCAGCGCGGCGATGCCGCCGGGCCGGCGGGCGCCGGTTTCCGTCTCGGCCACGAAATCTCGGTAATCCGGGTCGGTGGTCGGGTCAATCGCAGGATCCGCCGCAGCCCCAGGGGCCTTTTCAAGAGGATCTTTGTTTTCGGCCATGTCACCACCTGCCCGTTATAATTTGAAACGGCGGCGGGCGGCGGAACGGTATGATCCGTGCCGCCGCCCCGTCCCGCCCCGGACCTACTTCAGCAGGCCGGCTTCACGGTAGTACTTCTCGGCGCCCGCATGGAGCGGCGCCGACAAGGCAGCCTCGGTCATTTCCTCTTTGGTGAGGTTGGCGAAGGCCGGGTGCAGCTGCTTGAACGTGTCGAAGTCCTCGAACACGGCCTTGACCAGCTCGTAGACGACCTTCTCCGGCACGTCGGCGCGGGTCACCAGGGTGGCACGCACACCAAAGGTCTCGGCGTCTTCGGCCGTGCCCCGGTACATGCCGCCGGGGATGGTGGCCTTGGAGTAGTAGGGGTTGTCGGCCACCAGCTTGTCGACGGCCTTGTTGCTCACGTTGACCAGGTTGACATCGCAGGACGACGCGGCTTCCTGGATGGAACCGTTCGGATGGCCGACGGTGTACACGAAGGCGTCAATGCGGTTGTCGCACAGGGCCTGACCGTGCTCGGACGCCTTCAGGTCGGTCGCCTGCGAAAAGGCGTCCATCTTCCAGCCCATTTCCGGCAGCAGGACCTCGATGGTGCCGCGCTGGCCGGAACCGGGGTTGCCGACGTTGACGCGCTTGCCCTTGAGGTCTTCGAAGTTGGTGACGTTGGCGTCCTTGCGGGCGACCACGGTGAACGGCTCGGGATGCAGCGAGAACACCGAACGCAGGTCCTTGACCGCGCCGCTGTCCTTGAACTGCTCGGTGCCTTCGATGGCGTAATATTGCACGTCGGACTGCACCACGCCGAAGTCCAGCTCACCCTGGCTGATGGTGTTGACGTTGTAGACCGAACCGCCGGTCGATTCGACCGAGCACCGGATGCCGTGCTCCTTGCGGTTGCGGTTCACGAGGCGGCAGATGGCCCCCCCGGTGGGATAGTACACGCCGGTGACGCCACCGGTGCCGATGGTGATGAACTGCTGCTGCGCGGCGGCCGGCAGGGATCCCGCCGTCATGGCGATGCCGGTCGCGAGAGCCGCAGACAAACCGATGAGAGTGAGCGTCTTCATGCTTGTCCTCCACAGAGGGTTATAGAATCCGGGGCGAGGCCCGAAGGACGGGTCGGCGGGCGTGTGGCACCCGCGTCCCCTGGAACCGGCCGCCGTCCCGCGTCGCACGAGAAGAGCAAGCCTTTGAACTCTTTAACGAACCCTACCACACAATAGGTCCCGGATTAATCGCCTTAAGCACTCGAAGGCGTTACGCCACCGGGATGCAGCAGGGCCCGCGCGTCTTCCGCCGTGGCCGGAGCCCGCCCCGCCAGCGCCCCGGCCTGAGCGGCCAACGCCACCAGATCGGCGTTGTGCGCGGCGACTTTCCCGTCGGGGAGCCACAGGTTGTTCTCGAAACCAACGCGCACATGGCCGCCAAGGCCCGCCGCGACGGCCGCACAGGCCGCCTCGCGTCCGCCGAAGGCACACATGGCCCACGGCCCGGCGTCACCCCAGGCGTGGATGAACGGCAGCAGGTCGGCCGGGCTGGACACCTGACCGGCGCTGTAACGGCCAAGCACGAACAGCGGGAACGGCGGCCGATCGTCGGGCACCACGCCGCGCCGCATCAGGCCGCGCAGGTGGGTGACCTCGGACGGGGTATAGACGATGTGCTGGACCATCACGCCGTCGCTTGCCAGTTCGGCCAGGAACGCGGCGGCCTCGGGCTCGTCCTCGGGGGTCTGGATAAGCTCGCGCAGGGCCACCGACACCGCCTCCGGCCGCACCGCGCGCACCACGGCCATCTGTTCGGCCTGGCTGTAGTGGCCGACCGCCTCGGTGGTGATCTGCACGATCATGCGGCTGCCGACCGCCTTGCGCACGGCGGCAATGGCCTCGCGGTAGGCGTCGGCGTCGAGGATGTGAGCCTCGTTGCGGTCGCGGACATGCAGGTGCAGCAGGCTCGCCCCGGCATCGGCGCACAGGGCCGCCGTCGCCGCCGTCTCGGCCGCCGTGACGGGGATGGCCGGATGGTCGACCTGACGCCGACGCGCCCCGTTGGGGGCCACCGCGATGATCAGCGGGGTCTCGGTCATGCCGGCCCTCCCTTCAGCGTTGCCGCGCCGATGGCCTGGGCCAGGCGGTCCACGATGGTCGCCAGATCGGCGTCGGTGCAGATGAACGGCGGGGCGAGCAGGACGTGGTCGCCCAGCACGCCGTCGATGGTGCCGCCCATGGGGTAGCACATCAGGCCGTTGGCCATGGCCTCGGCCTTGATCCGGGCGTGGACCTTTTTCGCCAGATCGAAGGGCTGCTTGCTGGGCCGGTCGGCGACCAGTTCGAGGCCCAGGAACAGGCCCCGGCCGCGAATGTCGCCGACATGCGGATGGTCGGCGAAGCGCTCCTCCAGCAGGCCGCGCAGCACGTCGCCCAGGCGCCGCACCTCGGCCAGCATGGCGTCCGAGCCGACCTTGGCGAGCACCGCATTGGCCGCCGCGCAGGCCGTGGCATGGCCCATGTAGGTGTGACCGTGCTGGAAGAACCCGCTGCCCGCCGCAAAGGCCTGATACACCCGGTCGCTGACCAGGGTCGCGCCGATGGGCTGGTAGCCGGCCCCCAGGCCCTTGGCCACGCACAGGATGTCGGGCGCCACGCCGTCCTGTTCGCAGGCGAACAGGGTGCCGGTGCGCCCCATGCCGCACATAACCTCGTCGAGGATGAGCAGCACGCCGTACTGGTCACAGATCTCGCGGATGCGCTTGAGGTAGCCCGGCGCGGCCGGAACCGCCCCGGCCGTCGCCCCGACCACCGGTTCGGCGATGAAGGCGGCCACGGTGTCCGGCCCGACGTCGAGCAGCATTTGCTCAAGCTCGTCGGCGGCGCGGCGGCCATAGGCCTCCAGGCTCTCGCCCTCGGCCTGATAGCGGTAGGCGTAGCACGGGTCGATGTGGTGGACGTCGATCAGCAGCGGCTCGAACTGCGCCCGCCGCCACTGGTTGCCGCCGGTCGCCAGGGCGCCCAGGGTGTTGCCGTGATAGCTCTGGCGGCGCGCCACAAGGCGCGAGCGCTGCGGCTGGCCGACCTCCAGGAAATACTGGCGGGCCATCTTGAGGGCCGCCTCGACCGCCTCGGACCCGCCGGACACGAGGTAGACCCGGTCCAGGTCGCCGGGCGCCCGCGAGGCCAGCCCGGTGGCCAGATCCTCCATCGGTTGGTTGGTGAAAAAGCCGGTGTGGGCAAAGGCCAGGGTGTCCACCTGCGCCTTGATCGCCGCCCTTACGTCGGGATCCGAGTGGCCCAGGCAGGACACCGCCGCCCCACCCGAGGCGTCGATGTAGCGCCGACCGTCGGCGTCGATCACGTGGATGCCGTCGCCGGCCACGGCCACCGGATAGGCCGCCTTGGTATGGCGGTGGAAGACGTGCGACTTGCTCATGGGGAATTCAGTCATGGGCCGGGTCCTCCACATAAACGCCTTCACCATCACCACCCTCGCGGCGGCGGCGGCGCGGCTCCTGCCAATAGGCGTCGAACTGCTTCAGACGCCGCTCGCTTTCCTTGATGGCGCGCAGGCCATCGTCGCCGCCCGACGCCACGGCAGCGCCCAGCACCTGCTGAATGACCGATTGCGCGGCGACCAGGGACTGGAAAAAGTTGGGGCTGGTGGTGCCGGCCAGCAGCACATGACGGGCCGGGCGCGCCAGCGGCGAGACCTGGCTGTCGGTCACCGCGACGATTGTCGACCCGGCCTCGACCGCGATATCCAGCGCCATCACGGTCTCCCGCGTGTAGGGCCGGAAGCTGATCGCCAGCAGGACATCCTGCGGACCCAGGCCGCGCAAGGAATCGAGGAACGTGCCGCCGCTGCCGTCGACCAGACGGACATCCTCGCGCACCATTCCATAGGCGTAATGAAAATAGTGGGCCAGCGCATAGCAACTGCGCAGGCCGAGCACATAGACCCGGCGCGCGCCGTTCAGCGTCTCGGCGGCACGCACCACGGCATCGGCAGTGTCCGGGCCGGCGACGGCGGCCAGGGCGGTGGCGTCGGCATCCTGGATCTCGCGCAACAGGTCCTCGATGCCGCCCGCCCCCCGGTCGCGGAGGGATCGGGCGCGGGCCTCGTAGGCCCCCTCCCCGCCGCGCAGCCAGCTCCGGTAAGGCTCGCGCATCTCCTCGAAACCCTCGAACCCCACGGCGCGGGCCAGCCGGACCATGGTCGACGGCTTGACCCCCGCATGGCTCGCGATGCGGCGCATGGAGGTCAGGGCGACCTCCTCGGGATTGGCCAGCAGGTAGCGTGCGGCCTGCCGCAACTGCGGGCTGAGATCCTCGTAGGAGGACTGGAGGATGGAATTGACCTGGGCGACGTCCACGTCTTGCTCCCTCATCGGGCCCCCTCATCGGGCCCCCTCATCGGGTCGGCTGCCAGAACGTATATCCTAGGAAATTAATCGGATGCTGCGCAACACCTGAATCACTTTTTCCGCCAATGGAACCATGTGTGGCGTCGCAACATGAGAGACGCGAAATGTTTCATCATTGCCTCACGGCGTGAGTGGGCTACCATCCGGGCGATTCGCAGTGACCGGCTTCCAGGGGGACCCCATGGACATCAAGGACCACATCCGCTCCATCCCGGACTTCCCGAAACCGGGCATCAACTTCTATGACATCTCCACCCTGCTGGCCCACGCCGACGCCTGGCAGGTCACCATGGGCCGCCTGTCCAAGGAAGTGCGGGCCTGGCACCCCGACGTTCTGGCCGGCATCGAGTCGCGCGGCTTCCTGACCGCAGCGCCGCTGGCCCTCAAGCTGGGCTGCGGCTTCATCATGGTGCGCAAGAAGGGCAAGCTGCCCGGGCCGACCATCAGCCACACCTACGACCTGGAATACGGGTCCGACACCATCGAAATCCAGGCCGACGCCATCAAGCCGGGCCAGCGCGTGGTGGTCCTCGACGACCTGCTGGCCACCGGCGGCACGGCCAGCGCGGCCATCGAGCTGTTCCGCAAGGTCGGCGCCGAAGTGGTCGGCGTGGCCGCCATCATCGAGCTGAACTTCCTCAAGGGCCGCGAAAAGCTGGACGTCCCGGTCGCCACCCTGGTCCGCTACGACGAATAGTGTGGTCCTGATGAGCTGGGCTCGCCACGACGTGAGATTAATTCCAGCCCTCACCGAAAAATGATGCGCGACCATGCCGCACTGCGGTATGGTCGCGCCTTGCCGCCCGGACGCTCCCGATCCGGCGGTGGTCGTGCGCCCGCGCGGCCTCCCCCGCATCCGGAGACATCATGCTCAGCCTAGCCGCCGAGAACCTTCTGTCGCCCATGACCCTGGCCTTCGTGCTGGGCCTGGTGGCCGCCCTGGTGCGCAGCGACCTCAAGCTGCCGGCCGAAGTGCAGGCGGCGCTGTCGCTGTACCTGCTGCTCGCCATCGGCCTGAAGGGCGGCGTCGCACTGTCCGAGGCCGACCCCTCCGCCGTCGTCCTGCCGGTCCTGGCCACCCTGGTCCTGGGGGTGACGCAACCGGCCTGGAGCTACGCCATCCTGCGCCGTCTGGGCCGGTTCTCCCGGGTTGATGCGGCGGCGCTGGCGGCGCACTACGGATCGGTGTCGGCCGTCACCTTCATTGCCGCCATCGCCTTCCTGACTGCCGCCGGCGTCCCCCACGAAGGCTTCATGCCCGCCCTGGTCGCCCTGCTGGAGGTGCCGGCCATCCTGGTCGCCATGTGGCTCGGCCGGCGCGGCAGCACGCCGCCGCGCGACGCCGAGGGCGGCGGCGGCCTGTGGCATGAACTGCTGGCCGGCAAAGTCACCATGGCCCTGGTCGGCGGTCTGGTCATCGGCCTGCTGACCGGCAAGAGCGGCATGGCCCAGGTCGAGCCGTTCTTCGTCGACCCGTTCAAGGGCGTGCTGGCGCTGTTCCTGCTGGAACTCGGCCGCATGGCCGGGTCCCGCCTGCGCGACCTGCGCAGCGCCGGGGTGTTCCTGATCCTGTTCGGGACGGTGATGCCGGTGGCCCACGCCGCCGTGGGCATCGGACTGGGCTACATGGCCGGGCTGTCGGCCGGCGGGGCATACCTGTTCGGCGTGCTGGCCGCCAGCGCCTCCTACATCGCCGCCCCGGCCGCCGTGCGCATGGCCTTGCCGGAGGCCAATCCGGGATACTATGTCACGGCCTCGCTGGCCATTACCTTCCCGTTCAACCTGACGGTGGGGCTGCCGCTCTACCTGATGATGGCAGAGGCCTTGTACACATGAGCCCGACCCCCATGAAGCTGCTGACCGTCGTTGCCGAAGCCGCCCTGGAACGCCGCCTGACCGCCGACCTCGCGGCCCTGGGGGCGCGCGGCTGGACCATCGTCGAGGCGCACGGCCACGGCCGCCACGGCGACGCCGACGGCGACATGCTCGGCGGCGGCAACATCCGCATGGAAGTGGTCGCCCCGCCCGCCGTGGTCGACGCCGTCGTCACCCACCTGCGCGACGTCTACTTCGAGCACTGGGGCATGATCGTCTTCACCCACGACGTGGACGTGGTGCGGTCGGAGAAGTTCAAGGGGTAAAGATAAAAAGCGGGCTGCCGCCCGCGCCCGCTTGGGGCAAGCCCCAAACCCCTTTTCCTATTTCAAAGAGAACAAGGAGGTCCGGAGCATCGCTCCGGGCTGGCGGCAGCCATCCGCGTCAGCGGACCTCTACAACCAAGCCAACACCGCCACCGTCACGGTGAGGATGCCGACCAGCCACCAGCCGCGGTAATGGTTGGCGCGGTCGGAGGTGTCGCCGGCGCGCAGTCGGGACAGCCCGCGGATCGAAACCTCGACCACGAGGAGGACGGCTGCGATTTTGAAGATGAGGAGCCACATGGCCCTTACTTGGGGGCTGAGGGGTCCGCCGTCCAGTAGGCGGGAAGTGAAGGGATTTTACACAGAGGACACCGAGAAGTCACAGAGAACACAGAGGTTTCGGCGCAGGCGCCGCGCGCAGCGCATAAATGCCGGCTGGGGGTTGATCGCCTGCGGCGCAGGTACTCCGCCCTCTCGGTGTCCTCTGTGACTTCTCTGTGCCCTCGGTGTCTCCCCGCTTTCACTTCTTCCCAGCCCCTACCCCGCTTCGCTCATGCTGGAGGCGGCGTCGGCGTCCAGGGCGTAGCCGGCGGCGCGGACGGTGCGGATGACGTCGGGGTCGGTGTCGCCGTTCAGGGCCTTGCGCAGGCGGCGGATGTGGACGTCCACGGTGCGCGGTTCGACGTAGATGTCCGGCCCCCACACGGAGTTCAGCAGTTCCTCGCGCGAGAACACCGCGCCGGGGTGCTCCATCAGGAACTGCAGCAGGCGGAACTCGGTCGGGCCGAGGTGGATGTACCGGCCGCCCCGGGTGACGCGGTGGGCGGTCAGGTCCATGACGATGTCCTGGAAATTCAGCGAGCCCTTGTTCTGGGTCGGCGTCGTGCGGCGCAGCAAGGCGCGCACGCGGGCCAGCAGTTCGGGCATGGAGAACGGCTTGCTCATGTAGTCGTCGGCGCCGGTGTTGAGGCCGCGGATGCGGTCCGACTCCTCGCTGCGCGCGGTGATCATGATGATCGGCACGTTCTTGGTCAGGGGCTTGCGGCGCAACTGGCGGCACACCTCGATGCCCGACATCACCGGCAGCATCCAGTCGAGCAGGATGAGGTCGGGGGTCATCTCGTCGACGACGACCAGTGCTTCCTCGCCGTCACTCGCCGAGCACACCCGGAAACCGTCCTTTTCCAGGTTGTAGCGCAGCATGGTCACAAGGGCGGCCTCGTCCTCGACGATCATCACCAACGGTTTCATGCCTCTAATCCTCTTGCGTTGGCCGGTACTGGGTGGCATCCCGCCCCTTGGGCCGCCGTTGCGTCAGCGACTTGCCCTCGACCAGGAAATGGATGGTCTCGGCAATGTTGGTGGCGTGGTCGCCGATGCGCTCGATGTTCTTGGCGATGAACATGAGGTGGGTGCTCGGCGTGATGTTGCGCGGGTCCTCCATCATGTAGGTCACCAGTTCGCGGAACAGGCTGGTGTGGAGTTCGTCGACCTCCTCGTCACGGCGCCACACGGCCATGGCCTTTTCGACGTCCCGCTCGACATAGGCGTCGAGCACGTCGTTGACGATCTCCTGCACCAGGCGGCCCATCTGCGGGATGCCGGCGACCGGCTTGACCGGCGGGTTCTGGTTCAGCACCAGGGCGCGCTTGGCGACGTTGGCGGCATAGTCGCCGATGCGCTCCAGTTCGGCCGATATCTTGAGGGCCCCGACGATGGCCCGCAAGTCGTCGGCCAGCGGCTGGCGCAGGGCCAGAAGGCGCACGGTGAAGCTGTGCACCTCCTGCTCCATTTCATCGATCCGGGCGTCGCCCGCAACCATGCGCGCCGCGAGGTCCGAATCGCGCCGGACGATGGCCTGGATGGCGCCGGCCAACTGCGCCTCGGCCAGTCCGCCCATGCGCACGATGATGTTGGTCAGCTGGTTCAGCTCCTCCTCGAAGGAGCGCACGGTATGTCCGTTGGCGTCGCGCGCGACCACGGGGGTCACCTTTCAAAGATCAGCCGAAGCGCCCGGTGATATAGCCCTGGGTCAGCTTGTGCTGGGGGTTGGTGAAGATCTGTTCGGTGTCGTTGCACTCCACCAGGTTGCCCAGGTGGAAGAACGCCGTGCGCTGTGACACGCGGGCGGCCTGCTGCATGGAGTGGGTGACGATGACGATGGTGTAGTTCTGCCGCAGCTCGTCGATCAGTTCCTCGATCTTGGCCGTGGCGATGGGGTCGAGCGCCGAACAGGGCTCGTCCATCAGGATGACCTCGGGATTGACCGCGATGGCGCGGGCGATGCACAGGCGCTGCTGCTGGCCGCCGGACAGGCCGGTGCCGGGCTGGTCCATGCGGTCCTTGACCTCGCCCAGCAGGCCGGCGCGCTCCAGGGAGGTGTGCACGATCTCGTCCAGGTCGGTCTTGTTGCGGGCCAGGCCGTGGATGCGCGGGCCATAGGCGACGTTTTCATAGATCGACTTGGGGAACGGGTTGGGCTTCTGGAACACCATGCCGATGCGGGCGCGCAACTGCACCACGTCGATGCGGCGGTGGTAGATGTCTTCCTCGTCCAGGTTAATCGTCCCGGTCACGCGGCAGCCGTCGATGATGTCGTTCATGCGGTTCAGGCAGCGCAGGAAGGTGGACTTCCCGCAGCCCGACGGGCCGATGAAGCTGGTCACCTCGTTGGCCTTGATGTCGAGGGCGATGTTCCGCAGCGCCTGCTTGTCGCCGTAAAAGACGTTGACGTCGCGCGCCGCGATCTTGGCGCCCTCGCCCTGGGAGACCAGGGGGAAGCCGGCGGTGGCCGGGGCCTCGGTGGGGGTTTCGGCAGAAGGTGAGGTTTGCATCTGAGTCTCAGCCATGGGGTTTACCAGCGCCTCTCGAACCTTTTGCGCAGCCATACGGCGGCCGCGTTCATGAATATCAGGAAGGCCAACAGGACCATGATCGCCGCCGAGGTCCGCTCGACGAAGGCACGCTCGGGGCTGTCGGCCCACAGGAAGATCTGCACCGGCAGGACGGTCGCGGGGTCCAGCGGCCCGTTGGGAATGTCCACCACGAAGGCCACCATGCCGATCATCAGAAGCGGAGCGGACTCGCCCAGGGCCTGGGCCATGCCGATGATGGTGCCGGTCAGCATGCCCGGCATGGCCAGCGGCAGGACGTGGTGGAGGATCATCTGGAGCTTGGACGCCCCCAGGCCCAGCGCGGCCTCGCGGATGGACGGCGGCACGGACTTCAGGGCGGCGCGGCTGGCGATGATGATGGTCGGCAGGGTCATCAGGGTCAGCACCAGGCCACCGACCAGCGGAGCCGAGCGCGGCAGGCCGAAGAACTGCAGGAACACCGCCAGGCCCAACAGACCGAACACGATGGACGGCACGGCGGCCAGGTTGTTGATGTTGACCTCGATCAGGTCGGTGAAGCGGTTCTTGGGGGCGAATTCCTCAAGGTAGACCGCCGTCGCCACGCCGATCGGGAAGCTCAGCGCCAGGGTCACCGCCACGACGAACAGCGACCCCACGACGGCGCCCAGGATGCCGGCCGATTCGGCCTGCCGCGAGTCGCCGTTGGTGAACAGCGCGGTGTTGAAGTGCGCCTCGACCATGCCGCGCTGTTCCAGGGCCTGGAACCACTGCACCTGATTGTCGTTCAGGCGACGGCTGGCCTCCGGCAGGTCGGCATCCATGTGGCCCTTGGCCAGCATGTCGAAGTCATCGTCCAGGGACAGCCGCACCTTGATCGTCCCACCGATGGCGTCGGGGTTGTCCAGCACCGCATCCTGAAGGTCATAGGGCGCGCTGTCGGACAGCATGGCGAACAGGCTGCGCCGCTCCTGGCGGCTGTCGACCTCGGGGAACTGGGCCTGCAGGGCGTCGCGGACCAGGGCAAGGTAGTTGGCGTTGGCGAGAACTGCAGGATCGCGCGTGCCCTGGGGGTCGATGACGTCGGCCGGCAAGGCGACCTCAAGGCTCAGCGAGTGCTGCCAGAACGCCGTGTAGCCCTTGCCGATGATGGTCACGAACAAGGTGGCCAGCATGCCCAGCGCCAGGACGATGGCGAGAATGCCATAGGCCCGGAAGCGGCGTTCGGAGCGGTAGCGGCGGCCCAGGCCGGCGTTCACCGTCTCTGCGATCTGCGACCGGCCGGCCTGTGCGGCGCGCGCCGCCTGTGCGCTGCGGGTGTCCATCGTTTCATCCACGGTAGCCATTACTCGTACTGCTCCCGGTATTTGCGGACCACATGAAGGGCGATGACGTTGAGCACAAGGGTAACCGAGAACAGCAGCAGCCCAAGGGCGAACGCGGCGAGCGTCTTGGCGCTGTCGAACTCCTGGTCACCGACCAGCAGGGTCACGATCTGCACCGTCACGGTGGTCACGGCTTCGAGCGGGTTGGCGGTCAGGTTGGCGGCCAGGCCGGCGGCCATCACGACGATCATGGTCTCGCCGATGGCCCGTGAGACGGCCAGCAGCACGCCGCCGACGATGCCCGGCAGGGCGGCCGGGAAGATCACCCGCTTGATGGTTTCGGACTTGGTGGCACCCAGGCCATAGGACCCTTCGCGCATGGACTGCGGCACGGCGGTGATGACGTCGTCCGACAGCGACGACACGAACGGGATGATCATGATGCCCATGACCAGACCCGCCGCCAGGGCGCTTTCGGACGACACGCTGAGGCCCAGCAGTCCGCCGGTCTCGCGGATGAGCGGCGCCACCGTGAGGGCCGCGAAGAAGCCGTACACCACGGTCGGGATGCCGGCCAGGATCTCCAGCAGCGGCTTGACCACGGTGCGCACGTTGCGGGGCGCGTATTCGGCCATGTAGATGGCGGCCAGCAGGCCGATCGGCACGGCCACGGCCATGGCGATCATGGCGATCAGCATGGTGCCGGCAAACAGCGGCACGGCCCCGAAGGCGCCCGACGACCCGACCTGGTCCGACCGCATGGCGGTCTGCGGGCTCCAGTTGGTGCCGAACAGGAATTCGGTGATCGGGACCTCGGCGAAGAAGCGCAAGGTCTCGAACATAAGGGACAGGATGATGCCCAGCGTGGTCAGGATGGCGACCAGCGAGCACGCCACCATCATCATCTTGATGATGTTTTCGACCCGGTTGCGGGCCCGGAACTGCGGCGCGATGAAACGGTAGGCAGCGGCCGCGCCACCCAGGGCGGCCGACAGCACCACCACCACCATGGCCCCGAAGCTGACCTGGAGCAGGCTGGCGTAACGCCCGGCCGCGGCAATCACCGCCGGGTCGGACTGCGAGGCGATGTTGCCCGAGGCAATGTTGCGGATGTCGGTCAGCAGCAGGCTCAGGCGGGCCTCGTTGATCGGCTGCCCGTCAGGCTGCAGCAGCACCTCCGGCGGCAGGCTGTCGAGCACGATCATGCGGATGATCGACGGCTCCAGCGCCATCCAGGCGGCGAGCAGCAGCAGCGCGGGAATGCCGCACCACAGCGCGACATACAGGCCGTAGTAGGTCGGCAGGGAGTGAAGCTGCCGGACATCGCCTCCGGTCACCCGCACCGAGCGGAGACGGCCGAAGCGGAAACCGATCAGCATCAGGCCCAGAACGACCGCTATCAGGAAGAGTATCTGCATGGGACCGCCAAACCTTCGTCTCGACAACCGTTCAAGGGCGCTTGCTCCATGGTGGAGTGCCCTGCTTTTCAGTCCGGTTCAAGCACGTATTGAAATACGCGGGGGCACATGTCCCCCGCGTATCCCGTGGTCGGAGACTTAGATGTCGCCGGCCGACATGGTAACCAGTTCAAGGGCGTTCTTGCGGTACTTGACGGCCTGGTCGGCCGGCAGCGGCACGAGGCCCTTGTCGGTCAGGTAGCCGTTTTCACCCATGGCCTTGTCCGAGGCGTACTCGGCCAGGAATTCCTGCATGCCGGGGATGACGCCGACGTGGGCCTTCTTGGCATAGATCTGCAGCGGACGGGACACCGGATACTCGCCCGAGGCGATGGTGTCGAAGGTCGGGGTGACGCCCTCGACGTTCACGCCCTGCAGCTTGTCGCCGTTCTGGTCCAGGAAGGAGAAGCCGAAGATGCCGAAGGCCTTGGGGTTGGCGTCGAGCTTCTGAACGATCAGGTTGTCGTTCTCGCCGGCTTCGACGAAGGCGCCGTCCTCACGGATGCTCTGGCACTTTTCCTTGTGGGCGGCCTTGTCGAGCGCCTTGGCTTCGGGGAAGGTTTCGCAACCGACTTCCAGGGCCAGTTCGACGAAGCTGTCGCGGGTGCCGGAGGTCGGCGGCGGGCCCAGCACTTCGATGTCGATGGCCGGCAGCGAAGCGTCGACATCCGACCACTTCTTGTTCGGGTTGGCGACCCACTTGCCGTCGACCGGAACTTCCTTGGCCAGCGCCTGGAAGATCTGGGCGCGGGTGACCGACATCGGCTCGGCCTGCTTGGAGTTGGACATCACCAGCCCGTCATAGCCGACGCGCAGTTCGATGATCCCGTTGACGCCGTTCTTGGCGCACATTTCGAACTCGGACTTCTTGATCGGGCGCGAGGCGTTGGTGAAATCGGGGTGGTCGGTGCCGACGCCGCCGCAGAACAGCTTGAAGCCGCCGCCGGTGCCGGTCGACTCGATGATCGGGGTCTTGAAGCCCGTGCCACGGCCGAAGTTCTCGGCGACCACGGTGGTGAACGGATACACGGTGGACGACCCGACGATGCGGATCTGGTCGCGCGCCTGGGCGGCACCGGCAATGGCAACGGTCGCGACGGATGCCACGGCGGCGAGGGCGAGAGTCTTCTTGAGCAAGGGAACCTCCGAATGCTGGGACACTCGGCCAAACGGAGAATTCCGCCGGCTGAGAACACCCGCACCTTACTCACGGACGACGAACCCTTTGTGACAGAACGGTTATGGTTTTATGACAGTGTCAAATTTACAACGGGGGCAACCCGAAAGCCTACACCCGAATAAGCGAACCCCCCTTCGCCGGCCATTGCGAAGGGGGGTTCTTGGCCCCTGGACCTGGGGGGCCAATACCCGACGGGTGGCAGGACGGCAGCGGACGCACTACGCCTTCGCCCCTCTCCAACCGCCAGGATCTCTGGAAGTTGATCTCTAACGCAAATGCGTCGTCGCGAACCGAACTGGTTCGCTCGGGATTTGCTCTAGCCGCGCAACGCCATGATGTTGTTGGCGTAGTCGTGGCCCTTGAACACCGCGCTTCCGGCCACCAGGACGTTGGCGCCCGCCTCGATGCACTGGCGCGCCGTCTCGGGGTTGACGCCGCCATCGACCTGCAGGTCGATCGGGCGGTCGCCGATCATCTTGCGGATGCGGCGGATCTTTTCGAGCTGCGAGGGAATGAAGCTCTGGCCGCCGAAGCCCGGGTTGACCGACATGACCAGGATGAGGTCGACGTCGTCCATCACGTACTCGATGGCGCTTTCCGGGGTGCCGGGATTGAGCGAAACGCCGGCCTTCTTGCCAAAGCTCCGGATGACCTGGAGCGTGCGGTGGAGGTGCTTTCCGGCCTCGGCATGGGCGGTGATGATGTCCGACCCGGCCTTGGCGAATTCTTCGATGTACGCATCGACCGGGTCGATCATCAGGTGCACGTCGAACACCTTGGCCGAGTGCGGGCGCAGGGCCTTCACGACGGCCGGGCCGATGGTGATGTTGGGCACGAAGTGGCCATCCATCACGTCGATGTGGATCCAGTCGGCGCCGGCGGCGTCGATGGCGCGCACGTCCTCGCCCAGCTTGGCGAAATCGGCGGACAGGATGCTCGGTGCGATCTTGACGGTCATAAGTCGGTCGTCCTTGGTTACGACCGCCCCCTCGGGGAACCCCCGAGGGAAGCGGCAGCAGTTGGGTCTTACTCGGCGGCGACCTTGCCGCCGGTCACCTTCGGCGCAAGCTCGCCGGAGGCATAGCGGTTGCTCATGACTTCGAGCGACAGCGCCTTGATCTTGCCGGCCTGACCGGCCGCGCCGAACGCTTCGTAGCGCGCCTTGCAGATGTCGGTCATGGCGTCCTGGGCGACCTTGAAGAACTTGCGCGGGTCGAAGTCGGCCGGCTTGTCCGTCAGGTACTTGCGGATGGACCCGGTGGAGGCCATGCGCAGGTCGGTGTCGATGTTGACCTTGCGGACACCGTGCTTGATGCCCTCGACGATCTCTTCGACCGGCACGCCATAGGTCTTGCCCATGTCGCCGCCGTGGCTGTTGATGATTTCCAGCCAATCCTGCGGGACCGAGGACGAGCCGTGCATCACCAGGTGGGTGTTGGGGATGCGGGCGTGGATTTCCTTGACGCGCTGGATGGCAAGGATGTCGCCGGTCGGCGGGCGGGTGAACTTGTAGGCGCCGTGGCTGGTGCCGATGGCAATCGCCAGGGCGTCGACCTGGGTCTTGCTCACGAAGTCGGCGGCCTCGTCGGGGTCGGTCAGCAGGCTGGAGTGGTCCAGCACGCCTTCGGCGCCGACGCCGTCTTCCTCGCCGGCCATGCCGGTTTCGAGCGAGCCCAGGCAGCCCAGCTCACCTTCGACGGAAACGCCGCAGGCGTGGGCCATGTCGGCCACGGCCTTGGTGGTCTCGACGTTGTACTCGTAGGACGACGGGGTCTTGCCGTCGGTCATCAGCGAGCCGTCCATCATCACCGAGGAGAAGCCCGACTGGATGGAGCGCATGCAGACGGCCGGCGACGTGCCGTGGTCCTGATGCATGCACACCGGAATGTCGGGGTACTCTTCCAGGGCGGCCAGGATGAGGTGGCGCAGGAAGGCTTCGCCGGCGTACTTGCGGGCGCCGGCCGAACCCTGGAGGATCACCGGGCTGTTGGTGGCCTTGGCGGCCTCCATGATGGCCTTGACCTGCTCCATGTTGTTCACATTGAAGGCGGGCAGGCCGTAGCCGTTTTCAGCGGCGTGGTCCAGAAGCTGGCGCAGAGAAATAAGAGGCATCGAAAGTCTCTCCCTTGGGCGTTAGCGCTTGAGGCGGGTCATGGCGGCGTCGGCCACGGCCTCTGCGGTAATGCCGAAATGCTTGTAAAGGTCCGCAATCGGCGCAGACGCCCCGAAGGAACGCATCCCGATCACCGCACCGTCAAGCCCGACGTAGCGTTCCCAACCGTAGACGCCCGCCGCCTCGATGGCGATGCGCAGGCCGTCGCCGAGAACCGTCTTACGATAGTCGGTCGGCTGCTCGTCGAAAAGCTCGCAGCACGGCATGGACACAACCGCGGCCTTCACGCCCAGGCTGTTGAGCATGACCTGGGCCTGAAGCGCGATCTCCACTTCGGAGCCGGTGGCGATGATGGTCACCTCGCGGGCGCCGTCCTCGGGCTCGGACAGGATGTAGCCGCCCTTGGCCGTCAGGTTTTCCGTGGTGTATTCGCGGACCATCGGCAGGTTCTGGCGCGACAGGGCCAGGACGCTGGGGCGACGGGTGTTTTCCAGGGCGAGCTGCCAGGCTTCGGCCGTCTCGATCACGTCGGCCGGGCGGAACACCAGCAGGTTGGGCATGGCGCGCAGCGACGGGATGTGCTCGACCGGCTGGTGGGTCGGGCCGTCTTCACCCAGGCCGATGGAGTCGTGGGTCATCACATAGATGACGCGCTGTTCCATCAGGGCCGACATGCGGATGGCCGGGCGGCAGTAGTCGGTGAATACCAGGAAGGTGCCGCCGTAGGGGATGAACCCGCCGTGCAGGGCCAGGCCGTTCATGATCGCGCCCATGGCGTGCTCGCGCACACCATAGTGGATGTAGTCGCCCGAGAAATCGGTCGGGGAGATCGACTTCATGGCCTTGGTGATGGTCAGGTTGGAGTGCGTCAGGTCAGCCGAACCGCCGACGATCTGCGGCACCGCGCCGACGATCTTTTCCAGGCACATCTGGGACGCCTTGCGGGTGGCGACCTTGGTCTTGTCGGCGGCGGCCTGCTTCTTCAGGTCGTCGAGGCCGGCAGCCCAACCCTCGGGCAGGCGGCCCTGGAGGGCCTGGACGAACGCCACCTTGGCGTCGTCAGCCATGGCTTCGACGCGCTTTTCCCAGGCCAGGCGGTCGTCGGCGCCCTTGGCACCGGCGGCGCGCCACTTGGCGAGCACGGCCTCGGGCACTTCGAACGGGCCGTAGGGCCAGTTCATCGCCACGCGGGCGGCGGCCATGTCGTCGGCGCTCAGCGGGGCGCCGTGGGCCTTTTCGGTGCCCTGGACGCCGGGGGCGCCCTTGCCGATGACGGTGCGGCAGGCGATCAGCGACGGCTTGTCCGACTTGCGGGCCTTTTCGATGGCGGCGGCGATCGCCTCGGGGTCATGCCCGTCGATCTGCTGGGTATCCCAGTTGGACGCCTCGAACCGCTTGATCTGGTCGGTGGTGCAGGACACGGACACCGCACCGTCGATGCAGATCTCGTTGTCGTCCCACAGCACGATCAGCTTGTTCAGCTTCCAGTGACCGGCCAGCGCGATGGCTTCCTGGCTGATGCCTTCCATCAGGCAGCCGTCGCCGGCGATGGTGTAGGTGTAGTGATCGACCACGTCCGACCCGAAGCGGGCGGCCTGCATCTTCTCAGCCAGCGCCATGCCGACCGCGTTGGTGATGCCCTGGCCCAGCGGCCCGGTGGTGGTGTCGGCGTTCGACACATGGCCGAATTCCGGGTGACCGGCGGTCAGCGCCCCGAACTGGCGGAAATTCTTGAGCTGGTCGAGCGTCAGGTCGCGGTAGCCCAGCAGGTAGCCCAGGCTGTACAGCAGCATGGAGCCATGGCCGGCGGACAGAACGAAGCGGTCGCGGTCCGGCCACTTGGGCTCGGCCGGGTCCACCTTCATGAAGCGCGTGAAGAGGACGGCGGCAACATCGGCCATCCCCATCGGCATGCCCGGATGACCGGAGTTGGCTTTGCCCACGCCATCGGCCGACAGAAAACGGACGGCATTGGCCAGGTCGGCATGGCTGATCGTCTGTGCGTTCATTTCAAATCCCCGAGATCATCAAATGGCATAGTGGCCCATGGCCGCCTTCACCAGGTGGTAAGTGATGAGCAACTGCGACAAGGCGAGCGGATGGCTCATCCGGGTCTGCTGCGACGCATCCTGGTACTGGCCCAGGTTGGTCCGCAGATGGCTGGCTTCCGGGATGAGGTTCCACACCAGATCCTCCATCGCCTTGGCCCGCCGGTCGCCCACATCGCCCGCGATTTCCAGGACATCGACGGGCTTGCCATCTATATCCCGAGCGAGTTCAAGACGGATACCGTTTTTCGACCCTTCGACAATTGGGGTCAGATCGGGATGCGGCAGGGTCGGACGAAGGGTGTGGCGGACGTTGAGCTGCCCGCCGCTGGCCTCCTGGTTGTTGGATGGACGGTGGAAGTTGACCACCATGTCCGAAAAGGTACGCTGCGGCCGGATGAAGGTGACGCTGTCGAACTGGCGCTTTTCCAGCGACCGCCGCACCTGGTCTTCGGTATAGCCGCGCCGCGCGGTGTCCCGCTGGATCTTCCACGAGGTCCGCAACTCCTCCTCGGGCTCCAGGAACACCTTGACGTCGTAGCAGTCGCGCAGGGCGCGCGTGGAGTAGCCGAGCAGCCCCTCGACGATGATGTAGTCGCGGGGGGCGATGTACTCGGGCGCCTCCAGGGCGCCGCTGGCGTGGTTGTACACCGGCTTCAGGATGGGCTTGCCGGCCCGCAGCAACTGGATGTGCTGCTCCATGATGTCGATGTAGTTGCCGCGCGGGTCGAGCGCCGACATGCCGTTGGCGTTGCGCTCCACGCGGTTGAAGCGGTGGTAGTCGTCGGTGCACACCGTGGCGACCCGCTCGGGGCCGAGGATGGCCGCGATGCCGGCAGCCAGGGTCGTCTTCCCGGCCGCCGAGTCACCGACGATTCCAAGAATGACAGGCCTGTCGAGCTGGCGGTTGGTCGGCATCGCGGGTTCGCTTCCTTAGGCCGTCTGGACGGCGGTCTTGTGATAAGTGGTCAGAACCTGGCGCTCGCCGCTCAGGCCCGACACCATCAGGGTCTGGGTGCGCACGGTGCCGCGCTTGCGCTCGACGCCTTCGAGCAGCAGGCCGGTGGTGATGCCGGTGGCGCAGAAGTACACGTTGTCCGACGTCACCAGTTCGTCGCGCAGCAGCCAGCGGGTGGTGTCGATGCCCTCTTCCTCGACGGCGATGCGCTCGCTGTTGAGCTGCGGGTCCATGCGGCCCATGAACTCGCCGCCGAGCGCCCGGATGGCGCAGGCCGTCATGATGCCTTCGGGGGTGCCGCCGGTGCCCATCATGCAGTCGATGCCGCTGTCGGGGATGGAGGCCATCAGGGCGCCCGCGACGTCACCGGCCGGATACAGGGCGGTGCGTGCACCGGCCTTGTAGATGTCCTCGATGATCTGCTTGTGGCGCGGCTTTTCCAGCACGAAGACAGTCAGTTCCGAAATCGGCTTGCCGGTTTCCTTGGCGATGATGCGCAGCTTCTCGGCGGTCGGCGCGTAGGGGTCGATCTTGCCGCGCACGGCCGGCGGAGCGGCGAACTTGTCCATGTAGAAGCAGGGGCCGGGCACGTACATGGTGCCGCGCGGCGCCATGGCGATCACCGCCAGGGCGTTGGTCATGCCCTTGGCCATGTAGGAGGTGCCCTCGACCGGGTCAACCGCGATGTCGAACTGCATCTTGTGGCGCGGGTTGCCGATCTGCTCGCCGTTGAACAGCAGGGGAGCCTCGTCCTTCTCGCCCTCGCCGATGACCACCACGCCGTCGATGGGCAGGCGGTTCAACTCGATGCGCATGGCGTCCACGGCCGCGCCGTCGCCGCCTTCCTTGTCACCGCGGCCGATCCAGTCGTAGGTGGCGATGGCGGCAGCTTCGGTGATGGTGCGCAGGCCGTAGGTGAACAGCGGCGTACGCGGAGCCTCGGCAGCAACACTCGGCGGCAGGGTCGTCTGGGCGGTCATGGCGGCGTTTCCCCAATTTCTGGTTTCGTCCAGCGTAGGGGGGTGGGGCAAGGGTAGGAACACCCGCCGGGGGTGGCCCGAAAAATCTTGCGGGTGGACAAGAAACAACACCACCGGGTGGGGTGCAACATGATCTTTTGCACCGCACACAACGGAAACGGGCGCCCAGCCTTGCGGCGGGCGCCCGTCATGCTGCGGATGCGAGCGTATACCCGCCCGCGATTTCCCCCGCCTACCGGCCGTCCCTACCCTTCAGGTAATGGGCCACCGCCTGGGCGCGGTTGGACACGCCCAGCTTGTCGTAGAGGTTCTTGAGGTGGAACTTCACGGTGTTGAGCGAGATGTCCAGCTTGCCGGCGATCTGCGCGTTGGTCAGCCCGCCGGCCAGGGCGGCCAGCAGTTCGCGTTCGCGCGGGGTCAGCCCGGCGAAGGGGTCCGACGCCAGTTGCGACACGTCGACGAACGGGAACATCATGCGCCCGTCGGCCACCGCCGCCACGGTTTCCAGCAACTGGGCCGGCGGATCGGACTTGGAGCAGAACCCGGCCGCCCCCAGGGCCATCGCCAGGCGCGGCACGTCGGGGTTGGCCGATCCGGTGTAGACGATCAGCCGCGGAACGTTGGGCTTGCCCTGCAGGGTCTGCAGGACACCCCGACCATCCAGGTAGGGCATTTCCCAACCGATGATGCCGACGTCGAACACCAGGCGTTCGACCGCCGACAGGAAACGTTCGCCGTCCGGCGTCGTCGCCACCATGGTGAAACGTTCATCACCGGCGAACAACTTGATCAGACTGCTCATCAGAAGCGGGTTTTTTTCGGCGATCACGATCTCGATCGGCCGCCGACGCTTGACCGCGCTGTCTTGGGACGTGGAGTTGCTTTCTTCGGCCATACCCTGTTCACCTGAGGACCGCTCGGCGCGGTCGCGTTATTTATTGGTGGAATTCGTACAGCCAATGAAGCCCGCAATTCAAGCGGAACGCAAGACCTACCCGCTACCCCACACTTTCGGACGGCATCAGTTCAGGTCCATAGAACTGGTAATTCGCCTTCCCCTGGTCCTTGGCATGGTACATGGCGGCATCAGCGTTTCGGAGGATGTCGTCGGCGGTTTCGCCATGCTCGGGCAGGACCGCGATGCCGATGCTGCCGGAAATGTTCCCTACCCGCCCGCCAAGGTCGAACGGCACCTCCAGGCTGTCGATAATCCGCTGCGCGACGATTGCGGCGCCATCGGGACCGCTGATCGTGGTCATGATGACGGTGAATTCGTCGCCGCCCAGACGGGCCACGGTGTCGTTGTCGCGCACGCATTCGGCCAGGCGTTCGGCCGCCCCCTTGAGGACCATGTCGCCGGCCTCGTGCCCCAGGGTGTCGTTGACCGCCTTGAAGCCGTCGAGGTCGATGAACATGAGCGCCATCCCCTGCCCCGACCGCCGCGCGTTGCGCACCGCCTGATCCAGCCGGTCGTGGAACAGCGTGCGGTTGGGCAGGCCGGTGAGCATGTCGTAGTTGGCCTGATAGCGGATGCGCTCCTCGTCCCGCTTGCGCTGGGTGATGTCGTTGACGACCAGCACCACGGACCCGAACACGCCGTCCTGCGCGGCCACCGGCGAGGCGACCAGGCGCGCGGCGAAGGCGTCGCCGTCCAGCCGGTGGCTCCAGAACTCGTGTTCCCAGTGGCCGACGATGCGCAGGGCCTCGATCACGTCGTCCCACAGCTTCGGGGACTCGGCGAACAGCACCTCCTGGACCGAGTCGCCGAGCGCCGTGCCGGGCGGCGGGCGGAGGATGTGGCTGAGCGCCGGGTTGGCCATGGTGATGACGCCATCGGGTGTGCACACGATGACGCCTTCGACCGTGGTCTCGAACACCGCGGCGGCAACGCGCAGGCGCTCCTCGGCGGCCTTGCGCTCGGTGATGTCGCGCAGCACCACGACGGCGCCGGTCCGTTCGCCTTCGCCTTCGATGGGGCTGGACCCGTATTCGGCGGCCACCGCCGTTCCATCGGCGCGGGCCAGCATCAGTTCCGTGCGCTCGTTGAACACGCCACGGCGCAGGGCGGCGCGCACCGGGACGCGGCGTCCGGCGCGGGGGCCGTCGGCGTAGCGGAAGACGTCGTCGGCCAACTGGCCCGGCAGATCCTTGTCCGACCACCCCAGGACGGCGGCCGCGGCCGGGTTGGCGAAGGTGATGCGGGCGTCCAGGTCGACCCCGATGATGCCGTCACCGGCCGAGTCGAGAATGCCCTGGACCTGACGGCTCATGCGCCGGATGTCGCGGGTCTGTTCCTCGACCTGGATTTCCAGTTCGTGCTTGTAGCGCTGCTCCGCCTCCTGGGCCTGCTTGCGCTCGGTGATGTCGCGGATGATGCCGGTGAACAGCCGCGCCTTGCCCAGGCGCAGTTCCGAGATGTTGAGTTCGATCGGGAACTCCGACCCGTCGGCGCGCAGGCCGGTCAGTTCGCGGCTGCGCCCCAGCATGGCCCCGCCGCCGCCGCCCCGGTACTTGGCCAGGTAGCCGTCGTGGCCGGCGGCGTCCGGTTCGGGCATCAGGATCGACAGGTTCTGCCCGACGACCTGCTTGGCGGTGCGCCCGAAGATGCGCTCGGCGGCGCGGTTGAACGACTGGATGCGGCCCATCTCGTCGGACGTGACGATGCCTTCGGCGACGGTGTCGAGGATGCCCTGAAGGCGAGCCTCGCGTTCGCGGATGGCCTCGGCCGAGCGCAGGCGCTGGCGGATGTCGCGCGCCTCGATCATGTAGGCGCCGGCATGATCCAGCGACCGCACCCGCATCTCGGCGTCCACCGCCTCGCCGTGGGCGGTGACCAGCTTCAGCGGCACCAGGGACGTTTCCTCGGCCAGGGTATCCAGGCCGAGGTCCAGAATGGCGTGATAGTCGGGGTGCACCAGGTCGCGCACAGGGCTGCCGATCAGGGCATCCGATTCCGCATGCTCAAGCAGCTTCTGGCCGGCCAGGTTGATGAGGCGGATGGCGCCATCGTTGACCAGGCAGATCATGTCCAGCGCCAGGTTGACCAGGCTGCGGTACCGCTGCTCGCTCTCCAGGACGTGGTTGACCGAAACCATGCGTTCGGTGATGTCGCGGGCGTGGACCAGCACGGTCGCCTCGTTGGTGCCGGGCACCGCCTGGGCGCGCACCTCGACCTCCATGGGCGAGCCGTCCATGCGGGCGAACATCAACGGCAGGTAGTCGTCGCCGAACAGAAGATCCAGGCCTTCCTCGAGCAGCGGCGCGTAATCGGCGTGTACGATGTCGGCCAGCGGCCGGCCAACCACCTCGTGCGGACCCGCGGCGCCGAGCATGCGAACCCCGGCGCCGTTGACGAAGGTCATGACCCCGTCCTCGCACAGGCAGAGGAGGTCCGGAACCAGCTCCGCCCACTGGTGATCGACCGAACCCATGCTTCCTTGAACCGTCACCCGCACAACCCCCTGGCCGTATGCGCCCCCCTTGGGCTGGCGCATGCGATAGTATAATCCCCACAAGGACCATACCCCTCGGGCGGGCCCGGTGCAAACGGCTATCGCCGGGATCGGGCCGCCGCCCTCAAGGTTTGGTCCGCACGGGGTGCTTGTGGTGCCGACATCCGGCGCCCCACGCGCTCGGCCAGCAGTACCGCCAGAACCACGGCGTAGAGAGCCGGCCGCGTCGGATCGGCCTTTATCATCCAAAAGTAGTGCACTATCACCAAGATGCCGGCCCCGTAGACCAGCCGGTGCAGCCGCTGCCAGGTCCGCCCGCCCAGCGCCCGCACCGCGGCCTTGGGCGATGTCGCGGCCAGCGCCGCCAGGATGACGAAGGCGACCATGCCGGCGGTGATGTAGCGGCGCTTGACCACGTCGGCCCAGATCTCGCGCCAGGCGAAGAACTGGTCGAGACCGACATAGCTCATCACATGCAGGCTGGCGTAGAAGAACGCGAACAGCCCGAGCATGCGACGCAGCCGCGCCACCGCGCTCCACCCCGTCAGGCGGCGCAGCGGCGACACCGCCAGCGTGACCAGCAGCATGTTGAGCGCCCAGTCGCCCAGGAACCGGGTGGTCGCCTCGATGGGATTGGCGCCCAGCCCGCCGGTCAGGCCCAATCCTCCACTCAAGGCTTTGCCGACCAGCCAGGCCAGCGGCAGCAGGGCGGCGGCGAACACCAGTGGCTTGAGCCAGCGCTTGAGGGTCATCTAGAAGCTCTTGTCCAGGTCCATGCCAGCGTACAAGGATGCCACCTCGTCGGCATAGCCATTGAACATCGGGGTCGGCCGCTTCAGGAAATCGCCGATGCGCCGCTCGCGCGACTGCGACCAGCGGGGGTGGTCGACGTCGGGATTGACGTTGGCGTAGAAGCCGTACTCGTTGGGCGCCATCGCCATCCAGGTGGTGGTCGGCGGGGTTTCCTGGAAGGTCATGCGGACCACGGACTTGATGCTCTTGAAGCCATACTTCCACGGCACCACCAGGCGCACCGGCGCGCCGTTCTGGTTGGGCAGCACCGACCCGTACAGGCCGACCGCCAGGATGGTCAGCGGGTGGACCGCCTCGTCGATGCGCAGGCCCTCCACATACGGCCACGGCAGGGCGCTTGATCGCTGGCCGGGCATCTGCTCGGGGTCGTGCAGCGTCTCGAAGCGCAGGAACTTGGCATTGGAGGTCGGCGCGAAGCGGTCGATGACGGCCGACAGCGGCACCCCCACCCACGGCACCACCATGGACCACGCCTCCACGCAGCGCAGGCGGTAGATGCGCTCCTCGAGCGCGAAGTCGGACAGCAGCGTTTCGATGTCGAGCACGCCCGGCCGCTCCACCGCGCCATCGACCGTGATGGTCCACGGCCGCGTCTTCAGGCGGTGGGCGTTGCGGGCGGGGTCTTCCTTGCCAGTGCCGAACTCATAGAAATTGTTGTAGGAGGTCACGGCCTTGTAGGACGTCGGGTCCTCGTCGGTGGACAGCGGGCTTTCGGATATGGTGTCGAGCGGCGGCAGTTTGCCGTCGCGCAAGACAGCGGCGGCCGGAGCAATGCCCGCCCCGATGCCCGCCCCGATGGCGCCCAGTGCGGTTGCCCCGGCAATGAAGCTGCGGCGGCTCAGAAACAGCCGGTGCGGCGTGACGTCCCGCTCGGCGATGTCGGACGGTCGGCGAATACGGATCAGCATTGCGGTCTCCCTTGCGCCTGCATCCCCTAAGTCTGCGCAGATGACGGCCGGACGCAAGCCGGCCGGCGTTCACATCACCGTGAAGCCCTCGCCTGCCCATTGTGGGGCGCTGTTGCTTTTCACAGCGAAAAGGCTCAGGTTCTGGGGGCTTTATTCAACCGCTCGCAGGAGCCAACGTGCACATCCTTGACAGCGTTATCCGTCCCGCTCTGGGCGCCGCCCTTCTCGCCGTTGCCGTTGCCGTCGCCGCCACGGGTCCGGCCGCCGCACAACCCCAGCAGGGGCAGAAGTTCGGGGACTGGACCGCCGGCTGCGAACAGGTCGAAGGCGGCCAGTTGTGCAACATCAGCCAGAGCATCCGGAACACGGAAAACAACCAGCCGGTCGTCGTGGCCGTTGCCCGGCCGCCGCAGGGCGACGCGCAGTTCCTCGTCCGCGTGCCGCTGGGCGTCATCCTGACCGAAGGGCTGGCCATCAAGGTCGATGACGGTCCGGGGGCGCGCATTCCCTACATTCAGTGCCTGCCCAACGGCTGCCAGACCATCGTGCCGGTGGAAGCCGAAACCATCACCCGCATGAAGTCCGGGAACACTCTGCAGATTTCCTTCGTTGCTCCGGGGGGTGGCGTGGTCACCGCGCCGCTGTCGCTGAAGGGCTTTACCGCCGGCTTCGACTCGCTTCAATAGGTTCTGGTCAATAGGTTCTGGTTTCTGGAAGGATTGGCCATGCATCGAGTCCCGCTGTTCCGCCGGGTCCGGTGCGTGGCCGCCGTCCTTGGGGTGATCGCCGCCGTGGCCGTGGTGCCCGGATGCACCCCGCCGCCGCCCATGGCCGCGCGCCCGACCGGCGACGCCTTCACCGCCGGGCGCCTGTACCACGACGGCGCCCCGTGGACGGCGCCGGGGGTCGAGGCGGCAGTCACCTTGTCTTCGTCGGAACCGCGATTTGGCGGATGGTCGGGAGTGTCCTTGCGGGACGGCGAACTGACCGCAGTATCCGACCGCGGCTACTGGCTGCGGGTCCAGGCGGAGCAGCCCCCACCGAATGAGCCAGGACCGGACGGCGTCACCCTGTCGGAGCCGCGCTTCGGCGTGCTGCCCGGCCTTGACGGCGCGCCCCTGCGGCGCGGCCAGATGCGCGACGCCGAGGAAATCGTCGCCCTGCCCGATGGCGGCCACCTGGTGACGTTCGAACGCGAGCACCGGCTGTGGCTGTATCCGCCGGCCGACCCGCCATTCAGTGCCCCGCCGGTGGCCGTGCCGCTCCCCGACAACCACGGCGCAGCGTACAACAGCGGGTTCGAGGCCATGGCCCGCCTGCCCGACGGCCGCCTCATCCTGCTTCTCGAAGGCGACAGCGGCCACGGCCGGACCACGGGCTGGATCGGCACCCCCGCGGGGAGCGCCACGACCTTCGACTGGCAGCCTTTGGAACTGGCCCTGAGCGGCGGCTATCGCCCGACCGGCGCGGCCGTGGCGGCCAATGGCGACCTCCTGGTCCTGGAACGCTACTTCGCCATCCCGTTCGGGTTCGCCAGCCGCGTGCGCCGCATCCCGGCCGAGACCCTGGCCGCCGGAGCGGTTTTGGACGGCCCGGTGGTCCTGGACCTGGGGCAACCGCCGGTGAACGACAACTTCGAGGGCATCGCTGCGGCTGCACTGCCGGATGGCTCCACGCGGGTCGTATTGATCAGCGATGACAACTACAGCGGCCTCCAGCGCACCCTTCTGGTGTTTGTGCGCATGTAGTTACACCGGACGCTGTGGTGGTACGGCGAAGGCGTAGGCAACAGGGACTATGGTGTGAGGCCTTGACGGGACACCACGGACCCGCTTTCCTTGAAACCGTTTGAACAGTCGCGCCGCGGGCGCCGCCTCGTCCCCTGTGGGCCGGGGCGCCAGACCCTTGGCCGGGAGTACCCCACATGAAATTCCTCGTCGCCGATGATCATCCCCTGGTACGGCGGGCGCTGTCCTTGTCCCTGGAACACATCCGGGCGGACGCGACCGTCCTCGAGGCGGACTCGGCGGTCCAGGTCCTGGCGCATGTGGCCGACCACCCCGACATCGACCTGATCCTGCTCGACCTGTCCATGCCCGACAGCGAAGGGCTCGACACCCTCCGCCAGATCAGGCTCCGCCTGCCGACCGTGCCGGTGGCCGTGGTGTCGGCCGACGAAAGTGCCGAGACGGCCCTGCGCGCCCTGGCCAGCGGGGCGTCGGGCTATCTGCCCAAGTCCCTGCCCGAAGACGTGCTGCGGGCCGCCATTTCGCTGATCCTGGCTGGCGGCATGTATGTGCCGGCGCTGGTCGCCGACGCCGTCGGGGCCGGCAAGGCAACGGCGCGGCCGTCGAGTGCGCCGGCACTTGCGGGCGCGGAGCATCAGCGCCAGACGCGCGGCGCCGTCGCCCTGACCGGACGCCAGCGCGAGGTGCTCGACCTGGTGATCGAAGGGTTGTCCAACAAGGAAATCGCCGACCGCCTGGCCCTCGCCGAGGCCACCGTCAAGGTGCACATGACGGCGATCCTGCGGGCCTACGGCGTCAACAACCGCACCAAGGCGATCAGCGCCGCGCAACGCGAGCGCACGGACCGGCCTGCCCTCACCGCAGTGTCCTGACCCCACCCGTCAGACTTTCCAGCAGCCCAAAATGCAAACGACCCTCCAGCTTCGGAACGCTGGCGGGTCGTGCTGTCTTGCCGATGACGGATCGGCGGTCCTCGTCCGGCGGCCATGTCGCGCAGCCGGGCACGTACGTCGCAACGACGCGCGCCGGCGCGGGTCCTAGTTCTTGTGACGGAACTTGATGCGGCCGCGGCTCAGGTCGTAGGGCGTCATTTCGATGTCGACCCGGTCGCCGACACTGACGCGGATGCGGTGCTTGCGCATCTTCCCGGCGGTGGTCGCCAGGATCTCGTGGTCGTTCTCGAGCTTGACGCGGAACATCGCGTTGGGCAGCTTTTCAACGACAGTACCGCCGAATTCAATAAGTTCTTCCTTGGCCACGTGGCAGTCTCCTATGACTGTTGAACGGTCCCGCCGAAGCGACACCTGGACCTGCGGCACAAAAGCCGTATCCGCCTGCCGGTCGGCAGGCCGGTCCATGAAACCGTCTCCGGCTGGTTGCGCCGCGATGCGGAGACGCACGCGGTGCCTCAACAGGCCGTGGGTCCTGAATGGAACGTCTGAAAGGGGACGCCAGCTTCGCGCGAACGGAAGCATCACTCAGGCCATTGGCCCGTCTTCGTCTTGTGGGCCATTGGCCCGTCTTGGTGGTGGGGCCATTGGCCCGTCTTGGTGGTGTGGGGCGGCGGCAGAACCGTCCTCCCCGGCATGTATATAAGGCGCGATCCACTTTCCGCAACGAAACGGACCGACGCCGCAATCTTATAGTCCACACCGGCGCTTGCCACAACAACACAGGTGGCATGGCCGCCCCGCGAGCGATGCAGACATAAAAACAGCGAGCCCCCGCTGAGGCAGGGGCTCGCCGAGCACGAAGCGTCGTCTTAGTTCAGCGCGTCCTTCAGGCCCTTGCCGGGCTTGAACTTCGGCTGCTTGGACGCACCGATCTGGATTTCTTCGCCGGTGCGGGGGTTCTTGCCGGTGCGGGCGGCGCGCTCGGACACGGCGAAGGTGCCGAAACCGACAAGGCGCACTTCGTCGCCGGCCTTCAGGGCGCCGGTGACGGCGTCGAAGAGCGCGTCCACGGCCTTCGTAGCGTCAGCCTTGGTCAGCCCGGTGTCGGCGGCAACGGCGTCGACGAGATCGCTCTTGTTCATGCTGTAACTCTCCTTGGGTCGATAGATATAACTATTGGTCGAAACTCGATCTCATCCGGGGCCCCGACGGCACACCCGGTCCTGCCCCCCCTCCGCAGCCCTCGGGCCGGCGGCGGGCGAAGTGTCTCCCGCTTTTCGGGCCAAAGCAAGACTCTCCCTGCCCTGGAGCCCGCAAAAAAAGGGCTTTGCCGCCTCGCCTGCAATCCTTGTGCGCGAACAAGTGCAACATTTCGCGCGGCCCGGTGGAAAGCTGGTCCCCGTCGAGGCACCATCCCCGGGAGGGGCAGCCTTTTAGGGCTTCTTGCGGGCCAGGGTCAAGCCATCGCCGACGGGAATCATGCAGAAATCGACGCGTCGGTCGTCGGGCAGGAAGGCGTTGAACGCCCGGATGGCCACCGTGTCGGCATCATCCACCGCGGCATCGACCACCTTGCCGTGCCACATCACGTTGTCGATCGCCACCACCCCGCCCGGCCGCAACAGGCGCAGGCAGGCTTCGTAGTAGGCGCGATGATTGACCTTGTCGGCATCGATGAACGCGAAGTCGTAGTAGCCTTCGCGCCCCCGGTCGATCAGGGCCTGCAGTTCGTCGCGCGCGTCGCCCAGGCGCAACTCGACCTTCTGCGCCATTCCGGCATCCGCCCAGGCGTCGCGCGCCATGCGGGTCCAGTCCTCGTCGCGATCAATGGCGGTGATGCGGCCCTCGGGCGGCAAGGCCAGGGCCATGGCCAGCGACGAATATCCGGTGTAAACGCCGATCTCCAGGCAGCGCCGCGCCTCCATCAGGCGCACCAGCATGGCCAGCAGGGCGCCCTGCTCGGGCGCCACCTGCATGAGGCTCCCGCTCATGCCCTTGGTGCGGGCCCGCAACGCGGCGAGCTCCGGTGCCTCGCGGTAGCCGACCTGGGCCAGATAGGCGGCAAGGTCGGGCGTCAGTGGGGTGGTCGTGGTGCTCATGGCGGCCCTCTCAACTCGGGGTTCCTGGACACGATGTTGGCGCATCCCGCCGCGGCGGCAAGGCAGTTTCTTCCCCGACGCCCCGTCCGGCCCGGCAGTTTTTGCCGCCCGCAGGATGCTCCAACGCCACACCGGCTGCAAATTCAAGGGCTTGTGGTCTGGCCTGCATCTTGCTGTAGGGAGGGCAGGGCGCATGTGCCTGCATGGATGTATGCTGCGAGGGAATGGGACATGGATGTCTTTGATGTGACTTCCGCAAACCGCCGATCGGGCACTTCGGCGCCGACTCCGGCGAACGAGGGCGCCTCTGGGTCGGCGGACCTGTTCGCCGCCCTGCTCGACAACCTCGGCGGCGGCGCGGCGGATCCGGGCGGCATTCCCAACCCGACGCGGCAGAACGACCGGGCGGCCCAGCCCCCGGCCCGTCCCTCGCCGACCCGCCCGGTCCAGACCATTGTGCCCGAGCGCTCCGAGCAGCAGGATTACAACGACGCGCGCGCCGACGCGGCCGAGCGCCAGGACCGCGCCGAGTCCAATGCCGCTCGCCCGGAGCAACCGGCGAAGTCCAAGGCAGACAAGCGGGACGACGGCGAACGGGACAGCGGCGAACGGGACGACGGCGATCGCGCCGAGGCGCCCTCCCCGCCGCCCGCATCGAACACCACTGACGGTGCCGGAGCGACCGGCAGCGCGCCTGCGGCCGAAGCCACGACCGCCACCCAGCAGGCCGCCGCCGGCGCCACCCAGAAGCCGGGCAGCACCAACGACGCGTCCCAGGCCCAGGGCCGCGCCGGAACCGGCACGCCCGACAAGGCCCAGGCCCCCGGCGACTCCCCGGCCCAGACGGGCGACCAGGGGCAGGAGAAGGCCGGCGGCCAGGGTCAGCCGCAGGGCACCGCAACCGCGCAAGCGTCCTCGTCCGGCCAGACCGCAGCCGCCGCCACGGCAACCCAGGCCGCAACCCCCGCGACGACCGGCACCCAGCCGCCCGCCGGGCAGGCGGCTTCGCCAGCCACCGCCGCCTCGCCGACCGCCCAGGCTCAGGCCGAGGGCATCGCCCAGACCCTGGACGACACCTCCGGCTCCAAAATGAAGATCGACGTCGAGGTCCAGCAGCGCGGCACCGCCGCCACTGCGTCCAAGGACGCCGGCGTCACGCCGGACGGTGCGAAACAACCCGGCGCCACACAGGCAGCCGCGACCCCACCCGGCGCCACTCAACCCGGCGCCACTCAACCCGGCGCCACTCAGCCCGGCGCGACCCAGCCCGGGGCCGCTCAGCCCGGTGCAGCCCAGACCGCCACGGTTCCGGCCGGCGCACAGGCGGCACCGCAGGGCGCCGACGCGGGAGCCGCGGCGGGCCAGGCTGCTGCCGGACAAGCCACCGCCCAGGGCACCGGGCAGGGCTCTGGGCAGGGCTCCGGGCAGGGCGTCGGCCAGGGCTTGGCTGGTTCTGCCGAAGGTGGCGCGGCCCGGCCGCAGGCCGATGCCGGCACCCAGCAGCAGCAGCAACAGCAACAGCAGCAGGGCGGCCGCAACGACCAGCCATCCCTGGCCCAGCAGGTCATGCAAAGCAACCAGGCCTCGGCCCAGGCTGCGGCCAAAGCGGCCGGAAAGACCAGCCAGGCCAATGGCGGCCAGGGCCGGGCCGCCACGCCCGCCCCGACCGCGTCATCCGCTCCTGGTTCGGCAGCAACGGCAGCCGCGCCCGCAGCCGGCGCCGCAGCCGCCGCCCCTCAGGGAGCCGGCGCGGCCATGCCTGGGGCGACTGCCGCAACCCCGGCAGCCGCAGGCACGTTCGGCGAGGCCATGGCCGGCACCGGGCAGACCACGGGCGGATCGTCCTCCGCCGGCCAAGCGGCCAGTGCCCAGGCGGCCAACCGTCCGCCTGTGTCGCCTCAGGCCGTGGTCGATCAGGTCAAGGTGCGCATCGTCCAGAACGCCTCGACCGGCCAGGACACCATGCGCATCCAGTTGCGCCCCGACCACCTCGGCCGGGTCGATGTCAAGCTGACCCTCCTCGACGGCCGGGTCACCGCCCAGGTGATGGCCGAAAGCCGCGAGGCGTTGGACATGCTCAAGGCGGATTCCCGCGGCCTGGAAAAGGCCCTGAACGACGCCGGACTGAAGACGGACTCGGACAGCCTCAGCTTTTCCATGCGTGGCGAAGGCGGCAATGGCGCCCCGGCCCGTGACGGCGCCCGCCCTGGCGCGGGCACACCCTATGGCCGCCCCGGCCGCCCCGGCGACCTGCCGGACGACCTGCTGACCGACCTTGAAGGTGATCGGGCCAGGCGCGCCGCCGAGCGGGGCGGTCTCGACATCCGCGTCTGAGCCTGATCGTGGTACCCGCTGAAGGCCCCGGAGGATTGCCTTCGGGGCCTTTCGTGCGCTCGGAGCCAAAACAGGGACTTCGCAGTCTCTGGGCAAAAACTGCCTACCGTTAACGCCTTTTTCACCGGCGGGTCCTACTCCTTACGACTGCTGGCGATCACCGCTGCCTGATTTCCGGAAACTCCGGGGGGAAAATCGGCGGCGTTAGAGGTGGGAACGACGACGTGAACGGGTTCGTCCAACAGATGCGCAATCTCGGCCCCGGCCGCCTCGCCGCCTTGGCGGGCGTGGCCCTTGGCGTGCTCGGATTCATCATCTATGTCACGACACGGCTTTCCACCGCCCAGATGGAACTGCTTTATGCCGACCTCCAGACCGGTGATGCCAACGCCATCATCAAGGAACTGGAAGCGCGCAAGATTCCTTATGAGCTGCGGGCCAACGGGGCGGAGGTTTTCGTTCCGTCCGACCAGGTCCTGAAGCTGCGCGTGCAGATGGCCGAACAGTCCCTGCCCACCGGCGGATCGCTCGGCTACGAAATTTTCGACAACGCCGACACCCTCGGCGCCACCAACTTCATGCAGAACGTCAACCTCGTCCGCGCCCTGGAAGGCGAGTTGTCGCGCACCATCCGGTCGATCGATGGCGTGGCCGCGGCGCGCGTCCACCTGGTCATGCCCAAGCGCGAGATGTTCACCCGCGACGTCCAGGACCCGTCGGCCTCCATCTACATCAAGATGCAGCGCGGCCGCCTGTCCAAGGATCAGGTGCTGGCGGTCCAGCACATGGTGGCCGCTGCGGTGCCCAAGCTGGACCCCAGCAAGATCTCCATCGTGGACGAGCGCGGCACCCTGTTGTCGCAGGGCATGGGCGACAAGGGCCAGATGGCCCTGCAGACCCAGGACGAAATGCGCCTGCAGGAGGAAATGCGCCTGGCCCGCGCGGTCGAGGATTTGCTCGAACGCTCGCTCGGCCTGGGCAAGGTGCGCGCCGAGGTGCGGGCCGACATGGACTTCGACCGCGTCGTCACCCAGCAGGAAATCTTCGATCCTGACAGCCAGGTGGCGCGCTCGACCGTGTCGCGCGAGGAAAACCTCAAGTCCACCGAAGCCGACCCCGACACCGTTTCGGTGGCACAGAACCTGCCCGACGCCGAACTGAACACCACCGGCCCGTCGGCCACCAACACCGAGAACCGCCTCGAAGAGACGGTCAACTACGAACTGTCGAAGAAGGTCGTCAACCAGGTCAAGGAAGGCGGCGTCATCGCGCGCCTGTCGGTGGCCGTGCTGGTCGATGGCACCTACCAGACCGACGCCAACGGCGAAAAGATCTATCAGCCGCGTTCCGAAGAGCAGATGGACAAGCTTTCCGCCCTGGTGCGCACCGCGATCGGCTATGATGCCAACCGCGGCGACCAGCTCGAGCTGGTCAACATGCAGTTCCAGAGCTTCGACCTGGATGTCGAAGAGCAGTGGATGTTCATGGGCTTCACCAAGCCCGAGATCATGCGCATGGCCGAGGGCCTGGGCGTGGCCATCGTGGCGGTGCTGATCATCCTGCTGGTGGTGCGCCCGCTGGTCACCCGCGCCTTCGAGGCCCAGGCCGCTTCGGCCGACGGCATGATGATCGGGGCCGACGGCACCATGACGCCGCAGTTGATGGGGCCGGGCGGATCGGTTCCCGCCCCCATCCCCGAGGAAGACGACATATCCGACGAACTGATCGACATCGACAAGGTCGAAGGCCGTGTGAAGGCCTCCAGCCTGCGCAAGATCGGCGAGATCGTCGACAAGCATCCGGAAGAAGCGCTCAGCATCATCCGCAACTGGCTCTACCAGGAAGTCTAACCTAAGCCGTAATATTGGGGAGTTCGCGCCGTGGGTCGCGTGAAGGAAGACTATCGCAGCCTGACTGGTCCGCAAAAAGCGGCCATCATGATGCTGTCCCTGGGCGAGGAGCACTCCGTCAAGATCTTCTCGATGATGGACGACGAGGAGATCAAGGAGGTCTCCCAGATCATGGCCAACCTGGGCACGGTCAGTTCGACCATCGTCGAGCGTCTGTTCGTCGAGTTCGCCGACGCCATTTCCAATACCGGGTCGCTGGTCGGCTCCTACGACACCACCGAACGCCTGCTCATGAAGTCCCTGGGCAAGGACCGCGTGGCCACGATCATGGAAGAAATCCGTGGTCCGGCCGGTCGCACCATGTGGGACAAGCTGGGCAACGTGAACGAACAGGTGCTGGCCAACTACCTGAAGAACGAATACCCGCAGACCGTCGCCGTCGTGCTGTCCAAGATCAAGGGCGACCACGGCGCCCGCGTGCTGTCCCTGCTGCCCGAAGGCTTCGCCATGGAAGTCATCATGCGCATGCTGCACATGGAGGCGGTCCAGAAGGAGGTTCTCGACGGCGTGGAAAAGACCCTGCGGACGGAATTCATGTCGAACCTTGCCCGCACCGCGCGCCGCGATGCGCACGAGATGATGGCCGACATCTTCAACAACCTCGACCGCAACACCGAGGCCCGCTTCATGGGCGCCCTCGAGGAACGCAACCGCGAAAGCGCCGAGAAGATCAAGCAGCTCATGTTCACCTTCGAGGACCTGGTGCGGATCGATACGCAGGGCATCCAGACCCTGCTGCGCCACGTCGAAAAGGACAAGCTGGGCCTGGCCCTCAAGGGCGCCAACGACAACCTCAAGGACCTGTTCTTCAAGAACATGTCCGAGCGCGCCGGCAAGATGCTGCGCGAAGACATGGAGGCCCTGGGGCCGGTCCGCCTGCGCGAGGTGGACGAGGCACAGACCATCATCGTCGTGCTCGCCAAGGAACTGGCCAACTCCGGGCAGATCGTCATCTCCGAGGGCAAGGAGGACGACGAGCTCATCTACTAAGGCCCGCTGCCGTCTTTCTGCCCCCTTCCCTCTGGTCCGCGCTGGAACCCGACCACCATGTCTTCGGTCCGCAAGTTCACCTTCGACGTCAGCTTCGACGAGAACCCCTTCGGGGACCCGTCGGGGCAGGACCAGGCGCGTGCGCGGCATGACGACGCCCCGCCGGTCGCCGCCGAGCCCGAACCGGAGCCCGAACCGGAACCCGAGCCCGAGCCCGAGGCGCCGACCTATTCGGAGGAGGACCTCCAGATCGCCCGCGAGGACGCCTATGTGGCCGGCCACGCCGCGGCGCTGGAAGAGGCCACGGTCACCCACGGCCATGCCCTGGCCGAAGCCGTTCAGGCCATGGCCGCGCAGATCCCGGTGCTGCAGGAGCGCGTGGCCGACGTGAACGGGGAGATCGCCGAACTGGCCGGCCGGGTGGCGGTCGAGGTGTGCCGCAAGATGCTGCCCCATTGCCCCGACGACTACGCCGCCCGCGAGATTTCCGCCCTGGTCCAGAACCTGCTGCCCAGCCTGGCCAACCAGGCGCGGCTGGTGGTCCGGGTCGGGCCGCTGCTGGTCGAGGCGGTGCGCCGGGTCCTCGACGGCATGGCCGAGCGGACCGGCTTCGACGGCCGCATCGTGGTCATCGAGGACCCCGCCCTGAAGGACGGCGAGGCGCGTGTCGAATGGGCCGACGGCGGCGCCGAACGCAACACCACCCGCCTGTGGGCCGACGTCGACGCCCTGGTCGAGCGCAACATCCCGCGTTTCTCGCGCGGCGAGGCGCTGGAGCTGCCCGAACCGGAGCCGGAACCCGAACCCGAGCCGGAAAGCCCCGAGCCCGAAGACGTGTGGCCCGACATCGACCCGACCGCCTACTGGACGCCGACCCCGGTCGCCGAGGAGGAAGCCCCGGTTGAGGAGGACCTCCTGGCCGAGGAGGACTTCCAGACCGAAGACGTCGCCGACGTCACCGACGTCGCCGAAGACACCGACGTCGGCGACGTCGCCGAAGACACAGAAACCGCAAGCGTCGACACCGACGCGGAAAGCCTGGTGGCGGAGGATCCGGCGGACGCCGATCCCGACGCCGCCGACGGGAGAGGGTAATGGCCGACAAGGACCTGGAACTGAACGAATTGCCGGGCGAGCCCCATCGCGGCGGCAATGACACCTACGAACCGGCCATCGCCGACGACGTGCCGGACAAGCCGCGCTCGGCGGCCGACCTGGAAGCCGTGTACGACATTCCCGTGCAGGTCTCGGCCGTGCTGGGCAAGTCGTCCATGCAGGTCAACCAGCTCCTCAAGCTGGGCCGCGGCGCGGTGGTCGAACTTGACCGCAAGGTCGGCGAGGCCATCGACATCTACGTCAACAACCGCCTCGTGGCGCGCGGCGAGGTGGTCGTGGTGGAGGACCGCCTCGGCATCACGATGACGGAAATCATCAAGACCGAACGGTCTTGATCGCTAGGACCATAATCATCAAGACCGAACGGTCTTGATCCCGAGCATGTGGACACTGGAGTAGGGCCGGATGCGGTTGTTGATCATCGGATCCCTGGGCGGCCAGATCGGCGCGGCGAGTCAGATCGCCATGCGCCGGGGCGCCAAGGTGAGCCAGGCGGATGACGTGGCGGGCGCGCTGGCGCTGCTGCGCTCCGGCCAGGGCGCCGACCTGGTGATGATGGACGCCACCCTGGACGTCCAGAAGATGACCGATGCCCTGACCGCCGAGCGGTTCTCGATGCCGGTCGTGGCCTGCGGCGTCGGCACCGATGCCCGCGCCGCGGTCGCCGCCATTCGCGCCGGGGCCAAGGAATTCGTGCCCCTGCCGCCCGACCCGGACCTAATTGCGGCGGTGCTGGAGGCGGTCGCCTACCAGGACTGCGCGATCATCTTCGGCGATCCGTCGATGCACAAGATCATGAAGATGGCCGATCAGGTGGCCCCGGCCGAGGCCAGCATCCTGATCGTCGGCGAGTCGGGCACCGGCAAGGAGCTGATGGCCCGCCACATCCACAACCGGTCCCGCCGGGCCGGCAACATGTTCATCGCCGTGAACTGCGCCGCCATCCCCGAAAACCTCCTGGAATCCGAACTGTTCGGCCACGAGAAGGGCTCCTTCACCGGGGCCGTGGCGCGCCGCATCGGCAAGTTCGAGGAAGCCGACGGCGGCACCTTGCTGCTCGACGAAATTTCGGAAATGGACGTCCGCCTGCAGGCCAAGCTGCTGCGGGTCCTCCAGGAACGCGAGGTCACCCGCGTCGGCGGCAACCAGCCGGTCAAGGTCAACGTGCGCATCCTGGCGACCTCGAACCGCAACCTCACCGAGGAGGTCCGCAAGGGCACCTTCCGCGAGGACTTGCTGTTCCGCCTCAACGTGGTGACCCTGCCCCTGCCGCCCCTGCGCGAACGGCCGGCCGACATCGAGACGCTGGCCAACCACTTCGCCCACAAATACGCCGACCTCAACGCGGCGCCCCATCGCCTCATCAGCCCGCAGACCATGGCGCTGCTCAAGCGCCACCGCTGGCGCGGCAACGTCCGCGAGCTTGAGAACACCATTCATCGCGCCGTCCTGCTGGCCAACGGCGACACCATCGAACCCGACGCCATCCTGCTGCCCGACGCCGAACCCGGCGACGGCGGCGGGTCCACGGCCGAGGGCGCCGACGGGGCCACGGCCGGCACCGGGGGCCTGGTCGGCCGCACGGTGGCCGACGTTGAACGCGACCTGATCATCGACACCCTGCGCCACACCCTGGGCAACCGCACCCACGCGGCCACCATCCTGGGGATCTCCATCCGCACGCTTCGCAACAAGCTGAAGCTCTACTCCGACCAGGGAATGCCCGTGCCGCCGCCCGGAGAGGCGGACAGCGCGCCCTGACGTGAGCCCATCTGGACCACGCCCCTCCGGGCAAAGAACGACAGCCGGGACCTGACAAGAACATGGCCGACGACAGGCAGCAGATTGATGGCCCCGTTTCCGACGGAGCCGGTGGCGGCACCGGCGGCGGCGCGTCCATGACCATGGACGGCATGCGCGACGGCATCTTCCGCGTGCTGCGCCGTGGCGACCTGGCGTTGGCCATCGGCATCTCGGCGACGCTGGTCATCCTCATCCTGCCGTTGCCGGCGTGGCTTCTCGATATCGCGCTGGCGTTGTCGCTGACCTTCGCCGTGCTGGTCCTGATGACCGTCATCTTCATCGAAAAGGCGATGGAGCTGAACTCGTTCCCGGTCATCCTGCTGATCGCGACGCTGTTCAGGCTGGCGTTGAACCTGGCCTCGACCCGCCTCATCCTGTCCGAGGGCCACAACGGGCCCGATGCCGCGGGGGCCGTGATTCAGGCCTTCGGCGGGTTCATCATGGGTGACAACTTCGTCATCGGCGTGATCGTCTTCGGCATCCTGATCATCGTCAACTTCATGGTCATCACCAAGGGTTCGGGCCGTATCGCCGAAGTGACGGCCCGCTTCACCCTGGATGCCATGCCCGGCAAGCAGATGGCCATCGACGCCGACCTGTCGGCGGGCGTCATCAACGAACAGGAAGCGGTCCAGCGGCGCACCGATCTGCAGAAGGAAAGCGACTTCTTCGGCGCCATGGACGGTGCCTCGAAGTTCGTGCGCGGCGACGCGGTGGCCGGGCTGCTGATCACCGGCATCAACATCATCGGCGGCATGATCGTCGGCATGGCCCAGAACGGCCTGAGCTTCAGCGAGGCGGCCGACGTCTACACCCGCCTGACCGTCGGCGACGGCCTCATCAGCCAGATCCCCGCCCTGATCATCTCCATCGGCGCCGCCATGATGGTCACCAAGGCGGGCCTGAGCGAAAGCGCCGACGTCGCCCTGGGCAAGCAGTTCAGCCGTTACCCCAAGGCGCTCGGCATGTCGTCGGCGGTGGCCGCCCTGCTCGCCATCACGCCCGGCACGCCGATGCTGCCGTTCCTGCTGCTGGCCGGCATGACCGGCGGCGCGGCCTTCTGGCTGGACCGCGACCAGTCGGCCAAGGCGGCCCAAAAGGCGCTGCACGACGACCAGATCGACGGCGAACATCCAACCCCCGTGGCCGACGAACCGATCGCCACGGCGCTCAAGATCGACCTCGTGCGCCTGGAAATGGGCTACGGCCTGCTGTCGATGATCTCGAACACCGGCAGCCACCGCCTGACCGACCAGATCAAGGCGCTGCGCCGCGCCCTGGCGACCGAGATGGGCTTCATCATGCCCAGCGTCCGTATCCAGGACAACATGCAGCTGCCGGCCAACACCTACGCCATCTTCGTCAAGGAGGTGGAGGCCGGGCGCGGCGACCTGCGGCCGAACCAGCTGCTGGTCATGGACCCGCGCGGCGAGGACATCACCCTGGCCGGCGAAAAGACCCGCGAGCCGACGTTCGGCCTGCCGGCCCTGTGGGTCGAGGCCTCGAACCGCGAAGAAGCGCTGTTCCGGGGCTACACCGTGGTCGACCCGCCGACCGTCATCACCACCCACCTGACCGAGGTGGTGCGCGAGAACATGTCCGAACTGCTGTCCCACGCCGAGACGCAGAAGCTTCTCGACGAACTGGACAAGGACCACCAGAGGCTGGTGTCCGACCTGGTGCCCGGCCAGATCACCATCGGCGGCATCCAGCGGGTCCTGCAGAACCTGCTCAACGAACGGGTGTCGATCCGCGACCTGTCCTCCATCCTCGAAGGCGTCTCCGAGGCGGCCGGCATGACCCGCAACGTCATGCTGATCACCGAACATGTGCGGTCCCGCCTGGCGCGCCAGATGTCGGACAGCAACTCCGACGAGGAAGGCGTCATCCCGCTGGTCACCCTGTCACCGGAATGGGAACACGCCTTCGCCGAATCCCTGGTCGGCCAGGGCGACGAGAAGCAGCTCGCCATGCCGCCCAGCAAACTGCACGAATTCATCACCCAGGTGCGGCAGTCCTTCGAACGCTTCGCCATGTCCGGCGATACTCCGGTGCTGCTGACCAGCCCCGGCGTCCGGCCCTACGTGCGGTCGATCATCGAGCGTTTCCGACCCATGACCGTGGTGATGAGCCAGAACGAAATTCACCCCAAGGCCCGCATCAAGACACTGGGGCAAATCTGATGATTGACCCCGGCACAGACAGCGGGCGGGAGGCGTTCCCATGCGGCTGAAAAGCTACTCCGCCCCCAGCATGGCCGAAGCGATGGCCATGGTCCGCGCCGAGTTGGGCGATGATGCCATCATCGTGTCGACCCAGCGGGCATCGGGCAGCCAGGGGGTGCGCATCACCGCCGCCCTCGAGGAAAACAGCACCGACGACGAGATCCACCAGCTTCTCGACGGCGCGGCGCCGGCCCCGGTGGCCGACCGCGTCCGCGAGGCGCTGGTCTACCACGGCGTGCCGCCGCGCCTGATCGAGAAGATCGTGTCGGCCGCGCGCAAGCTCGACACCGACAATCCGACCATGGCCTGCGCCGCCGCGCTGGACGAGCTGTTCTCGTTCGCGCCGCTGCCCGAGCGCCGCGCGCCACGCCCGTTCATGATGGTCGGCCCGCCCGGCGCCGGAAAGACCATCACGGTTGCCAAGCTGGCCGCCCGTGCCCGCCTGGCCGGCCGGTCGGTCGGCGTCATCACGGCGGATTCGGTGCGCGCCGGGGCGCTGGAGCAGTTGTCCGCCTTCACCAGCATCCTCGACATCGACCTGCGCAAGGCGCGCGGCGGCGAGGCCCTGCGCGATCTGGCCCGGGAGGCGTCGCAGCAGTACGACCTGGTGTTCGTCGACACGCCGGGCCTGAACCCGTTCCATCCCCAGGACATGGACTTCCTGCGCAACATGGTCGACACCTCGGCGGTCGAGCCGGTGCTGGTCATGGCCGCCGGCGGCGACCCGGTGGAAGCCGAGGAAGTGGCCGAGGCCTTCGCCGAGATCGGCGCCAGCCGCCTGCTGGTCACCCGCCTGGACATCACCCGCCGGCTGGGCGCCGTCCTGGCCGCCGCCGACACCGGCCAGTTCATGTTCTGCGAGGTCAGCATCAACCCGCACGTGGCCAACGGCCTGTGCCCGATTTCTCCGGTCAGCATGGCCCGCCTGCTGGTGCCCCCGACCGAGGAAGAAGAACTCGAGGCCAATGGCGCGCCGGCCCCGCAGGCCCAGGCGGTCAGCCGCCCCCCACCGCCGCCATACGCCACGGACGCAAAGCCGACCCTGAAGCCGTACCGGCCGCCCCCGGCCGATCCCAATGCCGAGATCCATCGGGCCGCAGTGCACCTGGACTACCTGGGTGATGACGATGAAGGCGAGATGCCCCCGGCCGAACCAGAAGGAAGACCGGTGTTCTCCCTCCTGGACGAATTCGATCCCGCCGATCACACTGACGACCCTGACAAACTAGAGGCACGCCGATGAACAGTCAGATCCCGACCACCGGGCCGCGTCCGGTCCTGGCGCCCAGCGCCGGGCCGCGCCAGCGGGGACGCAACATCATCGCCGTGGCCTCGGGCAAGGGCGGCGTCGGCAAGACGTGGTTCTCCATCACCCTCAGCCACGCCCTGGCCCTGCGCGGCCAGCACACGCTGCTGTTCGACGGCGACCTTGGGCTGGCCAACGTGGACATCCAGTTGGGCCTGATGCCCAACACCGACCTGGGCGGCGTCATCACCGGCAAGACCACCCTGACCCAGGCCTGCCAGCGCTACGAGGTCGGCGGCTTCGACGTCATCGCCGGGCGGTCGGGATCGGGCTCGCTGGCCAACATTCCGCTGTCGCGCCTGCAGGTGCTGGGCGAGGATCTGATCGTCGCCTCGGCCGCCTACAACAAGGTCATCCTCGACCTCGGCGCCGGGGTGGAGAAGTCCGTCCGCCAGCTGGCCCGCGCCGCCGGGACCATCCTGGTGGTGACCTCGGACGAACCGACGTCGCTGACCGACGCCTACGCCTTCATCAAGGTGACCGTCCTGGAGCGGCCGGGCACCGACATCCGCGTGGTGGTCAACGCCGCCAACTCGACGCGCGAGGGCGAGCGCACCTACAACACCCTGCGCAAGGCCTGCGAGGGGTTCCTCAAGATCAGCCCGCCGCTGGTCGGCATCGTGCGCCGCGACATGCGGGTGCGCGAGGCCATCCGCAACCAGACCCCCATCCTCATCCGCAGCCCCAACGCCGACGCGGCCATCGACGTGGAGGCCATCGCCGACCGCCTGCTGGCCGGTTCCTGAGGCGATCGGAGCGGACGCGCCATGACCACGGTGACGCCGCCGGCAGCGCCCCAGGCACCGCCACCGGCCCCGCCACCGGCCGGTACGCTGGCGCCGCTGCTCACGGTCAGCGCCCCACCCGAGGTGCTGGCGCGCCTGGCGGCGGTGCAGACGCTTGAGGTTCGGGTTGTCGACCTGCCAGCCCGGAACCAGGTCGTCGTGGAAAGCCCGGCCGGCCCGTTGACCTTGCGCACGCCCCAGGCCCTGCCGCTGGTCGAGGGAGCCAAGCTGACCCTGCAACTCATGGCCAGCATCGATTCACAGGTCCAGGCCCGCCTGACCGCCGTGGACGGCCGCCCGACCGCGCCGCTTCACGCCCCCGCACCGGCCGGTCCGCAGTCCGCCCTGGCGAACGCCGGGCCGGTGCAATGGATGGTTTCCCAGCGGCCGGCCGGCATCCCGGCCCTGCTGGTCCAGGCTCCCACGACCGGCCACGGGTTGCCCGCCGGGCCGAGCCCATGGCCGGTCGGCACCGAACTGACCGTGCGCCTCGCCGCACTGCAACCGCCGGGCACGGGCCCATCGGGCACCATCCCCGGCCAGGCCACACCGCCCGCCGTCACGGGCGGCCAGCCGGCAGCCGGGCCCACCCCGCCGGGACAGCCTGCGCCGCCCTCCTCTCCGGGCGCCTCTCCGGCCACCCCGGCACTGGGAACGACGGCGCCGGGAACCACGGCACCTGGAACGGCGGCACCCGGAACGACAGCACCGGCCTCCCCGGCCACCGCCGCACCCGGCACACCGACGCCCGCCGCGCCCGCGCCCGGGGCCGCCCCGGCGCAACCGGCCCAGCCTGCCCCGGCCCAGCCTGCCCCCGCCCAGCCCGCCCCGGCCCAGCCCGCCACAGGTCAGCCCGCCGCAGGTCAGGCCACTCCCGCTGCACAAGTTCCCACCGCACAAGGTGGCGGCCCGCCCCCGGCGGCCACGCCCGTCCTTGCGGTGCTTACCGGGACGGTGCAGCCGCACGCCGCCGGGGCCATGCCGCTCATCACGACGCCTGCCGGGACGATTGCCCTGCAGGCGGCGGTGCCGCTCCCGGCCGGGGCCTCGGTGGTTCTGGAAGTGACCTCGGCGCAGGCCCCGGCCCCGCTTCCGCCGGCCCCCACGGGCACCCTTGCGGGCGGACCGGCCGGCGTCGCGCTGGCCCAGGCGGTGACCGTTCTGGCCGCCAGCGATGCCGACGCGGCGCGGCGGCTGGCCGCCGTCCTGCCGGGACCGGACGGGCGGATGCTGGCCAACACCGTCGCCTTCGCCCAGGCCGCGGCCAGTGGTGACGTACGCGCCTGGGTCGGCAACGACGCCCTGCGCGCCCTGGAGCGGGCCGGGCCGCGCGGAGCCAAGGCGGTGCGCGGGTTGGCAGAAGGCCTGCGCGAGGCGACGACCACGGTACGGGATTCAGGCGGTGCCGAATGGCGGACCCTGACCATGCCCTTTGGGGTCGGTGGAACGGTCGAGCGCATCCACATCATCACCCGCCGCCAGGGCAGCGACGAGGACGCCGAGGACGGCGGCGGCAAGGGCGGCCACGGCCAGCGCTTCCTGATCCAGTTGGACCTGTCGCGGCTGGGCGCCCTGCAACTCGACGGCCTGTACAAAAAGCGCGACCGCCGCCTGGACCTGGTCGTGCGCACCCGTTCGGAACTGCCGGCCGCCATGCGGCGCGACCTCGCCGGCATCTTCGCCAACTCGGCCATGGCGCTGGCCCTCAGGGGCGGCATGACGTTCCACGTCAGTGACCGATTCGCCGGACCGACCCTGGGTCCCGACGGCGCCGCCGCCGGAATGATGGTGTAATCCCGACGGCAGAGACGCCCGGCGCGTGCAAAGGCCGGACGGCATGATAAAGTGGCCGGATAAAGTGGCCAACCAGACCGGACGCGCCCCCATTAACCAGATGTTGGCCCATCCGTGGTGCAATGACGACATGGCGGTAGAGCCAGTTCAAACAGGCGGCAATGGCTTACCCACCCACAGATCCCAGCGGCTACTACCGAACCCTCGGCGTCGTGCCCGGCGCGACGATCGAGGTCATCAAGGCTGCCTATCGCCGGCGGGCCAAGGATCTGCATCCCGACAAGAACCCCCGCCCCGACGCCCGCGACGAGTTCCAGCGCCTGTCGGAGGCCTACCGCACGCTGTCCGACCCCAAGGCGCGGGCGACCTACGACTCCGGCCGCCTGAAGAACGCTTCGGCCGATCCCGAACCCTATCGTCCGGTTGCCTGCTGCGCCTGCGGCAAGGTGGCCGCACAGCCGCGCTTCCTGATCTTCCCCACCGTGCAAGGCCGCATCGTCCGGTCCGTCACGGGCAGCATCGAGGGCGTGTTCTGCCGCCGCTGCGCAGATGCCACGGCCTTGCGCATCGCCCTGCGGACGTGGCTGACCGGATGGTGGAGCCTGCCGCTGGGGCCGTTCCACACGGTGCGGGCCCTGGCCGTGCTGCTCGGCGGCGGGACCATGCCGCGCCCGGCCAACCACAGCCTGCTGCTGCGCCAGGCCCGCGCCTTCCTGCTGCGCGGCGATGATGACGTGGCGCGCGGGCTGGCCCTCCAGGCGCTTGGTTTCGCCGCCAATGACGAGGACCGCCGTCTCACCCGCGCCCTGGTCGCCGCCGTCCCCCACGACCCGCGCCGCGTGCTGCGCGACCGCTGGCGCGGCGGCAGCGTCCTGCGGCTGGCCCAGGCGGTGCCGTTCCTGACCGTTGCCGCCCTGGGGCTGGGAGCGCTCGGGATGTGGACCGACGTCAACCTGTGGGGTTCCCGCGGCGCGCCGACGGAGCCGACGGCCTTCGCCCTCGCCCCCTTTGCCTCGACGCCCGTGCGCGACGGCATCCCGGGCCTGGAGCGCCCCTTCCTGCTGCGCAACGGCCATCTCTACGAAGTCACCCGCCCGGCCCTGCCCCTGCGCGCCGGGGCCGGATCGGACCACCCGGTGGTGGCGGAACTGGACGCCGGAACGGTCGTCATGGTGTCGGACAACGCCCCCGGCGGCGGATGGGTCAGGGTGTTCGTGGACGAAGAGCGCACCGGCTACGTCTCCGGCCGCTACCTGACGCCCAGCCTCGCCGGGCGGGGCTTGGATGGGTCGATGAAAGTGAAGTGAAGTGAAGTGAAGTGGGGAACCACAGAGACACAGAGGCAGCGAGAAGACGGAGCAAGTGGCGCCGCAGGCAGATAAACCCTATGGATTTTATCTGCGCTACGCGCGCCTGCACGACCTCTCAGTGCCTCTGTGCCTCTGTGGTTCAAGCTTCACTTTGACCCAGCCGCTTCCTTCCGCCGGAACAGTTCCAGGCCGATTTCGTCCATGACGACCTGTTCCTTGCGGTCGCGTTCCTTGCGTTCGGCTTCGTCGCGGGCTTCCTGGGCGAGTTCAAAGGTCTTGAGATCCTTGAACATCTGGGCCAGTTCGTCGCGCGCCGCCTCGACGCGGCGGTTGGCCTCGGCAAGTGCCGCATCGAGTTGCAGCCGCCGGCTGTGGGCCCGCGCGGCGTAGCTGCCAAGGGTGAAGTCGGCCTCGCGCACATGCTCCCTGGCGCAGGCGTTCTCGGCGAGGACTTCCTCGTCCAGGGCGGTCCGGCGGCTGAGCAGGGCGGCTTCCTCGGCCAGCAGGGCGCCAAGCTCGCGGCGCTTCTCGTCGACCTCCCACTTGCGGACCCGGATGATCGTCTTGAGGTCGCCGCCGCTCATGGCTCAGCCTACTCCTGGGGGCCGAGGTTGAGCGGCCAGGACAGGCCCAGCGCCTCGGCCAGCATGGCGTAGCACGCCTCCAGTTCGGTCGGCTCGCCCTTGCCCTGGGACAGGAACCCCTCGATGCGCGGATACAGTTCCAGGGCGACATCGACATCCTGGTTGGACCCGGCGCGGTAGGCGCCCAGGCGGATCAGTTCGGCCATGTCCTCGTAGGTCGAGATGATGCCGCGCGCCCCCTGGACCAGCATGTTCTGCTCCTCGGTGTTGCAGCCCGGCATGGTTCGCGACACCGACCGCAGGATGTTCATCGACGGATAGCGGCCGCGCTCGGCGATGGCACGGTCGAGCACGATGTGGCCATCGAGAATGCCGCGCACGGCGTCGGAAATCGGTTCGTTGTGGTCGTCGCCCTCGACCAGCACGGTGAACAGGCCGGTGATGGAGCCCTGCCCCTTGGCACCCGGCCCGGCGCGTTCCAGCAGCTTGGGCAGTTCGGCGAACACGGTCGGCGTATAGCCCTTGGAGGCCGGCGGCTCCCCGGCCGACAGGCTGATTTCGCGCTGGGCCATGGCGAAGCGGGTCACGCTGTCCATCAGGCACAGCACGTCCAGGCCCTGGTCACGGAAGTACTCGGCCACGGCCAGCGTGGTGTAGGCCGCCTGGCGGCGCATCAGCGGCGGTTCGTCCGACGTCGCGACCACGACCACGGAGCGGGCCATGCCGTCCTCGCCCAGGTCGTCCTCGATGAACTCGCGGGCTTCGCGGCCACGTTCGCCGACCAGGCCGAGGACGATGACGTCGGCCTTGGAATGGCGGGCCATCATCGACAGCACCGACGACTTGCCGACACCGGACCCGGCGAAGATGCCCATGCGCTGGCCCCGGCAGCACGACGCGAACACGTTGATGCAGCGGATGCCGAGGTCCAGCTTGTCCCCGACCCGCTGGCGCGAGTGGGCCGACGGCGGGCTGTTGTGGAACGGATAGGCCCGCTCGCCGCCCATCACCGGGCCCAGGTCATCGACCGGGTCGCCCATGGCGTTGAGCACGCGGCCGAGCCAGCTTTCATGCGGATGGACGGCCGGAACGCCGCGCGCGATCTCGGCCCGGCAGCCCAGGCCGATGCCGTCCAACGTACCGAACGGCATGAGCAGCGCCCTGCCCTCCCGGAATCCGACGACTTCGCAGGGAACCTGCCGCGCGTCCCGCGCGTGAATCGTACAGCGGTCGCCGACGGACAGCGCCGTCTGGATGCCGCCGACTTCGATAAGCAGGCCCTGCACCCCGACCACGCGGCCGTAAACCGTATGATCCGGCACGCGTCCAAGTTCGGTCAGGAAGTTTTGAACCCGTTTCGACACCCGTTACCCGCCTTCCTGCCGCCGTCTTCGTGGTATAGACCGCCGGCAGCCGTAAAAGCGGGTGACGGTTCCGGTCTTGTCAGGCCGACTCGACCATCTTATGGTTAAGCCGGGGTTAATCCCTATTGGAAACCCATTTATTCTCCCAAACCCGGGGGCGGGGATCGTATGCGCGTACTGGTGGTAGAGGATGATCCGGCGACGCGCCAGAGCATAGAGCTCATGCTGCGCAAGGAGCAATGGGTGGCGGACTCCACCCATCTGGGCGAGGACGGCCTGGAGATCGGCAAGCTCTACGACTACGACATCATCATCCTGGACCTGATGCTGCCCGACATGGACGGGCTGGACGTCATCCGCCAGCTTCGGGCGTCGCGGGTCGACACGCCGGTGCTGATCCTGTCGGGCCTGGACGAGCCGGAGCGCAAGGTACGCGGCCTGGGCATCGGGGCCGACGACTACATCGTCAAGCCCTTCGACCGCGCCGAACTGATGGCCCGCATCCAGGCCATCGTGCGGCGGTCCAAGGGCCACAGCCAGTCGGTGGTCCGCATCGGCCGCCTGGAGGTCAACCTGGAGGCCCGCACCGCCGCCATCGACGGCGCGCCCCTGCACCTGACCGGCAAGGAATACGGCATCCTCGAACTGCTCGCCGTGCGCAAGGGCACCACCCTGACCAAGGAGCAGTTCCTCAACCACCTCTATGGCGGCATCGACGAGCCGGAACTGAAGATCATCGACGTCTTCATCTGCAAGCTGCGCAAGAAGCTGAACCAGGCGTCGGGCGGCGAGAACTTCATCGAGACGGTGTGGGGCCGCGGCTATGTGCTGCGCGAGCCCGAAGTCGGCACTCCCGCCGCCGTGGCTGGCGGCCGCTAAGGCCCTTTCAGGCCTTCAGGCCTGGGAAGACTGCCGCAGGACCCGGGCCACGGTCCGCAGCAGCACGCCGGCATCCACCGGCTTGTGCAGGACCGCATCCAGCGGCAGGCGCTTGGCGGCGATCACGTCCGGCGACAGTGCGGTGTTCATGATGATCGGCACCCCGGCCAGACGGGGGTCGTCCCGCAAGGCGCGGACCAGTTCGGCGCCGTCCATGCGCGGCATCATGTAGTCGGTGATGATGACGTCGGGCAGCCCCCCGGTGGGCAAAGCCTCCTTCAACAGGTCCAGCGCCCGCTGCCCGTCGGACGCCATCAGCACGGTGTGGCCGGCGTCCCTGAGGGCGTTCTGATAGGCCAGTGCGATCAGCGCCTCGTCATCGACGATGAGGATTACGGCCATCTGCGTCTCACCCGCCCTGGCCGTGCTGATCCGGGTCGATGCCCCGGTCTTCGATGCGCGGTCCAAGCGAAATTCCTTTCGAGGTGATCGAGCAGCGCACGATGCCGGGGTCATACCCGCTGTCGGGCAGCTTCAGAATCGAGAGGATACGGGCGATCTCGCCGCGCAGTTCCCTGTACCGCAACAGAAAAACGTTCTCCGCAACCACGGAAAGATCGTCCAGGGCGATGTTCTCGAAGGACATGATTTCCCGCGACACCGACGTCAGCATGGTCGTCGCCCCGGCCGCCTGCAGGTTCAGCGACAACGCGCCAAAGAACGCATTGAGACGCTCCGGCCGCACGGCGGTCTGGCGGAACGCCCCCACCCCGTCGATGAACACGCGGCGGGCGCCCATGCGCCGCACCGGATCAAGGAGTGCGGCGGCCAGCTCGTCCAGGCAGGACTCGAATGGCCGGTGCCAGATCACCTCCAGCGCGCCGGAGGAGACCAGGCCCTGGATATCAATGCCGACGGCGGCACCCTTGACCAGCAGGCGTTCCGGCGTCTCGTAGCAACTGAACAGAACCCCCGGTTCCTCGGGTGTGACAGCGGACAGGAAGTGCAGGCCGCAGGTCGTCTTGCCGACTCCCGAAGGCCCCAACAGCAGCGAGGTCGAGCGCGGCACCACGCCGCCGCCGATCATGGCGTCGAGGTCGGGGATACCGGTGGTCAGGCGTCGCTTGGGGCGTTCCTCGACCGCCGGAACCGTGGTCGCCTCCAGGCGCGGCAGGATCCGGATCCCCTGGTCGCTGATCGTGTAAAAGTGTTCGCCCGCCAGGAAATTCGACCCGCGAAGCTTGAGGACCCGCAGCGTGCGCACCGTGCGCTGGCCGACCGACTCCTCGGCCAGGCGCAGGATGCCGTCAACCATGGTGCGTTCGGGGCTGAAGGATGGACGGGGACCATTGGTCAGCAGCAGGACCGTGCAGCGGTGCAAGGCCGCCTCGCCCTGGAGGGCATAGATGAACTCCCGGAATTCGGCGTCGGACTGCACCGCCTCCTGCGCCACGTAGAGGCCGTCAAGCACGAACAGGTCCGGCTTGGTCTTGAGGATGGTGTCCGAGAGCAGGGCCAGGACGCCGTTCAGCCCCTCTTCGCGCATGGCCGGGTAGCCGCTGACGTAGGTCATCTGGTCCGGCAGGACCGACATGTCGCGGAAGCTCATGGGACTGAGGAAGTCCAGCATCCGGTCATGGCCTTCCGACAGCAGCGTCAGATAGCACACCCGATCGCCGCCGGCCGCGCGGTGGAAGCACATCTGGTTGGCCAGAATGGTCTTTCCGGCGCCCGGAGTACCCTCGATGATATAGACACCGCCCTGGATGAGGCCGCCGGAAAGTACCCTGTCCAAGCCAGCGATGCCTGTGGCGGTGCGTTCCAATGCGTTCTGCTGCAATGCCATGCGCCCCCCTAACGGCTGCTCTGCTGCCTAGTAACGAGCGGTAGCCTGTGGGGGTAGCGAAGTCAACGCCAGGGTATGCCCAAAGTACGCAGGGTGATCCTGCGCGCGGGGGCCAGAAAGGCATCCTGGGCGGCCACCACCTGAAGCTCGCGCGTGCCCCGGCGCTGTGTCTCCTCGATCACCGCATGGACCGCCGACACCGCCAGCGCCAGGGCCTCGGGCGGTCCGGCGCCGCGCAGAAGGTGGCCGAGAAGCAGGGCGGCCAGGGCATCGCCGGCCCCGTTCAGGGGCGTCTGCACCGGCACGCGCGGGCTCTCCACCCGCCACGCGCCATCCGCCGTCACGGCCAGGCACGATATGGTGTCGGCCGCACCGCCCGGCAACGACGTCACCACCACCAGCCGGGCACCCCGCTCGACCAGGGTGCGGGCGGCGGCGGCGGCGTCCTCGACCGAGCGCACGGGCGCCCCGGTCAGGGTGGCCAACTCGAACCGGTTGGGGGTGAGCACATCGGCCAGGGGCACCAGCCGGTCCAGGATGAAGGACGGAATGTCGGCCGCGCAGTACAGGCGTTCACCGCACAGGGTGTCGTCGCCCATGACCGGGTCGCACAGGTACAGCGCGCCCGGCCGTTGCGCCCGAACCCGCTCCACCGCCCCGGCGATGGCCTGCCCGACGCCGGCCCCGCCCAGCCAGCCCGACAGCACCCCGGCGCACTGGGCCAGGACGCCCCGCTCGTCCAGGCCGGCCAGCACCTCGGCCACATGCTCGGCCCCGAACACCTGGCCGCGGGCGGTGGGATAGCCGGTGTGGTTGGACAACTGGCAGGTATGCACCGGCCAGACCTCGAACCCCAGGCGCTGCAACGGGAACACGGCGGCGGAGTTGCCGACGTGCCCGAAGGCGACATGGGACTGCACCGAAAGGATGCCGCTCACGGGTTCGGACAGAGGAAGGGGCATGGGCGAAAAGGACCTGATTTCATGCGGTGTCCGACGATCAGCCACCTTGCCACAGCCGCGTGATGATTTATAGTATGCCGCACCTGCGAAGAAACGTAATTTTATTGCGCCCGCGCCGACATCAGGAGGACCCGTTCCCATGGCCGCCACCGCCCGCCCCCGCCGTTCCATGCTGTACATGCCGGGCTCCAACACCCGCGCCCTGGACAAGGCCAAGACCCTGGCTGCCGACGCCCTCATCCTGGACCTTGAGGACGCCGTGGCGCCCGACACCAAGGTCGAGGCACGGGCCAACGTGGTCGCCGCGGCCGGCGGCTACGGCGCGCGCGAGGTGCTGATCCGCGTCAACGGGCTGGCGACTCCGTGGGGCCAGGCCGATGTGGCGGCGGCGGCGACCAGCGCGGCGCACGGCATCCTCATCCCCAAGGTGGAAAGCGCCGACATGGTGCGCCAGGTCGAAACCATCATGAACAACGCCGGCGCGCGGCCCGACATGCAGATCTGGTGCATGATGGAAACCCCGCTGGGCGTCCTCCATGCCGAGGAAATCGCCTCGGCCACGCCGCGCCTGGGCGGCTTCGTGATGGGCACCTCGGATCTGGCCAAGGACCTGCGCTGCCTGCACACGCCGATGCGCCTGCCCTTCGTCGCCTCGCTGAACATCTGCGTCCTGGCGGCGCGGGCCTATGGGCTGGCCATCCTCGACGGCGTGTACCTGGACCTGTCCGACGACGAGGGCTTCAAGGCATCCTGCGTGCAGGGCCGCGAGATGGGCTTTGACGGCAAGACGCTCATCCACCCCAAGACCATCGGCATGGCCAACGACACCTTCGGGCCGTCGGCCGACGAAGTGGCGTGGTGCGAAAAGATCATCGCCGCCCATGCCGAGGCTGAAAAGGAAGGCAAGGGCGTGGTCGTGGTCGATGGTAAGCTGATCGAAAACCTGCACGTCGTCACCGCCCGCCAGACGGTCGAAATGGCCCGCCTGATCAAACAGCTCGAAGCCGACGCCGCGTAAAAGTGGTTGAACCACAGAGACAGTGAGACACCGAGAGGCCGTGCAGGCGCGCGTAGCGCAGTAAAGTTCAGGCGGGGTCTCCGCCTGCGGCGCTACCTGCTCCGCCCCCTCGGTGCCTCTGTGTCTCTGTGGTTCACCCCTTCGGCACCATCCCGAATCCCCGAGGACGCGCACCATGAACAAGACCAACCCCGGCAACTATTTCGAAGACTTCTCCGTCGGCCAGGATATTGCGCACGCCACGCCGCGCACGGTGACGGCGGGCGATATCGCGCTGTACACCGCGCTGTACGGCACCCGCTTCGCCGTCAATTCCTCGGCCGAGTTCGCCAAGAGCATGGGCTTCGAGGGCATGCCGCTCGATGACCTGCTGGCCTTCCATGTGGTGTTCGGCAAGACCGTGCCCGACATCAGCCTGAACGCCGTCGCCAACCTGGGCTATGCCGAGGGGCGCTTCGGCGTGCCGCTGTACGCCGGGGACACCGTGGTCACCACGTCCAAGGTGATCGGCCTGAAGGAGAACTCCAACGGCAAGACCGGCGTGGTGCATGTGCGCTCCACCGGCACCAACCAGCGCGGCGAGATGGTCGTGGACTATGTGCGCTGGGTGATGGTCAACAAGCGCGACGCCAGCGCCCCGGCGCCCGAAGCGGTGGTGCCCGCCCTGGCCAAGGCGGTGGACGCCAGCGCCCTGCGCCTGCCGGTCGGCCTCGAGATCGACGGCTATGACACCGCCCAGGCCGGCAGCCCGCACCTGTGGGACGACTATGCGGTAGGCGAAAAGATCGACCACGTCGATGGGTTCACCATCGAAGAGGCCGAGCACATGATGGCCACCCGCCTCTACCAGAACACCGCCAAGGTCCACTTCAACCAGTATGAGCAGGCGTCCGGCCGCTTCGGCAAGCGCCTGATCTACGGCGGCCACATCATCAGCCTGGCCCGCTCGCTGTCGTTCAACGGTCTCGCCAACGCCTTCAAGATCGTGGCGATCAACGCCGGATCGCACTGCAACCCGACCTTTGCCGGCAACACCATCCACGCCTGGACCGAGGTCCTCGACAAGATGGAGTTCTCGGAACGGGCCGACCTCGGCGCCCTGCGCCTGCGCACCGTCGCCACCAAGGACCGTCCGTGCGCCGATTTCCCCTATAAGGATGCCGAGGGCAAGTACCTTCCCGAAGTGGTCCTGGACTTCGACTACACCGTTCTGATGCCGCGCCGTCAGGGGTGATTCAGGTTGCTTTAGGGGCGGTGCATGACACTTCTCTTCATCCACGTTCCAAAGACCGCCGGAACCAGTTTCACGGCTGCCGCTCGGAAATATTTTGGGGAGCGGTCGATACTGCTCGACTACGGTGCGGCGTCAGATGTGACGTCGCCCGCAGTGCGTGAATTTGTCTATCTTAAAAAAGACAAATCCAGCCTGTTCGACTATATAAAGAAGAATAAAATAGAGTTTCTCGGCGGCCACTTTAACGGCCGCAAGTACAGTGCATTCGTTCCACCCGAACAGACGATCACGTTCCTCCGCGACCCGGTCAAACGCCTGATCTCGCACTATCAGTACAGCCGCGCCAGGGGCCAGCAGGACGAGTTCATAGACTTTGTGCAACAGCCCAAGTTCGCCAACGTCCAATGCAGGATGTTGCAGAATATCGACATCAACAGACTCGGCGGCCTGGGCGTGACGGAGGACTACCTGGGCTCGCTGCGCACCATCAACCGAACCTTCGGGATTGCCCTGCCCTTCAAGTGGAACAACAAGGTAGCGCCGGGGCTGAAAAAGTTCGACGTGCCCCAACACCTGCTTGATATGATTATTGAAGCCAATCAGGACGACATCGCCCTCCACGCGCTCGCCCTGCAACGGAACGCTGCGTCGCGCCGGTCGCCGGGAGGGCCGGCCAAGCGTTTTCTGAGCATCCTGTCGGCCATTGGCTACGCGCCGAAATAAGCTCTTCGCAGCCACCCTGACCGGGTCGCTCAGGATTTGCTCCAGGCATCGCAACCGGGTAGGGGGCAATTTCCCTTGGTTTTTCCGGCTTACAGCCGTCTGCCGTGCCGCAACAGAGGTCTCGGCGCCACACGCCCTACCTGAATGGGTAGCCGTCAGACGCTCCACCTGAGTAGGCCCCGAGCGTTGACAAGCCCCATCGGCAGGCGCTAAACCTTTGCCGCACTGCCAAAACGCACGTATCCGCATCGTCGGACCTGGACATGGACATGGACGGGGGCGATGCGGGGTATCCCCGTTGAGAGGCCCGCGCCATGAAATCCACAACACGGCCCCTGTCCCCACACCTTCAGATTTATAGCTTCAAGCTGCACATGGCGATGTCGATCTTCCATCGCATCACCGGTGTGGCGCTGGTCGTCGGCACGTTGCTGCTGGTGTACTGGTTGGTCGCCGCCGCCAATGGCCCGGAGGCCTATGCCGACGCCGCCGGGTTCCTGGGGTCGTGGTTCGGCCTGCTGCTGATCTTCGGCTGGTCGGTGGCGCTGTTCTACCACCTGTGCAACGGCATCCGGCACCTGATGTGGGACGCCGGCCAGGGCTTCGAGATCGAGCAGATCCGCAAGTCGGGGATCGTCGTACTGGCAGCCACTGCCGTGCTGACGGTGCTGGCCTGGATCCTTGGCCTGGCCATCTGAGAGACGGGGAGAAACTGACATGAGCATGCGTTCGCCCCTCGGCCGCGCCCGCGGCCTCGGCTCCGCCAAGGAAGGCGTCCATCACTGGTGGTCGCAGCGCCTGACCGCCGTCGCCCTGGTACCGCTGGTCTTCTGGCTGGTGGTGTCGGTGATCGCCAACGTCGGCGCCGACTACAACGCCATGCGCGACTGGCTGGGCTCGCCGATCAACGCCACCCTGATGGTCCTGCTGCTGGTCGCCGTGTTCCATCACGCCCAGTTGGGCATCCAGGTGGTCATCGAAGACTACGTGCATTGCCACGCGGTGAAGACCGCCGCCATCGTCGCCACCAAGCTTCTGGCCGTCGCGCTGGGTGGCTATGCGGTGGTGTCGGTTCTGTTCGTTGCCATTGGAGGCTGAGGACCATGGCCGCATACCAGTTCATCGACCATGAATACGATGCCGTCGTCGTCGGCGCCGGCGGTGCCGGCCTGCGGGCGACCTTCGGTATGGTCGCCGCCGGCCTGAAGACGGCTTGCGTCACCAAAGTGTTCCCCACCCGCTCCCACACCGTGGCCGCCCAGGGCGGCATCGGCGCCGCGCTCGGCAACATGGCTGAGGACAGCTGGCAGTGGCACATGTACGACACCGTCAAGGGCTCCGACTGGCTCGGTGACCAGGACGCCATCGAATACATGTGCCGCGAGGCCATTCCGGCGGTCCACGAACTGGAGCACTACGGCGTTCCGTTCTCGCGCACCGCTGACGGCAAGATCTATCAGCGCCCGTTCGGCGGCCACATGCGCAACTACGGCGAGGCCCCCGTGCAGCGCGCCTGCGCCGCCGCCGACCGCACCGGCCACGCCATCCTGCACACGCTCTATCAGCAGTCGCTGAAGCACAAGGCCGAGTTCTTCGTCGAGTACTTCGCCCTCGACCTGATCATGGACCCCAACACCGGGGAATGCCGTGGCGTCGTGGCGCTGGACATGGAAACCGGCCAGTTGCACCGCTTCAAGGCGCACCAGACCGTTCTGGCCACCGGCGGCTACGGCCGTGCCTTCTTCTCGTGCACCTCGGCCCATACCTGCACCGGCGACGGCAATGGCATGGCGGCGCGTGCCGGCCTGCCCCTGCAGGACCACGAGTTCGTGCAGTTCCACCCGACCGGCATCTACGGCTCGGGCTGCCTGATCACCGAGGGTGCCCGCGGTGAAGGCGGCTACCTGACCAACTCGGCCGGCGAACGCTTCATGGAGCGCTACGCCCCGACCGCCAAGGACCTCGCCTCGCGCGACGTCGTGTCGCGTTCCATGACCATGGAAATCCGCGAAGGCCGTGGCGTCGGCAAGGAAAACGACCACATCTTCCTGCACCTCGAACACCTCGGCCCGGACGTCCTGCACGCCCGCCTGCCCGGCATCACCGAAACGGCGAAGATCTTCGCCGGCGTCGATGCCACCAAGGAGCCGATCCCGGTCCTGCCCACGGTCCACTACAACATGGGCGGCATTCCGACCAACTACATGGGCGAAGTGCTGCGGCCGACCAAGGACAACCCGGACGCCACCTGCGGCGGCCTGATGGCCGTTGGCGAGTGCGCCTGCGTGTCCGTGCACGGCGCCAACCGCCTGGGCACCAACTCGCTGCTCGACCTCGTGGTGTTCGGCCGTGCCGCCGCCCATCGCGCCGCCGAGCTGATCAAGCCCGGCACCAAGCACAAGCCGTGGACCGAAAGCTCCGGCCAGGAAGCCATCGATCGCCTGGACCGCGTGCGCAATGCCTCGGGCTCCCTGCGCGTCGCCGACATCCGCCTGGAGATGCAGAAGGCCATGCAGCGCGACGCTGCGGTCTACCGCACCACCAAGTCGCTGGCCGAAGGCGTGGAGAACATCAAGACCGTCGCCGCCAAGCTGCCGGACATGAAGATCGCCGACCGTTCGCTGATCTTCAACACCGACCTGATCGAGGCGCTGGAGCTCGAAAACCTGATGGCCTGCGCCGCAGCCACCATGGTTTCGGCCGATGCGCGCAAGGAAAGCCGCGGCGCCCAGGCGCACGAGGACTTCCCCGATCGCGACGACGAGAATTGGATGAAGCACACGCTGGCCTACGTCGATGACAAGTACAACGTCACCCTCGACTACCGCCCCGTGCACACCTTCACGCTGACCGACGAGGTCGAGTACATCGAGCCCAAGGCTCGCGTGTACTAAGAGCGAGGAAAACGCTATGGCCGAATTCAATCTGCCGGCAAACAGCCGGGTCACTGAAGGCAAGACCTTCAAGGCCCCCGCCGGCGCGAAGAACGTCAAGACCTTCAAGATCTACCGCTATGATCCCGACGCGGGCCAGAACCCGCGCCTGGACAGCTACGAGATCGACCTGGACGCCTGCGGCCCGATGGTCCTGGACGCCCTGCTCAAGATCAAGAACGAGGTCGACAGCACGCTGACCCTGCGCCGGTCGTGCCGCGAAGGGATCTGCGGGTCGTGCTCGATGAACATCGACGGCACCAACACGCTGGCCTGCCTGAAGCCGATCGCCGACGTGAAGGGCGAGGTGGCCGTCTACCCGCTGCCGCACATGCCGGTCATCAAGGACCTGGTGCCCGACCTGTCGGTGCCCTACGCCCAGCTCGCCTCGGTCGAGCCGTGGATGCAGTCCGACACCCCGCCGCCCGGCAAGGGCGAACGCCTGCAGAGCCCCGAAGAGCGTGAAAAGCTCGACGGCCTGTGGGAATGCATCCTGTGCTTCTGTTGCACCACGAGCTGCCCCAGCTACTGGTGGAACGGCGACCGCTACCTCGGCCCGGCCGTCCTGCTGCAGGCCGCGCGCTGGATCAACGACTCGCGCGACGAGGCGACCGGCAAGCGTCTGGACTATCTTGAGGACCCCTTCAAGCTGTACCGCTGCCACACCATCATGAACTGCACCAACACCTGCCCCAAGGGCCTGAACCCGGCCAAGGCCATCGCCGACATCAAGCAGAAGCTGATGTCCCGCGTCGTCTGAACCCAAGTGCTGATGAGCCCCGCTCATCAGCACTTCGACGGCGCGACTGCGCCGCGCGGCTCCTGCCGCGTGAGCCAAGCGGCCGGAGGCCGCGCCCGGCGCCTGAGGGCGTCCCGCTGATCGGTACGATCAGCAGGACGGGAAATGATTTTGTTCCCTGCGTTTCGCGAAAAGCCGCTCTTTTAGAGCGGCTTTTTTGCATGCCAGTCATGCGCGAACTTTTCCCTGCCGAATTAACCCTCGCGTTACACTAAACGTGTTCATTCGCTGCGTGCCGGGGGATGCGAACGCAAGGGGAAGAACCATGGACGACGCTCTGAAGTCGAAAGGCACCGCCCCCGGCCTCCGCCGCAGGGACCTCCTTCAGGGGATCCTGGCGACCAGCGTCTCGGCCATCATGATCGCCGACCCGGACGGCGTCATCCACTTCGCCAACCAGCGCGCCACCGAAGTTCTCGGCGTTCCGATGGACGACGTCATCGGGCGCAGTTGCATGGATCCGGCCTGGGGCGCCCAGACCCCCGACGGGCACCCGCTTCCGCTAGAGGCCTATCCGTTCAACATCGTGCGCCGCACCGGCCGGCCGCTCGACAATGCCCGCATGGCGGTGCTCGACGCGGCGGGGCGGCGCCGGCAACTGTCGCTGAACGCCGCCCCCGTTCCCGGGTCCGAAGACATCGTCTTTTCCATCGTCGACATCACGGCCGAGGAGGACATGAAGGCGGCGCGCAACCGGCTGCTGGAAATCCTCGAGGCGACGCCCGACTTCGTGTCCATGAGCGACCTCGACCGCAACGTGGTCTACATGAATGCCGCCGCCCGCCGCACCGCCGGCCTGCCGCCGTCGGCCGCCGGGGCGCTGGGGTTCGACATGCCGCCCGGCACCGGCCACGCCGGAGCGTGGCTGCATCCGGCCTGGGCCATGCGCAAGATCACCGAGGAGGGCATCCCGGCGGCCATGCGCGACGGCGTGTGGGAGGGCGAGACCGCCCTGCTCGACCGGAACGGCGGCGAGATCGCGGTGTCCCAGGTCATCCTGGCCCACACCGACGGCCAGGGCCGGGTGGACCGCCTGTCCACCCTGATGCGCGACATCTCCGACCAGCGCCGCGCCCGCCGCGAAGCGATGGAGACCGCCGCCCGGTTGGAGCGCGTGCTGCACGTCAATCCCAGCGGCATCTACGCCCTGCGCCTGGACCCCGAGGCGCCCGGCACTGCGCCGGTCGGCGGGCTTATCAGCCAGACCATGGTGGACATCAGCGGCCGGTCCATGGACGACTGGATGGCCGACCCCCACGGCGTGTGGCACAGCCTCATCCACCCCGACGACCATAAGCGGGTGGCCGCCAACCAGGCCACCTTGTACAGCGCCGGCTTCATCGAACACGAGTACCGCATCACGCCGCCGGGCAAGCGCGATCCGGTGTGGATCTTCGACCGCGTGGTGCTGCTGCGCGACGCCTTCGACCGCCCGGCCGAGATCATCGGCGCCTGGCTGGACATCAGCGACCGCCACGCCATGGAGGAGGAGTTGCGGCGCTCCAACGCCGACCTGGAGCAGTTCGCCTATGTGGCCTCGCACGACCTCCAGGAACCGCTGCGCATGGTGTCGGCCTACCTCGGCCTGCTGCGGAGGCGCCTGGGCGACACGTTGGACGCCGAGGCAACCGAGTTCATCGCCTACGCCATCGACGGCGCCCAGCGCATGCACCACATGATCAACGACCTGCTGAGCTACTCGCGGGTGGACCGCATGGGCGCCCCGTTTGCCGAGGTGGATGCCGCGACCGCCCTGCACGCGGCCGAGGCCAACCTCCACAAGGCGATCACCGACAGCGGCGCGCGCATCGTGGTGGACGGGCCGCCCCTGCCCCGGGTGTGGGCCGACGGCGCCCAGCTCGGCCGCCTGTTCCAGAACCTGATCGGCAACGCGCTCAAGTACCGCCGCCCCGATGTTCCGCCGGTCATCACCATCACGGCCGGCGAGGTCCGCGACGGCTGGCAGTTCTCCATTCGCGACAACGGCATCGGCATCGAGCGCAAGGACTTCGACCGCATCTTCCAGATCTTCCAGCGCCTGCACCCGCGCGGCCCGGCCGACGGCACCGGCATCGGCCTGTCCATCTGCAAGCGCATCGTCGAACGCCACGGCGGCCGAATCTGGCTGGAGTCGTCGCCGGGCGAAGGCACCACGTTCACGTTCACCCTGGCCCGGCCGCGGTAGGCGGGGAAGAAAAGAACCCCAAGTTCGTCATTCCCGCGAAGAAGCTTGTGAAGAAATTGGCGAACCTGTCGAGGTTTCCACCTTCGCCAACAAAAGGCTCCGTCGCACCCGCGTAGGCGGGTTCCTAGGGTCGTGAACAAAGTCGGTCGTGGTTTTCTCCACGAGCCTGGGTTCCCGCCTTCGCGGGAACGACGTGTTTATTAATGGTGACTGAGCAAGGCATTCCCTTATATTGCGCCGCAGGCAGATAGTGTTGTCGTCCGCTTCGCTGCGCGCCGCTTGGCTCCGTCAAGTCACGAGGTCAAGGAGGCTCGCCTCCTTGCGGGTCCGGGCAGAGCCCGGCCTTATGTCAGCGCCTATGCGCCTGCGCGGGAACGACGAGTTTATTCATGGGCTTCAAAATCAACCGGGAGATTTCTTCACAAGCTCGCAGGCGGGTGCGACGATCAAGGATTGCTTAAAAGGGTCTTTCCGAAGTCTGCCACTAAGACCTCAGCGGCAGTCGAAAAAGCTGCGGTGGGGCGTGATCAGGCGGCACTGCAGGCGGCTGGTGCCAACGTAGTGGGGCGTGCGGCCGGTCTTGGCGCATTCCCGCGCCGCCATGTCCAGAAGGGTCGCCCGGTCGGTGCCGCCGGCATGGCAGATCGCCACGCGGTCCGGCGTCGACTCGCCGACCGGCTCGATCGAGCCGGCTTCGCGGCGGGTATCCACCCATGGCTCGCCGGCGCAAGCCGACAGCGCGAGGACGGCGAACAAGGTAATACTGAGGGCGGAGAGCGAACGGCGGGTCACGGCGGGCTCCTGAGGTGCCCCTTCTGTTTAGCGGGTGGCGCGCCGATGGAAAAGCCTTGTTGACGCGCGTATGGTGGGAAATTCGCTTTCCTGTGTCCTGCGGATCCCTTTCCCCGGCAAGAGCGAGGCCGCCATGAACCTTCACGCCCTTTTGACCGCGCGGGCGGAAGCCGGTCGCCCGGTCCGCGCCGCCCTTATCGGTGCCGGCAAGTTCGGCACCATGTTCCTGTCCCAGGCGCTGCACACGCCGGGCCTGCATGTCCTTGGCGTGGCCGACCTGTCGACCGAGCGGGCCCGCCTGTCGCTGGCCCAGGCCGGCTGGCCGCAGGAGCGCTGGAGCGCCCGCTCGGCCGCCGGGGCCATCGCCGAGGGCTCCACCTGGGTGACCGACGATGCCAACGCGCTGATTGCCGCCGACGGCGTCGACGTGGTCATCGAGGCGACGGGCCTGCCCACCGCCGCGCTGGCCCATGCGGCCGAATGCCTGTCCTACGGCCGTCATCTGGTGATGGTCAGCGTCGAGGCCGATGTGCTGGCCGGGCCGCTGCTGGCCCGCCGCTTCCGCGACGCCGGGCTGGTCTACTCCATGGCCTATGGCGACCAGCCGGCCCTGATCGCCGAGATGGTCGACTGGGCGCGGGCCTGCGGATTCACGGTGGTCGCCGCCGGCAAGGGCACCAAGTACCTGCCGCTCTACCATGCCTCCACCCCCGACACCGTGTGGGCCCACTATGGACTGTCCCCGGCCGAGGCTGAACAGGGCGGCATGAACGCCCAGATGTTCAACTCCTTCCTCGACGGCACCAAGTCGGCCATCGAAATGGCCGCCGTGGCCAACGCCACGGGCCTGGACGTGCCGACCGACGGCCTGGACTTCCCGCCCGTGGGCACCGCGCGTCTGGCCGAGGACCTGCGCCCGCGCAGCGACGGCGGGTTGCTGGAGCGCGCCGGCATGGTCGAGGTGGTATCCAGCCTCAACCGCGACGGCAGCCCGGTGCGCGACGACCTGCGGTGGGGTGTTTACGTGGTGATCGAGGCGCCCGGCGCCTACGCCGCCCGCTGCTTCCGCGAATACGGCATGACCACCGACAGCACCGGCCGCTATGCCGCCCTGTGGCGCCCGGCCCACCTGATCGGCCTCGAACTCGGCATCTCGGTGGCGAGTGCTGCGTTGCGCGGCGAGCCGACCGGCACCCCCATGGCCTTCCGGGGCGACGCCGTTGCGGTGGCCAAGCGCGCCCTGAAAGCCGGCGACGTCCTCGACGGCGAAGGCGGCACCACCGTCTGGGGCCGCCTGATGCCGGCCGCCGACTCGCTGACGCTGGGCGCCCTGCCGATCGGCCTCGCCCACGGCGTGACCGTGCGGCGCGACGTCGCGGTCGGAACCGTGCTCACCCGCGACGCCGTCACCCTCGACCCCACCGATGCAACCGTCCGCCTGCGCACCGAAATGGAAGCCACGTTTGGATCGGTGGAGGCGTAAGGGAAGAGAAGGAAGCGGGGGAACACCCCACTTCACTTACCCAACGACGTGAAACGGCCCCCTGGGGGAAACAGGGGGCCGTTTCGGTGCGTCGGCGGGAGGGGAGTTTCTGGAGGGGTCAGCCGGCGCGGATCTGGGTCAGGAACTTGTGCATCTGTTCGTCGAGGCTTTGGGCCTGCCCGGACAAGGTTCCCGCCGAGTCGAGGACGCGGCCCGACGCGTGGCCGGTTTCCTGGGCGGCCTGGGTCACCGCCTGGATGTTGTCGGAAACCTCCTGGGTGCCTTGGGCGGCCTGGGTCACGTTGTGGGTGATTTCGCGGGTGGCCGCACCCTGCTCCTCCACCGCCGAGGCGATGGCCGAGGAGATCTCGTCGATGCGGCCGATGATCTCGCCGATGCCGCGGATGGCGGTGACGGCCTCCTGGGTGGCGCCCTGCACCTCGTTGATCTGGCGGGCGATGTCTTCGGTGGCGCGGCTGGTCTGGTTGGCCAGTTGCTTGACCTCGTTGGCGACGACGGCAAAGCCCTTGCCGGCCTCTCCGGCGCGGGCGGCCTCGATGGTGGCGTTCAGGGCCAGCAGGTTGGTCTGGTCGGCGACGTCGGTGATGAGGGCGACCACTTCGCCGATCTTCTGCGCCGAGGCCGCGAGGCCCTGCACGATGTCGTCCGTGCGGCGGGCTTCAGTCACCGCTTGATGGGCGATTTCGCTGGATTGGTTGACCTGCCGGGCAATCTCGGAGATCGAGGCGGCCAGTTCCTCGGACGCCGCAGCCACGGTCTGCACGTTGGCCGTGGCCTGTTCGGAGGCCGCCGCCACGGTGGTTGCCCGGTTGCTGGCGTCATCGGCGGCGGACGACATGCCGCGCGCGGTGTCCTGCATCTCGCTGGCCGACTCGGAAACGGCCCGGATGATCCGGCCGACCGAGCCTTCAAAGTCCTCGGCCAGACCGGTCATCAACTCCCGGCGTTCCTGCTCGGCCCGGCGGGCGGTTTCCTGCTGCTGGGCTTCCAGGCGGCGGTTTTCCTCGGCGTGCTCCTTGAACACCTGCAGCGCCTCGGCCATGCGGCCCAGTTCGTCGCCACGGCCACGGGCCGGGACGTCGACGTCGAGGTCGCCATCGGCCAGACGGCTCATCGCGCCGGTCATCGCCATGATCGGCCGGGACAGGCCGTTGCCCAGCACGAAGGCGACCACCAGGCCGCCGGCCAGACCGGCCGCGCCGACGAAGCCGATGATCAGGGTGGACGCGCTCAGGCTGCTCATCAGGCCGGTGTTGATCTCGGTTTCCAGCGTGCGCGCGTCGGCCACCACGCCGTCGAAGGCGGCGTTGAGGGTCTTGTTGCGCTCCTGCATGGGGCCGTCGACCAGGGTGCGCAACTCGCTGGTCAGGGTCTCGATCTGGCCGAACTTTTCACGGTATTCGGTGTAGAAGCCCTGGATGGCGTCGAACACATAGCGCGAGTCATGGCTGGCCGGGATGGAGTAGTCGGCCAGTTGCAGCGGCATTTCCATGTCGGAAAGCTGGCGGTGCGCGGCCTCGGCCAGTTCGGGGCGCTGGCGGCCGAGGTACATGTACACGTTCAGCCGGGCCTGGAGGGTGCGCTCGCGGGCGATGCGCAGGTAGCTCGACAGTTCGGCGTCCGCGCTGATGGCCGGCTCGCTGATCAGCATGTCGAGGTTGTCGGTCAGGTTCTGGCCGGCCGGGTCGAGCGCCATGGAGATGATCATCTGGCGCTGGGTCTCCAGCCGCGCGGCGGTGGCGACGTGGTCCATGTAGGCCTGAAGGTCCGCGCCAAGGGCGGCCAGCTTTTCGGCCTGTGCGGGCGACGTGGCGTCGGCCTGCGCCGCCTCGATGCGCTCGACCAGGGCCTCGCCCTTGCGGCGCGCGGCGGCGGCTTCGGCGTCGCGGCTGGTGCCGAGGAACTCGCGCACATGCAGGCGGATGTCCTGGAACTCGGTCTTGGCGGCCATCACGTCCAGCGCGTCATCGACCGTGTCGGCATAGGCCTCGACCGCCGTCGTGGTCGAGCGGGAGCCGTTGATGCCCACCCCGGCCACCACCGCCGCCAGAAACAGCGTGGAGGCGAAACCGGCCACGATCTTGTGCTTGATGGACATGCGGCCAAACAGACCGGGACTACCCGTCTGAGCGGTTTCATTGAGCGCTTCGGTCACGATTTCCTCCCCAGAACCCTATGCGGGAAGCCGCCGCCGGCTCTGTGTCCGGCTTTGGTTCGGCTTCTCGGCCGGACGGCGTAGTACCACACCGGCCAGCTACGGTTTTAGCGTCCGCACAAGTTCCAGGCCAGTGGAAATAGGTGTATGCCCATGGATAGGCCGCGCGACCATGCGCGAAAGGGCGGCGACGCTACGTCAACCGCCCTTCCCGATACCCTATGGTATACAGCGTTCAGCAGGCCCCGCCGGTCCTACCCGGCGCGGGTAGGGGCTCAGTCGGCCTTGGCCTTGGTGGCGCCGACGCCGGGGCTGGCGAGCGGATGGCCGTAGTGGTAGCCCTGCCCCAGGTCGATGCCGATCTCGCACAGCATGCGGCTGGTCTCGGCGTCCTCGACGAACTCGGCGATGGTGCGCAGGCCGAACTCGCGGGCCATGCCATGGATGTGTTCGACCATGATGCGGTCGCGCCGGTCGGTGGCGATGTGGCGCACGAAGCTGCCCTCGATCTTGACGTAGTCGACCGCCAGGTACTTGAGATAGAGGAACGACGAGAACCCGCTGCCGAAGTCGTCGAGGGCAAAGCGGATGCCCTCGCCGCGCAAGGCCTCCATGGTGCTCAGCAGGGTGTCGAAGTGGGGCAGCGCCTCGCGCTCGGTGATCTCCAGGACGATCTGGGCGGGGTCCAGCCCATGGTCACGCACCAACTGCGGCAGGGCGTTGAGCCACGCGGTATCGGCGATGGTGCGGGCCGACAGGTTGAAGAAGAACAGCCCCGACGTCTCGCCCGAGCGCGCGATCTCCCGCAGCGCACCGGTTATCACCGCCTGATCGACGGCATGGGCGAGGCCCAGTTCCTCGGCCGTCTCGATGAAATCGCCGGCCGACATGAAGGCGTCGCCATCCCGGATACGGGCCAGCACCTCGTAGCCGTAGGGCTTGCCGTCCGAGGTCTGGCAGATCGGCTGGAAGAACGGCACCATGCGGCCCTCGTCCAGGGCGCGCTGCAGCTCCTGGCCCTTGTTGAACACCTCCATGACCATGTCTTCCTCGGAGGCGTCGAGGGTCGAAACGCGGTTCTTGCCCAGGCGCTTGGCCTTGTACATGGCCACGTCCATGGCGATGTTGAGCTTTTCCACGTCGGTGCCGTTCTCGGGGAAGGACACCAGGCCGACACTGGCGCTGAGCTTGGCATTGCCGACCGGCAGGCGGATGACCGCCTGGCTGAGGGCGGCATGAACGTTCTCGGCCACCGCCAGGGCCTGCGCGCCGGAGGTGTCGGGCAGCAGGATGGCGAACTCGTCGCCGCCCAGGCGGGCCACGACGTCGGTACGGCGCAGGCGCGACACCAGGATCGCGGTCAGTTCCTTGAGCGCCAGGTCACCGACCGGGTGGCCGTAGGTGTCGTTGACGTGCTTGAAGTTGTCCACGTCGAGCATCATCAGCGAGAACGAATGGTTCGACCGCCGCGCCCGCTCCACCTCGACCTTGAGGAATTCCTCGAACTTGCGCCGGTTGTACAGGCCCGTGAGGGGATCGCGCTGGGAATAGGTCTCCAGGCGGTCGTGGTAGTCCTGGATGGTGTTGAGCAACTTGTTGAAGTGGTCGGACAGGCGCTGCACCTCGCGCAGGTTCGACCGCCGCCCCTCGACCCGCTTGTTGAGGTCGGTGTGCTGGATGATCTCGTCGATCACCTGCACGAACTGGGCGATGGGAAAGGCGATGAAGTAGCGCAGCTTGAAATACAGCACCAGCAGGATGACCGACAGCACGACGGCAAAGTAGAAGATCACCGAGCGGATCACGAACCCCAGGGAAACCTTGAGGTTGGTGACCGGGAACGTGACGTCCACCACGCCGTTGACCGCCCCCAGCGGAGCGTCGTGGCAGGCCTGGCACTCCTCCTTGACCAGCACCGGATAGAGGTAGCGCAGCAGGTCGCGGCGGGCGACCAGGGCCTCCTTGCCGGTGGCCAGCACGCCCTGCAACAGTTCATCGTTGGCTCGGCCGGCAGGCTCCCCGGCGATCTCGCCGTACTGGGCGATCACCGGGGCGCCGCGCCACACGGCGATGGTGGCATCCGGGCGGGTGCTGTTCAGGCGGTCGATGATGTCGCGGATCTCGTCCTTGTCCCAGCCCTTGCGCATGGCCGAGTACAGGGACTGGAAAATAAGCTCGGAGGTCTGGCGGGCCTCCTCGTGCGCGAGGTCCCCGACGGCGCGCCGCTCGATGAAGGTCGACAGCAGCATGACCATGGCGACGGCGATCACCATCACCGTGGCCGACAGCACCAGCATGAATTGACCAATGGTGAACGTGCGCAAGGACCGCGCGAAAAACCCGAGCATAAGCAGGACATCCCCTCCGGCGCCCCCTCCCGGGGCCGACCGCGGAATCTAGCAGACCACCCCTGTCCAGGAACAGAGGTTTGTCCGCAAAGAAACAAGGGCTTTCGTCAGTTTTCGTCACACCGGCGGAAGATCGGGCGGATCCGGCGGGTCAACCTCCGGCGGCGGCACCAGATAACGGGAGATTCCGTAGAGGATCCGCCGCGCCTCGGCCGTGCCCGCCCCACCGGCGAAGGCGTCGCCCAAAGCTTCGGCGCGTACCTCGGCCAGGGTGCGGTCGCGGTAGCAGAAGGCGGCCTGCAGGGCCTCGCCGCCGCTCAGCCTGGGCACCGCACCGGCACAGGCGTCATCGCCGTCGGTCGTGTTCGGGGCGCCGAACATCAGGACGAAGCGGTACTCCGGCCGCGCGGCGTTGGCGGGATCGGCGGTGAACCGTGCGGCCGGAGCGACCATCGGCGGCGACGGAAAAGCGGCGGCCAGATCCTCGGCCGCCACCGTGGGCGGCGGGTTGTGGACCTCGATCAGGAACGGCTGCCCGGCACCGGCATAGGACCAGAAGGCGCGCGCAGTGCGCGGCTCCGCCCAGTCGCGGGAGTAGCGCGGCAGCCCGCAGGCGGCGAGCGCCCCGGCAATTCCGATCCACACCACGATACCCGTCCAAAGACGTGTCATCGCCGACCTCCCGTGACCGTCCGATCCCGCCTCAACGCTATTGGGCTCCCTCTTGGGGAGCAAGCCCACCGCGGATTCCCCGCCGTCGTAGGCTACAATGCGGCCCGCAGGAGCGACCAGGACGGCATCGGACTAAGGCACCGCACGAACGACGCAACGAAATGATGGAACCAATTCGCCTTCCGGCGCGTTCGTGGTGGAGTGCCGGACTGTGGGCAGCGATTGCTCGATCCGTCCGGTATGATCGCGTTACGTCTTTCGTCAGGCGCGTGGCGGCCCATTCCGCACCGCGCCACCTCTAGCCAGGAAACGCGAAGACTGCGCCCGGCACGAGCTCCCTCGCTCCCGCCGAAAAAAGGCAGGGCCCGGTTTGCCAGAACCGGGCCCTGTTTCGTTGCGACAGCCTGTGGCTCAGATGTCCAGCACGTCCTCGGCGACGAACCGGGCGTGCTGCTGAATGTAGGCGAAGCGGTGCTCGGGCTTGCGGCCCATGAGCTGATCGACCAGCTTGGCGGTCGCCAGACCGTCTTCGCGGTCCTCCTCGGTCCGCTTGCCCGGCACCACGACCTGCAGCAGCGAGCGCGTCGCCGGGTTCATGGTGGTTTCCTTGAGCTGCGGCGGCGGCATTTCGCCCAGGCCCTTGAAGCGGCTGATTTCCACCTTGGACTTGCCCTTGAAGGTGGTCTTCATGAGCTGGTCCTTGTGGGCGTCGTCGCGGGCATAGACCACGGTGCCCCCGGCGCTCAGGCGGTACAGCGGCGGCATGGCGAGGTACAGGTGCCCGGCTTCGACCAGCCCCGGCATCTCCTGATAGAAGAACGTCATCAGCAGCGAGGCGATGTGCGCGCCGTCCACGTCGGCGTCGGTCATGATGATGACTTTTTCATACCGCAAGCGGTCCGGGTCGAAGTGGTCGCGGATGCCGCAGCCCAGCGCCTCGATCAGGTCGGTGATTTCCTGGTTGGCGCGGATCTTGTCCATGGTGGCCGAGGCCACGTTCAGGATCTTGCCGCGCAGGGGCAGCACCGCCTGGGTCTCGCGGTGGCGCGCCTGCTTGGCCGACCCGCCGGCCGAGTCGCCCTCGACCAGGAAGATTTCCGTGCCCGCCGCGATGGAGCGCGAGCAGTCGGCCAGCTTGCCGGGCAGACGCAGCTTCTTGGTCGCGGTCTTGCGCGACAGGTCCTTGGTCTGCTTCTTGCGCTGGCGTTCTTCCAGCCGCCCGATGCAGTGCTCCAGCAGCTTGCCGGCGCTTTCGGGGTCGGCCGTCAGCCAGTGGTCGAAGTTGTCGCGCAGGGCCTGCTCGACCAGGCGCGTCGCCTCGGCCGAGGCCAGCTTCTCCTTGGTCTGGCCCTGGAACTGCGGGTCGCGGATGAACACCGACATGACCACGCAGGCACCGGCGACCACGTCGTCGGCGGTCAGGGCGGCGCCCTTCTTGTTGTTGGTCAGCTCCGCATAGTGCCGCAGGCCACGGGTCAGGGCGTTGCGCAGGCCGGCCTCGTGGGTGCCGCCTTCGGGCGTCGGGATGGTGTTGACGTAGGAGCTGAAGAACGACTCCTCGTCCTCCGGCCACATCACGGCCCATTCGACGTTGCCCATGTCGTCGGGCAGCGCGCCGCTGCCGGCATAGATCGACGACACCGCCGCCCGCCCCTCGGTGGCCGAGGCCAGGAAGTCGGCCAGACCGTTGGGGAAGTGCAGTTCGTCCTGGGCCGGCACCGCCTCGCCGTCGGGAATGAGCAGCGGATCGCAGCTCCAGCGGATGCGCACGCCGCGGAACAGGTACGCCTTGGAGCGCGCCATGCGGTACAGCCAGGCCGGCCGGAAGCGGGCGCGCGGGCCGAAGATCTCGGGGTCGGCGCGGAAGCGGATGACCGTGCCGCGCCGGTTGTTGACCGCGCCCAGGTCCTCGAGCGGAGAGGTCGCAAGGCCCCGCGAATAGGTCTGCCGCCACAGGCGCCGGTCGCGGGCAACCTCGACCACGGTTTCCTCGGACAGGGCGTTGACCACCGAGATACCCACGCCATGCAGGCCGCCGGACACCTTGTAGGCGTCGCCGCCGAACTTGCCGCCCGAGTGCAGCGTTGTGAAGATCACTTCCAGCGCCGACTTGTCGGGGAAGCGCGGGTGGGGGTCGGTGGGAATGCCGCGCCCGTTGTCGCGCACGGTCACGGACCCGTCGATGCCCATTTCCAGGTCGATGAAGGTGGCGTAGCCGGCCACCGCCTCGTCCATGGCGTTATCAAGCACCTCCGCCACCAGGTGGTGGAGGGCTTTTTCGTCGGTACCACCAATGTACATGCCGGGCCGCTTGCGAACAGGCTCCAGGCCCTCCAGGACTTCGATGTCCTTGGCGGTGTATCCGGTGGTTTTCGGCGTGAGGTGTTGGAAAAGGTCAGACATGCGCGGCATTATAGGACTTCCTTCGTGCCGGGCAAGCCGGATGCGGGGGGTGATCGCAAATGCCTTCACTACATCTGGTGAACGAAAGGACGCACCATGAGCCAATCCCCTGAAGGTCCCCCTGGCGGGAGTCCAGTTGCCGGGGGTCCCGTGGGCGAGGTTTCCATCCGCACCATCGCCATGCCGGCCGACACCAACCCGGCCGGCGACATCTTCGGCGGCTGGCTGATGAGCCAGATGGATCTCGCCGGCGGCACCTTCGCCCGCTACCGCGCCCACGGCCGGGTGGCAACAATCGCCGTCGACGGGTTTTCCTTCCATAGGCCCGTGTTCGTGGGCGACGAGCTGACCTGCTATTGCACCGAGGAACGCCGGGGCAAGACGTCCATCACCGTGCGCGTCGCCGCCTGGGTTCGCAGGGGCGACACCGGCGAACAGGCCCAGGTGACCGAAGGCCTGTTCACCTTCGTCGCCATCGACGACAACCGGCGCAAACGGCTGCTTTCGGAATAACCTTAGACTTAAATGGTTGCATTTGAAACGAACTTTGAAGCACAGTCGGGTCAAGCGTCCACCTACAAAAGGACGACACCGATCACCGGGAGGAAGCTTATGTCCATATTTGGTACCAGCCTGAAGGCCGCCCTGCTCGGCGCCTGCGCCTTGGGCGCAGCGCTTGTCCCCCAGGCGCAGGCCCAGGACGTCACGACCCTGAAGATCAGCCATTTCCTGCCGCCCCACCACGGCATCCACCGTGACTTCATCGAGCCATGGGCGCGCGAGCTTGAAAAGCGCACCGACGGCGCGGTCAAGGTCGAGGTGCACCCGGTCAACACCGCGTTCGGCAACGTCGCCCGCCAGATGGACCAGGTGCGCGGCGGCGTGGTCGACATCGCCCACGGCCTGGCCGGCATCCCGCGCGGGCGCCTGCCGCGCTCGTCGGTCATGGACCTGCCGTTCCTGACCACGTCGGCCGACAGCGCCAGCAAGACCATGTGGGACCTCTACAAGGAAGGCCTGATCGCCGAAGACTACGAAGGCGTCAAGCCGCTGGCCCTGCACTGCCACAACCCCGGCCAGTTCGCCACCATCTCGCGCCCGGTCGAAAAGCCCGAGGATCTGCGGGGCCTGCGCCTGCGCACCCCGTCGCCGGCCATTTCCGACATGGTCAGCTTCCTCGGCGGCACGCCGGTCGGCATGCCCCCGACCGAGGTCTACGAGAGCCTCCAGAAGGGCGTGATCGACGGCACCGTGTTCCCGTGGGACGCCGTGGGCGCCTTCCGCCTGAACGAGGTGGTCAAGCACCACGCCGACGCCAAGGCCTATACCACCTGCTTCTTCTTCGTCATGAACCCGGCGTCCTATGACAAGCTGCCCGAGAACGTGAAGACCGCCATCGACGACATGTCCGGCGACGCCCTGGTCGGCAAGTTCGGGGCGTGGTGGAACGCCTGGGACGAGGCCGGCAAGCAGGACGCCATCAAGCGCGGCAACAACATCATCACCTTCACCGACGCCCAGCGCGACGAGTGGCGCACCCACCTCAAGCCGGTCATCGAGGGCTACCTCGACGGCCTGGAAAAGGACGGCGTGACCGATGCCCGCGCCATCTACAACCGGGCCCAGGAACTGACGGCCAAGCACGAAGGCCGGTAAAACCCCGGCGGCGGAGCCTGTGGAGGGCTCCGCCGCACCCCTACCTTGGAATTGATCTCCCCCATGACGTCCCACCTCCTTCCGCAGATGGAACGCCTTCTGCTGGGCTTCGCGCTGGCCGGCATGGCCGTGCTCGGCGTCGCCATCGCCGCCGTGCTGGCCGACATCGTGCTGCGCGGCACCATGGGCATGGCGGTGCTCGGCACCGTCGACATCACGCAGTTGTGCGTCATGGCCTGCGCCTTCTGGGCCATCCCGTTCGCTTTCATCCGGGGCGGCCATGTGCGGGTCGAGGTCGGGGCGGATCGCATGCCGCGCCGCGTGCGGCACACGCTGGACGCCGTGGCGGCCGTGCTGGGCGCCGTGTTCGTCGGCCTGATCGGCGTGTACGGCTGGGACGGGGCGCAACTGGCCCTGCGTTACGGCGACATGTCGCAGACCATCGGCATTCCCATGATCTGGTACTGGGCCACGCTGCTGTCGGGCTGCGCCCTGTCGGTGCTGGCGACCCTGACGGTGGCGGCCCACCATGCCGTCCTCGCGGCGCAGGGAGCGGAATGATGGGAGAATACGCCGGCATTCTCGGCTTCGTCGGAGCCCTCGTCCTCATCGCCCTGCGCGTGCCCGTGGCGGTGTCCATGGGCATGGTGGGCATCGTCGGCGCGGCCATGCTGGCCGACTGGAACACGGTGTCCTTCGTGCTGGGCAATGCACCGTTCCAGGCGGTGTTCCCCTACAGCCTCAGCGTCGTGCCGCTGTTCGTGTTCATGGGCGTGTTCGCCGCCCGTGCCGGCCTGTCGCGCAACCTGTACGAAGGCGTCTATGTGTTCATCGGCCACCGCAAGGGCGGGCTGGCCATGGCCACGGTCGGCGCCTGCGCGGCCTTCGGGGCGATCTGCGGCAGTTCGCTCGCCACGGCGGCGACCATGAGCAAGGTCGCCATGCCCGAGATGCGCCGCCACGGCTATGCCGACACCCTGGCCTCGGCCTCGGTCGCGGCGGGCGGGACGCTGGGCGTGCTCATCCCGCCGTCGATCATCATCATCATCTATGCGCTGCTGACCGAGCAATCCATTGGCGCCCTGTTCGCAGCCGCCCTCATTCCTGGGCTGCTCGGCACGGCGCTGTACATGGCCGCCGTGGCCGTGGTGGTGCACCGCAATCCCGCCCTCGGCCCGGCCGGGGCGCGGGTGGCGTGGGGCGACCGCCTGCGAGCCCTCAAGCGGGTGTGGGACGTGGCGCTGCTGTTCGCCGTGGTCATCGGCGGCATCTACGCCGGCATCTTCTCGCCGACCGAAGCGGCCGCCGTGGGCGCGGCCGGCGCCTTCCTGTTCGCGCTGCTGCGCCGCCAGTTGACCGGGCGGATCATGGTCGAGGCCCTGGCCGAAACGGCCGTGACCACCGGCATGATCTTCCTCATCCTGATCGGTGCGGCGCTGTTCAACTACTTCATCGAGGCGAGCCGCCTGCCCGACCTGCTGGTCAGCGGCCTGACCGGCCTGGGCTGGGCGCCGTTGGCCGTGCTGCTGGCCATCCTGGTGTTCTACCTGATCCTGGGCTGCTTCATGGATGCCCTGTCCATGATCCTGCTGACCGTGCCGTTCGTGTTCCCGATCATCGTCGCCATCGGGTACGACCCGGTATGGTTCGGCATCCTGCTGGTGGTGGTGGTCGAACTGGGCCTCATCACCCCGCCCATCGGCATGAACCTGTTCGTCATCCAGGGCACCACGCCGGGCCTGAACCTGGGCACCATGGTGCGCGGCATCGTGCCGTTCATCGTCGCCGACATCGTCCGCGTCGGCATCCTGGTGGCGTTCCCGGCGCTGGTCCTGTGGCTGCCCAGGGCGCTGGGATTCTAGCTGTACGTTCACAAATTCCGGCGGCCGATTGACACGGCCCCGGCCCGCCCTATCCTTCCCCCCGCTTCCCCACGAGCGAAGGCGCGCCGCCGACCGGCGGGCGCCTGCGGGGGAGTTTCACCATGACCCATATCGTCCGGCCGGGCACGCGGTCCTCGGTCATCACGGCCTGCCTCGAGGACCTGCACACCCGCTACGCAGCCGATGCCAGCGGGGCTCCGGCCACCTACATCCCCGAACTCGCCAAGGCCGACCCGGCCCTGTTCGGCATCTCCGTGGTCACCGCCGACGGCCAGGTTTACGCGGTGGGCGACAGTTATGTGCCGTTCACCATCCAGTCGATCTCCAAGGCCTTCGTCTACGGGCTGGCGCTTGAGGACCACGGCAGGGATGCCGTCCTGGCCAAGGTCGGCGTGGAGCCGTCGGGCGACGCCTTCAACGCCATCGTGTTCGACGACCGCACCAACCGGCCGTTCAATCCCATGGTCAACGCCGGAGCCATCGCCACCACGGCGCTCATCAAGGGCAACGGCGTGGCCGAGCGCCTGGACCGCATCATCGAGATGTTCCGCCGCTACACGGGCCGGGTGCTGACCGTGGACGAAAGCGTCTATGCCTCCGAGGCCGCCACCGGCCACCGCAACCGGGCCATCACCTGGCTGATGCTCAATTCCGGCATGATCGATGATCGCGTGGACGAGCATCTGGATGTCTACTTCCGCCAATGCTCCCTGCTCGTCACCGCGCAGGATCTGGCGATGATGGCGGCAACGCTTGCCAACGGCGGGATCAATCCCCGGACCGGCGAACAGGCGCTGGAAACCCGCTATGTCAAATACGTCACCGCCGTCATGGCATCGTGCGGCATGTACGATTATGCGGGCGAGTGGTCCTACCGCGTCGGTCTGCCCGCAAAAAGCGGCGTGGGCGGCGGCATCGTCGCGGTGCTGCCGGGCCAGATGGGCATCGGCACGTTCTCCCCGCCACTGGACGAGCGGGGCAACAGCGTGCGCGGCATCAAGACCTGCGAAGACCTGTCGCAGCATTTCGGACTGCATGTGTTCGACACCAGCCGCAGCGTGAAGTCCGCCGTGTCGCGCGCCTACAGCGGCAACAAGGTGCGCTCCAAGCGGATGCGCTGCCCGCGCGAACTGGCCGTGCTGGATGCCGAGGGCCATCGAACCGCCGTTCTGGAGGTCCAGGGCGACCTGTTCTTTGGCGCGGCCGAGCAGGTCTTGCGCCAAGCCGACGAGGCGACCCGGACCTGCGACCACCTCGTTCTGGACCTTCACCGGGTCGGCCGCATCGATACCGCCGCCGCCACGCTGGTGAACCGCCTGTGGCTGGACCTGACCGCGCGCGGCCGGTCCCTGGACCTCACGCCGGTGGGGTCCGACCCGGCCCGGTCCGTGCCGCTGGCAACCGCCGGCCTGCCCGCAAGCGTGTTCCGGGCCAGTCTGGACGACGCCCTGGAGGCTTGCGAAAACCGTGTGCTGGCGGAACGCCTGTCCGCGCCGGCGCGGGCCGAGGACGCCATTCCCCTGGGCGAGATGGAACTGCTCGCCGGCATGGACGCCGCCGACCTGGGCATCCTCCGCGCCGTGTTGGTGCCCGAACACCATGCCGCGGGATCGATCATCCTTCGCCATGGGGAGGCCGCCACGGCGCTCTATTTCCTGGTCCGGGGCGAGGCCGGCATCCGGATGCCCCTGCCCGACGGCCGGTCGGTCCGCCTGTCGACGATCATGCCGGGCGTTGCCTTCGGAGAAATGGCCCTGCTGGACGGCGGCTTGCGCTCGGCCGACGTGCGGGCCGAACGGGACTGCGACTGCCTGCGCCTCGACATCGACCGCCTGCAAGACCTCAGCGCCGAGCGCCCGGCCATCGTTCTGGCCGTCATGCGCAACCTCGCCCGCATGCTGTCGGGCCGCCTGCGCCGGGCCAACAAGGAGGTTCGCGCCCTGGCGCAATGATGCTACGGTTGGGGATGCCTGACGCCACCTTCCGCCTGTACGCCGCCACCAGCCTCGACGGCTTCATCGCCGATGCCGAGGGCGGCGTCGCATGGCTGTCCGACTATGACGGCGAGGACTATGGGACGGAGGCCTTCATGGTGTCCGTCGACGCGCTGGTCATGGGGCGGACGACCTACGACCAGGTGCGGACGCTCGGCGATTGGCCCTACCCCGGCAAGCGGGTGTGGGTGCTGACCAGCAGGGCGTTGGGTAAAGACGCCCCGCCCGGCGTCAAGGCCATGGCCGACCCCGCCGCCTTGATCGAGACGCTGCGCACGCGCGGCGGGCTGGTCTGGGTGGTCGGCGGCGGGCAGACGGTGCGCACCTTCCTCGACCACGACGCGGTGGACGAGATCGAGCTGTTCGTCATGCCCATCCTGCTGGGCGCAGGGGTGCCCCTGCTGCCGCCCGGCGCGTCCCGCAGGTTGGCCCTGCAGGAAACCGAAACGTATCGGACGGGCGCCGTTCGGCTGCTGTACGAACTGGCGTCTACGCCCGCGGGCTGAGCCAGTCCTTGGCCCAGCGCAGGCCGTCCTCGGTCTTGCCGCGCGGGTTGTACTCGCAACCGATCCAGCCCGGATAGCCGTGGCCGTCGAGCAGATTGAACAGGTAGTCGTAGTTCAGTTCGCTCAGGCGGTCGGGTTCGTGGCGGCCGGGGACGCCGGCGATCTGGATGTGGGCGATGCGCTCCAGGTTGCTTTCGATGAAGTCCGTGATGCCGCCCTGGGTGATCTGGGCATGGTAGACGTCATACAGGAAGTAAAGGTTGCGGTTTTCCAACTCGGCCAGAACATTGGCCGCGTCGTCGGGACGGGACAGGAAATAGCCCGGCATGTCGATGGGATTGATCGGCTCGATCAGGCACTTGACCCCGACCTTGAACAACTCGTCGGCGGCGTAGGTCAGGTTTTCCATGTAGGTGTCGAGGGCGTCTTCCCACTGTTCCTCGGGCACCACGCCGGCCATGACGTGGATGCGCGTGCAGTCGGTCAGTTCGGCGAAGCGCACCGCGATCTCGATGGTGTCGCGGAATTCCTCCTGGCGCCCGGGCAGCGCCGCGAGGCCACGCTCGCCGGCCGCCCAGTTGCCGGGCGGGGCGTTGAACACGGCCAGTTCAAGGCCGTTCATGGCCAGCTTGTCGCCCAGAACCTCCGGCTCCATCAGGTAGGGGAACTGGATCTCCACCCCCCGGAAGCCGGCCTTGGCGGCGCGCGTGAAGCGCTCGGGCAGCGGCACGTCGGTGAACAGGGTGGACAGGTTGGCGGAAAAGCGGGGCATCTGGGTCCTCTGGACGGGAACAAGGCTGGTGGACGGAAAAACGGTTGGGCCGATCATGTCCGAACCCGGCACCAATGGAAAGGGCGCCGGAAGCCCCTTGATTAATTATACGCCCGCGCTCTGCCTGCTTCGGGTTTGCTTCCGGCGGCCAAGACACCTACATTCGGCTTAACCAACGAAATGCAGGCCCGTCTGACGTGGGGAGCGGGCCGCCAGGAAAGCCCCAGGAAAGCAAGCGACACGATGAGACAGGACCTCGTTTCCAAGTACGACCTGCGGCTGCCGCGCTACACCAGCTATCCGACGGCGCCCCATTTTTCGGGCGCGGTCGATGGGGCGACCTATGGCCGCTGGCTGAGCGAACTGCCGGCCGACCTGCCGCTGTCCCTGTACCTGCACATCGCCTACTGCGAGGAAATGTGCTGGTTCTGCGGCTGCCACACCAAGATCACCAAGAAATACGGCCCGGTCGCGGCCTACCTCGAAGCGCTGCTGGCCGAGGTCGAACTGGTCGCCGACCACATGCCCGCCCGCATGAAGGCGCAGCACATCCACTTCGGCGGCGGCAGCCCGACCATCCTGTCGGCCGATGATTTCATGCGCACCATGGACGCCCTGCGCGGCCGCTTCGACCTGCTGGCCGGGGCCGAGGTTGCGGTGGAACTCGACCCCCGCACGGCCGACGAGGCCTATGTCATGGCCATGGCCAAGGCCGGCGTGACACGGGCCAGCGTCGGGGTGCAGGACTTCAACCCGGTGGTCCAGAAGGCGGTCAACCGCGTCCAGCCCTACGCCCTGGTGGCCGACGTCATCGGCTGGCTGCGCAAGCACGGCATCGCCGAGGTCAACATGGACCTCATGTACGGCCTGCCCTACCAGACCGCCGCCAGCGTCATCGAGACCATCGACCAGGCCATGACCCTGGACCCGCGCCGCATCTCGCTGTTCGGCTACGCCCATGTGCCGTGGATGCGCAAGCACCAGAACCTGCTGCCCGAAGAGGCCATGCCCGACATGGCCGAACGCTGGAAGCAGTACGAAAGCGCCCACGAACGCCTGGAGCACCACGGCTATGTCGCCGTCGGCCTGGACCACTTCGCCCGTGAAGATGACGAAATGGCCATCGCCCTCAAGGCCGGCCGGCTGCATCGGAACTTTCAGGGGTATACCACCGATGCCGCACCCGCGTTGATCGGCCTGGGCGCGTCGGGCATCGGTTCGCTGCCCCAGGGCTATGTCGCCAACGAGGGCGAACTGCACGCCTACAAGCGCATGGTGGCCGAGGGCAAGCTGCCGACCACGCGCGGCATCGCCATCAGCGAAGACGACATGCTGCGCCGTGACATCATCATGCGCGTGATGTGCGACATGAGCATCGACCTGGACGCCGTGGCCGCCGAACACGGGCGCTCCGGCGCCGAATTCACTCCCGAACTGGCGGCCATGGCCGATCTGGTCGGGGACGGCGTGGTCGTCATCGACGGCCACCGCCTGACCATCACCGAAGACGGCCGGCCCCTGGTCCGCGCCGTGGCGGCCAAGTTCGACCGCTACCTCAAGATGGGCGAACAGCGGCATTCCAAGGCGGTCTGAAGAAGTGAAGGGGGAATCACCGAGGACACCGAGAAGACACAGAGGGCACCGAGATAGCGGAGCCAGGCTGTCATCCTCGGATCGTCGCACCCGCGTAGGCGGGTGCCCAGGGGCGCCAAGATAGTCCTTTGGAATCAGCGTGTTGACGATGCCGATGGGACTTTCTCCACGGCCCTGGGTTCCCGCCTGCGCGGGAACGACGAGCTTGATTATGGCGAAGGAGGATCAACGGAGAGATTTCTTCTCAAGCTTCTTCGCGGGTGCGACGAGTTGGGGCACCCGCCTACGCATCGACGCGGGCGGGTTCAGGAGGGCGTGGCGCCTCCCGGCCGAGGCGGCGCAGGATGATATCGAGGACATGGACGTCCAGCGGCTTGCGCAGGACCGGGATGTGGGCCGCGCCGGGCGGCAGTTCCGGAAGGTCGTAGCCGGTCAGCAGGACGGTCGGCACGCGTTCGCGCACCAGATGTTCGGCAAAGGGAAACACCGAGACGCCGTTCAGGTTGACGTCGAGGACCGCGGCATCGAACACCTCGCCGTCCCCGGCCCGCCATGCCGCGTCCAGCGACCCGAAGGGGCCGATCACGGAATAGCCGACGGCCTCAAGCGCGGCCTTGAGCTGCATGGCAATCAGCGCCTCGTCCTCGACCACCAAAACACGCTTGATGTCAGTCATCCCTAACCCATGCGCCGGGCACCGGGGACCCCATCGACCCTAGTGGTGCCACATTTATCGGAATCACGTCCGTCCTACCAACGCCTGACGAACCGCTTTGGCTACATCACTGGCGGCATTCAAGGGCGGATGCGTCCAAGGCCTGAAACTTCCGGATAGGGCCTCGGCCAGCCCAAGGGCGTAGAGGTGGACGTGCAGGCGCGCGTGCTTGGGGGAAATCAGGGCGTCCGGGGCATAGACGTAGACCGGCACCCGCGACGCGCAGGCCTCCGACACCATGGACACCGAGTCGCCGGTCACCACGATGGCATCGGCGCAGGCCAGAAACCCGAAGTACGGGTTCTCGCCCTTGCTCCCCCAGCGGTACAGGACATCCACCTTGGGCAGCGCCGACAGCAGCGCCTCCTCCGCCTCGACCCCCGTGCGGCGCGAGGTGGTGACCATCAGCGAGCCTCCGGCGCTGGCCGACAGGGCGGCCACCTTCTCGCCCAGGTCCCGCGCCATGGCGGGCGTGAACGTGCGGTTCTTGGTCGAGCCGCCGACCACCACGGCGATGCGCGGCTTGCGCAACGCCTTGAAGCGCGGCTTCCACTTCATGCCTTCCAGGGCGAGGCGCGCCTCGGTCACCCGGTGCGGCGCCCCGGTGACGCGCAGCACGTTGGAGTGGGTGCCCAGCAACTCGTCATGGGTCGGCACGGCGATCAGGTCGAAGTCGCCCGCCCCGGCGCCACCCGGCCACATGACCTGGCACAGGTAGGTGCGGCCGCCGGTCTGCTTCTTGATCCACCGCGCGACCGGCGCGGTGCGCCGCCCGGCCGCGATCACCACGTCCGGCCACGGCGGGGTCAGCCGCTCGCGAGAGGCCCCGTCCACGCCGAGCAGCCGCGCCCCGCGCAGCAGGTTGGGAAGCCCACCCAGCGCGGTGTAGCCGATTTCCTTTTGCACGAACGGCCAGCCCAACGCTTCGGCCACGCCCAGCGCCTGGCTGGCGTTTCCGGGGCGGTCGTCGGTCAGGACCCACAAGGTGGGTTCGTTCACCACTTCCTCCCGCGTGCTCAGGTCCCAGGGTTCGCGATTCCTGGCCGCCCGACCCTCAGGCACCCCGGAAGTCGGGCCGCCGCTTTGCCCGGAAAGCGGCCACTCCCTCCTTGTAGTCCTCTGTCTCCAGAAACTCATAGCAGGCGTCCAGCTCCGTATCGGTGACCGGGGCGGGGCTCGACAAGCGGCGCACGAACGCCTTGTGCCAGCGGTTCACGAGGGGGGCTCCACCGGTGATGCGTTTGACGGTGGCGGCCACTTCGCCGGCCACCGCGTCATCGGCCACCATCCGGTTGACAAGCCCCATGCGTACCGCGTCGAGGGCCCCGACGATTTTGCCTTCCAGCAGTATCTCCAGAACGCTTGAGGGGCCGGCGTGGCGCAGCAATCCCGAAATTTCCGGGTAGGCCATGACGACGCTGATGCGGTTGATCGGCACCCCGAAGCGCGAGTTCTCGCCACAGATGCGCAGGTCGCCCATGCACGCCAGCTCCAGTCCGCCGCCGACGCAGGCGCCGTCGATCTGCACCACGACCGGGTGCGGGCAGGCCTGCACGGCGGTCAGCGCGCGGCGCATGACCACGTCATACTCCTTGGCCTGGGCCGGGGTGGCGCGCACGGTGTCGAACTCGGTGATGTCGGCTCCGGCGGCGAAGGCCTTGCCGCCGGCCCCGCGCAGCACGACGCAGTGGACGTCCATGTCGGCGTTGATCGCGTCGAAGGCGCCGGCCAGCCCCTGCCACATGGGCAGATCGAGGGCGTTGAGCTTTTCGGGCTTGTTCAGGGTCACGGTCGCGACGGCGCCGTCGCGCGTGCTCAGAATCGGTTGGTTCTCGGACATGGTTCCTCTGATCTTGGCCAACAGCGCGGAAGTCTTGTGCGCCGGGCCATTAAACCGTAAACAGTCGCCAAAACCCAACCAGTTCCGGCATCCTCCTCCGGCAAAGGACCGCACCGATGAATTCCGCCTCGCGCACGCCCGAACAGAAGCAGGCCGCCCTGACCGTGGCGCGCATCCTGCACGAGATCAAGGCCGTGAACTTCCGGCCCGAAGACCCCTACACCTTCACCGCCGGCTGGAAGGCCCCGGTCTACATCGACTGCCGGAAGATCATCTCCTATCCGCGCGCCCGCCGGAAGATCATCGAACTGGCCGTCGCCCACATCGAGCGCAACGTCGGCTTCGAGTCGATCGATGCCGTGGCCGGTGGCGAGACGGCCGGCATCCCCTACGCCGCCTGGGTCGCCGACTCGATGGGCCTGCCCATGCAGTACGTGCGCAAGAAGCCCAAGGGCTTTGGCCGCATGGCCCAGATCGAGGGCGACCTGCACGAAGGCCAGCGCGTCCTGCTGGTCGAGGACCTGGCGTCCGACGGCGGCTCCAAGATCAATTTCGTCGATGCCTTGCGCGGGGCCGGTGCCCGGTGCGACCATGCCTTCGTGGTGTTTTTCTACGGTGTGTTCCCCGGCGCCCTGAAGGCGTTGGAGGATCATGGCCTGCACCTGCACTTCCTCGCCACGTGGTGGGACGTGCTGGAAGTCGCCGAGTCGGAATCCTATTTCGACAAGGGGACCATCAACGAGGTGCGGAAATTCCTGCACGACCCCATCCAGTGGTCGAGCATCCGCGGCGGCCGCGGCGCCGGAGAGTAAAACCGAACGGAGGCGAGCGGCATGGTGATTTTTCGGTTCGGCCTGCTGCTCGCCGCCCTTCTGTTCGTGATGCCGGTTCAGGCCAAGACCCTGACCATCGGCATCACGCAGTTCCCCCATACCCTGCACCCGACCATCGATTCGATGGCGGCGACCAGCTACATCATGGGTCTGGCCCGGCGGCCGATCACCGCCTATGACGCCGACTGGACGCTGGTCTGCCTGCTGTGCACCGAGCTGCCGACCCTGGAGAACGGCCGCGCCAAGGTGGTCGAGGTTCCCAAGGACGTCGGCGACGGCAGCGGCCGTGGCATCGCCGTGACCTACACCCTGCCCGCCAAGGCCGCGTGGGGCGACGGCACCCCCATCACCACCGCCGACGTGATGTTCACCTGGGAGGTCGGGCGCCATCCGCAGGTCGGCATCTCGGCCGCCGAACTGTACCGCCGCATCCTCGACATCACGCTGGTGGACGACAAGACCTTCACCCTGGTCATGGACCGGGTGGGCTTCACCTACAACAGCATCGGCGACTTCGGCCTTCTGCCGGCCCACATCGAAGGCCCGGCCTTCGCCGAAGATCCCGCCGCCTACCGCAGCCGCACCGCCTACGACCGCGCGCCGGACACAAAGGGCCTGTGGTTCGGCCCCTACCGCGTGACCGAGGTCAGCCAGGGCGCCCAGGTGGTGCTGGAGCGCAATCCGGCGTGGTGGGGCGACGCACCGGCCTTCGACAAGATCATCGTCAAGGCGATTGAAAACACCGCCGCGCTGGAGGCCAACCTGCTGGCCGGCGGCGTGGACATGATCCCCGGCGAGTTGGGGCTCGCGGTCGATCAGGTGATCGCCTTTGAAAAGCGCCACGGCAACCGCTTTGCCATCACCTACAAGCCGTCGCTCTATTATGAACATCTGGAAGTGCCGCTCGACAGCCCCATGTTCGCCGACGTGCGGGTGCGCCGCGCGCTGCTTCATGCCATCGACCGGCAGTTGATCGTCGACAAGCTGTTCGGCGGCAAGCTGACCGTGGCGACCACCAAGGTCAGCCCGCTCGACTGGGTGCACCACGACGGCCTTTCGCCCCTGCCCTTCGACCCCGCCGAGGCCCGCCGGTTGCTCGACGAGGCCGGGTGGGCGCCCGGCCCCGACGGCATCCGCCGCAATGCCGAAGGTCAGGCGCTGTCCTTCCCGCTCCAGACCACTGCCGGCAACCGCACGCGGGAACGCGTCCAGCAGGTGCTGCAGGCCCAGTGGCGGGACATCGGCGTCGATGCCCAGATCCGCAACGAGCCGGCCCGCGTGCTGTTCGGCGAAACCATGAACAAGCGGCGCTTTGCCGGCGCCGTCATGTTCGCCTGGATCTCCAGCCCCGAGAACGTGCCGCGCACCACGCAGCACTGCGAGGAAATCCCCACCGAGGCCAACGCCTGGACCGGCCAGAACTATGGCGCCTACTGCGACCCCGCCATGGACAAGCTGATCGACGCCATCGAGGTCGAGCTGGACCGCGACAAGCGCGCCGCCCTGTGGCACGCGCTTCAGGAAAAGATGGTCGCCGACGTCCCCGACCTGCCGTTGTTCTTCCGCTCCGAGGCCTACATCCTGCCGGCGTGGCTGAAGGGCCTGCGCCCGACCGGCCACCTCAACCCGTCCACCCTGTGGGTGGAGACGTGGTCCGTGGACGGGCGTTAGCCGGTGGCCGGGCTGGCCGCACGGGTGCTGCGCCGCCTGGGCCAGTCGGTCCTCGTGCTGCTGGTCATGTCGTTCGTGATCTATGGCCTGATCGGCCTGATGCCCGGCGACCCCATCGACCTGATGATCGCCACCCTGCCCAATATCACGCCCGACGACATCGCCCGCCTGCGCGAATTGCACGGCCTCGACCAGCCGATCTGGCAGCGCTGGTGGCAGTGGCTGACGGCGGCGCTGGGCGGTGACCTCGGAAACTCGCGGCTGTACGGTGCGCCGGTCGAGAGCGTCATCGCCGGGCCGCTGCTGCGGTCGCTGATGCTGATTGCGGCCAGCCTTGTGATCGCCCTGGCCATCGCCCTGCCCATCGGCATCCTGGCGGCGCTGCGGCCGCGCGGGGTGTTCGACACCCTGGCCAACCTGGTGGCCTTCGTCGGGCTGTCCATGCCGACGTTCTGGCTGGGCATCATGTTCATCATGCTGTTCGCCGTGACGTTCGGCTGGCTGCCGGCCGGCGGAGTGCCGCAGTCCGGCGCCGGCCTCGGCGAGACGCTGCGCCACATGGCCCTGCCGGTGGCGACGCTGGCGGTGGCGACCATCGGGCAGTACACCCGCTACATGCGCGCCGCCATGATCGAGAGCCTCAACCAGGACTATGTCCGCACCGCGCTCGCCAAGGGCGCCGGGCGCTGGCGGGTGGTGCTGGTGCACGCCCTGCGCAATGCGCTCATCCCGGTGGTCACGGTGCTGGCGCTGGATTTCGGGATGCTGTTCTCCGGCGCCCTGATTACCGAGACGGTGTTCGCTTGGCCCGGCATGGGCAAGCTGATCTTCGACGCCGTGATGGGCAACGACTACGCCCTGGCCCTGGCCGCGCTGCTGCTGGCCACCGCCGTCACGCTGCTCGGCAATGCGCTGGCCGACGTGGCCTATGGCTGGCTCGACCCGCGCATCGGCCGGGGGAGGAAGGCGCCATGAGGGCCGCCGACGCAAATCGCCTGCCCTTCGCCCGCCGCTTCGCCCGCCACAAGGGCGCGGTGGCCGGGGCCGTGGTGCTGGTCCTGCTGGCCCTTGCCGCCCTGGCCGCGCCATTGATCGAGGCCGCGCTGGGGGTGGACGCCACGGCGGTCAATATCCTCGACACCTACGCCGCCCCCTCGGCCGCCCACCCCCTGGGCACCGATGACCTGGGGCGCGACGTGCTGGTGCGCCTGCTGTACGGCGGGCAGGTGTCGCTGGCCGTGGGGCTGGCCGGAGCCCTGGCCGCAGCGGTCATCGGCACGGCCATCGGCGTGCCGGCCGGCTACATCGGTGGGCGCCTGGACGCCACGCTGATGCGCCTGACCGACGGCGTGATCGCGCTGCCCCTGCTGCCGTTGCTGATCGTGCTGGCGGCGGCCGACCCGACCAAGCTGGGCATCCCGCCCGACATCGCGCGCAGCCCGGCGCTCGACCTGGGCCGCATCGTGTTCATCATCGCCCTGGTCGGCTGGACCACGGCGGCCCGGCTGTCGCGCAGCGCCACCCTGACCCTCAAGCAGCGCGAGTTCGTCGCCGCCGCCGTGGCGCTGGGCGCCGGGCCGGGCCGCATCATGACCCGCCACGTCCTGCCCAATGTCGTCAGCCCGGTGATCGTCGCGGCCACCCTGTCCATCGGCAACGTCATCCTGCTGGAAAGCGCCTTGTCCTTCCTCGGCCTCGGCATCCAGCCACCGCTGCCCAGTTGGGGCAACATGCTGACCAACGCCCTGGAAACCGTGTGGGCCGCCCCCGCCCTGGCGTTCTGGCCGGGCTTCCTCATCCTACTGACCGTGGTGTCGGTCAACATGGTCGGCGACGGCCTGCAAGACGCCCTCGACCCCCGCCGCGAGGCCGGGTGGAGGGTGTAGCTTCATTGGAATCATTTTGATCCATGTCGAGGAAAAGAAGGGCCTCGGCCTGTTCATGGACAAGGGCTGCGCGGCCTGCCATGCCGGCGTGAACCTGGGCGGCGATGGCTACTATCCGTTCGGCGTGGTCGAGCGCCCCGGTGCCGACATCCTGCCGCCCGAGGACAAGGGCCGCTTTGCCGTCACCCAGACGGCGACCGAGGAATACGTGTTCCGCGCCGGCCCGCTGCGCAACATCGCCCTGACCGCGCCGTACTTCCATTCCGGCAACGTGTGGGACCTGGAACAGGCCGTGGCCATCATGGGCACCAGCCAGCTCGGCCAGGACCTCAAGGACGAAGAAGTGCGCGCCATCACCGCCTTCCTGCACACCCTGAACGGTGAGCGTCCGCGCGTCGAATACCCGCTGCTGCCCGGCCGCACCAAGGATACCCCCAAGCCGACCGCCATGGTCCCGTAGGGATACCGGTTGACGTCTGACAAGATAATGCCCCGTAACCTCAATAAGTTACGGGGCATTTTTCTGTCTGGATTCGGGGAACGCATCCGCCCCGCCGCCGTTCTGTCGTATGAGGGGCATACCGCCTCTCCGCGTGCATGAGGAGAAGAAGGATGCGTTCCGCACTTGCTCCCGTTGCTGCCGCGTCGGTCCTGATGTTCGGTTCACTTGGGGCGGTCGCCCAAAGCACCGGACCGACCGGACAACTCGCTGAAATCGAAAAGCCCGCCTCGACCATCGAGGAAGTGCTGGCCCATAACGTCGAGATCCCTGGGGGCGAGCACAAGATCCGGGTGGTCCGGGGCACCTTCGATCCCAACACCGCGGCCGGTTGGCACACCCATCCCTCGCCGGTGTACGTCTATGTTCAGGAAGGCGCCTTGACCATGGAAGTCGAAGGCAAGGAGCCCAACGAACTGAAGGCGGGAGAGGCGACGGCCGAGCCGCTTGACGCCCGGATGCGGGTCTCGAACCGCGGCGACGTTCCGGCCGAACTGGTCGTCTTCCAGATCAGCCCCACCGACGCCGCGTTCCTCGAACAGTCGGCCCAGAAAAACTGAGAGCCCCCCACCCAAGCAAAAACGCAGGGGTTTCGGCCCCTGCGTTTCCGTTTGGTCCAGCCCAGTACCTCAGTGGCTCATCAGCACCGGCACGGTCATGTGCCGGAGCATGTGGCGCGTCGCCCCGCCAAGGACCAGTTCGCGCAGGCGCGACCGGCCATAGGCGCCCATGACGATCAGGTCGATGCTCTCGTCCATGGCGCGCGACAGCAGGGCCTCGCCGGCGCCCATGCCCTCGGACTCGATGGCTTCGGCGTTGGCCTTGACGCCGTGGCGCGCAAGGTGCAGGGCGATGTCGGCCGACGGCACGTCGCCGTGGCCGTCGCGCCCGTGGCCTCCGCGCGGGTTCACCGCGATGACGTGGACGTCGTCCGCCTTCTTGAGGATCGGCAGGGCGTCGTTAAGCGCGCGCGCCGCTTCGCGGGTGCCGTTCCAGGCCACCAGGATGCGCCGCCCGATGGTCTTGAAGTGCCCGGCGTAGGGCACCAGCAGCACCGGCCGCCCGGCTTCGAGCACCAGGTGGTCGAGCAGTTCGGCCTGCCCCTCCGCCGAGGAGTCGTCGTCGCCATCGGTTTGGCCGGCGACCACCAGGTCGGCATACTTGGCGTGCAACAGGCACTGGTCGATCAGCAAGCCGGACTCCTCGCGCCACTCGACGCTGACACCCGACGACTTGGTCTTGGTGTCGAAGGTCTTGCGTGCGGTCGCCGCCGCTTCCTTGGCGTAGCGTTTCTGGACGTCGGCGACCTCGGGACCAAGTTGACTCATGACGAACTGCGGGACGTGCGGCACGGTGCGCACGAACAGCCCGGTCAGGTGGGCGCCATGGTCCTGCGCCAACTGCACCGCCACATCCAGGCGGGCAGCGCAGCTTTTCGAGTTGTCGACGATAACCAGAATATCCTTGAAGGACATGGGGGACTTCCTCCTGTCGCCGGGTCCGGCTGGCCCAAACCCATTGAAATGCAAGTGAACGATACCGCAGAAGGACGCTCGGCAACAGGGGGCAAAAACCGGACGCACAGGCTTCTTTTCCGGCCAGCCCCTTCCACCGGCGCGCCCCACCCCCCACATGGTCAGGAACGACGATGGGACGGCAGGCCCCGGATACCCCTGGGACCGCGCCAGAAATACCCGAACGGGTTTCGGTCCCCCGGACGGTTCTAGAGAGTCAGGAGTCCGAATGTACGGCATCACCCGTGCCCCAGCCATCGACCGGCCGGGCCTGACGTGGTTCAACGTGGACCATCCCCTCGGTCTGGACGCCTTGCGCGGCAAGGTCGTAATCCTGGACTTCTGGACGTCCTGCTGCATCAACTGCCTGCACGTCATCCCCACCCTGCGCCGGATCGAGGACGCCTTCCCCGACGACGTCGCGGTGATCGGCGTGCACTCCCCCAAGTTCACCGCCGAGCGCGACAGCGCAGCCCTGCGCCACGCCATCGCCCGGCACGACATCCGCCATCCCGTGGTCCACGACCCCGACATGCTGCTGTGGGACGAGTACTGCGTGAAGGCGTGGCCGACCCTGGTCCTGCTGTCGCCCCAGGGCCACGTCATCGGCCAGGTGTCCGGCGAACCTGACCCCGAACGCCTGCTCCAGGGCATCGGCGAGATGGTGCGCTCGTTCCGCCATCGGGGCGAGCTGACGCCAGGCCCCCTGCCCCTGTCCCTCATCGAGGCGCGGTCGGGCGCACTGCGCTTTCCCGGCAAGATCAAGGCCCTGCCGCGCAACCCGGACGGACCGTGGCGGGCGGCCCGCTGGGCGGTGGCCGACGCCGGGCACCATCAGGTCGTGCTGCTGACCGACGACGGAGACACGGTGGCGCGCATCGGAACCGGCAGCGGCGGCTTTGCCGACGGCCCGCCCGACGCGGCGGCCTTTCTCAGCCCGCAGGGGGTCGCCGCCACGGCGGATGCCGTCTATGTGGCCGACACCGGAAACCACGCCCTGCGCCGCATCGACCGCGCCCACGGCACGGTCTCGACGGTCGGCGGAACGGGCGGCCGGGGGCTGACCCTGCGCGGCAGCCGCGACGGGCGCGACACGGCGCTGGCCTCGCCGTGGGACGTCGAGGCGGTGGGCGACCTGCTGGTGTTCGCCAATGCCGGAACCCACCAGCTCGGCACCTATGACCCCGACTGCGGCACCGTCAGCCTGCTGGCCGGGACCGGCGGCGAGGCCCTGGTCGACGGGCCGGTCGAGCGCGCCGTGCTGGCCCAGCCGAGCGGCCTGTGCCTTGATGCCGCGGCGGGCCTGCTGTACTTCGTCGATGCCGAGACGTCGGCGGTGCGCCGCCTGACCCTGAACGGCCAGCCGCGCATCGACACCGTCGTCGGGGCCGGGCTGTTCGACTTCGGCGACGACGACGGCCCGCTGGGCGAGGCGCGGTTGCAGCACCCCCTGGGACTGGCCTGCTTCGGGCGCGGCCTGGTCGTCGCCGACACCTACAACGGCCGCCTGCGCTTCATCGACCTGGCCGGGAGGACCGTCCACACCATCGCCGAGCCCAGGTTCGCCGCGCCCAGCCTTGATTGCCGCCCCGGCGGGTGCTGCACCCATCATCTGGCCGAACCGGCCGGCGTGACCGTGGCCGGGCCGAACCGTCTGATGGTCAGCGACACCAACCACCACCGCATCCTGGAATACAGCCTCGACACCGGCCGCGCCCGCAGTTGGTTCGAATAGCCGGCCCCGGAATGGTTGGCCCCGGGATGGTTGGCCCCGGAATGGTTGGCCCCGGAATGGTTGGGATGCGTGAGGGGAACCTTGCGTCGGCGGCCCTGGGGAGCGATAACGGTTGCCCAAGATGACCAGAGGCCGCCCATGCCCGATGACGTTCTGAAGCCGAATTCGACGGCCGCGCGCGACGTGGCCTGGCACCTGCACGGCTACACCAACGCCGCCCGCCACGAGGTCACCGGCCCCCTGGTGATCGTGCGCGGACAGGGCGTCCGGGTGTTCGACGAGGACGGCCGCGACTACATCGAGGGGCTGGCCGGCCTGTGGTGCACGGCGCTGGGGTTCGATGAAACCCGCCTCGCCGACGTGGCGGCCGAGGCCATGCGCCGGTTACCGTTCTACCATACCTTCGGGCACAAGACGCACCCGGCCGTGGTCGACCTGGCCGAGAAGCTCATCGCCCTGGCGCCGCAGACCCCGCACGGCAGCTTTTCCAAGGTGTTCTTCGCCAACTCGGGATCCGAGGCCAATGACACCGCGCTGAAGCTGGTGCGCTACTACAACAACGCGCTCGGCCGGCCGGAAAAGAAGAAGGTCATTTCGCGCGACAAGGCCTATCACGGCGTGACCCTGGCGACCGCCGGGCTGACCGGGCTGCCGGCCAACCACCGCGACTTCGACCTGCCGCTGGACTTCATCCACCACACCGGCTGCCCCCACCACTACCGCTTCGCCGAGCCGAACGAGAGCCCCGAGCAGTTCGCCAGCCGCCGGGCCGAGGAACTGGAAAAGCTCATCCTGGCCGAAGGGCCGGACACCGTGGCCGCCATGTTCGCCGAGCCGGTGATGGGCGCCGGTGGCGTGATCGTGCCGCCGCCGACCTACTTCGAAAAGATCCAGGCCGTGCTGCGCAAGTACGACGTCCTGCTGATCGCCGACGAGGTGATCTGCGGCTTCGGGCGCACCGGCACCGCGTGGGGCAGCGAAACCTATGGCATGAAGCCGGACATGCTGGCCTGCGCCAAGATGCTGTCGTCGGGCTACCTGCCCATCTCGGCGCTGCTGATTTCCGAGCCGATCTATCAGGCGATCAAGGACAACAGCGGCCGCATCGGCACCTTCGGCCACGGGTTCACCTACGGCGGCCATCCGGTGGCCGCGGCGGTCGCCCTGGAGACCCTGAAGATCTATGCCGACCGCGACATCCTGGGCCACGTCCAGGCGGTCGGGCCGCACATGCAGGCCCGCCTGCGCGCCCTGGCCGCCCACCCGCTGGTCGGCGAGGCGCGCGGCGTGGGGCTGATCGGGGCGCTGGAGATCGTGGCCGACAAGGCGACCAGGGCGCCCTTCGACCCGCCCGGCGGCATGGGCCTGCGCGCCGTGGCCGAGTGCCAGGCCGTCGGGGTGATCTGCCGCGCCATGGGCGACACTATTGCTTTTGCCCCGCCGCTGATCATTTCCGAGGCCGAGATCGACGAATTGTTCGACCGGGTCGAGACGGCGCTGAACGCGCTGCTGTCTCAGCTTCGGGCGGAGGGGAAGTTTGTACGCGACTGACAAGGCGGCCGCACAATTGCTGCATTGCACAGGCGCGACCCGCTTGTACACGACGACGCTGGGCATTAGGATTGTCTCATACAAGACAAAAAAATGCCTGGCCAGCCCCATGGCCAGCCCCCGCGCCGGGGAGTCGGGTCGGTGGGAGGACGGGAGAGCAGGATGAATTACGAAGACTACTTCGCCAAGCGGCTCGCCGATCTGCGTGATGACGGCAACTACCGGGTTTTTGCCGACCTGGAACGTCAGGTGGGCAGCTTCCCCAAGGCCAAGAACTACCGCGATGGCCGGGTCGAGGAAGTCACCATCTGGTGTAACAACGATTACCTGGGCATGGGGATGCACACCGATGTGCTGGCCTCCATGAAGGACGCGCTGGACACCTGCGGCGCCGGGGCCGGTGGCACCCGCAACATCTCGGGCACCAACCACTACCACGTCCTGCTGGAACGGGAACTGGCGTCCTGGCACAACAAGGGCTCGGCCCTGCTGTTCACCTCGGGCTACGTCGCCAACATGACGACGCTGATGACCCTGGGCGCCAAGATCCCCGGCATGGTGCTGTTCTCCGACGCCAAGAACCACAACTCCATGATCGAAGGGGTGCGCCACTCCCGCGCGCCCAAGCACGTCTGGAAGCACAACGACTACGACGACCTGCACAAGCAGTTGTCGGAGTATGACCGCTCCGTGCCCAAGATGGTCGTGTTCGAGAGCGTCTATTCCATGGACGGCGACATCTCGCCCATCGAAAAGATCGTCGAGGTGGCCGAACACCACAACGCCATGACCTTCCTCGATGAAGTCCATGCCGTGGGCATGTACGGCGCCGACGGGTCGGGCGTGGCCGAGCGCGACGGCGTGCGCGACCGCATCGACATCATCCAGGGCACCCTGGGCAAGGCGGTCGGCGTGATCGGCGGCTATATCGCGGCGTCGGCCAACCTGGTCGACTTCGTGCGCAGCTTCGGCAACGGCTTCATCTTCACCACGTCCCTGCCGCCGGCCGTGGCCGCCGGCGCGCTGACCAGCGTGCGCCATCTGCGCGCCCACCCGGAACTGCGCACCAACCACCAGGAGCGCGCCGCCACCCTCAAGCGCCGCTTCACGCAGCTGGGCATTCCGATCATTCCGTCGGTCAGCCACATCGTGCCGGTGCTGGTCGGCGACGCCACCCTGTGCAAACGCGCCAGCGACGAACTGCTGACCCGCCACGGCATCTATGTGCAGCCGATCAACTACCCGACCGTCGCCAAGGGCACCGAACGCCTGCGCATCACGCCGACCCCGCTGCACACCGACGCCGACATGGACCACCTCTGCCACGCCTTCGCCGACGTGTGGAGCCGCCTGGGCATCCAGAAGGCCATCGCCGCCGAGTAACTGCGCCTTATGGCTAAACAGGGGCTTGTTGCGAAATACTCGCAACAAGCCCCTGGACGCAGTGCACAAGATAACCTATGTTGGGGGTACGTTTCCCGATAGGAGGGACCACCGCCGATGTTCGCTGACAAAACCCTTACTCCGCGCGAAGCCACCCGGCTGTGCGTCCTGGGCACCATCGCCCAGGGGCCGATGCGCTACAGTGAACTTGCCACGGCGGTGCGGCACTTCATCGGCCGCCTGAGCGGACCGTCGCTCGACCTCATGGGCAGCTCGGTCGAACTGATGCGCTACGAAGGTCTGGTCGAACCCGTCGAGGGCGAGGGCATGGCCGACGACGCCGTGCTGCGCATCACAGGCGCCGGCGAAGACGCCTTCCACGCCCTGATGACCGCGCCGGTGCGTCCGGCCAGCGACCTGTCCAAGCTGGTCACCGCCCTGAAATTCCGCTTCCTGCACCTGCTGCCGCAGCAGGACCAGGAAGACCAGATCGACCTGCTGATCGACACCTCCGAAACCGGCCTCGCCCGCCTCACCGACCTGCGCCGCCATATGGACGGCCAAGCCGGCTACATGACCGATTGGCTCGACGACGAAATCGTCCGCGCCGAAGCCCGGTTGGTATGGCTCGAAGACCTGCGCGCCCGCGTCGGCAAGGTATAGCACTCACAGCAGTGAAGAACCGGGCGCTGCCCGGACCCGCCAAGGGCCATTGGCCCTTGGAACCCATGAGGGTATTTGCGCCCTCTCCTGCGCCGCAGGCAAACAACTCTGCCATTTATCTGCGCTGCGCGCGGCTATCCGCACCCCTTCATCAGGCTGCGGAACCCCCTTCCCAACAACCCGTGATCGTCGCACCCGCGCAGGCGGGTGCCCAGGGGCGTGGAGAAAGTCCTATCGGCATCGAAGGCGCTGAGCCGAAACGATTATCTTGACGCCCCTGGGTTCCCGCCTGCGAGCTTGTGAAGAAATCTCTCGGTTGATCTTTAGCCTCAGCAAATGAACTCGTCGTTCCCGCGCAGGCGGGAACCCAGGGCCGTGGAGAAAGTCCCATCGGCACCGTTAACCCGCTAAGTCCAAACGACTATATTGGCGCCCCTGGGCACCCGCCTGCGCGGGTGCGACGGAGCTTTTTGTTGGCGTAGGTGAAAACCTCAACAGCTTCGCCGATTCTTTCACAAGCTCCTGCGCGGGAATGACTGGCCCAAACGGGGTTTGGGGCCCCTGGCCCCAAGCGGGCGCGGGCGGCAGCCCGATTTTTACCCTTCCTCACGCAAACAAATCCCCCTGCTTCCGCCCCTCCTCCTCCACCACCAAAGCGTGGGGGAACGGCGCGAGCATGGAGGCCACCTCGGCGAACGGCACACTGCTGTCCAGCCAGGCCGACTCGGCGTCGGCGTCGGGGAGGACGGCGGGCATCCGGTCGTGGATGAAGGCGATCGCCTCGGCCGGGGTGCAGGTCACCACGATGAAGCGCCCGTCCGTGTCGACCAGCCCGGCCATGCCCATTATCTGCCCGTCGGCGCGCCCGATGTGATGCGGGACCTTGGCTCCGTCGGAGGCGGTGCGCCATTCGGTGTAGACATCGGCCGGGACCACCACCCGATGGTCCAGCAAACGGCGGAAGGTGGGCTTGGTGGCGAGGGTTTCCGCCCGCGCGTTGATCACCGGGCGGCGGGACCACTCCACGGACAGGCCCCACGGCCGCAGGGCGGCGGCCCGACCGGGCAGCACCACCAGGGCAAGGTCGGTCGGTCGCACCACGCCGCGATTGGGCAACGGCGGCGGCACACTCAGGCCAAAGCGCTCGACGAGGCGGCCCGGCGGACTGGTCAATGCGAAGCGGGAGCACATGAGGCGTTTTCAAGCCGGCTGTTGTCGCGTACCAATAAGGGTGAAGATAGGGTGCGGACGGGGAGCGGAAAAGCCTTGGCGTTCAACGGAAAGACCGTCGTCATCTCGGGCACCAGCCGGGGCATCGGCCAGGCCACGGCGCTGCGCTTCATGGCCGAGGGCTGGCGCGTGATTTCGTGCGCGCGCGGCCCCCTGCCCGAAGATCTGGCGCGAACCGAGCTGTGGCAGGACCACATCCTGGCCGACCTGACCAGCGCGACCGGGGCTGAAACCTTTGTGCGCAGCGTGCGCGAGGTGTTGGCCGGCGATCCGCTGCACGCCCTGGTGAACAACGCCGGCGTGTCGCCCAAGACTCCGTTCAAGGAGCGCCTGGGCATCCTCAACGGCCCCATCGACGGCTGGCGCGACGTGTTCGAGTTGAACTTCTTCGCGCCGCTGCGCCTGTCGCGCGGCTTTGCCGGCGACCTGCACAAGGGCAAGGGGGCGATCGTCAACATCACCTCCATCGCCGGGCACTTCGTCCACCCCTTCGCCGGCTCGGCCTACTCGACGTCCAAGGCGGCGCTGTCGGGCCTGACGCGCGAGATGGCGGCGGAACTGGCGCAACTCGACATCCGGGTCAACGCGGTGGCTCCGGGTGAGATCGCCACAGAGATGATCTCCCCGGAATACGAGGCGCTCATCCCACGTATTCCCTTGGACCGAATGGGTACGCCGGAAGATGTTGCGACCTGCGTTTTTCGCCTGTGCACCGATGAATTCGGCTATGTAACCGGCACCGAGATTTTCATCACCGGCGGTCAACACCTATATTAGAGGCGGTCCTAGGCCTAAAGAGTCCACCCTCCCGCAGTACCACCGTTTGGGTAGTTGATCCTTTTATACCACCCCCCTACCATGGGTTGGTCGGGATCGGCTTTCGTCGCGGGTTTGGAGGAACACAGCATGACCATTGGACATGTGGCCATGGGCCAAGGTCCGGAAAAAGTCATCGTCCTGCACGGCTGGCTCGGCGACCATACCGTCTACACCCCGGTGTTCCAGTGGCTTGACCTCGACACATTTTCGTTCGTGTTCATGGATTGCCGCGGCTACGGCCGCTCCAGTGAACTGGCCGGAGAATATTCCATCGCCGAGTGGGGCGAAGACGTCATCGCGCTGGCCGACAGCCACGGCTGGGACACCTTCCACGTGGTCGGTCACTCGATGGGCGGCAAGACCGCGCAGTGGGTCGCTGCCGAGGTCCCCAACCGGGTCAAATCCGTGGTCGCCCTGACGCCGGTTCCGGCGACCGGCGTGCCGTTCGAGGACGACGCGCTCGACCTGTTCTCCACCGCCTGGGAAAGGCCGGAAAACCGCGCCATGATCCTCGCCATGACCACCGGCGACCGCTTGGGCCTGCTGTGGCGGGACACCATGCTGGAACGCTCCCTGAGCCAGTGCACGCCGCAGGCCTTCCGCGAGTACTTCGAGGCGTGGTCGGAGACCGACTTCGCCGACCGCCTTCCCGGACTCGACATGCCGGTCAAGATCATCGTCGGCCGCCACGATCCGGCGATCACCGAGGAAACCATGCGCGGCACCCTGATGCAGTGGTTCCCCAAGGCGGAACTGGAGATCTTCGAGGACGCCGGCCACTATCCGATGCTGGAAAGCCCGCCGCACCTCGCCCAGTCCATGCAGGAATTCCTGCGCCGCGCGGCCGAGACGTGGTGAGCACTTGATCCGGCCGGCATTTCCGGTCATCGCTTGGCGTCATGAGCACGCCCTTCACTCTGCCTCCCGACCTGCCGATCATCGAGGTCATCCCCGCCCTGCGTGACGCATTGGCGCGGGGCACGGCCGCCGTGGTCCAGGCGCCGCCCGGCGCCGGCAAGACCACCGCCGTGCCGCTGGCCCTGCTGGACGCGCCCTGGCTGGCCGGCCGCAAGATCGTCCTGCTGGAGCCGCGCCGGCTGGCCGCCCGCATGGCCGCGCGCCGCATGGCCAGCCTGCTCGGCGAGGAGGTCGGCCAGACCGTCGGCTACCGCATCCGCCAGGAACGCAAGGTGTCGGCCGCCACCCGCATCGAGGTGGTGACCGAAGGCATCCTGACCCGCCAGTTACAGTCCGATCCCGACCTGTCGGGCGTCGCCTGCGTCATCTTCGACGAGTTCCACGAACGGTCGCTGCACGCCGACCTGGGCCTCGCCCTGTGCCTGGAGGTGCGCGCCGCGCTGCGCGACGACCTGCGCCTGCTGGTCATGTCGGCGACGCTCGACGCCGGGCCGGTCGCCGCGCTGATGGGCGACGCGCCGGTCATCACCTCCGAGGGCCGGGCCTATCCGGTCGACACCCGCTTCATCGAGCCACGCCCCAAGGCCCGCCTCGAAGACACCATGGCCTCGGCCATTCGCAGGGCGCTGGCCGAGGAAACCGGCTCGATCCTGGCGTTCCTGCCCGGCGAGGGCGAAATCCGCCGGGTCCAGGGGCGCCTGGACGGCCTGCCGCCCGACGTCGACCTCGCCCCGCTGTATGGCAACCTGTCGCCCCAGGCCCAGGATCAGGCGGTGCGCCCGGCGCCGCCCGGCCGGCGCAAGGTGGTGCTGGCCACCGCCATCGCCGAAACCTCGCTGACCATCGACGGCATCCGCGTCGTGATCGATGGCGGACTGAGCCGGCGCGCCGCCTTTGACGTGCGCAGCGGCATGACCCGCCTGATTACCGAGCGGGTGACCCGCGCCGGGGCCGACCAGCGGCGGGGCCGCGCCGGCCGCGTCATGCCCGGCGTGTGCTATCGCCTGTGGCTGGAGGCCGAGGACCGCGCCCTGGTCGCCGCCCCGCCACCGGAAATCCGCGCCGCCGACCTCGCCGCGCTGCTGCTCGACCTTGCCGCCTGGGGGGCCGACCCGGAAACCCTGCCATGGCTGGACGCCCCGCCGGCCGGGGCCGTGGCGCAGGCGGGCGACCTGCTGCGCCGCCTGGGTGCGCTGGATGCCGCCGGACGCATCACCGCCCACGGCAAGGCCATGGCCGAATTACCGATGCACCCGCGCCTCGCCCACATGATCCTGATCGCGCGGACGCATGGCCTGGGTGGGCTGGCCTGTTCCGTGGCTGCGCTGCTCAACGAGCGCGACCCGGTGCGGTCGGCCCGCGACGCCGACCTGCGCCTGCGCCTCGACATCCTGCACGGCGCAAAGACCGACGGGCTGTTGGTCGATCGCGGCATCCTCGCCCGCGCCCGTCAGGACGCCGGAGACTGGCGCCGCCGCCTCGGTCTGCCGCCGGCCGACAGCACCGCCGGAGCGGGCTTGTGCCTCGCCTTGGCCTACCCTGACCGCATCGGGCGGCGGCGCGCCCAGGGCGGCTACACCCTGTCGGGCGGGCGCGGCGCCGTGCTCGCCGAGGGCGACCCGCTGGCCGCCGAGGACTTCCTGGCCGTCGGCGACCTGGACGGCGCGGCGCAAAACGCCCGCGTCTACCTCGCCGCGCCGCTGACCCGCAGCGAGATCGAGGACGCCTTCGCCGACAGCCTGACCGATGACGAGGTGGTGCGTTGGGATGACCGCACCGAAAGCGTGGTGGCCCGCCGACAGCGCCGCCTGGGCGCCTGCGTGCTGGAGGACAAGCCGCTGCCCGCCCCCGACCCGTCGCGGCTGGCCGAAGGCCTGATCGACGGCATCCGCCGCACCGGCCTGCACGTCCTGCCGTGGGACAAGCGGGCCATCCAGTTGCGCGCCCGCATGGCCTTTTTGCGCGCCGCCGAAGGGGATCCGTGGCCGGAGGTCGGCGACGCCGCGCTGCTGGCCGGGCTGGAGGACTGGCTCGCGCCGTTCCTCGGCGGCATGAGCAAACTCAGCCACCTGCGCAAGCTGGACCTGACCGACGTGCTCAAGGCCCTGCTGCCGTGGGACCTGCAACAGCGCCTGGACCGCGAGGCGCCGACCCTTTTCCAGGTACCCACCGGGTCGCGCATCCCCCTCGACTACAGCACCGGCGAGACCCCGGTCCTGGCCGTCCGACTGCAGGAAATGTTCGGCTGCACCACCCACCCGACCATCGCCGGCGGCCGCGTGCCCCTGGTCGTCCACCTGCTGTCGCCAGCCCACCGCCCGCTGCAGGTCACCCAGGACCTGCCCGGCTTCTGGACCTCAAGCTACGCCGCCGTGAAAGCCGACATGAAAGGCCGCTACCCCAAACACCCCTGGCCCGACGATCCACAATCCGCCGCACCAACCAGCCGGGCCAAGCCGCGCGGGACGTAGGGGACGGGGAAGGGGAAGGGGAAGGAAGGGCTCTGCCCGAACCCGCAAGGGGCCGGGCGGCCCCTTGACCCCATGACCGTAAGCCCCATTTTTCCTGCGCCGCAGGCAGATACCGCTGGGTCATATGCGCTGCGCGCGGCTTTGCGCCATAAACTCCCGAGGTCCAGGAGGCCGCGCCTCCTGGCGGGTGCGGGCAGAGCCCGCGTTCTTCCCCTGCTTCCCCGTCAAGCCGCCCGCACGTTGTCCAGGAACTTGCTGACCAACGCGCGCAGGTCGTCGGCCTCGGCCGACAGGCGGTCGGTGACCTTGCGGACCTGGGCGGAGGCCTGGCTGGCCTCCTCGGCGGCTTCGGTGACGCCGTGGATGGTTTCGGTGACCGAGCGGGTGCCGTGGGCGGCGTCCTGGACGCTGCGCGAGATTTCGCGGGTGGCCGCGTTCTGCTCTTCCACCGCGCCCGCGATGGAGGAGGCGGTTTCGCTGACCTTGGCGATGATCGACACGATCTCGGTGATGGCCGACGCCGCTTCGCTGGTTTCGCTTTGCACGGCGGCGATCTGGGTGCGGATTTCCTCAGTCGCCCGCGCCGTCTGCCCGGCGAGGTTCTTGACCTCGTTGGCGACCACGGCAAAGCCCTTGCCGGCCTCACCGGCCCGCGCCGCCTCGATCGTGGCGTTCAGGGCCAGCAGGTTGGTCTGGCTGGCGATGTCGTTGATGAGGTCCACGACCTCGCCGATGCGCCGCGCCGAGTCTTCGAGGCCGCGCACGATCTGGTCGGTGCGCCCGGCCTTGTCGGCGGCTTCGCGCGAAATGGTCGCGGCGGCGTTGACCTGACGGCCGATTTCCTCGATGGAGGCGGACAGTTCCTCGGCCGCGCTGGCCACCGTCTGCACGTTGCCCGAGGCGTCTTCCGAGGCGTTGGACACGGTGACGGCCTGGGTGGTGGTTTCCTCGGCGATGGCGGCCATGGTGGTGGCGGCCGTGGTCAGGTTGCCGGTCGCCTCGGACACGGCGCTCAACACGCCGGCTGCGGCGGAGTCGAATTCCTGTGTCAGATGGGCAATGGTTTCGGTGCGGCGCAGGCGAGCGTCCTGCTCGCGCTGGTCGGCTTCGGCGCGGGCCTTCTGCTCGGCCTCCTGGGTGCGGCGGTTGGCCTCGGCCGCGTCGGCCAGGGCCTGTTCGCGCTGTTCGTTGCGGCGCAGGAACACGAATGCGCCGGCCACCGAAAGGACCGTGATCAACAGCAGGGTCCCGATGACGGCGACCAGCGACACGGTCACGGCCTCGTCCATGGCCTGCGACAGGGCCGACACGTCCTGCGACAGCTTCAGGGCGGCCAGGGGCTCGCCGTCGGGGCCATGCAGGGTCAGGTCGTAGCTGTCGGCGACGGCGCCGGCCGGCAGGGTGTAGTTCTCCAGGCGGGCCAGCGTGCGGCCGCCGTCGAGGGTGGCCATGGTCACGGCCATGTCCAGGTGGCGGTCGATCTGCGCCAGGGCATAGAGCGGATCCACATGGACCACGGCGTAGCCTTCGACGCGCAGGCCGCCGACCGGGGCGGCGACGCTGAGGCGCGGGCTTCCGTTGTCCACCCACACATGCGACAGCAGGCGCAGGCGTTCCTTGCCCTCGCGCGCCCGCAATGCCTCGATCAGACTGGCCGGCAGGGCGAAAGACATGCCTTCGGTGCGGGCCTCGCCCAGGATGTCGAGGTCGAGCGACAGGATCGAGCCGCCCAGGTAGGCCACCTGCCCGCCGGTCGCGGCGCCCTGGCGGCCCATGCCGGCGGCAAGCTCGGCGAAGGCCTCCGCCGAGGTCCCGGCGCCCGGCTGGCCACCCGACCGACCGGCAGCCGAAACCGCCTGACGCAGGCTGGCCTGACGGGCCACGGCACCGGCCAGATCGCCGGTCGTGCCGACGTATTCATGCCACAGCACCTGGGCGACCAGACTGTCCACCGACGCCTGGGTCTGGCGCTCCTGATGGTCCGCCACGAGGGCCTCGTACCGGCCCGTGAGGAACAGAATCACGCCGACCCCGGCGATGATGGTGATCACCCCGCCCGCCCCGAACAGGGCGGGCAAAATCTTGCTCAGGCGCATGGGAAATCCTCCGTCGGAACCAGGTGTCCGGATCAGCGGATGTCGACGGGCAGTTCTTCAGCCCGCCATTCTTCCATGCCCTTGGCGTAGTAATAGACGTTGGTGTAGCCCCACTCCACGGCCAGCGCGGTGGCGGCGGCGGCACGGCCACACTTCAGGCCGTTGCAATAGAACAGGACCGGCGTGTCCTTGGCCGGGACCACGGCGGCCAGCACGTCCGGGCTGGTCAGGTCGGTGTCGATCAGCCGCTTGGCGCCCTGGATATGGCCGGCGTTGAAGTCCGCTTCCTTGCGATTGTCGAGGATGACCAGCGCCGCGTTGGACTGCACCAGATCGATCACCGCGGCGGCATCGACCGTCTTCGCCCCGGCAATCTCCAGCGGAGCATCGGCCTGGGCGGCGGAGTTCAGCCCCAGTGACAGCACGACGGCGAGGCAGGCGGCGGCAACGGAACGCAGGATGGTCTTCATGGACAAGTCCCCCCATTATTGTGTGTCCGGCCCCTCCCACTACGGGCAACGGCGGGCCGTAAGACATCTTACATTTGCAATTCCTGTTATAGCATAAGGTCTTGTGCCGGTCCCACTATCAATAACGTGAGGTTGTCAGAAAAAGCCGCCTCGCCCTGGCCGGGCGCGGGGCGGCACGGCCGGCAGGGCGCGCCTTGCCCCCCGTGGAGCACCCTGCTAAGACGGCGCACGACCACCGTTTACGGATGCCCGCTCGCATGGACCGCTCCATCCTCGACCGCCTCGATGCGCGCCTTGCCGACCTCGACGCGACGGGGCGGCGCCGTGTGCTGCGCCCGGTCCTGCCGCGCGGCGCGCACGCCGGCATGGTCGAGCGCGATGGCCGCAGCCTCATCAACCTGGCGTCAAACGATGCCCTCGGCCTGGCCCGGCACCCCGCCCTGGCGGCCCGCGCCACCGAATGGATCGAGCGGTTCGGGACCGGCGCCACGGCATCGCGGCTGGTCTGCGGCACGTTCACGCTGCATGCCGAACTGGAAGACCGCCTCGCCGCCCTCAAGGGGACCGAGGCCGCCCTGATCTTCAACTCCGGCTTCCAGGCCAATGCCGGAGTCCTCGCCGCGCTGACCAGCGCCGAGGCGACCGGCAGCCCGCCGCTGGTTTACACCGACCGCCTCAACCACGCGTCCATGCACGAGGGGCTCCAACTTGGCGGGGTGCGTCAGATCCGCTACCGCCACAACGACCTGGGGCATCTGGCCGACCTGCTGCGGCGCGACTCCGGCACCCACGGGCCGCGCTTCATCGTGACCGAGAGCGTGTTCAGCATGGACGGCGACCGCGCCGACCTCGCCGGGCTGGCCGACCTCGCCGACCAGTTCGGCGCCTTCCTCTATGTGGACGAGGCGCACGCCACCGGCATCCTCGGGCCGCATGGCGCGGGCCTCAGCGCGGCGCCGGGCGTGCGCGGCCGGGTCGATCTGGTGATGGGCACCTTTGGGAAAGCGTTGGGCGGCTTTGGCGCCTATGTGGCGTGTTCGCGGACGGTGCGCGACTGGCTGGTCAGCCGGTGCGCCGCGTTCATCTATTCCACCGCCCTGCCACCGCCGGTGCTGGGCGCCGTCGATGCCGCGCTGGACCTGCTGCCCGACCTGGACGCCGAGCGCGCCCGCGTGCTGGCCCATGCCGAGCGGGTGCGGGCCGCGTTGAGGGCGCAGGGGCTGGACACCCTGGCATCGACCACCCACATCGTGCCGGCAATCCTGGGCGACGAGGCGACCGCCCTGGCCGCCCAGGCCCAGCTTGAGGAGGCAGGAATCCTCGCCATCGCCATCCGTCCGCCGACCGTGCCCCAGGGCACCAGTCGCCTGCGCCTGTCCCTGTCGGCCGCCCACACCGATGCCGACGTGGACGCCGTCATCGCCGCCCTGTCCGGGATCCGGGCATGATCCTGCTGGTCCATGGCTGGGGATTCGACGCCACCCTGTGGGACGGCGTGCGCGCCGCCCTGCCGCCGGATGTTGCCGTTGAGGCCGTGGATCTTGGGTTCTTCGGGACGCCGACCGCCCTGCCCGACCGCGTGGATCTGGCCGTCGGGCATTCCCTCGGCGCCCTATGGTTGCTGACCGAACACCCGGACATGGCCGATCGCATGATGCTGGTCAACGGCTTTCCCCGCTTCACCGCCGCACCGGACTTCCCCCTTGGCGTCGCCCCGCGCGTGGTCGAGCGCATGGCCCGCCGCCTGAACGATGCCCCGGCCGAGGTGGTGGACGCCTTCCGCGAGCGCTGCGGGGCCGGCCCGGCCAGGGGAGTCCCGGACCTCGCCCGGCTGGCCTGGGGGCTTGACCTTCTGCGCCATGGCGACGGCCGCACCGCCCTGCCCGGCCGCAGTTTTTCGGTGATCGCCGGGACCGCCGACCCCATCGTGCCCCCCGCGATGACGGAAGCCGCGTTTGGGGCAGGTGTCCGCTGGCTGGACGGCGGGCACCTGCTGCCCCTCACCCACCCGCAGGCGGTGGCCGCAGCCATCATGGAGGCCCACCCGTGACCGAAGTCTGGAAGAGCCGCATCGCCGCCGCCTTCGGCACCGCTGCCGAGGATTATGACCGCGTCGGGCGGGTCCAGTGGGCCGTCGCGCACGAGATGTCGCGGCGTCTCGCCCTGGCGCCCCTGCCCGACCATCCGCGCGTGCTGGAGGTCGGCTGCGGCACGGGGTTCCTGACCGCCAGCCTGCTGCCCTGCCTGCCCGGCGCCCACTGGCTGGCCACCGACATTGCGCCGGAAATGGTGTGGGCCTGCGAACGGCGCTTTGCCAGCCAGCCGCGCTTCGAGGCCCGCGTCATGGACGGCGAGCATCCCGATCTGGCGCCGGCCAGCTTCGATCTGGTGTGCTCGTCCATGGCCGCGCAGTGGTTCACCGACCTGCCCGCCGCCCTGGCCGGGCTGTGGGACCTGGTCCGGCCCGGCGGCTTCCTGGCCGTCTCGACCCTTGGGGCGGAGACGTTTTCTGAATGGCGCGCCGCCTGCGAGGCCTGCGGCGTCGCCCCGGCCACCCCACAATACCCCGACGCCGCCACCTACGCCGACTGGCTGGGCGACGGCGCCGAGGTGATCGAGGCGTGGCATCAGGCCGAAAGCAGTTCCGCCCTGACCTTCCTGCAGGATCTCAAGGTGCTGGGCGCCCACATCGGCCAGAAAGGCACCCGCCCGACCCCGCCCGGCACCTTGCGCCGGGTCATGCGGCAAGCCGGAATGCGCGGCTTCGCGGCGACCTATCACGTCCTCCACGGCATCCGGAGGAAACCGGCATGAGCGGCATTTTCGTCACCGGCACCGACACCGACGTCGGCAAGACCGTTGCCAGCGCGGCGCTGGTCCGCGCCCTGGACGCCGCCTATTGGAAGCCGGTGCAGAGCGGCACGGCCGATCTGCCCGACGGCGACAGCGGCGTCGTGGCGCATCTGACCGGGGTGCCGGCCGGGCGCATCCTGCCGCCGCGCCACAGCTTCGCCGCCCCGCTGTCGCCCGATCAGGCCGCCGCGCTGGAGGGGCGGACCATCGCCCTGGAGGACTTCGCCCTGCCCGCCTGCGACCGGCCGCTGGTGGTCGAGGGGGCTGGCGGCGTGCTGGTGCCGCTCAACGACCGGGCGCTGATGATCGACCTGATGGAGCGCCTGGGGCTGCCGGTCGTGGTCGCGGCGCGGTCGGGGCTGGGCACCATCAATCACACGCTGCTGACCCTGCAGGCCTTGCGGGCGCGCGGCCTGACTGTCGCCGGGGTGGTGCTGCTGGGGCCGCCGAACCCGCGCAACCGGGCGGCCATCGAACACTTCGGCGCGGTGCGGGTGATCGGCGAGATTCCGCCGCTCGCCCCGCTGACGCCGGAAACGCTTGCCGCCGCGGCGCGCGATCTGGATGTGGAGGGACTTCTGCCATGACGCCCGAGGAGCTTCTGCGCCTGGACCGCCGCCATGTCTGGCACCCGTTCACCCAGGCCGCCACGGCGCCCGAACCGCCGCTCATCGTCGAGGGGCGCGGGACGGAGTTGATCGCCGCCGACGGCTCGGTGCTGCTCGACATGATCTCGTCGTGGTGGGTGACGCTGCACGGCCATGCGCATCCGGCCATCGCCAAGGCCGTGGCCGATCAGGCGGCGCGGCTGGAACAGGTCATCTTTGCCGGGTTCACCCACGCCCCGGCCGCCCGCCTGTCGGCCCGCATCGCCGGGCTGCTGCCCGATCCGCTCAACCGGGTGTTCTTTTCCGACAACGGGTCCACCGCCGTCGAGGTGGCGCTCAAGGCCGCGCTGCAAAGCCGCCGCAACCAGGGCGACACCGCGCGCACCCGCTTCCTGGCCTTCGACGGCGGCTATCACGGCGATACCGTGGGTGCCATGTCGGCCGGTGTGTCCTCGCACTTCTTCGATGCGTGGCGGGAACTGCTGTTCCCCATGGACATCCTGCCGGTGCCGACCACCTGGATCGGCGATGCCGAGGTGGAGGCCAAGGAGGCCGCCGCCCTCGACGCCCTCGACCGCCACCTCGACGCCCACGGCGCACAGACCGTGGCCGCCATCATCGAGCCGCTGGTGCAGGGCGCCTCGGGCATGAGGATGCACCGCCCGCAGTGGCTGCGCGCGGTGGTGGAGCGCCTGAAGGCGGCCGGCGTGCTGGTCATCTTCGACGAAGTGATGACCGGCTTCGGCCGCACCGGCGAGATTTTCGCCAGCCTGGAGGTCGGTATCGCGCCCGATTTCGTGTGCCTGTCCAAGGGCCTGACCGGCGGTTTCCTGCCCATGTCGCTGACCGTGACGACGGACGCCGTCCACGACGCCTTCCTCGGCGAGGGCTTCGACAAGGCGTTCCTGCACGGCCACTCGTTCACCGCCAATCCGCTGGGCTGCGCCGCCGCCCTGGCCTCGCTCGACCTGCTGGAGGCGCCGGAGTGCACCGCCCGGCGGGCGGGGATCGAGGCCCATCACCGAGCCGCCCTGGCCGCCCTGGCCGACCATCCCCGCGTTGTCCGGCCGCGCGTTCAGGGCACGGTGGCGGCTTTTGATGTGGAGGCGGGCGACAGCGGCTATGCTTCGTCCGTCGGGCCGCGCCTGCGCGAGAGCTTCACCCGCGACGGCTTGCTTCTGCGGCCGCTCGGCAACGTGGTCTACCTGCTGCCGCCCTACTGCGTGAGCGACGCCCAACTCGACCGCGCCACCGCAGGCATCCGCCGCGCCCTGGATACTTTGTAAGAGGACCGACCATGGACGGCATCGACGTCTTCATCCTGGGCGTGAGCACCGGCGTTCTGCTTTATGCGGCCACGTCGCTGGTCAAGCTGGTCGGCGCCCGCAAGGACGTCGAACGGTATTGGCGCGACCTGGAAGCCATTGGCGAAAACGGCCCGCCCGCCAGACTGAAAAAAGTCAGTGCGGAGTACAACGAGGCGGCCGAGTGGTACAACGACCGCCTCAAGCACGTCCCCTCGAACCTCATGGCCCGTGCCTTCGGCTACAAGCCCGCGCCCCTTATAGAGGGCCCCTCGACAGGCGCGAACGACCCCGTATAGTCTGCCTCCCCTTTCCTGAAACAGTCAGGTTGCCAGCCCCCATGAAGTCGATTGCCGCCATCATCGCCCAGGAACTCGCCGCCCGTGAAGAACAGGTGGTTGCCGCCGTGGAACTGCTGGACGGCGGCGCCACGGTGCCGTTCATCTCGCGCTACCGCAAGGAAGTGACCGGCGGCCTGGACGACACCCAGCTTCGCACCCTGGAGGAGCGCCTGCGCTACCTGCGGGAACTAGAGGACCGGCGCGGCGCCATCGTGAAGTCGATCGACGAACAGGGCAAACTGACCGACGCCCTGCGCGCCCAGATCGCGGCGGCCGACACCAAGACGCGGCTGGAGGACATCTACCTCCCCTTCAAGCCCAAGCGCCGCACCAAGGCCCAGATTGCCAAGGAACAGGGGCTGGAGCCGCTGGCCGACGCCCTGTTCGCCGACCCCATGCTGGACCCGCAGGTCGAGGCCGCCAAGTACCTGCGGCCCGAGGACGGCGACATCAAGGCCGTGCCCGACGCCGCCGCAGCCCTGGACGGCGCCAAGCAGATCCTCATGGAACGCTTTGCCGAGGATGCCGAACTGGTCGGGTCCCTGCGCGAGTTCCTGTGGAACGAAGGCGTCCTGACCGCCACCATGGTCGAGGGCCAGGAAACCACCGGCGCCAAGTTCCGCGACTACTTCGACCACCGCGAGCCGATCAAGACCACGCCGAGCCATCGCGCGCTCGCCATGTTCCGGGGCCGCGAGGAAGGCGCCCTGCGCATCGCCCTGGTCCATCCCGAGGACCCGGCCAGCCCGCGCGAGCCCGGCCCCGGCGAACGCAAGGTGGCGCACCGCTTCGGCATCGTCGACAGGGGCCGCCCGGCCGACAAGTGGCTGGCCGAGGTGGCGCGCTTCACCTGGCGCGTGAAACTCGCCCTGCACATCGAAATGGACCTCATGGGGCGCCTGCGCGAGGCGGCCGAGGAAGAGGCCATCCGTGTGTTCGCCGCCAACCTGCGCGACCTGTTGCTGGCCGCTCCGGGCGGCGCGCGGCCGACCCTGGCGCTCGATCCGGGCTATCGCACGGGCGTCAAGGTGGCCGTGCTCGACGCCACCGGCAAGCTGGTCGACATCGCCACCATCTATCCGCACGAGCCGTCCCGCCAGTGGGAGCAGAGCCTCAACACGCTTGAGGGCCTGTGCCGCAAGCACAAGGTGGAACTCATTTCCATCGGCAACGGCACGGCCAGCCGCGAGACCGACAAGCTGGCCATCGACCTCATCAAGCGCGCCAAGGACCTGCCGCTGACCAAGGTGGTGGTCAGTGAATCGGGCGCCTCGATCTACTCGGCCTCGGCCTTCGCGGCGCAGGAAATGCCCGACGTGGACGTCACCCTGCGCGGTGCCGCCTCCATCGGCCGCCGCCTTCAGGATCCGCTGGCCGAACTGGTCAAGATCGAGCCCAAGGCCATCGGCGTCGGCCAGTACCAGCACGACGTCAGCCCGGCCAAGATGGACCGCGCGCTTGACGGCGTGGTCGAGGACTGCGTGAACGCCGTCGGTGTGGACGTCAACACGGCGTCGGCCCCGCTGCTGGCCCGCGTGGCCGGCCTGAGCGACACCATGGCGCGCAACATCGTGGCCCACCGCGATGCCAATGGCGCCTTCCGCTCGCGCAAGGAAATCCTCAAGGTCCAGGGCGTCGGTCCCAAGACGTTCGAGCAGGCCGCCGGCTTCCTGCGCATTCGCGGCGGGACCGAGCCGCTCGACGCCTCGGCCGTGCACCCGGAGGCCTATCCGGTGGTGCAGCGCATCATGAAGGCCGCCAACACCAACATCGCCAGCCTGATCGGCGACGTGAAGACCCTGCGCGGCCTGCGGGCGGCGGACTTCGTGGATGACACCTTCGGCCTGCCGACCGTCACCGACATCCTGCGCGAACTGGAAAAGCCCGGCCGCGACCCCCGCCCGGAATTCAAGACCGCCACCTTCCGCGAAGGGGTGGAAAAGATCTCCGACCTTGAACCGGGCATGATCCTCGAAGGCACCGTGACCAACGTCACCAATTTCGGCGCCTTCGTCGATATCGGCGTCCACCAGGACGGCCTGGTCCACGTTTCCGCCCTTGCCGACAAGTTCGTCAAGGACCCGCGCGAGGTGGTCAAGGCCGGCGACGTGGTGACCGTCAAGGTGCTGGAGGTCGACGCCCAGCGCAAACGCATCAGCCTGACGCGCCGCATGTCCGACGAACCCGGCCCCAAGGAAGCGCGCCCCCGCTCGGCCGGACCGCGCACCCCGGCACCGGCCAAGATGCAGGCCAAGCCCAAGGTGGAAGCGCCCGGATCCCTGGCCGATGCGTTCTCCAAGGCGGGCTGGAAAACGAAGTAGTCCGCTCAAAGCGGTTCTGAAACGACGATACCCTCCCAGACGTTACGTGCCGGTGCGGGCTATTTCCGGCCGGCACGGCGTCGGGAGGACGGGCGATGAGCGACACGCTGACACTATGGGCGCCACGGGTTCTCAGCATCCTGCGGATCGTGACGGCGCTCATCTTCCTTGAGCACGGGACGCAGAAGCTGCTGGGCTTCCCGGGCGGTGAGCGGGCGTTCGCCGAATTCGCGACGCTGTCCTGGTGGGCCGGGCTGATTGAACTCATCACCGGCGTTCTGCTTGTGCCGGGCCTGTTCACCCGGACAGCCGCGTTCGTCGCCTCCGGCGAAATGGCGTTCGCGTACTGGATCGCCCATGCGCCCCAGGACTTCTTCCCGGTCAACAACGCCGGCGACGCCGCAATCCTGTACTGCTTCGTCTTCCTGTATCTGGTGTTCGCCGGGCCGGGGCCGTGGAGCATCGACGCCATGCTTGAGAGGCGACGGCGGGGTTGAGGCCGGCCGTTTACCAGACGTTAGAACCGGAACGGCTACAGTCGAACCCTTGGATGGGGACGACCGACCATGCGCCTGCTTGCTCTTGCCTTTGCCTTCCTGATCGCGCTTCCCGCCGTGGCCTCGGCCACCTCGGCCCCGCCTGCGCCGCCGCCCGCGACCGTGCAGGCCGATTACGTTCTGGTGGAAAAGGCGGCCCGCCGCATGACGCTGTGGCGCGACCGCGAGATCATCAAGACCTATGAAATCCGCCTGGGCCTCAACCCGGTCGGCACCAAGCAGCAGGAAGGCGACAAACGCACGCCCGAAGGCCTTTACTGGATCACCGGGCGCAATCCCGACAGCCGGTTCCACCTGTCCCTGGCGATTTCCTATCCCGAGCCGTGGGATCTCATCATGGCGTCACACCGCGGCGTGAATCCCGGCGGCGACATCGTCATCCACGGCCTGCCCAACGGCGTTGACCCCGCCAAGGCGCTCGCCATTCACCGCGACGGCGACTGGACCGACGGCTGCATCGCCGTCACCAATGCTGAAATCGAAGACCTGTGGTCCCGCATCCCCGACGGCATCGCCATCGAGATCAAGCCCTGAACGCGACACGTCAGCCACTATCTCGTGAGGCAATCCGGGTTGACCCGCAAGGTGGCAATCAGTCCCTCCGGAGACCAGTCGAAATCGATGGAGCCGCCGAGGGTGCGCGACACGCTCTGAACGATCATCTTGCTGCCGAAACCGGCTTGTGCCGTGGGCGGCGCGACAGTCGGGCCGCCCCTTTCCATCCAGACGATAACTATTTCACGATCATTGACGGGACCGCACGACACGTCGATCGTGCTATCTTCGGTTGAAAGAGCCCCGTATTTCAGAGAGTTGGTGGCCAGCTCATGAACGACCAGGGCCAGCGTCGTGGTGGCGGCCTCTCCGATGCCCATCTTCGGCACCGAAATCCGGATGCGTTCGCTGAAGGCATTCGTGTTTTCGTAAGGCGCCAGCAGGACGGTGAGAATATCACCAAGCAGCACCGCCGTAACCTTCTGGCCGGGAATGGGACGGACAAGGGCATGGGCGCGGCCCAGGGCGCTCAGCCGGCTGGTGATGTCGCGGACCAGGTCTTCCGCCGTCGCGGCCGAGCGCGATGTGATCGCGGTAAGGCTGGAGGCAACCTGCAACAGATTTCTGACCCTGTGACTCATCTCGCCCGAAAGCAGTTCGCTGGCTTCTTCAGCCTGCTTGCGCTGTGTCACATCAAGGAATATCCCGAAAACGCTCCGCTCCTGCATACCCGCGTCGCTGCCTTTCCCCCGAGCGGAAATCCACCGGACTTCGCTGCCCACCACGATACGGAAATCCGTTTCGTAGGGTCCCAGGACGGCGCGGGTCGCCGCGAAGGCCGACCTCACCCGGTCAATATCCTCAGGATGGATCATTGCGGACAGATCTTCGAAGGTGACGTCGTCACCTTCCGTCAGCCCCCATAGACGATAGGCGCATGCGTCCATGACGATCTCGTCGGTATCGACATTCCACGACCACAAAGCGACCCCCGAAGCGTCTAGGGCGGCACGCAGGTGCCTCATATCCCACGCCGGCGGACTCGGCTTTCCAGACGACATTCCATTGCTCCCATCCATACGACGCCTCAGATGGGCTCGGCCGTACCTAAGTAAAAGAGGATGGACAACGAAATGCAGAAATGGGGCGGCATTGAACAAGCCCCACGACGACGGTGAATTTTTACTTTCCCAGGGGGTGCCTGTCAGGCCGTCATATCAACGCGGGAAATTCCCATTCCGGCGAAGCGGGCCTTCAGGCTGTCGAGGGTGCCCCAGGCGGCCCGCAGGGGCGTGGCGGCCCCAAAGGCGATCTCGCGCGCTGTCTTGCGGCCGGGAAGCGGCGCCTCGTCGGACGCGCTGACCGCCAACAGCATCCCTGCAACGCGCCGCAAGTTCCACTCCGTTTTGGCGATCAGGCCATGAAAGCCGGATGACACCGCACCGCCTCCGGCGGCAGCGCTGCGCCTCTGGCGGTTCAGTTCGCCACCCATCTGTCGGACGATGGCCTCCATCTCGCGGCCGAGGACATCCAGAGTGCCGGCCACTGACCGCGCCGTGCCGCCCGTATAGGCGTTGACCATCAGCGGCGTCAGGGCGTTGGCGATCTTCTCCACGGTGTCCAGGCGCTCGGCAAGGATCTTTTCCTGGAGTCCGCGGTGCGTGGTTTCCCAAGCGTCCCGCAAATTGGGCACGTTGGCCGCAGCGGCAGGTCTTGCCCCGCTCCCGGACGGAAACAGGACGGGCACATTGGAAAACCCGGTGGCGGAAATCATGGCGGCACCTGCGGGTAAAAATCGCAGCCCTCAGTATGCGCCACCGCCAGCTACCGTCAATGGTCCTGAAGACCCCTCAGCCACTCCAGGATCAAACGGTCGGCACCGTGATCATAAAGGTCGGCGTGCAACCCGCCGGGCAGCACGAACAGGTCCTTGACGCCCGCCGCCGATGCCTGGAACAGCGTGCGCGCATGATCGACCGGCACCAGCGTGTCGTTCACGCCGTGCACGAACAGGGTGGGGACGGTGATCGTCCGCACACGGCGCAGGGACGTGAAGCGGTCGCGCACGGCGATGCGGGTCGGCAGCCACGGATACTGGCGGGCGGCCAGCGCCGGCACGGAGGTGAACGCCGCCTCCATGATCAGCGCGCGCGGCGGCTCGACCGAGGCCAGCCAGGCCGCCACGCCGCTGCCCAGGCTTTCGCCGTGATAGATGATGCCGCCCGCCGAAGCCCCCTGGGCGCGCACGAAGTCCAGCGCCGCGCGGGCATCGGCCCGCAGGCCGTCCTCGGTCGGCACCCCTGCATTGCCGCCGTAGCCCCGGTAGTCGGGCAGCAGCAGGCCGTATCCGGCCTCCAGATACGGCCGTGCCTTGTGGCCCAGCCAGCCCCGGTTGCCGGCATTGCCATGGAAGTACAGCACGGTCGGCCGGCCGGGTCGCGGCGGGCTGTACCAGGCGGCGAGGTCAAACCCGTCGGCCGTCCGCAGCACCACCTCGTCCATGGCATCAAGCCCGGCCGCGTGGCGCGACGGCACCCCACGGTCGGGCTTGAAGATCATTGACCTTTGCAGGCCGTACAGCGCCAGGAACACGGCTCCGTATGCCGCCGCAAGCACGCTGGCCAGGACCAACGCCGCAACCACTGCGCTATTGGCTGTCACCGTCAGGCGTCTTCCTTGTCAGCCGTGCCCTGGATGCGCGATGCCAGCGCGGCCGCCATGAACTGGTCGAGGTCGCCGTTCAGGACGCCGGCGGTGTCCGACGTCTCCACCGACGTCCGCAGATCCTTGACCATCTGGTAGGGCTGCAGGACGTAGGAGCGGATCTGGTGACCCCAGCCAATGTCGGTCTTGCTGTCCGCCAGGGCCTGGGACTCCGCCTCGCGGCGTTGCAGTTCGGCCTCGTACAGACGGGCGCGCAGCATCTTCCACGCCGTGTCGCGGTTCTTGTGCTGCGACCGTTCGGCCTGACAGGCGACCACGATGCCCGAAGGCATGTGGGTGATGCGCACCGCCGAGTCCGTCCGGTTGACGTGCTGCCCGCCAGCGCCCGAGGCGCGGTAGGTGTCGATGCGGCAATCGGCCGGATTGATGTCGATGGTGATGGTGTCATCGACCACCGGATAGACCCACACCGAGCTGAACGAGGTGTGCCGGCGGGCCGAGCTGTCGTACGGCGAGATGCGCACCAGGCGGTGAACGCCGCTTTCCGTCTTCAGCCAGCCATAGGCGTTGTGGCCCGTCACCTGGAGGGTGGCGGACTTGATGCCGGCCTCTTCGCCGCCGCTCTCCTCGACGATCTCGACCTTGTACTTGTGGGCCTCGGCCCATCGCGTGTACATGCGCAGCATCATCAGGGCCCAGTCCTGGGCCTCGGTGCCGCCGGCGCCGGCGTTGATTTCGAGGTAGCAGTCGTTGCTGTCGGCCTCGCCGGACAGCAGGGTTTCAAGCTGCTGCTTGGCGGCTTCGGCCTGCAGGGCCTTGAGCTGGCTCATGCCTTCCTGAACCGTTTCCTCGTCGCCCTCGGCCTCGCCGAGTTCGATCAGGGTCACGGCGTCATCCAGGCTGCTTTCCAGGCTGCGATACCCGGTGATGGCGTGTTCCAGGTGGTTGCGCTCCGTCATCAGCTTCTGGGCCTTGGCGGAGTCGTTCCACAGGTTCGGATCTTCGGCCTGGGCGTTCAGTTCATCGAGACGGAGAAGGGCGGGTTCCCAGTCAAAGATGCCTCCTCAGCAGGGTCATCGCCTGCCTGATCTCGTGGGTGATCGTTTCCGCTTCGGCGCGCATGTGACTTTACCTCTTGCGTCTGGTCTTGCTTGATAGGCCCGTTCTAGGACAAACGGCCCGCCGGCTCAACCGGCTGTCTCAATAAGCTCGGCTCAACCGGCTATCTCGTATGGCTAATAAAGGCCGCCAGCGCGCGGTGCTTCGCGGCGGACTGGCGTGCTGGGCCGGAAGGGCTGGTTCGCCGGCTCCGAAATGGTGCCGTTGCCGTCGATCACCACACTCGGGGCATCATCGTCTCCGGCGCTGGAGAAATCGAACGGGGCCGAGCCGTCGATGACCGCCCCGGCGGTGGCGACCGGAACATTGCCGGTCTTGAAGGCTTCCAGGATGACCTTGCTGTCGCCGGGCATGGCGATGCGGCCGGTGTCGTGGTTGACGCGCACCAACTGGATGCCGCGCGGCACGCTGAACGGGCGCACCGGCACGTCCTTGACGGCGTCGGTCATGAAGGTCTGGAAGATCGGCAGGGCGACCGACGACCCGGTTTCGCGCGCGCCCAGGGACTTGGGCTCGTCGAAGCCGACGAACACGCCGACCACCAGGTCGGGCGTGAAGCCCATGAACCACGCGTCGATGCTCTCGTTCGTGGTGCCGGTCTTGCCGGCCAGCGGCACGCCGAGGCTGTTGAGGCGGCGCGCCGTGCCGCTCTGGACCACGCCTTCCATGATGTGCACGATCTGGTAGACCGAGCGGGCGTCGGCGATCTGTTCGCGCACGTCAGGCAACTGCGGCATGGGCTGCCCGGTCCAGAACACGTCGGCACAGCCCTCGCAGGGCCGCGCGTCGTGCTTGTAGATGGTGGCGCCGGTGCGATCCTGGATGCGGTCGATCATGGTCGGCGTGATGCGCCGCCCACCGTTGGCCAGCATCCCGTAAGCGGCAGCCATCCGCAGGACGGTGGTCTCGCCGGAACCCAGCGAGGCGGCCAGCAGCTCCGGGAAGTTGGGGTCGATGCCAAAGGTCTTGGCCTTGGCGGCGACCTTCTCCATGCCGACCGCCTGGGCCAGGCGCACGGTCATCAGGTTGCGCGACGCCTCGACCCCGATGCGCAACGTGGTCGGGCCGTAGTACTCGCCCGAGTAGTTCTTGGGCTTCCACTTGGGCAGCCCCGGCCCCTGGTCGTAGACGAACGGCGCGTCGAGGACCAGGGTCGACGGGGTGTAGCCGTTTTCCAGGGCCGCCAGATAGACGAACGGCTTGAAGGCCGAGCCGGGCTGGCGCAGCGCCTGGGTCGCCCGGTTGAACTGCGACATTTCCTGCGAGAAACCGCCGGCCATGGCCAGCACCCGCCCGGTGTGCGGATCCAGCGCCACCAGGGCGCCATTGACCGCCGGGATCTGGCGCAGGGCGTAGGTGTCGGCCGGATAGGTCGTCTTGCCGTCCCCGCTTTTCTCGACGTTCTCGACCAGTACGATGTCGCCGCTCTTGAGCACGTCCGAGGCCTTCTTGGGCGCGGCGCCGAAGCGCTGGCCCTCCAGCCACGGGCGCGCCCACTTCAGTTCGGCGAACGGAATGCGGGCCGAGGCGCCGGACGGCAGGCCGATTTGCGCCTCGTCGGCCGACGCCTGAAGCACCACGGCCAGCGTCCAGCTGTCGGGCGCCCCCTCGGGCCGCGGCACCGAGGCCAGCGGCTGCACCCAGTCGGTGCCGGCGTTCATGGTGCCGAGCGCCCCGCGCCAGCCATGGCGGCGATCGTAATCGATCAGGCCGGCGACCAGGGCCTTGTTGGCGTAGGCCTGAAGCTGCGGCTGCAGCGTGGTGCGGACGGCCAGACCGCCCTCGTAGAGCGTCTTTTCGCCGAACGTCTCGACCAGCTCGCGGCGCACTTCCTCGGCGAAGTAGCCGCCGCCGCGCACATACTCCATCTCATCGCGCGACCGCGTGCGCAGCGGCGCCTCGCGCGCTTCGGCGGCCTGTTCGGGGGTGATGTAGCCTTCCTCCATGAGGCGGCCGATCACCCAGTTGCGGCGCTCCACGGCGGCCTCGTGCCGGCGGACGGGATGGTAGTTGTTGGGCGCCTTGGGCAGGGCGGCGAGATAGGCGACCTCGGGCAGGGTCAGCTCGTCGAGCGACTTGTTGAAATAGTTCATGGCCGCGGCGGCCACGCCATAGCTGCCGATGCCGAGATAGATCTCGTTCAGGTACAGCTCGAGGATATGTTCCTTGGAGAACGTCTGCTCGATGCGCAGGGCGAGGATGGCTTCCTTGATCTTGCGGTCGATCGACACCTCGTTGGTCAGCAGGAAGTTCTTGGCCACCTGCTGCGTGATGGTCGACGCGCCGACCAGACGGCGGTTGGCGCCCAGGTTCTTGATGTTGGTGATGACGGCGCGTGCCAGGCCCTGGTAGTCCAGGCCCGGATGGGTGAAGAACGACTTGTCCTCAGCCGACAGGAACGCCGCGATGACCGGCCGCGGAATGGCCGACAGCGGCACGAAGACGCGGCGCTGCGTGGCGTATTCCGTGATCAGGCGCCCGTCGCCCGCATAGAGGCGGGTGGTCACCGGCGGCTCGTAATCGGCCAACTGGCGATAATCGGGCAGTCCGCGCCCGAAGTGCCAGAACACATAACCCACCGCCCCCACTCCGGCCACTGCCAGCAGGAAGACGACGCTGAGGGTAATCACCAGAAACCTGAGCATGACGGCGTGAAGGCCCCTAAAGGATTATGTCTGAACAACGATGCCATGGGGCCGCTTGTTCCCCCGGCCCCCGGAGGCATGGAGGCAGGCCCCAGGCCAATGCCCCCGAATACGGACCAAAGATGGCCGCATTATGAAGCGGAAATCCGGAAGGTCTAGCGGCTGGCTTTCTGCTTCGCCTCGAAATACTGATCGACCGCGCGAACGAAGGCACGGCCCAGCTTTTCCCGGTAGGACGCGGTGCGCAGCAGGCGTTCCTCGTCCCGGTTCGACAGGTATCCCAACTCGACCAGGACCGACGGCACGTCCGGCGCCTTGAGCACGGCGAACCCGGCGAAGCGGTGCGAGCGCGGCAGCAACGTGGTTTCGCGCTGCAACTCCCCGATCACCACCTGCGCCATGCGGGCCGACAGGTTCATCGTCTCGCGCTGCGCCAGGTCGATGAGGATGTTGGTGACCTCGGCGCTTTCGTGGGACAGGTCGATGCCGGCAATGATGTCGGCCTTGTTTTCGGCCTCGGCCAGCGAATGCGCCTCGCCGTCCGATGCGTTTTCCGACAGCGTGTAGACCGACAGGCCGCGCACCGACGGGTTCTTGATCGAGTCGGCATGGATGGACACGAACAGGTCCGCGCCATGGCGCCGCGCCACGCCGATGCGGTCGCGCAGGCGCAGGAACACGTCGCGGTCGCGCGTCAGATGGACGGTATAGCGGCCGGTGCGCTCCAGCAGGGCGCGGAACTCGCGCGCAGCGGCCAGCGTGATGTTCTTTTCATAGACGCCCGAGACGCCCACCGCACCGGGATCGACGCCGCCGTGGCCGGGGTCGAGCACGATCACCGGCTTGCGGTTGGGCATGTCGCGCGGGTCCTGGGGGACCTGCACGGCGACCTCCTGCGGCTGCGGTTGCGCCGCCACGCCCTTCCAGTCGGGGCTGCCGATGCGGTTGCCGGGGCCGGCGGCGCGCAGGAACTCGGCCGGCGACGCCTCTGCCAGATCCAGCACGAAGCGCCATCCGTTGCCCCCGCCGGGCGGCAGGAGGAACGCCTTGCGCACCGCCGCCGGACGGCCGAGATCGAGCACGACGCGCGAATTGCCCGGCTGGAACAGGCCGTAGCGCACCGCCTGCACCATGCCGTTGCCGCCGAACACGCCCTGCTCGCGGAACGCCCATTCCATTTCCGGCAGGTCGATGACGACGCGATAGGGCTCGGCCAGGGTGAACAGGCTGAACGGCACGGACTCCGACAGGTCGAGCACCACGCGCACGAACCCGCCGTGGTCGCCCAGCCGCACCCCCAGCGCCGACAGCGCCGACGCGGTGCGCGACCACAGCAGCGCTCCGGCGGCGCAGGCCAGGCCGCCCAAGACGCCCCGACGCGCTAGAAGGCGCACGGATCCATCGGCCACGGAGGTCACCGCCTCCGTCTGCTTGCGTCCATCGTTCTGCGGTTCGTGCCCCGCCCCGCTCATGTCTTTACCCGCCATCCCGCGTCGCAATACTTTTCGGTTAAGGCCAGTTTCGCGCAAACGGATTCGCAGTGCAAGTGAAGCCGGTCCCGCCCCCATCCCGTCAAGCTCCACCGACGGGGCGGAGGCGAGCAACCAGAGGGCGCGGACAGCCCCGGTAAAGAACCGTTGTGGATTGGCGGCGGCACGGGTATGGTGTCATTGCGAATTTCCGCCGCCAGCGCAAAACGCGCGCTGCCCTTCTTCCCCTCCTCGGGCCGATATTTGTTTGATGATCGGACCGGTGGCATCGGCAGGAGACGCGCCGGGTGTCCGGCCCATCCCCGTCGCGTGACGGGGCCACGGTCGAACAACACTGGTGGCCCTATTCGACGCCATTGCGGCGCGACGCCGCTCTGACGACCCAAACCACACTCGAATTCGAGGCACAGACGTGCAGCCCCTCGGCCTGACAGATGCACCTTCCACGTTCCCCGGCCCCGCCTCGCGCGGCGCCGGTGACGTTTTTTCGTGCGTTCTACCAGCCGTGTGCGGCGCCGCCGGCCTCGCTGGCATGACTTCGCGCCCGCGGTTGATCGCCTTGCGCGCCCGCGGCGTGGCGACACGGAGATACACGTTATATGGCCAAGCGTATGCTCATCGACGCGACGCACCCCGAGGAAACTCGGGTTGTCGTCGTGAACGGCACCCGGCTTGAACAACTCGACGTCGAGACGTCCACAAAGAAGCAGCTCAAAGGAAACGTCTACCTCGCCAAGATCATCCGCGTAGAACCGTCCCTGCAGGCCGCCTTCGTTGAATACGGCGGCAATCGGCACGGCTTTCTGGCGTTCAGCGAAATCCACCCGGACTATTACCAGATCCCGGTGGCCGACCGTCAGGCGCTGATGGCCGAAGAGGCCGAGAACAACTCGGACGACGGCGAAGACGGCGACAATGAAGGCGTGGAGACCGTCGGCGGCGACGAGGCGGAGGAAATGTCCCCCCGCCAGCGCACCCGCAACATCCGCAACTACAAGATCCAGGAAGTCATCAAGCGCCGGCAGATCATGCTGGTGCAGGTGGTCAAGGAAGAGCGCGGCAACAAGGGCGCGGCCCTGACGACCTACCTCAGCCTGGCCGGCCGCTACTGCGTGCTCATGCCCAACACGGGCAAGGGCGGCGGTGTGTCGCGCAAGATCACCAACGTGCAGGACCGCCGCCGTCTCAAGGAAATCATGGCCGACCTGGACGTTTCGCCGTCCATGGCCGTGATCCTGCGGACCGCCGGCCAGGAACGCTCGAAGGTCGAGATCAAGCGCGACTACGACTACCTGACCCGCACCTGGACCCAGATCCGCGACACCACGCTGCAATCGCGTGCGCCGGCCCTGATCCACGAGGAAGCCAACCTCATCAAGCGCGCCATCCGCGACATCTATTCCTCGGACATCGAGGAAGTGCTGGTGGACGGCGAGGAGGGCTATCGCGCGGCCAAGGACTTCATGAAGGTCATGACGCCCAGCCACGCGAAGAAGGTCCAGCCCTACCGCGACGAGGTGATGCCCCTGTTCCACCGCTACCAGGTGGACAGCCAGCTTGACGCCATGCACAGCCCGACCGTGCAGCTCAAGTCCGGCGGCTACGTGGTCATCAACCAGACCGAGGCGCTGGTCGCCATCGACGTCAACTCGGGCCGCGCCACCAAGGAACGGCACATCGAGGAAACGGCGCTCAAGACCAACCTGGAGGCCGCCGACGAGGTGGCCCGCCAGTTGCGCCTGCGCGACCTCGCCGGGCTGATCGTGATCGACTTCATCGACATGGAGGAGTCGCGCAACAACGCCCAGGTCGAGCGCCGCCTCAAGGAGGCCCTGAAGCAGGACCGCGCCCGCATCCAGATGGGCCGCATCAGCCACTTCGGGCTGCTTGAGTTGTCGCGTCAGCGCCTGCGTCCGTCGCTGATGGAAACCAGCTTCGAAACCTGCCCGCATTGCGGCGGGGCCGGCATGGTGCGCTCGGTCGAAAGCGCCTCCATGCACATCCTGCGCGTGATCGAGGAAGAGGGCGTGCGCCGCCGCTCGACCGAAATCACCGTGTCGGTGGCGACCCCGGTGGCCCTGTACATCCTCAACAACAAGCGGTCCGCCCTGGCCGACATCGAGGCCCGCTACGGCTTCCAGGTGTTCCTGCTCGGCGATGACAGCCTGATCCCGCCCGACTACCGCATGGAACGCGTCAAGGGCACCGTCGCCCCGCCGCTGCCCGGCGTGGAGCGCGAGATGGAAATCGTCGACCCGGCCGCCGAGGCCGAGGACCTGACCGAGGAGGACGTCGCCGAGGCCGAGACGGTCGAGACCGTCGAAGTCGCGGCCGACACCTCCGAAGGCGACGGCCGCAAGCGCCGCAAGCGCCGCAAGCGTCGTCGGCGTCCCGGCGAGGCCCTTGAAGCCGGCGAAAGCGCGACCGATGGCGCCATGAGCGCCGAGGAAGAAGTCCTCGAGGAAGGCACCGAAGCGTCCGGCGACGACGAAGAAGAAACCGCTGGCGTCAGCGCCGAAGGCGACACCGACACCACCGCCGACGGCGAGGGCAAGCGCCGCCGCCGTTCGCGTCGCGGTGGTCGCCGCCGGCGGCGCAATGCCGACGGCTCCGAAGCCACGGAAATGCTGAGTGAAAGCGAGGCCGCCGTGGCCGAAGCCGAAGCTCCGCAGGGCGATGGCGAAGCCGTCGAAGCTGCCGCGGTTGACGCCAGTGTGCCGGCTGCCGTGCAGCCCGCCGCCGCGCTCAGCCGTCGCGAAGCCGCCGCCGAAGCCTCCGGCCAGAAGCCCAAGCGTCGCCGCGTGCGCCGCAAGAAGGCCGATGGCGAAGCCGAGCCCGAAGTCGTGGCCCAGGCCCCGGCCCCGGCCGCGCTGGAAGCTCCGACCGAGGCCGCGCCCCTGGAAGCCGCGCCCCTGGAAGCCGCGCCGGTGGAAGCCGCGCCGGTGGAAGCTGCTGCGGTCGAGGCTGCTCCGGTGGAAGCTGAGGCCGAACCGGCACCGGCCCCCAAGCCGCGCCGCAGCCGCGCCAAGGCCACTCCGGCCGCCGCCGAAGCGGAAACCGCCGAAACGGCCGAGGAAAAGCCCAAGCGTCGCCGCAGCCGCGCCAAGAAGGCCGACGAACCGGCCGTCGAAGCGCCCGAGGCTGAAACCACTGTGGCTGAGGACACCCCGGTCGCCGAACAGGCCGCGCCGGCCGAGGAAAGCCCCGCTGTCGAAACCGCCAGCGAAGCCGAACCGGTTGCCGTCGAACCGCCCGAGGTCGAAACCACCGAAAGCGGCGAACGCAAGCCCCGCCGCGGCTGGTGGAGCCGCGCGGTCAGCTAAACCGCCACACCACACACCCCAGCAGAAGGCCGCCCCCAACCGGGCGGCCTTCTTTTTTGGTGTCATCAAGGATTTTCGGGAAGCCCTGAGGTTTGCGGGCCCTGCCCGCGCCCGCCAGGAGGCGCGGCCTCCTGGACCTCGGGAGCTGGCGGCGGGACACTAAAGCGGGTTGCGTTTAACTTGACGCATTGGTCCGCTGTCGCGGATGGCTGCCGCCGGCCTGGAGCTACGCTCCAGACCTCCCTTATTTCTTGAAGAAGAAAAAGGTGTTTGGGCGGCAGCCCAAGATGCATGAGCACAGGCGGTGGTTCACATCAAAGGCCACCGCTTTACCGCGCGCAGCGCATCAAATCGGGAAAGCGTCTGCCTGCGGCGCGAGATGCAGGATCCCATCTCACGGGGTCAAGGGGCCGCTCGGCCCCTTGCGGGCGCGGGCAGAGCCCGCATCTGGCCCCAGAGAAAAGGCCTTCGCGGTTCCCAGCGAAGGCCTCTCACAAGCACACTTTTAGAATTCCCGGTCAGACGCGGACGCCGTCGTCTTCGGCCTGGATGAATTCCCCGCTCTTGGGGTCGAGGACCAGCAGGCGGCCAAGTCCGACGTCGAACGAGCAGCCGTGCAGTTTCAGGGTGCCCGTCTTGACGCGGTCGCGGACGAACGGGAACGTCATCAGGTTGGCGAGCGACACGCGGATGACGTCGAGTTCGGCCGCAGTCAGGGTGGCGGCATCGACCGACCCGTCGGGCTGGCGCGGATGGCGGCGGCGCACGGCGTCGGCGATGTTCATCCACGGGCCGATGAAGTCGCCCACCTCCTCCCCTTCCGAGGCCAGCAGCGCCCGCACTCCGCCGCAGCGGCCATGGCCCAGGACCACGATCTTGGGAACCTCCAGCACCGCCACGCCGAACTCCAGCGCGGCGCTGGTGCCGTGGTAATCCTTGTTGCGGGCGTACGGCGGCACCAGGTTGGCGACGTTGCGGATGACGAACAGATCACCCGGTCCGGCGTCGAAGATCATCTGAGGATCGACGCGGGAGTCGCAGCAGGCGATGACGATGGCTCCCGGTGCCTGGCCGTCGCGGGCCAGTCGCAGGAAGTTGGTCTGCTGCTCCGGGAAACGGCCGCTGCGAAACCGACGGTATCCGTCCAGAAGATCGTCCATCAGAGCTTTCCGGTCCGGCCGGCCAGGGACCAGGCGGCCTTCACCACCACGACCCCGAGCGCGGTCTTGAGCAAGGTGGCGGCCCAGAACGGCGCGAGGCCGACGGCAACCGCCTTCTCGACGCCGAACAGAACGCTCAGCCAGGCCACGCCGAAAGCAAAGATCACCGCATGGCCAAGCGCCATGGCGGCCGTGGCGCGCACCCAGGACCGATCCCAGCCGCGCTCGGCCAGACCACCGACGACGACGGCGGCGGCCAGGAAACCGACCAGATAACCGCCGGTCGGCCCCATCAGATAGGCCGGTCCAGCCATCGGCCCGGCAAACACCGGCAGCCCGGCCAGACCCTGCATCAGGTACAGCGCGACCGTCGCCGCGCCCAGGCGCCAGCCGTAGGCCATGCCGAGGATCAGCACCACGGCGGTCTGCATGGTCATCGGCACGGGCCAGAACGGCACCTGCACCTTGGCAGACGCGGTCAGCAGCAGGGTACCGAGGACGACGGCGGCGATCTTGACCACCGTGGTCTTCGGGAAGGCTTCGCTCAGCAGGGGGAAATGCATGGCAAACCTCGCTTATTCGAACTCGATGATGATCTGGTCGACGGCCAGGCTGGCGCCGGCGGCGGTGTGGACCTTTTTGACGGTGGCGTCGCGTTCGCAGCGCAGGACGTTTTCCATCTTCATGGCCTCGACCACGGCGAGCATCTCGCCGGCCTTGACCTCCTGGCCCTCGACCACCTTGACGGCGACCAAAAGGCCCGGCATGGGCGACAGCAGGAAGCGGCTCATGTCCGGGGCCTGCTTGACCGGCATCAGGGCGTCCAGGCGGGCGGCGATCGGCTCGAACACCAGC